>NZ_JAXCHD010000001.1:0-695128 GCF_037027525.1 Paenibacillus sp. 203
GCAGGAAAAGGATGTATCGGGTATTAGCTACCGTTTCCGGTAGTTATCCCTGTCTTGTGGGCAGGTTGCCTACGTGTTACTCACCCGTCCGCCGCTAGGTTATGTAGAAGCAAGCTTCTACATAACCTCGCTCGACTTGCATGTATTAGGCACGCCGCCAGCGTTCGTCCTGAGCCAGGATCAAACTCTCCATTAAAGACCAACCGAAGTTGATTTATAGAAAGAGCGATAAGCTCATTTTGAAACTGACGAGATAAAATATCTCTTGTTTGATTTTGCGAACAAAATCATTTACTCACTCGTTGTTCAGTTTTCAAAGATCAAACATTCATTGTCTGCCTCGGCGTTTCTTTCAACCCCTCAGCAACTTTTATAGTGTATCATATTTCCTAGAGTTATGTCAACACTTTTTTTCAAAAGTGTTTTTCACTCTTTTTGATAACACTTGAAGCGACAAGAAATAATATATCATACTTTCTTTATATTGTGCAACTGTTTTTTTAAAAATACTTAGTTAAGTAACAATACACTCGATATAAAGCTCTCTTTGCAGCATTAGGTTAATGATTTCCCCATCTACTTGAATCAACGGACGAGTCGGATGATCTCGATCAGCAAATATAATTTCCCCTGTACGGTTATCATTGAGGCGCACCTTGGTTCCATTATTGAATTGGGTTAGCTTATGAATAAAAACTTGTACGACACTTGGGTCCAGCTTTCCAAATGATTCTGACTTGATTTGCTCCAGAACCAGATACGGTGATTGGGCAGGCCGGTATGTTTTCTCTAGAGTCATAGCATGGAACACATCAGCTACTCCAACGATTTTAGCGTAGATGTGGATTTGTTCCCCTTTAAGACGCAGTGGATATCCAGTACCGTCCACTTTCTCATGATGCTGAAGAGCTGCCAAACGCACACCTTCGTTAATGGCTTTCACATTTTTAAGCAGCTGGTATCCTAGTGATGTATGACTACGTATTTCTTCTTGCTCTTCCCACGTTAGTTTGGAGGGCTTGTACAGAATGGCCGGGTCCATTTTAGCGTTCCCTATGTCATGAAGCAATCCAGCAAAAGCCACCTGCATCCAATCCTTTTGAGGTAATCCGATCCATTGTGCAATGGAGTAGGAAGTAAGGGAGGTTAGCACGGCGTTGTGAAAAATATAGTCCACTTCGATCATGGCAGGCGGAGTATAGGTCATTACATTATAGCGCTGAATGTGCACCAGTAAGGACTCCAATTGTCCTCGCAGTTCATATATAGATAAATTAGAGACGAGTACCGATTGAAATGCGTTCTTAACGAGCATCACCATTTTGTCATACTCATCCTGAAATTGTTCAGATTCATCTCGCCCATCTAACGAAGGACCTTGCGATTCCGATATTCCAGATCGAACAGTCGTAGACTCGCCACTGGATTTTGTAAGATCATCCGTTCCTACCTCAACTTGCTGGATCAGGAACGCCTGTAAAATCTCCAAGTCACGCGGTAGCAGAATGCGCCCTTTTGGTAGCAGCAAGCTGCCCATTTCTGTAAATACATCGCTTTGCAATCTAAGTCCTGCTTTTAATTCGGGTACGGGTACAGTTGTCATGGTCAACCTCTCTGTTCTCACAACAGCTGCTCCAGCTGCCAGTTATGATGTCATTATATTACTTGGGATTGATCCTGTACATTCATTTTATGCCATTTAAAGCATACTTGTCTGAATTCGTTAGCCAGAAAAAGAAAAAGGCTCCCCGACCAAATAGTCAGAGAGTCTCTTCCATCTAAAATTTAATAACTAATGTTGTTTCCATATGCAGGCTCTTATTCGCCCTCAGAAGATTCTGGGTCGTTACCTTCCGTATCTTCTGTATTCATTTCGAGAGTTGGTTCAACAGATGATAGAGAGGAGCCCTCTCCAGCTTCCCCATCCTCTAATAATTCTTCAAGCAGTTCATCCTGCTCCTCATTCTTGTTCGCTCGACAAACAGTTGCAACCGAATCATCATCGCGAATATTAATCAGCCTTACCCCTTGTGTATTCCGACCCATCGTGGAGATTTCCCCCATGCTAGTCCGAATCAAGGTGCCACTAGCTGTAATGATCATCAGATCCTCTTCGGTTTTTACAACCTTGAGACCGACAACCGGACCATTTTTATCCGTAACATTAATCGTCTTGATCCCCTTACCTCCACGGCTTTGGATACGATAATCCGCAACAGGGGTACGCTTGCCATAACCTTTGGCCGTTACAATCAGGATATCCAGGCTGGTATCTACGATGTCCATACCTATTACAGCATCACTCTCATCAAGGTTGATCCCTTTAACCCCTGTAGCGCTACGGCCCATAGACCGTACATCACTTTCAGGGAAACGGATAGACATGCCTTGTGCTGTACCAATAATCATTTCCTGCTGTCCGTCCGTCAGCTTCACTTCGATCAGGGCGTCATCTTCACGCAAGTTAATGGCAATCAAGCCACCTTTGCGGATATTTGCATAGTCGTCAAGTGGTGTCTTCTTAATGATTCCATGCTGGGTCGCAAAGAATAGATAGCTATCCTCCACAAATTCCTCGATTGGAATTACCGCATTGATCGACTCACCCTGTTCAATCTGAATCAGGTTAATAATCGGTGTCCCCCGGGCTGTCCGGCTAAGGTCAGGAATCTCATAGGCCTTAATCCGATATACCTTGCCCTTGTCGGTAAAGAATAACAAATGATGATGTGAATTCGTAATGAACAGATGCTCTACGAAATCCTCATCTTTGGTATCCATCCCCACTACACCACGACCACCGCGCTTTTGACTGCGATAGGTAGTAACAGGAAGGCGTTTGATATATCCCGTATGGGTTACAGTAATAATAACATCTTCACGCGGAATGAGGTCCTCATCCAGAATACTCTCTTCACCCACTGTAATTTCAGTGCGACGGTCATCAGCGAAACGTTCCTTAAGTTCATTCAGCTCTTCGCTAATGATGTTGAGTACCAGATGCTCGTTCGCCAAAATCTCACGGTATTCCGCAATCTTTTGTATTAACTCGTTATATTCGTTCTCGATCTTCTCACGTTCCAAACCGGTTAAGCGTTGCAGACGCATATCCAGAATAGCCTGAGACTGCTCAAGAGTGAGCGAGAAACGCTCAATCAGTCCTTCACGAGCTGCTTCTGCAGTTTGGGAAGAACGAATCAAGGCAATAACTTCGTCCAGATGATCAAGGGCAATGCGCAAGCCTTCCAGAATGTGTGCTCTAGCTTCGGCTTTTTTCAGATCAAATTCTGTCCGGCGACGAATAACCTCGACCTGATGTTTGAGATAATGATACAAGACATCCTTCAGGTTCAAAATCTTCGGTTCGTTGTTTACAATGGCCAGCATATTAATACCGAAATTCGACTGCATGGCCGTATGTTTAAACAAATTATTCAGAACGACATTCGGGTTCACGTCTCTACGCAACTCAATAACGACACGCATACCCGTACGGTCCGATTCATCCCGAAGATCCGTAATGCCTTCAATACGTTTGTCACGTACTAATTCGGCAATTTTCTCGACCAGACGAGCCTTATTCACTTGGTAAGGCAGCTCATGCACGATAATCCGTGCTTTATTGCCAATCTCTTCTATGGTGGTCTTCGCACGCATGGTCACAGATCCGCGACCAGTCTGGTACGCCTGACGAATACCAGAGCGTCCTAAAATATAACCTGCTGTCGGGAAATCCGGCCCTTGAATATAATCCATAAGTTCCATCGGCGTAATGTCAGGGTTTTCGATCAGTGCTTGTACACCATCGATAACCTCTCCCAAGTTATGCGGAGGAATATTGGTAGCCATCCCGACTGCAATTCCGCCGACGCCATTCACCAGCAAGTTAGGATAACGTGCAGGTAATACAACGGGCTCGCTCTCTTCACCATCGTAGTTCGGCATAAAATCAACGGTCTCTTTGTTCAAATCACGTAGCATTTCCATGGCAATCTTGGACAACCGTGCTTCGGTGTAACGCATCGCAGCCGCCATATCTCCATCCACGGAGCCAAAGTTACCGTGTCCGTCCACCAACATATAACGCAAGGAAAAATCCTGCGCCATCCGTACCATCGTATCATATACAGCCGTATCACCATGAGGGTGATATTTACCGATAACTTCGCCGACGATTCTTGCCGATTTTTTGTAAGGCTTATCTGGCGACATGCCTAGCTCGGACATCGCGTACAGAATACGACGGTGTACCGGCTTCAGTCCGTCCCGCACATCAGGCAAGGCACGGCTAACAATAATACTCATGGCATAATCCATAAAGGATTCGCGCATTTCCACTCCGATATCCCTATTGATGATTTGCGAGTTATTTTGATCCGCCATGCTGGTCCTCCTTCTTATCCTTCAATACAATGCTCTCTATGTGAAAAGCCTAACAAGATACTGCCTATACACTCCGCTCTCTGCGCAGGATTTTGGCTGAAATCCTCATCTGTGTAATTATATTACTTTCACAAAAAGAGCACAATTAAACGCATTGTCCTCTTTACAGCGTAAATCCCTCGTCATTCTCTTTCTGCGTGTAGCAGATTGCTATCTCTTGTACAACTCACAAGCCCTGATCATAACAAATTCCCCAGAGCTGGGGATTAGCCCCCACCCTAAGGGCCTTTTCCACATACAATACGTATACGGTCAGGGTTCACTTAGCAAAATTCCGAAAAACGCCGTATTTCTCTATTATATCATTGTTTTACGCGCTTGTCCTTTAGTTTCCCTTGTTTTGTCAAAGTGTTGCGGATTCCAAGTACATGACTCATATTTCGAAAAGAAAGGGATGAGATTACTTGTCTATTCAGCGAGTATCCAGTAAGTGGACCAAAACAAATGCCATTCTCCCCAATCCGACATTGGCGGCTTATGTACCAGAAACACGGTTGTACACATTTGATCACTTGAACGAAATGTTGGCCGTGTATGGTACTGTCTATATTAAGCCGGATAACGGTACTTATGGAAAAGGGGTTATGCGGGCAGAGAGGCTGACAGAGCCGCTTCCACCGACAGAAGAAGGAATTATCGAAGAGAGAACTTGGTATGTGCTTCGCTATGAAGTAGATACCTTCACCTTCGAAAGTCTAGAAGATCTGCATAAAGTGGTTACTTCCCGCATACGAAAACGTCCATATCTGATCCAGCGTGGAATTCCACTTCTTCAGCATGAAGCACGCCCTTTCGATCTGAGGGTATTAACCCAGATGAATTTGAGACACCAATGGGAAACAACGCTTATTGTAGGACGCGTAGCTGCTCCTGACAAAGTCGTCACCAATCATCACAGCGGTGGGACAACGCGCTTTTTCAATGAGCTAGTCGCTCCATACATGGATGTAAAGGAAGCTGTACGACTGGAGCAAAAATTATCAAAAATGGGCGAACGGGTAGCCTGGCAGTTGCAAAAAAGATACCCACGTTTAAGGGAAATTGGATTAGATGTGGGACTGGATCAGCAAAATTATCCGTGGATTCTGGAGGTTAATACGAGACCAGCAATTAAGGTGTTCTCTTCTCTTCCAAACAAGAGCCTCTATCATAAAATATTCAGATATGCAGTAGGCTACGGCCGGTACTCTTCATCCACGGGTAAAACCATACGCTCTAAGAAAAAAGCCTAAAACAATGAGTTCAAATATTCAAATACACCCGGGCTGGTTAATGAGAAGAAAAGGGACGCCCATTTGGGCGCCCCTTGTGAACTCCTACAAAATACTACCTAATGAGCACATAAAACAGTCACTAGGAAGGAACGTTAACATTAAAAATCAAGATTTTTCACGTACTTCGCATGTTCTTGGATAAAGTCGCGGCGAGGTTCTACATTATCACCCATTAAGGTATTGAACAGTGTATCAGCCAACATCGCGTCACTGACAGTTACCTGAAGCATAGTACGACTCTCAGGGTCCATCGTAGTTTCCCAAAGTTGGGTCGCATTCATCTCACCCAAGCCTTTATAGCGCTGTACATTGTATTTCGCGTTTTCTCCAAATTCCCTGATGATCTCATCACGTTCCGCCTCGGAGTTCGCATAACGTACAACTTTGTTACGCTCCACTTTGAATAGTGGTGGCTGAGCAATATAAATATAGCCTGCATCAATGATTTTACGCATGTACCGATAGAAGAACGTCAGCAACAACGTACGAATATGGGCACCATCGACATCCGCATCTGTCATGATAATGACCTTGTGATAACGGGCTTTGGCGATGTCAAAGTCGTCTCCGATCCCTGTACCCATTGCTGTTACCATCGACCGGATTTCATCACTGGACAAAATACGGTCCAAGCGTGCCTTTTCAACATTCAGGATTTTACCGCGAATCGGCAAAATAGCTTGAAAGTGACGATCACGACCCTGCTTGGCCGATCCTCCTGCTGAGTCACCTTCGACGATGTACAGTTCACTAATCGAAGCATCCTTAGAGGAGCAATCCGCCAGTTTGCCTGGGAGCGAACTGATTTCCAGCGCACTTTTACGACGTGTAAGCTCACGCGCTTTACGCGCTGCTTCCCGGGCACGTGCTGCTTGTAAAGATTTATCAACCACCCGGCGGGAAACAGACGGATTTTCCTCTAGGAATTCCTGGAGTTTCTCTGCGAATAGGGATTCGACAATCCCTCGCACCTCACTGTTACCAAGCTTTGTCTTGGTCTGACCCTCAAACTGTGGTTCTGGAATTTTGACGGAGATAATCGCCGTCAATCCTTCACGCACATCGTCACCGGTCAAGTTGGCGTTGTTGTCCTTAATCAAGCCATTTTTACGTGCATAATCGTTAATAATCCGGGTTAATGCACTCTTGAAACCTGATTCGTGAGTTCCGCCCTCATGGGTGTTGATGTTGTTGGCAAAAGAATAAATATTCTCGGTATAGCTGTCGTTATATTGCAATGCCACTTCGACTTGAATCATATCACGCGAGCCTTCGACATAAATCGGCTGTTCATGCAGCGCTTCTCTTTTTTGATTCAAAAATTGCACATATTCACTGATTCCGCCCTCGTAGTGAAATGTATCGCTGGCGCCCGTCCGTTCATCAGTCAAGCTGATTGCAATACCTTTGTTCAGGAAAGCCAACTCACGAATCCGTGTCTGGAGCGTATCATAGTCATATACGGTCGTTTCTGTAAAGATTTGATCGTCAGGATAAAAAGTCGTTTGGGTACCCGTCTCGTCTGTGTCACCGATGACTCTGACATCATACTGCGGAGCACCACGATGATATTCCTGCTCATACAGATGTCCGTCCCGTTTAACATGCACGATCATTTTGCTGGAGAGGGCATTTACTACGGATACACCAACCCCGTGCAGACCACCGGATACCTTGTACCCTCCGCCTCCAAATTTACCACCTGCGTGAAGCACGGTCATAACGACTTCCAGCGCAGATTTTTTCATTTTGGCGTGTTCACTTACTGGAATACCGCGACCGTTATCTGTAACGGTAATGCTATTGTCTTCGTGAACGACAACTTGAATGCTGTCACAGTAACCCGCCAGCGCTTCGTCAATGCTGTTGTCCACAACTTCCCAGACCAAATGATGGAGACCTTTGGCGCTCGTGGAGCCAATATACATCCCGGGACGTTTCCGAACCGCTTCCAGGCCCTCAAGGACCTGAATCTCGCCCGCATCATAAGACGGTTGATTCATAGACATGCCTTTCACCTACTTCTATAGATTCTATGGTTAAGCATTGGCAACAAACTGGTTTGCCCGCTTTTTGAGTGTTGTTGAGGAGATGGGGGAATAATACACCGTATTCTGAGTCACTACGATGGACTTGGCTTCCTCTTCGCCAATCATCTCGACATGCTTCTGCTGTTGGGCGTGGTTCACGTATTGCTTGGAGATTTTAGAGGATTTTTCAATCGAGATATCGAAAATAGCCACAAGCTCTGAAGAGCGGATGATTTTTTCTCCACCCAGATGAATATACATAGCGGTCACTCACTCCTTAGTGTTCCACATGCCCGTCGTGGACGTGATAAATATTGGCATCCTTGAGTCGTTCTGCGTTCAAAGTCTCAACCCCGGTTGCCGTGATAAAGGTCTGTACCTTGCTTTGGAAAGTCTCGATCAGCTGAGTCTGACGATAGGGGTCCAGCTCGGACAAAACATCATCCAGCAGCAGGACAGGATATTCACCAATTTCTTCATGAATTAACTCTATTTCGGCCAGCTTCAAGGACAGGGCCGTCGTCCGCTGTTGCCCCTGCGAGCCATACGTATGCACTTCTCTGCCGTTAATGGCAAAGGCCAAATCATCACGATGGGGTCCCGCCAAAGTCATGCCACGGCGGATTTCCTGTTCCCTCATTTGGGATAACTTTATCATAAATCGCTCCAATAAGACAGCTTCATCTTCTTCCTCTGGCTCACTGAAGGAGGGAACATAGGTTAATTTTAACTCTTCTGTCCCACCTGCAATCCCTTCATGAATGGCCTGAGCCCACTTTTGTAGCTTTGTTATAAATTGTTTCCGCTTTTTAACAATTTTAACACCATGCTCAACAAGTTGCTCATTCCATACCTCCAGCATCAGCTGCACTGAAGCCATATCCTTACCCCAAGCTTGCTTGAGCAGGTTATTTCGCTGCACCAATACTTTCTGGTATTGCTGCAAATGATACAGATATCCTGGCGCAACCTGTCCAATTTCCATGTCAAGAAACCGGCGGCGAACCCCCGGTGTTCCTTTGACGATTTCGAGATCCTCAGGTGCAAACATGACCACATTTAACGAACCGATAAAATCGCTCAGTTTTCGCTGCTCCAGTCCGTTGATCTTTGCTTTTTTGCCTTGTGTGGATAACGCGAGATCCAGTCTGATTTTCCCGTATTTTTTATCCACATCCGCAGCTAGGTGAGTGGAAGTAGCCCCGAAAGAGATTAACTCTTTGTCGCGGGACGTTCGATGACTTTTGGTTAAAGCCAATACAAAAATCGCCTCTACCAGATTCGTTTTGCCCTGCGCATTTTGTCCGATTAGCAAATTAACGGGACCAAATTCATTCAGCTCCAGCTGTTCATAGTTCCGGTACTGCTGCAAAACAATGTTGTTCACAAACACATAGGGTCCCCCTTGTTACTCCGTACCTAAAAGGAGTCCTTGCCACCCAGGCGATCATGCTCCTGCTGTAACTTCGAAACTTCCATTGTCCTCTACTTCTACGGTGTCACCTGGGTACAGTTTTCTTCCGCGACGTTCTTCCGGTTCACCATTCACACGGACTTGTCCCTCTTGCAGCAGGGCTTTAGCCATGCCTCCTGTGGATACACAATCGGCTAATTTTAAAAATTGATCGAGCTTGATGTATTCGGTCTGTATAGATATCTGTTTCAAGGCTTGTTCATCCTTTCGCTTGTCCTCGGGTGGGTTAAAGCTAAACGTCAGTTGGTTGTGCGATATGGCAGGATGATATACAGCGCATTGCTGGAATCTGCCGGTTTTAAAATAATGGGACTCATAATGCCGGTAAAAGCAATCGTCAGCTGCTCGCTATCAATCACCTTGAGCACGTCGAGCATGTATTTGGAGTTGAACGAAATTTTGAGCGGCTCTCCCTCAAATTTGGACACAGTTACTTCCTCACGCACTTTGCCAAGCTCAGAGGAACTAGAGGAAATTTCCAAGCCGCCATTTTCCAGCGACTGCATTTTTACAATATTCGTTTTTTCCTCACGGGACAGCAAATAAGCACGGTCAATTGACTCACTTAAACTTTTTGTATCCACAATCAGTTCTGTTTTGTAGGAGGTCGGAATAATTCTAGAAGTATCAGGATAGGTGCCGTCCAAGATGCGGGAATAAAATAGCACCCGATCTACTTTGAATAATACCTGATTGTCCGCTACTACGATATCCACAAGCATATTTTGGTCTGGAATAATTCTGCTCAGCTCATTTAGCGTTTTGCCCGCAATGACAACATTGCTAAAGCGCAAGCCTTCAGACGTCTCCAAATGAGCGCTGCGGGTGGCAAGGCGGTGGCGGTCCGTTGCCACAAACTTCAGTTCCCCCTCAGCCAGATTCCACAACACGCCGGTTAAAATCGGTGTCGTTTCGTGGGTGGAAATGGAGAACACCGTCTGTTTAATCATATTTTTAAGTAAATCTCCTGGCACAGAGATGACTTGATTTTCTTCAATGTTGGGAAGCACCGGGAATTCTTCAGGGTCCAAGCCAACAATCTGAATTTCAGTTGCACCGGACGAGATAAAGGTTTGGAATTGGTCTTTTACCTCCATACGGATCTCCTGAGACGGCAACTTTTTGATAATTTCGACAAAGAATTTGGCTGGCAGCACAACACTACCGGGTTGTTCAACCTGAACAACAGTTTGGTCACCATCCTCCATCGGAATAAAGGATTGAATGGAGATGTCTGTATCGCTGGCGGTCAGCGTTACTCCCTGGTGATTCACATCCAGCTTAATACCGCTCAGAATGGGAATCGTAGTCCGACTTGATATCGCTTTGGATACATGTTGTATAGCCTCGTTCAAAACGTTTTTCAGAATGCTGATCTTCATAAGTTCCTCCTACGGGTTTTAATCCTTCAAGCACGCGTTGACGCGGGCCTTATTTAGGTGATGTATATCTTTAAAATATATTAGTAATAGTAATAGGCGCACTGAATATGTGGATAAGTCACTGTAACCCTAATAAAATCAAGCCTATCCACATGTGTATAAATTGTGTATAGGCTCTGAACTTGTTCAGGTTGGATTTTTGATTTTTTCTATTAGGTTGTTGATAACTTTAAACAGATCCTGATCCACTTGAATGGATTTGGAGATTTTTTCGTGCGCATGAATGACAGTCGTATGATCACGCCCACCGAAAGCTTCGCCGATTTTCGGCAAAGAATAGTCGGTTAGCTCACGAGACAGGTACATGGCAATTTGTCGTGGAAATGCTACAGCCTTCGTCCGCTTACGCGCTTTAAAATCCTCCAGCCGTAGATTGTAAAATTCCCCGACTTGATGCTGTATATCCTGAATCGTGATCATTTTTGGACGGCTGGACGGGATAATGTCCTTCAACGCTTCAGCCGCAAGATGACTTGTTACATCCTGATTTGTTAAGGAAGAATAGGCGACAACGCGTATTAGCGCCCCTTCCAGCTCACGGATGTTCGTATCAATTTGATTAGCAATATACATCATGGCCTCATTGGGAATATCCAGGTTTTCCGCCCGCGCCTTTTTCCGAAGAATAGCAATTCTCGTCTCCAGATCCGGCGGCTGAATATCCGTAATAAGTCCCCACTCGAAGCGAGAGCGCAACCGTTCTTCCAGCGTTGGAATTTCTTTAGGCGGCCGATCGCTTGAGATTATAATCTGCTTGCGTTCCTCATGAAGCGCGTTAAACGTGTGGAAAAATTCCTCCTGCGTCGATTCCTTGCCCGCAATGAATTGAATATCATCAATGAGCAAAATATCGATGTTCCGATATTTATTCCGGAAACTTTCCCCGCGGTTGTCCCGGATGGCATTAATGAATTCATTCGTAAACTTCTCCGACGATAAATAAACGACCTTGCTGGTCGGATTGTGCTCCAAAATATAGTGCCCGATAGCGTGCATCAGATGCGTTTTTCCCAGCCCCACACCACCGTATAAAAACAGCGGATTGTAAGCTTTGGCCGGCGCCTCGGCGACGGCCAGCGATGCCGCATGGGCAAAACGGTTCCCCGATCCAATGACGAATGTATCGAATGTATATTTGGGATTCAGCATATGGGACACAGCTTCTTCATGAACGACCGGCTGCTGCTGAGGTTGTTGCTGAAGGTCGACCTCGGCGGGCTTGTTCTCTTCAATAACGAACTTGACCTCTAGCTGTTTGCCCAAAATTTCATAAACCGTTGCTCCGACTAGCTTGGTATAGCGGCTTTCAAGCCATTCCACGGCAAAAGTTGTCGGTGCAGAAATCACAATGGAGTGGTCATTTAGTTTCGCTGCCTTGGTAGCCTTAAACCAAGTGTCGTAACTCGGCTTACTCAGCTTGGTTTGTATAATGGATAGAATTTGCTGCCATAGTTCAGAGGTATGGCTGTCCACAGACGTCACTCCTTTTAAATCCTGACATTTTACCGAATTAAGCTGCAGAGAGCTGCTCTCGGCGCTTCGGCAAAACGCCTAAAATCCCAAAAATGTTGTTGAAGGCCATAAAAAGACATACCGCCGCCTAAATCATGCGGCAGTGTGGTGAGAGAACGCAGCACAAAATGACCCTGAAAAATAGCTAATGGAAATTCCGCTGCTGATCAGCAGAAGAGAGGCGATATTTCTCAGGAGGGAATGTGCGGCACGATCCGTTCTCTTGATCCCGCAGGCCAAAACGGGACTGCAATATGTCGAAATCAAATGAAAAATGTAGAATATATCCCCAGAATCCCAAATCCGCACAAAAATAAAAAGATGGATAAATTGAACTTGTTCACAACTTTATCCACAGGGTGTTGATAATATGGAGGGTAAAACAACATATTCACATTCAAAAGTAATATCATCATAGCAAAAGAAGCCTTGTATTTCAATGACTGGTGGTTATTTATCCACAAATTCAATCTGTTGTGTACAATTTTTATTCACAACACAAGATATTGTTTATAATTTGTTCAGTTTTCGACAATAACTCTTTTTTACTCTAAAATGTTATGCACAGGTTATGACCATTTAAATCACAATTCAGTTCTTTTTGTGGATCTGTGTATAACAGCCGTTGCCTTTTGGTCACAGAGGCTTATTTTTCTGTTGAAAATTTCCGGTAACGTTTCCGACATTATTTTTGAACGAACCCGATAACGTCGATCTGAAAATAGGATGGATTCAAATCAAAGAATGAAGGAATTAAAAAGAGCAGTTTTTGGAGGAGTGAAAACTACCAATAGAATGCTGATGATGGAGGAGAGGCGAAAGAAATTTTTTGAAATAAGGGAATAAAAGAGCGAAGTGAGTGAGCGGGGGAAGGGGAGGAGGCTTCCTGATTCGAAAAAGAGGGAGAGGATTCACAAGTACATTGACTTTGGCCGCTATTTGTGGTTAAATGTACAAAGGTGTTTTTTGTGGAGATTGCTACGTTAGGTATATTCCATATAAAACGTATTCCTTGTAAGGAGGTGCAGCACAATGAGACCGACTTTCAGACCGAATGTCAGCAAACGTAAAAAAGTTCACGGCTTCCGTAAAAGAATGAGCACGAAGAATGGCCGTAAAGTTTTGGCAGCTCGTCGCCAAAAAGGTAGAAAAGTATTGAGTGCGTAATGCGTGCATAAAGACCACTACGGTGGTCTTTTTTTTCATAATTGAGGTATTCAGGGATCGGATCCCTTCTTCTATTGTTGTAATAATGTAGTGAAAGAAGAGGGAGAAGTCCAGCATCCTGTCCTATATTAGATGAAGCTTTTGAAAACGGATATAAAATAAGCGAGATTACCATGTTGGAATGTTGTCCATACTTCTTACTATATAAAGGGTAAGGGTAAGCTTACCGACATGTGTAAAAGAGATGAGCAAGGAGAAGCGCCGTGCAAAAAAAATTGCGTCTACGACACCGGGCGGACTTTGGGCGCGTATACCGCCATGGCAAATCTTTTGCCAACCATCAGTTTGTGGTGTACTGGTTCCGCCGCAGAGAGGTAGAGCAGTTCCGCGTCGGAATTTCGGCCAGCAAGAAGATCGGCAATGCAGTAGTTCGCAACCGGATGCGCAGAATCGTTAAGGAAATTGTGCGCCATCATGAACATGAATTGGTGGAGCAGATTGACCTGATTTTTATCGTTCGTAAAGGTGCGGTTACAATGTCGTATCAAGAGCTGGAGAAAAGCGTGCTGCACGTTCTACGCAAAGCCTCGCTGCTCAAGTCTTCACGCCGATAGTCAGTATCTTTGTCCTACAGGATATGGTATGATTTACGTTGGAATGGATTGGTTAAGAAAGGGGTTATGAAGTGTCGCGTTTGAAGACTCAACGAGGAAAATGGTTCCTCCTGATTGCCTTATTGGCACTTGTTGCTGTGCTGTCCGGATGTGCCCAGACGGCCCACAATTCTTACACGACGGCAGACTTGGCCAATGGATCGTTTTGGCAAAGATATGTCGTTTACTGGTTTTCGTATGCGTTAGATACATTTGCCCAATGGTTCTCTGGAGAGTATGGCCTGGCCGTACTGATTCTGGTGATTATCGTGCGAACCATTATTTTGCCGCTTACACTCAAGCAAGTACGTAGTTCCAAAGCTATGCAGGCCATTCAGCCGCAATTAAAAGAAATCCAAGCGAAATACAAGGATACGCCTGAAAAAGTCCAGCAAGAGACGATGAGGTTGTTCCAGGAAAACAAGGTCAACCCGATGGCTGGCTGTCTTCCTTTGGTAGTACAGATGCCAATTTTTATCGCGCTTTATAATGCCATTTATTATAACTCGGCATTGCGGGATCATGACTTCTTGTGGCTCCAGTTAGGTAAACCGGATCACTTGTTTATCCTGCCGATTTTGGCAGCGATTACGACATTTGTCCAAACTTGGATGATGATGAAAATGAATCCGACGCCGCAGCAGGGACCGATGCAATTTTTGCTGTACGTCTATCCGGTGCTGATTCTGTTCATGTCGTACAACTTCCCATCCGCTTTGCCGTTGTACTGGTTCTACAGTAATATTTACACGATCATTCAAAACTATTTCCTTTATCGGAATAAGGATAAAGAAGCAGCACTGGCGAATGTGAAAACAGCCAGTCTCGCGAAAACAGGTTCCTCCAATAGTAAGAAAAAAGGTGGTAAAAACACGAAGGGGGCTAAAAAGTCGAGATGACCAAAGTCGTGACATCAGGAAAAACCGTTGAAGATGCTGTAAGACAAGGACTCTCCCAGTTGGGAGTAAGCCGTGAACGGGTAACCGTAAGCGTGTTGGAACAGCCGTCAAAAGGATTCCTGGGGTGGCTCGGGGTCAAGAAGGCGAAGGTGGAGCTTACGCTGCTCTCTGAGCCGTCTCCTGAAACCACACACGCGGCTGAACTTCATGTATCGGCTCAAGCACCTTCTAGCGTGGGACAGGCTTTATCAAAAGAAACTGGGCCTGTTGCACAGGAAGCACAGATGAACATGGAAGCACCCTCGGGACATATAGATGCTTATGAAGAGGCGGTGCGTTTCATCCGTGAAACAGCAGCAGGAATGGGACTGGACGTTAAAGTCGATGTCCGCCACCGCAAGGATGAAAGTACACTGGATATCTCCGGTCCGTCGCTCGGTATGTTGATCGGCCGCAGAGGACAGACGTTGGATGCATTGCAGTACCTGACGAATATCGTTGCCAACCGTCATTCTGACAAGTTCATCCGAATTGTGCTGGATGCCGAGCAATTTCGTGCACGTCGGCAAAAAACGCTGGAGGATTTGGCAGATCGGTTGGCGAACCAGGCTATTCGTTATGGCAAGGAAGTGGTACTGGAGCCAATGCCGTCACAGGAGCGGAAGCTGATTCATGCCAAGCTCCAACAGCATGCGCTGGTTAGAACATACAGCAAGGGGGACGAGCCCAATCGGCGCGTCATCATTGCTAAAAAATAATCCGACGCAATGGCTCTCTGCAAGATGCAGAAGCCATTGCTTTTTTTCTTATATTTCTCGCTGAAACGGCTGCCGTCCTTGATGAAGGACGGCAATGTCGTTTCTACTTGATAGGAGGTAGAAACTTTATGCTGAGTGATACTATAGCTGCCATTGCAACGGCTGTCGGCGAGGGCGGCATTGCGGTTGTACGAGTCAGCGGTCCAGAAGCGGTCACAGAAGTGGAGGCTTTGTTCCGTAGTAAAACACCTCTAAGCAAGGCTCCAACTCACACAGTACATTATGGACATATTATAGATCCTCAAAGCCAGGAAAAGGTGGAGGAAGTTTTAGTTACAGTGATGCGGGCGCCACGCTCTTTTACGACAGAAGATGTCGTAGAAATCAGCACTCATGGCGGGGTCGTAGCCGTCAAACGGGTGATGGATTTACTATTGCTGCAAAATATACGTCTGGCTGAGCCAGGTGAATTTACGAAACGTGCTTTTCTGAATGGTCGTATTGATCTGAGTCAGGCGGAGGGTGTCATTGACTTAATCCGCTCCAAATCAGATAAAGCTTTTTCGGTGGCTTTGAAGCAGGTAGATGGACAACTGTCCCAGAATATTCGTCGTCTGCGTCATGTCTTGGTGGAGACACTTGCTCATATTGAAGTGAATATTGATTATCCTGAGCATGATGTTGAATCTTTTACATCTGACTTAATCAAGGATAAAAGCAGTCAGGTCATGACGGAAATTGATCGGCTGCTGCATACGGCGGAGCAGGGAAAGATTTTGCGCGAAGGGCTGACTACAGCGATTGTCGGAAGGCCAAATGTGGGCAAATCGTCACTGCTGAACACATTGGCTCAGGGCGAGCGGGCCATTGTGACCGATATTCCGGGCACAACTCGTGACGTTATTGAGGAATATGTGACGATTAATAGTATTCCGCTCAAGTTGCTGGATACAGCAGGGATTCGTGAAACGATGGATGTAGTGGAACGGATCGGAGTAGAACGTTCGAGAACGGCAGTTAGTGAAGCGGATCTGCTGCTCATCGTTATTAACGCCAACGAACCACTGCATGAGGATGAAATGGCATTAATGGAACAAATCCGCGGTAGACAAGCGATTGTCATTATGAATAAAATGGACTTACCGGCTCAAGTAGACCGGGATTTGTTGCTCCGTTATGTTCCCGAAGAGCTTATCGTACCGATGTCTGTGAAGGAAAATGAGGGAGCGGACCGACTGGAGCAGGCGATATCCAAGTTATTCTTTAGTGGCAAGCTGGAATCAGCGGATATGACATAT
The DNA here is from genome assembly GCF_037027525.1 of Paenibacillus sp. 203. Lineage (NCBI taxonomy): Bacteria > Bacillati > Bacillota > Bacilli > Caryophanales > Paenibacillaceae > Paenibacillus > Paenibacillus sp. 203. Next base: position 16,951 of record NZ_JAXCHD010000001.1, read on the forward strand.
GTCAGCAACGTACGGCATATTGCTTTGTTGAAGAAGGCGCGCCAATCGCTGGTAGATGCCTATGAAGCAGCTGATCAATTTGTACCGATCGACATGATCCAGATTGATGTAAGACTGGCATGGGAGCATTTGGGTGAGATTGTAGGCGATACTGCGCATGATGCGTTGATAGATCAAATATTTTCACAATTTTGTCTGGGTAAATAGAACAATTAAGAATGGCTGGTATAAGCCTGCTATCGTTATAGATATACAAGAGCATATTCGGTGTGAAGACCGGAATGTATAAGGAGGTAAGAAAGGTATGGGTTACCAAGGAGGCGACTATGACGTAATTGTCGTAGGCGCGGGCCATGCGGGCGTAGAATCAGCCTTGGCAGCAGCACGGATGGGCTGTCGCACGTTGATGATTACAATTAACCTGGATATGGTCGCGTTCATGCCCTGCAACCCGTCTATTGGCGGTCCTGCAAAAGGGCATGTGGTGCGAGAAATTGATGCACTGGGCGGCGAAATGGGTCGGAATATTGATAAGACATTTATCCAAATGAGAATGTTAAATACTGGTAAGGGTCCGGCGGTTCATGCATTGCGTGCACAAGCAGACAAGTTCTCTTATCAGCATACGATGAAGGAAACGATGGAAAAGGAACCGAATCTAACCTTACGCCAAGGTATGGTGGAAGAGCTGATTATGGAAGACGGCCATTGCGTAGGTGTAATTACGAAGACGGGCACAGAGTATCGAAGTAAAGCAGTTGTCCTAACCACAGGCACTTATCTGCGCGGAAAAATCATTATGGGCGAGCTGATGTATGAGAGTGGTCCGAACAATCAACAGCCTTCGTTGAGATTGTCTGAGCATTTGAGAGAACTGGGTTTTGATCTGGTTCGATTTAAGACAGGAACGCCACCACGTGTGCACAAGGACACGATTGATTTTAGCAAAACGGAAATACAACCGGGTGATGATCAACCGAAGTTCTTCTCCTATGAAACGAAGTCTTCGGATAATGAACAGCTTCCTTGCTGGCTGACATATACTTCAGTAGAAACGCATCAGATTATTAATGATAACTTGCACCGTGCGCCCATGTTCTCTGGTTTGATTGAAGGGACGGGACCACGTTATTGCCCATCTATTGAAGATAAAGTGGTACGTTTCAGTGATAAGCCTAAGCACCAAATCTTTTTGGAGCCTGAAGGTAAAAACACATCTGAATACTATGTTCAAGGCTTGTCGACCAGCTTGCCAGAGGATGTGCAATTAGCTGTGCTGCGTTCGATTCCGGGAATGGAAAAGGTAGAGATGATGCGCAATGGCTATGCTATTGAATATGATGCAATGGTACCTACGCAGTTATGGCCTACTTTGGAAACGAAGAAAGTTCCTGGCTTGTTCACAGCAGGTCAGATTAACGGTACCTCTGGTTATGAAGAAGCTGCGGGCCAAGGAATTATGGCAGGGATTAACGCAGCTCGTAAGGTGCTGGGCAAAGAGCCTGTCGTATTGGACCGTTCGCAAGGCTACATTGGGGTTCTGATCGATGATTTGGTGACGAAGGGGACGAATGAGCCTTATCGTCTGCTGACGTCGCGTGCAGAATACCGTCTGTTATTGCGTCATGATAACGCGGACCTGCGATTGACTCCGATCGGGCATGATATTGGCCTAATTACGGATGAACGATACGAGCGCTTTTTGGATAAAAAGCAAAAGGTAGAGCAAGAGATTGAGCGTTTGCGCTTGGCGAAGGTTCGTCCGGTTGATATAAATGAGATGCTGGAGCAAGGCGGATCTGCACCAATACAGGATGGCAGTAATTTGTTAACGGTGCTACGTCGACCAGAGATCAGTTATGCGCAAGTAGCACAAATCTCACCTTCACCTATAGCTCTTACTGAGGAAGAACAGGAGCAGGTGGAAATCCAGATTAAGTATGCGGGCTACATTGAAAAGCAATTGATGCATGTGGAGCGTCTGCAAAAGATGGAGAAGAAGAAGCTCCCAGAGGATATTGTATACAATGAAGTTCAAGGACTGGCCATTGAGGCCAAGCAGAAGCTTGAAAAGATCCGTCCGATGTCGATTGGCCAAGCATCCCGTATTTCGGGTGTAACTCCTGCGGACATTTCCATTTTGCTGGTTTATCTGGAGCATTATAACCGCGTAACAGCAGCAAGGGGATCATAATGGACGCGATACAACAGCAATTTAAGCAGCGGCTGGCAGAGCATAGTATTGTGATTAATGACAGTCAGTTAGAGCAGTTTGAAACATATTACCGTGTGCTGGTTGAGTGGAATGAAAAAATGAACCTGACGGGTATTACTGAGCGCGATGCAGTGTACACCAAGCATTTTTATGATTCTCTTTCCCTGGCCTTTTATGTTCCGTTAAATGATGTGGGAAGCTTGGCTGATATTGGATCAGGTGCAGGTTTTCCAGGCATTCCTTTGAAAATATGCTTTCCGCAGATTCAGTTGACTATTGTAGATTCGTTGAACAAACGTATACAATTCTTGGCCCATGTAGTAGAGCAGTTGGGTTTGGAAAATGTTGAACTGGTTCACAGCAGGGCAGAGGAATTGGGGCGTAAACCAGGATACCGCGATAGCTATGATCTAGTGACAGCCAGAGCGGTTGCTCGTCTCGCCGTATTGAATGAATTTTGTTTGCCGTTTGTCCGTGAAGGGGGACACTTTGCCGCGATGAAGGGTAGTGATCCTACGGAGGAAATCAAGGAAGCCTCCTACAGTTTGAAAGAGCTAAAGGGAAAAATCAAACATGTTCAGGCTTTCCAGCTACCTGTTGAAGATGCAGCCAGACATATGATTATTATTGAGAAAAGAGCGGCTACACCACGGAAATATCCACGTAAGCCGGGTACTCCTTTGAAGACGCCGTTAGTGTAATTGTTTGAAAGAAAGTGAATGTTTCACGTGAAACATTCACTTTTTTTATGGCTGACAGACTCTTTACATAAAAGACACTTTGCTAACATGCGTTCTTGTTTACATGGGGGAAGAAGATGGATAGATAGTTGTCAAAGAGGATGCATAATTTATTATCTGATCCTTCCGAAAAGCTGATAGAGACGATAGGATTATGGCTGGAAAAGTGATAGAATAGAGATAATCGTTTTAATGTAAGTTGACTGCTCCCGTACCCATGAATTCAGATATACATATAGGGCAGTGGGATAACAAATGTCAGGGGTGTACGTGGAGTGTACCCGCTTACGGCGCTGTTTCATATAAAAGGGTCTACGATCCGCGTAAGGAACTGTTTTTCACGAAGCGCTGTTAGTATGGTGCTATTATGAAATTAGGTGGTATTATACGGAATGAAAGAACAATTTTCCAAGCTATTTGGTTTGACGGAGCGATCTACTGGGGACGAAATAAAACAAATTCCAGTTCGGGATATTGTCAGCAGTCCTTATCAGCCCCGTACCATATTTGACGACGAGAAGATTGATGAGCTATGCCAGACCATTAAGACGCATGGTGTAATTCAACCGATTGTCGTTCGTTTCCGTGATGGACATTATGAGATTATAGCAGGGGAACGTCGTTGGAGAGCTGTCACCAAGCTGGGTATGGAAACTATTCCAGCCATTGTTCGTGAGTTTAATGATTCACAAGCTGCATCCATCGCGTTGATTGAAAATCTTCAACGGGAAGGGTTAACTGCGATTGAAGAAGCTGTAGCTTACCAAAAGCTGATTGATCTACATCAGCTCACCCAGGAAAGCCTCGCTCAACGACTTGGCAAAAGCCAATCCACTATTGCTAACAAGATACGGCTGCTTCATCTGCCGGAGAGAGTGAAAGAGGCTCTAATGGAACGGAAGGTGTCCGAGCGTCATGCTCGTGCATTATTGTCATTAGAGACTGAAGAACTACAGTACAAGGTTTTAGATGAAGTCATTGCCAAGGAACTCAATGTGAAGCAGACAGAGGCACGAGTTGCCTTTTATAAACAAGTATCCACCAATAAGAAATCGAAGCGGATTTCCTTTACCAAGGATGTCCGGCTTGCGCTGAATACGATTCGTCAATCCATTGATATGGTGTCTGGCTCAGGCTTGGATATCAAAACCAAGGAATCTGATCATGAGGATCACTATGAGATTGTCATTCAAATTCCCAAACGTAAGTAAGGGATGAAGCGTACAGGCGGCAGCAATTGCCGCTTTTTCTGTCTAACGCCGAATAAAACCGCAGCATACTCAATTCTATTCTGAAATTGCCGTTATCCGTAAGTTAAGGACTAAGTAACGTCTCCATAGAGCGTTGTGTAGTTATGGAGTGTAGCAGGATTCCGATTAAATTATGAGGTGAATGAAGTGTCAAAAATAATAGCCGTAGCCAATCAAAAGGGCGGAGTAGGCAAAACAACTACTTCCGTTAATTTGGGCGCCGGACTTGCTTCCCTCGGCAAAAGGGTATTGCTCGTGGATATCGACCCGCAAGGTAATACAACCAGCGGTGTGGGTATCAATAAGGCGGACGTGGCAAATTGTATTTATGATGTACTCATTAATGAGGTTGATCCTAGCGAAGCTATTATGAGTACACAGGTTGAGGGATTAGATATTATTCCGGCAACCATTCAGTTAGCAGGCGCGGAAATTGAACTGGTGCCGACCATTTCTCGCGAATTGAGATTAAAAAGATCGCTTCAACTCGTTAAGCATAATTATGATTATATATTAATTGATTGTCCGCCATCACTGGGTATTTTGACGCTTAATTCATTGACGGCTTCCGATTCAGTCATTATTCCAATCCAGTGTGAATATTACGCATTAGAAGGATTAAGTCAATTGTTGAATACCGTGCGATTAGTGCAAAAACATCTGAACACCTCACTGCAAATTGAAGGTGTGTTGTTAACCATGTTTGATGCTCGCACGAACTTGGGTATTCAGGTGATTGAAGAAGTGAAAAAGTATTTTCAAAGCAAGGTTTATCAGACGATTATTCCACGCAATGTGAGACTCAGCGAAGCACCATCACATGGCCAGTCCATTATTACGTATGATCCCCGTTCCCGTGGGGCAGAGGTATATATTGAGTTGGCAAAGGAAGTGGTATCTTATGAGTAAACGGTTGGGAAAAGGACTTGATGCACTCATTCCCTCCCTTATGGTCAATGAAGAAGATAAAGTTGTTGACATTCCGCTCAGCCAGTTGCGTGCGAACCCGTACCAGCCTCGCAAAACGTTTGATGAAGAGTCTATTAAAGAATTAGCCGAATCCATTCGTCAGCACGGTGTTATCCAACCTATTATTGCACGTAGTGTATTGCGAGGATATGAAATCATAGCCGGGGAAAGGCGGTTTCGGGCGTCTCAATTTTGTGGGAATCCGACTATACCTGTAGTTGTTCGCAATTTTACGGATCAGCAAGTGATGGAGATTGCCCTGATTGAGAATTTGCAGCGTGAGAATTTGAATGCAATGGAAGTGGCAGTGGCTTATCAGGGATTGATGGATCAATTTTCTTTAACTCAGGAAGAGTTGTCCATGAAAGTGGGAAAATCACGTTCTCATATTGCCAATTTCCTTCGTTTGCTCGCATTGCCTGAAGAAGTTAAAGATCATGTTTCACGTGGAACATTGTCTATGGGACACGCTAGGGCTATTGTTGGGCTCAAAGATCCAGACAGGGTGAAACAGTTAGCACAGCAATGTATTGAACAGCAGTGGAGTGTTCGCGAACTGGAGGAAGCTGTACAGCAGTTGGATCATAAACCTGGTGAGGCGAAAGCCAAAGCAAAGGTACGGAAAAAGGACCCCTATATTGACCATATGGAAGAGTCCCTGCGTGAACGCTTTAAAACAACTGTTAAGATCAAGCACAATAAGGATAAAGGCAAAATTGAATTGAATTATTACAGCCAGCAGGATTTGGAAAGATTACTGGAGCTATTACAGTAGTTAGTTGAAATATGGACATGTCTCCTTGAGCAAAATGGAAAGTGAGATATGTCTTTGCTTTGTCTGGAATTGCAGGAATTAGAATGGTTTTGATGGATAAACTAATAGCCTTGTGTTATTTGTTTCGCTGTTCTCAAACGTATAAAATATAAGTATGCAGGTACATGATTTTTGAGGTAGAGGAGTAGAAGCAAGCATATGGCTGAATTGAATGGACTAATCATGGAACAGCTTGCCGGAATCGTTGCAGGGATCGTGCTTATTTTGCTCATCCTGTTGATTGTTATTATCGTGCAGGGTGCAAAGCTGAAGAAGATGCGGCGAAAGTATGAAACCATGATGGCAGGCAGCGGTGTCGAGAATTTGGAAACGCTGCTGATTGATTTGAAGGTACAGATGGATTCGATTGAGGATGAGCAGGAAACCCATCGTGCAAGTATGAAATCACTACGCAGCAAACTGACTGGCTTGAAGGGACATATAGGCATTAAACGCTATAATGCCTTTGGTGAGAGAGGAAGTGATTTAAGCTTCTCTCTGGCTATTGTAGACGACAATCAGGATGGTATGGTATTAACCGGCATTTATAACCGAGATGGTTCATATGTGTATGCCAAGCCTCTAGAAGCGGGACAATCCACCTATTCCTTATCACCTGAAGAAAAAGAAGCCGTTACTCTTGCGCAGCAAGCAGGACAGAACGGTAATGCCACTCCTTAATCGCGGAGTATAGGCTACCAGCAATGATATCTGATAATTTCATTACCAAATTTAGTCTTGTATTTTGTAGCACGAAGTATTCCATGAAGCCGCCGACGTTAACGATACCAGTCAAATGGATATCGCCGACCGGCGGTAATTCTTTATTTACACCTGCTCCCGGCTTGAGAGGGCCTTCTGAAACCTGAATGCACCCAACACTGGAGGTTTGTCCAAGACATGCATCTATACCAATGATATAAGGCTGTTCATACTGGTCTTGTATGCCGTTCAGCGTCGTTTGCAGGTTCATGGCATGTACAGGCTCTTCTAATGTACCGTATAGGTTAAACAGAGGGCTTTTGTAGCGTGCTAAATGCGTACCTACGAGCGGACCCAGGCAATCTCCAGTAGAACGGTCGGTGCCGATGCAAATAATGACGATATTTTGCAGACTCGGCGCCTGGTGCAGATGGAACAGCAGACGATGGATGATGGCTGATTGGATCCCGGGGTCTGTGTGTGATATTTTTAAGCTTAGGGGTTCTTGCCCCGGAATGAAGTCAGATGGATGAGTCATGGAATCTTCCTTTCGCTCTGTAATGGAGTGTGCGGGTTACGCTCGCTGTACCTTGGAGAATAACAATTAGCCTGCGGGTAACATTTATGCTCAAGATAGTAGCTAGTATATGGATAAACTTGTGTTTTTATACTCGAAGGAAGTAGATTATTCATAGCCATATGTTTGAAGTCAGTAGATAAGCTTATATAGTAGGAATAGAATTCGGGAAGCAGGAGGAGTAGTTCCCTTGTTTAAGGAGGAGTACAGCATGACCTTAATACATTGGTTGGCCGGTAATGTAGGTACGGATGACGTAGTGAAAGATGCGATTCAATGGAAGGATGCTGTATGGAAATGGCTCACTGATAGTACGATGTGGTCGACCCTTTTGTTTGTGATTTTGAAAATAGCGATTATTTTTATCATCACACGTATCTTTATTCGAGTTATTAATAAAATTATAGATAAGTCGATGCAACAAAAAGGAGATAACGGCAGGTTCCGATTGAATACAAGACGCTTAACGACTGTTGGGGAACTGCTGAAAAATGTAACCAATATTGTATTTAATTTCATTTTGATTATGCTGGTGCTATCGCAAATGGGTATTAATCTCGGCCCTCTGATTGCTGGAGCTGGAGTGCTTGGATTGGCTGTTGGTTTTGGGGCACAGAGTTTGGTTAAGGATGTAATTACCGGATTCTTTATTATTTTTGAAGATCAATTTGCCGTAGGAGATGTCATTCAGACAGGTACTTTCAAGGGTACAGTGGAAATGATCGGGCTGCGTACAACCAGACTGGTGAGCTGGAAGGGTGAGGTGTACATTTTACCAAACGGCTCAATTACAACGGTAACGAACTTCTCTATGTCCAACGCGTTAGCGGTAGTGGATGTGCCAATGAAGGCAGAGCGTAGCCTGGAGGAAGCGGTAGGTTTGGTAAAACAGGCAATTCAAGGTATTGAAGAGTCCAATGTACAGATACTTAATATACCGGATGTGTTAGGGGTTCAGTCCATGACTACCTCAGAGTATATTGTGCGTGTTGTGGCAGAATGTATGCCGAATACAGGGGCCGTGGTAGAGCGTGATATTCAGAATAACATCAAGAAGGCCCTAGAGGATGAGGAACATCGTCAAGCCGCTTTGGAGACAGCGATAACCCTAGAAAAAGAAGATGAACAAGGAAGAAAAGGGGGAGAGAAGGGTGGAGCGTAAGTCATTTGAACTAGGGGACATTGTACAGATGAAGAAGCCTCATCCGTGTGGAACGAATGAAATGGAAATTATCCGCATGGGGATGGATATTCGAATCAAATGTGTCGGTTGCCAGCATAGTGTGCTGATTCCGCGTGCCAAGTTCGAAAAGAATATGAAGAAAGTGCTGCGATCAAAGGCTAATGCCGACGAGCAAAACACAGAAGCAAATTGAGCCAAGAAAGATGAATGGCGATGAACCAGAATCAGCTTGCGTCACAGTTGCAATGATGATATAATTATCCTTGCTGCGGAAAGGTACCCAAGAGGTCTAAGGGGGCTGACTCGAAATCAGTTAGGCGTCGCAAGGCGTGCGTGGGTTCGACTCCCACTCTTTCCGCCACTAACTTCATTAAATAAACCAATCTCTTACGTCTGTGACGTAGGGGATTTTTTGTTTGTGGAATAAAAGATCAACAGACTGTGATAAAGTGAAAAGCACTAAGATAAACCATGAGGGTAAGATGGAAGAAACGATTACAAATCTATTGGGAATGAATAAGGCGTTATAACAAAAAAATGCTCCTAACAGCGGGGAAATTATTGCCGTTAGGAGCACTTTTTTGTTATAGCTGGTTAGGCGGGTAATGATAGCGTTTTGTTTTTTTTGAGCCAGAGATCATCAGAAGGATCGCTGCAATCAAATGGAGAGCCCAGCCTGCAAAGGGTATCCAGGCCAGCAAAGAAGTGAGTACTCCCCATACGGAGCCGTAGATCGCCTCCTGATTGCGTAACGACAGGATAAGTGTTACTGCGTGTAGGACAAGCATAAATCCCAGAGCCGAGTAGCCGGTCCCCATGACAATAGCTCCCCCCACAATCGGTACGGCAAGCACCAATTCGAATATACCTGATATCCACTTTAATATTCGAGAATAGCTCATCTTTAAACCTCCGTAGATAGTAGGTCTTTGTACTTGGATATATTCTAGCAGAAGGAGCTGAATTAATCTGCATTTTACCAGGATATGCAAAAAGTCCGATAATGCAACAAAGGAGGACCACAAAGGTCCTCCATCGTAGGCGATACATTTTTAACAGGATACGATCTGTCCAATCACATCATGAAACTCGGTGTACTGATAAGCAATACCGTGTTGAAAAGACAGTGTCCTTTTACACAAACCTAACGCTTCTAATGCCCGGAATGGATCTCCTAACAGTTTGTCCGGCTACGTCATCCAACGGAACCACACCTCTCTGTTGTATCGCCTAATCATAATATGGCCAGGATTCCGAGGAAATATACATTAGTGGACACGAGCTTTCGTTTTTTTCTTCCATTTGCGATTATGGTTGGCGGTCTCGGGAAAAGAATCGCCTCTTTCAAGCGTTACTTGCTGTGGGTTTTGGATTTCAGTATGGAAGCTCTTTTCTCCGACCTCCATGTATACGCCGTCGTTTGGGACCTTATCCCCTGGTTCGAACTCAGTCTTTTCACCCATACAGTGGTGCCTCCTTAGATAAATGAATTTGAACTGCAACGGTTATTGTGCGCTGTCTTGAACAGAAACATGCGAAATGAAGGTATACAGATAGTGAGTGAATCAAATGATTTCCTTTATATATGCGAAATTTTTGATGTTCTATAAAATTGTATAAAGCTAATGATATGCAGTGTTAGGCTTGTGTATTGAATTTGTAGGTTGCATTCAGTTGCTCAATTTGGTAAACTGTTTTAGTGCGAGCTTAGGCTCGTTCCTTGCTCTCAACTGAGATTGAGGGCCTTATGTCCATAAGGAGGTGTAAAGAATGCGCAAATATGAAGCGATGTATATTATTCGTCCTGACATTGAACAAGAAGCTGTTCAAGCGACAGTCGATAAATTCCAAGGTATCATCTCTAACGGCGGTGGCGAAATTACGAGTCACGATGTAACTAAACGCCGTCTTGCGTATGAGATCAAGAAATTCCGTGATGGTTCTTTCGTTCTGGTAAACTTCACAGCAGAACCTGCTGTTGTTACTGAGCTTGAGCGTATCATGAAAATTTCTGACGAAGTAATTCGTTATCTCATTACGAACGACGTAGCTTAATTATTGTACGTGATTATGTAATGAACAACGCTCAAAGGAGGGGATTGGATTGTTGAACCGTGTCATTCTGATCGGTCGTTTGACCAAAGATCCAGAGCTGCGCTATACACCGTCTGGTGTAGCAGTAACCCAGTTCACCCTGGCTGTAGACCGTCCGTTTACGAGTCAAGGCGGCGAACGGGAAGCGGATTTCTTGCCGATCGTAACCTGGCGTCAGCTTGCTGAAACATGCGCTAACTATCTTCGCAAAGGTCGTTTAACGGCTGTTGAAGGCCGTGTCCAGGTGCGTAATTATGAGAACAATGAAGGAAAACGTGTATACGTGACTGAAATTGTAGCTGATAATGTGCGTTTCTTGGAATCTAACCGCGATGGCGGTAACGGTGGCGGCAATAGCGGTGGAGCTGCGCGTGAGGAGTCTCCTTTCGGAGGCGGTAACAGCAATAGTGGACGCGGGAATAATAACTCGCGAAACAATCAGGATCCTTTTTCCGATGACGGAAAACCGATCGATATTTCGGATGATGATTTACCATTTTAATTGGGAAAGGACTGACAAAGAATGGGCTTCAGACAAAGAGAAGGCGGAGACGATAACAAAAGACCAGCTCGTCGTGGTGGTCGCAACAAACGTCGTAAAGTATGTTTCTTCACTGTGAACAAAATTACTCACATTGACTATAAAGATACAGACCTGCTTAAAAAATTCATCAGCGAACGTGGAAAAATTCTTCCTCGTCGTGTGACTGGAACAAGCGCGAAATATCAACGTATGTTGACAATCGCTGTTAAACGTTCCCGTCAAATCGCATTGCTTCCTTACACTACTGAATAGTAGTGGGTGGAAAAAAGAGACATTCCCGATCCCGGGAATGTCTTTTTTTGTGATCTTTTATATTGACAACAAGTGCCATCTATTGTAACTTACTAATAATACAATCCATGTTTACCCATAAACTATAGTATACCTTTTAATGGCTTGTGAAATTACAAGCTCCTCAACTCGCCAGAGTAAACATTTCGGCCTTCTGGAATGTTATTTTATATTACATGTAATCTTATTTTTTGTCATTTTCCACAAGTAAAATTCATAAAGTTTACATAAATAGATATTTTGCATTTTTATATTACATAAAAAAAGATATTGACGTGATATTATTTTACACTTAAGATAAACCTTAATAAAAATGTAATGGTTGTTAATGCACAAAATTGACCAGAGGTCTAAAACACGTGTTTACGCTATTAAAGACAGTAAGGAGGATGTGCAAACTTCATTTTCAAACCTCAAGCTTTAACGAATCACCGCAGGAATGAGACAGGCTGTTAAATAAAGAACCGACTAAGGGGGATTAACAGGATGATGCAGACGAAGAAATGGGTTTCTTTGCTTATGATGCTTACGATCGTTGGTGTTCTGTTTGCAGGATGTAGCGGAGGTGCCAATGAGGCACAGCCACAGCAAGGCAATGCGGGCAATAAAACAGAGGGAAATGAAGCAAGTGCACCTGTTACGGAGGGCGTTATTAAAGCAACTGATCTGTCGCAAAACCCTCCGGGAGCGACTAATCGGAAAGATAACATTGTAGTAGGTATGACATCACCTAAAGGGGTATTCAACCCGCTATTCTGGCAAACGACTTACGATTTATATGTAGTCAGAACAGTATTTGATTCCTTCTTACAGGTGAAGGCGGATGGTACATATGAAAATAGTTTGGCTGAAAAGGTTGATGTATCGCCAGATGGTCTAAAATACACATTCCATCTGAAACCAGGTGTGAAGTATAGTGACGGTACTCCAGTAACCGTGAAGGATTATGCTTTTGTACTCAAAGTGCTGCATGATCCGAATTATGATGGAGAAACCGATGTATTGTCTTTTAAGATTAAAGGCGGTAAAGAATATCACGATGGCAAAGCAAATGATATCTCGGGGATCAAGGTCATTGATGATAATACAGTAGAGGTCACCGTTACAGAAGCAACAGCGTATACAAAGGATTTTCTGGGTGAGCAATACTTCATGCCAGAAGCTTATTACGGAAAAGGGTTCAAAAAGGGTAACCTGGACAGCATTAAGGCGCTTAATAATAAGCCAATCGGCTCTGGTCAGTATGTGCTGAAGAGCTTTTCCCCGGGTCAACAAGTCGTATTGGATGCGAATCCAAACTACTTCAAGGGCGCACCAAAGGTGAAATCAGTTATTTTTAAAACAACAACAGAAGAAACGAACCTGTCTATGCTGCAAACAGGCGAAACGGACATGGATAACATCACAGTTACGGAAGACAATGTAGAGGAATTAAAGGCGTTGGGCTTCTTGGACGTGAATATTATGCCGACAAACGGCTATGGATATATTGCGTTTAATCACAAGGAAAAGAAATTTCAGGACCCTAAAGTACGTCAGGCTTTAACTATTGGGTTAAACCGCAAGGAGATTGTGCAGGGCGTGTATGGTCCATATGCGAATGTTATTAACATTCCACAATCTACAGAATCCTGGTCTTATACGGATGAAGGTATCAACAAATATGAATTTGATACAGCTAAGGCGAAGGCTTTGCTGGATGAGGCAGGCTGGAAGGTTGGTGCTGACGGAATTCGTGAAAAGGATGGAGAAAAGCTGACCATCAACTTCTCTGCGACCGCTGATAATCCAGTAGTAGAGGCCTTGCTACCGATCATGTCCAATAACTATAAGGAGCTAGGCATCAAGCTGACTTCCGAAACTTTAGATTTTAACGCCATTATGGATAAAAAGGACACAGGCAAGTTTGATATGTTCTTCGCGGCTTGGGGCTTAACTCCAGACCCGGATACAACGACTTTTATTACGAATGGTGCACAAAATGATATCGGCTACTCCAATAAAAAGGTCGATGAACTAACGCTTGCTGGTAAGCATGAGCTGGATCAAGAGAAACGCAAACAGATTTACAAACAGCTCTATCAAGAGTTGAACAAGGATCTGCCAACTATTTTTATGTACCAACGCAGAGATATGTGGCCAGTTAATGGACGTGTAACCGGCTTGGAAATTACACCATACAAAGATTTTGAGTTCACTCTGCATAACGCTCAGATCGCTCAATAAGGGTTGCCAAACGTATGCTCAGCTCTCACGAGCTGGGCATATCACTTTATTCGTCTGGAGGAATGAATATGAAGCAGTACATTATTCGAAGACTGCTGCAACTCATCCCCACACTTATTGGCATATCCATTATCGTATTTGCGATTTCAGCCATGGTGCCGGGTGATTATATTACAGCCAAGCAGAACCCGAATATGACGGCCGAAAAGGCTCAGCAGCTACGACATATCTACGGGCTGGATAAGCCGGAGTACCAACGCTATTTTATATGGGCCGGTAATATGTTAAAGGGGAATATGGGGGATTCATTACAGCATAAGCAGCCGGTAACGAAGGTCATTGGCAATTATGTATGGAACTCATTTATTATCGCTTTTTTTAGTCTTATTTTTAGTTGGTTGATTGCGGTTATTGCAGGGGTATTTTCAGCCAAGTTCCAATATTCGTTATTCGATAAGTTTGTCACATTATTCATTTTCTTATGTATGTCGCTGCCTTCATTTTTTATTGGTCTATTGGTCATCAAAATATTTGCCCTGGAGTGGGGAATTCTCCCGGTTGGGGGCATGACCACAGCAGGGATGGAGCCAGGTTCATGGGCTTATATGGTAGATGTCCTCAAGCATATGTTCCTGCCGACACTCGTACTTACGATGCTGAGCACAGGAAGTCTGACCCGGTATTTCCGTACAGGCATGTTGGAGGTCATTCGTCAGGATTACATTCGTACCGCACGCGCCAAAGGCCTGAAGGAACGTACGGTTATTTTCAAGCACGCACTGCGCAATGCACTGATTCCAGCCATCACACTACTCGGCTTCGAGCTTCCGGCCTTATTTGGTGGAGCGATGATTCTGGAGAAGGTATTTGTGTGGCCGGGTGTGGGTCAGGTCTATCTGGAGTCGATCAGTATGCGGGATTATCCGTTTATGTTGGGCTTCACGATTTTCCTAGCGGTACTTACGCTTATCGGTAATTTGCTCTCTGATGTATTGTATGGCATGGCAGATCCAAGAATTCGCTTGAAGTAGGAGGGATACTATTGTCCGCAGAAACAGTCACGATTGAAACGAATCAAAAGGCGGCGATCCGTCCTGAAGCGTCTCCATGGAGAATCGCCGTTCGCCGTTTTAACCAAAACCGTCTGGCTTTGGCTGGTCTCGTTATATTAATTCTGATGGTTACCATTTGTAGTTTTGGACCGATGATTTCACCTTATCATTTAGATGATTACAAGCTAGCTGACAAAAATTTATCGCCTAATGCTAAGTACTGGCTTGGGACGGATAAGTTTGGTAGAGATATTTTGCTGCGTACGATGCTGGCCGGCCGTATTTCCTTGACGGTGGGGCTGGTCGCCACGTTTATTTCGGTCATGATCGGGGCGACGCTGGGTGCGCTGGCAGGGTTTTATCGTAAAGGCGTGGATACGGTTATTATGCGGATTGCCGATATTTTCATGGCACTCCCTACATTACCGCTGCTTATTATTTTAGGTGCTGTTCTGTCGGATTTGAAGGTCGATCCGTCGAATCGCATTTATTTTCTGATGCTCATTATCGGGATTCTGAGCTGGACGAGCTTGTCCCGTCTGGTCAGAGGGCAGATTCTTACGCTGCGTGAACAGGAGTTCATGCAGGCGACGGAAGCGCTAGGTTTGAGAGACCGCCGCAAAATATTCCGACATTTGCTGCCGAACACGATTCCCACCATTATTGTTACGGCTACGCTTGGAGTAGCGGGTGCGATTATTACAGAATCTGCGCTCAGTTACTTGGGGATTGGCGTTGTGCCGCCCACACCTTCGTGGGGAAACATGATATCAGCTGCGAATAACCTGATTGACTTCCGCAAACGGCCCTGGATATGGGTCCCACCGGGAATGTGTATTCTCATTACAGTTGTAGCGATTAACCTGATTGGCGACGGTTTGCGTGACGCGCTGGACCCTAAAATGAAGAAGTAGGAGACGAACGTTTATGGAGAATGCTTTGATTGAATTTCGTAACCTGAAAACCCACTTTCATACCTCTAACGGAACTGTCAAAGCGGTCAATGACGTCAGTTTTAAAATTCGTGAGGGTGAAACGCTCTGTGTGGTAGGAGAATCAGGCTGCGGTAAGAGTGTAACAGCGATGACGATGATGCGGTTGATTGATTCTCCCCACACCTCAGACGGACAAATCTGGTTTGAGGGCAAGGACCTCCTAAAACTCAATAAAGGTCAAATGCAGCAGATTCGCGGCAATGACATCTCGATTATTTTTCAGGAGCCCATGTCTTCTCTGAATCCCGTGCTTACGATTGGGGAACAGATCACGGAGCCATTGCTGATGCACACATTAATGAGTAAAAAAGAAGCACATGCTCGGGCAATTGAGCTGATTAATTTGGTGGGGATTTCACGTTCAGAGGAAATATTTCATTCCTATCCTCATGAATTGAGTGGCGGTATGCGCCAGCGGATCATGATTGCCATCGCATTAAGCTGTAATCCGAAGCTATTGATTGCGGATGAACCGACAACGGCACTGGATGTTACGATTCAGGCTCAGATTCTGGATTTAATGCGGGATTTGAAGGATAAGCTTAAAACGTCCATTATGCTCATCACGCACGACTTGGGCGTCGTGGCAGAAATGGCTGATTATGTAGTTGTTATGTATGCTGGAAACGTCATTGAAGAGGCGCCTGTCATTGAGCTGTTTAAAAATCCGCAACATCCATATACTCAAGGCTTATTAAAGGCGAAGCCCGTCATTAATCAGAGAATGGATCGACTCTATTCCATCCCAGGACAGGTTCCAAACCCAATTGAGCTGGGAGAAAATTGTCATTTTCATGATCGGTGCGCCCATTGTATGCAAATTTGCAAGGATCAGGCTCCTCCCTTGAATGAAAAGGAGAATGGTCATAAGGTTGCCTGCTGGCTATATGAGAAAGAAGGAGGGCAACGGATATGAGCGAGCCTTTGATTCAAGTGGAAGGGCTGAAAAAGTATTTCCCGATCACAGGCGGAATTTTTCAGCGTACTGTCGGACATGTGAAAGCAGTCGATGACGTATCCTTTAACATTCATAAGGGTGAATCCTTCGGTCTGGTAGGAGAATCGGGTTGCGGCAAAAGTACGATTGGACGTACGATTCTCAGATTGATGGATAAGACAGAGGGATCGGTACGATATAAAGGCGAAGACTTGCACGCGTTAAACAAAGAGCAGATCCGTGCGCTTCGTCCGAAGTTGCAAATCGTCTTTCAGGACCCTTTTAGCTCACTGAATCCGAGAATTAAGGTCGGTGAAGCCATTGGAGAGGCATTGCTGGATCACGGGTTGATTGATCGTAGTGAGCTGCGGAAGAAGGTCAATGAAACGCTGAACATTTGCGGGCTGTCCTCGTATCATTATGATCGGTATCCGCATGAGTTCTCTGGCGGTCAGCGCCAGCGGATCGGGATTGCACGGGCTTTGATTTTGAATCCTGATTTTATTGTGGCTGACGAGCCGGTATCTGCTCTGGATGTGTCTATTCAGGCCCAGATCATTAACTTGTTAAGTGATTTGCAGCAGGAACGCCAATTGACCTATCTGTTCATCTCGCATGATCTAAGTGTAGTCGAGCATCTGTGTAGCCGGATTGGTGTGATGTATCTGGGTTCAATGGTAGAGCTTTCCTCCAAGGAGGAACTGTTCAGTAACCCGCTTCATCCGTACACGAAGGCGCTACTATCGGCTGTACCGATTCCCGATCCCACGATCAAGAGACAACGGATTGTGTTGAAAGGAGACATCCCATCTCCGGCCAATCCGCCTTCAGGATGCAAGTTTCATACACGTTGTCCTATGGCAGAAGCACGTTGTAAAACAGAGACTCCGGTATACCGCGATGCGGGCGGTCAGCATTTTGTAGCCTGTCACTTTGCCTAAAATATAATAATTAGGAAGCAAAATATCCGTCATTCTGAAAGCAGAATTGACGGATATTTTGGCGTGGAATAAAAAAGGTAAAAAAATTGTATCTTTTTTTCGAAAAATTGCAGACAAAATGGATTTTTCATCGTCTAATAAAGTATGGAGGTTATTACGATGATGAAAAAACATTGGTTACGTTGGGCTATTGTCGTCCCGGTACTTATTATATTGATTTTTATTACGCTTGGACCCCGCCTATTGATCGGAAAGCCGAATGTGGATGCAGAGGCTGCGGTGCTGATGGACATGCATACTGGGGAATTGCTGATGGATGTGAATGGTGATACGCCTATGCCTTCCGCAAATATGTCCAAGCTCATGACTGAGCTATTGGTGTTGGAGGATATTCGGGCCGGACGGTTAGGCTGGAATGATGAAGTGCGAATTAGCCGTTACGCCAGTACAGTGGGCGGTGTAAATCTCTCCCTCCGGTATGGTGAAAGGATGACCGTATCCGAATTGTTCCAGAGTATGGTTGTGTATTCAGCGAATGATGCCGCTGTCGCGTTAGCGGAGCGTTCAGCAGGGAATGAATCAGCTTTTGTAAAGCGTATGAATGGAAAAGCTGCCCAAATTGGATTGTCATCCGATAGTCGCTTTAGCAATGCGTCTGGGGCAGGTCAGAGTGAACTGGGGCCGAATCACCCTGAGGATATTCAGGGAGAAACGAAAATGACAGCAAGCGACACGGCAAAGTTAGCCTCCTATTTGATTACGTCACACCCGGAGATTTTGAGAACGTCTAGCCGCACGCAGATGGAGTTGAAGGATAAAGGCATCTACATTAGTAATACGAACTGGATGCTGCCTTCCTTGGCTGGACCGTACTCTTACGCGGGAACGGACGGACTGAAAGCAGGGTACACAAGCGATGCTGGATACTGCTTCACGGGCACAGCTGAGCAGCATGGAAGACGGCTAGTTGCTGTGGTGCTGGGTGCACCGAGCAAGGAAGAGCGTTTTGAGCAGACACGGAAGTTGTTCGATTATGGTTTTTCCCTGTCGACTTCTTTCCCGGTGAGACTGCAAAATTTGGTGAAACTGGCTCCACATTAAGGCAAAAAATGATTTTGAAAGCTACATAGGATACGAATATAAACATGAATTGGGGCTTTGACCGTGAGGTCGAAGCCTTTTTTGGTATGAATTCGAGGAGCTGACCACGCCATGATACTTTTGACAACAAGGTAGTAGACCTTTTATGCTTTGAGGGGAAGTTTCAGCTTCATGTGGGACCAATTTGGTTTAATGAAGAGATGGGATTTGTGACGGAAAGAAGGAAGGTACCTGTTATGGAGAGAAGACATAAGAGAAGGACCAGTGGAAAGCCCAAAAAGAAAAAGAGGTTTACCGCTCTATATATTTCATGTATTGTTTTATTTTTGATTGCAGTGGGAGGCTACCTGTTCCGCAAACAGCTGACACTGGTGGCTTTTGATTGGTTTGTATCACCGACGTTGGAAAGCAAGCTGGAGAAATCCTATCAGCCGCGACAATCCGGGGAACAGCAGCAGCAAGAGACAGTAGCTTACCGTAAGGAACCCTTTTCGGTGCTGTTACTGGGTACGGATCAAAGGCCAAATGAAAAGGCGCGTGGTCGTTCGGATACGGTTATGTATGCAGTAGTACGGCCCGCGGAATCGCGTGTGCTTTTGGTTTCCATTCCAAGGGATACGTACGTACAGATTGCCGGACATGATCCGAATCGCGATGGCGAGGATGATTTTGATAAGTTGGGGCATGCTTATGCGTTCGGAGGCGAAGATATGTCCATGGCTACAGTAGAGAAGTTGATGGAGCATAAGGCCGATTATTATGCTACGATTAATTTCCAGGGTATTCAGGAGGCGGTGAATGCAGTGGGTGGAGTTGTGCTTCCAATCGACAAGCCCATTGAGAATAAGAACCCGCTGCATATCAAGTTCCGTATTGAGGCGGGCAAGCCGCTTTATAATGGTGAGGAAGCCATGTATTATGTTAGGTATCGGGAAGATAGCGACTTCAACCGTACAAAACGGCAGCAAATATTTTTGAACGCTATGGCGGATAAGCTGCTGAATATCAACGGAATTACCAAGATCCCGGAGCTGCTCGATATTATGGGAGCCAATTTTAAAACCGATATGGAACCTACTTTTATTACTGGGCTTGGCAAGCAAGCTATTTCGCAGGGGAATCCACAAATTTTAAGTTTTACGATTACGGGGGAAGGGTTCAAGAAGAAGGGCCTGTATTATGACCGGGCTAATGAACAGGAACTTGAATATGCCAGACTCATGATTGCCAACTGGCTAGATTCCGATACAACCCCGCAGACGCTGAGGCTTCCCGACAAGCAGGACATTCAGTGAATAATCAATGGATTTATATTTGATTTTGAGGGGGATTCGTTTCTCATGAATATCGCTTTTTTCTTGCTTCCCAAACAGGAAGTTGCTTGTGTAACGGCGGATGCTACTTTACGGCAAACGTTGGAACGGATGGAATATCACCGTTTTACAGCGGTTCCTATTTTGGATAAAGAAGGTAGATATACAGGTACGGTTACAGAAGGTGATCTGTTGTGGCATATGAAAGAGTCTGAGGGGAAAATCACCTTTGAAAACGCTTCTAAGTTCATGCTTAAGGACGTTCCGTTGCGGGTTACGATGAAGCCCGTATCCATTGACGCGAACATGGAGGATTTAATTAATTTGGCGAAGGTGCAGAACTTTGTGCCCGTTGTAGATGATATGGAACGGTTTATTGGCATTGTACGTCGCAGCCAGATTATTGAGTATTGTGAAAAATTTGTGTCCAGGGAATCGCTAAATACTTCAAGCTAAAATAAGCAGCAAAGCTGGTCCGAAAATAACGATTTACCCTATGGGGTAACAGTTATTTTCAGAATAGGATATGCTATAATGGAGAATAAAGCTTTTTCAGAGGGGTGTGACTCTTCATCATATGCCTAAAGAAATGGATGTAGTTAAACGAGCCAAGGTTATTGAATGGCTTAAAACAGAGGTGCTTGACCAAGTCTCCCGTCTGTTTAAGGCGATGTGGGAAGGCAGTACAGCCCGCATCGGTGATTGTTTGGCGAGTTTGGTGATGAGCAGTTATATTTTGGGGAGGCGCCTTGGAGTGTCTTACCGTGAATTGGATGATCTACTCATCGACAAGCTAAGAAAGCACAGAAAAGAAGGACACCAGCTGGAGGATTGGTATCAGGACATTTCCGCACTGGAAGAACATATGCGTAAGAGGTGAAAACGTTGAAATTCCGCTTGGCAACTGTAGCATGGAGCGTCATTTATTTGCTTCTGCTGCTGACTCTATTGACACCATTAAGAATCATTACCGTATTTTTGCTGATTGTGCCTGGCGCTGTATTGTTTTCATCGCTGCCTTTCAAAGGATTTCTGGTCCACGTCATACCGGTGCTGTTAATTATAGCGCTACTCGATGTGTATTCGCTGCTCCCTGCGATTTATTTTCTGATTCCTTCAATAATGATGGGACGGATTTATAAAAAGGGAGGACCTGCTTTTCAAGCGTTGATGACCGGAATGGGCATTATTTTAGCCGAGTTGTTGGTTGTTCTGTTTATCGCTACGTATGCCTTTGGATTTGATCTTTCGCAGTACCTTCGTGATCAGGCTGCGATATCGGCAAGTATTGTACAGCAGGTTTTGAGTGCTAATCCGATGTTTTCAAACATGAATTGGACGGCAGAGGACACGCAGAAACTCGGCACAATGCTGATTGGAAAAATTCCGTATGTGCTGATCGTGACCTCGTTCATATTGGCGGTGATTACGCATGCTTTGGCACGTCCGGCATTGAGCAGTCTCGACGTACCGGTACGCAAAATGAAGCCTGCCCGCGAGTGGAGGCTACCGCGCGCGCTGATCTGGTATTATCTGCTGGCAATTGTAATTGAATGGATAGCAGGGTCTTCTGATAGCAGCTGGATTCAAATGGTTTCCATTAGTATGCTACCGCTGATTCATGCATGTTTTATTATCCAGACGATTGGTTTTGTATACTTCTGGACGCATAGCCGTAAAATGAGCCCGGTGATTGCGTTGCTGCTGTCGCTCGTCGTTCTGGTGTTCCAGCCGCTCCGCATTATAGGTATTATTGATTTGGCCTTTCCGCTGCGTGAAGCTATTACAAGATCAAAGAAATAGGGTGAACAGTCATGCCTAAATTTCTACAAAAACGCTGGCACGGCTATCAGACCGTCTGGGCGTTTTTACTGCTGCTGGTGCTTGTCATATGTATTTCCATGTACAACTGGGAACTGGGTGTGATAGGACTGCTGCTGTCATTCTTGCTCGGCGGGCTGATGCTGAAGACGGAATTGGATTTTCGTCGGGAACTGAATCAATATATCAGCGGTCTTTCCTTCCGGATCAAGCGGGTGGAAGGGGAAGCGATTAGTGCATTGCCGTTCGGCATCATTTTATACAGTGAAAATCGAACGGTAGAATGGCACAATCGGTTTGCCGGGGAGATGTTCGAGGAGCAATCACTGATTGGTGAGTCTCTTCAAGATTTGTTTCCTCAACTCGCAGGTGCTCTAAGCACCAAGAAGGAAACAAAGGAGCCTGCTCGTGAGCTGAAGGTGGAGCTACAGCATGATGAGCGTCATTATCAGTTTCTGATCGTGCCCGATGAGCGTCTGATATATTTGTATGAAGTCACGGAGTTGGCGGTGCTACGCAAGCAGTATGAAAACGAGCGATTAGCGCTCGGTATCGTCATGCTCGATAATATGGACGAGGCTGCTCAGGGGATGGACGATCAGCAGCGCACCGCGCTTATTGCGAAGGTGTCAAGCGAGATTACATCCTGGGCTAATCAGTACAATATTTATTTACGTCGATTATCTTCTGAGCGTTATCTTATTATGCTAAATCATAAAGCGCTTCAGGAGCTGGAGCAAAGTCGATTCGTCATTCTGGATACCGTTAGGGAAATGACGGCGGATTTGAAAGTACCGATGACACTGAGTATTGGCTTATCCTTTGGTGCAGAGAGCATCAAGGAGCTAGGGGAGCTGGCCCAATCCAGTCTAGATATGGCGCTTGGGCGTGGAGGCGATCAGGCAGCAGTGAAGGCGGGACAACGCCTGTCCTTTTACGGAGGCAAGTCCAATGCTGTCGAGAAGCGGACCAGGGTACGTGCCCGAGTCATTGCACATGCGCTGCGTGATCTGATGCAGGAGAGCGACCGCGTGCTGATTATGGGACACAAAATACCGGACATGGATGCAGTGGGAGCGGCCATCGGTGTGTGGAAGGCTGCGGCGCTTTACAATGTAGAGGCACATATCGTACTGGATAAATCCAATCCGTCTATCGACCGAATGATGGAGCAGGTAAACAAGGATGAGAAGTTATCGCAAGCGCTCCTGACGCCAGAGCAGTCGCTCCAGCTAATGACTGAGCACAGCCTGCTGGTCGTGGTGGACACGCACAAGGCCTCCATGACGATTGAGCCGCGTCTAGTGCAGACGGCCAGTCGGGTGGTGGTTGTCGACCATCATCGTCGGGGCGAGGAATTTATTAACGATTCGGTTCTGATCTACTTGGAGCCCTATGCGTCATCGGCCTGTGAGCTGGTGACCGAGCTGCTGCAATATATCCATGAGAAGGTCCAACTGACACCGCTGGAGGCAACATCACTGTTGGCAGGGATTACGGTGGATACTAAGCATTTTTCCCTGCATACAGGCTCGCGTACATTCGAGGCAGCCGGCTTTTTACGACGTAGCGGGGCAGATACAGTTATGATCCAGCGGATGTTAAAAGAGGACCTGGATGAATATATTGCTAAGGCGGAAATTATTAAGCATGCTAAAATGATATATGGGCATATCGCAATTGCGGTGACAGAGCCCGGACAGAAAATACCGCAGCTCCTGATTGCTCAGGTGGCGGATTCATTACTCAATATGACGGATGTACTGGCCTCCTTTGTGGTCAGTGAACGTCCTGACGGCCTGGTGGGGATCAGCGCCCGTTCACTCGGACGCATGAACGTACAGGTCGTCATGGAACGGCTAGGCGGCGGAGGACATCTGACGAATGCGGCGGTTCAGCTGGATTGCCCGCTGGAGGAAGCTAAGCGCAGAGTGGTCGACGTGCTGGCCGAAATTGATGGGGAAGAGGGGTTATTTGAATGAAAGTGATATTCATTAAAGATATGAAGGGCCAAGGCAAGAAGGGGCAAATTAAGGAAGTTTCGGACGGTTATGCAGCGAATTTCCTGTTGCCGCGTGGTGTTGCCCGTCCAGCGACAGAAGGAAATATGAAGACGCTGGAAAATCAGAATGCTGCGGAGGAAAAACGCAAGCAAGAGGAAAAGGAAGAGGCGCAAGCGCTCGGCAAAAAGCTGGAAGAGACAACGGTTCAGCTCAAGGCGAAGGCTGGTGAAGGTGGACGGCTGTTCGGCGCGATTACAAGCAAGCAAATCGCGGAGGCAGTAGCTAAAACGGGCATCAAGCTGGACAAACGCAAAATTGAGCTGGAAGAACCGATTCGTACGTTGGGCGTGACTCAAATGACCGTTAAGCTTCATCCTGAGGTCAAAGCTACGCTGAAAGTACAGGTGACAGAAGAATAATTATGGGCGGCGAATTTTTTGATCGGATTCCTCCGCAAAATCTGGAGGCTGAACAGGCGGTTATCGGGTCTATTTTGCTCCAGTCTGAAGCACTGATTACCGCAATGGAGCGGGTGCAGACCGAGGACTTTTATGATAAGGCTCATCAGATGATTTACGAAGCAATGATTGAGCTGGGTGAATCCGGACAGCCGATTGACTTGGTTACGCTGACCTCGAAAATTCAGGACAAGGGACAGCTAGAGGATATTGGCGGTGTCAGTTATCTGGCGAAGCTGGCTCACGGGGTGCCAACAGCGGCTAACGTGGATTACTATGCCCAGATCATTGAAGAAAAAGCGATGCTTCGTCGCTTGATTCGTGCAGCTACACAGATTGTGAGCGAAGGCTATAGCAGTGGCGAGGATGTCGCTGGTATGCTGAGCGATGCTGAGCGCAAGATTATGGAGATATCCAACGGGCGCTCAGGTAGTGGCTTTATTGCCATCCGCGATGTCGTGATGGAAGTGTTTGACCGCGTTGAATTGCTGCATCAGAATAAGGGCAATACGACCGGAATTCCGTCTGGATTTGTTGATTTGGACAAGATGACGGCGGGTTTCCAGCGCAATGACTTGATCATTGTGGCCGCCCGCCCATCCGTAGGTAAAACAGCGTTCGCTCTGAATATTGCGCAAAACGTTGCAGTTCGGGCAAAAGAGACAGTAGCCATCTTCAGTCTGGAGATGTCGGCCGCTCAGCTCGTGCAGCGGATGATTTGCGCCGAGGCCAATCTGGACGCGAACGTCATGCGGACAGGTGAATTTAAAGGTGACGACGATTGGGCGAAGCTGACGATGGGCATTGCAGCCTTGTCAGAGGCGGAAATCTATATCGATGATACACCCGGCATCACTGTGGCTGATATCCGTGCCAAATGCCGCCGTCTTAAGGCGGAAAAGGGACTGGGTATGATCGTAATCGACTACTTGCAGCTTATTCACGGACGAGGCAAAGCAGGCGAGAACCGGCAGCAGGAGGTATCGGAAATTTCACGGACATTGAAACAAATTGCTCGTGAGCTTGAAGTGCCTGTAATTGCCCTCTCCCAGCTGAGTCGGGGTGTGGAGCAGCGTCAAGACAAGCGGCCGATGATGAGTGACTTGCGGGAATCGGGTTCTATCGAGCAGGATGCTGATATCGTGGCGTTTCTGTACCGGGATGATTACTATAATCAGGAAACAGAAAAGAAGAATATTATTGAGATTATCATTGCCAAGCAGCGTAACGGCCCGGTCGGTACGGTAGAGTTGGTCTTTCTCAAAAATTATAATAAATTCGCTAATTACGAGCGTGCCCATTCGGATGCGTTCGCCGGATAACATATTAGTATCATTAGAAAAGGCTCTTTCGACGCGGATTTCGCGATCTCGAAAGGGTTTTTTTTATAGGATTCACGTATTTTCATATAAGGAATGAAACTCTCAATTACGAACAATACTATTTTCATGTAATATAATGTTCGCTTTTTATTTGACTTTAAAAAATGGTGCTGTTACACTTATAGTGCTGCTTCAACGCAGTGGGGAGATCATTACGCCCGGGGCTTTCCGAACCTACGGAATGTCTGCGACGGACGTTTTTTCCTGCTGTCCGAGAACGCTCCATATCTGCTCGCTCAGGCGGTTGAAGTCGGATATGCGTAGTGTGTCAGCTCAAAATCAGAGTGTCTGTGGGCACTCCACGGAGGAATGAAACATGTCAACTGTAGTCGTTGTGGGAACACAATGGGGAGACGAAGGCAAAGGTAAAATCACGGACTATCTGGCGGAAAGCGCTGAAGTGGTGGCCCGTTACCAAGGCGGAAACAATGCTGGTCATACGATTCTCATTGACGGTAAAAAGTACAAGCTGAGCCTGATTCCATCCGGCGTTTTTTATGAAGATAAAAAGTGTGTTATTGGCAACGGCATGGTAGTCAATCCAGCCGCTCTTATTGAAGAAATTACTTACATTCATGATAATGGCTTTTCTACGAAAAATTTGGTCATTAGTGACCGTGCACATGTGATTATGCCGTACCATATGACGCTGGATGTGCTGGAAGAAGACCGCAAAGGTCCTAACAAAATTGGTACTACCCGTAAAGGGATTGGCCCTGCTTATATGGATAAGGCTGCACGTAACGGTATTCGTATTGCTGATTTGCTGGATGCAGAGGAATTCGAAAAGAAGCTGCGCCTCCAAACGAAAGAGAAAAATCAAGTGATTGAACAAGTATATGGCGGCGAGCCATTGGATGTAGAAGCAATACTGAAACAGTATCTGGAATATGCTGAATTTATCCGTCCTTATGTAGGCGATACGTCTGTCGTGTTGAATGATGCGATTGACGCAAATCAAAAGGTACTGTTCGAGGGTGCGCAAGGCGTTATGCTCGATATCGACCAAGGTACGTATCCATACGTTACGTCCTCTAACCCGTCGGCTGGCGGCGTGTGTATTGGTTCCGGTGTGGGACCATCCAAGATTCAACAAGTCATTGGTGTAGCTAAATCGTACACAACTCGTGTAGGTGATGGCCCCTTCCCAACTGAGCTGAACGATGAAGTCGGCGATTACATTCGTGAAACAGGTCATGAGTACGGTACGGTTACAGGTCGTGCTCGTCGTGTGGGCTGGTTTGACAGCGTCGTTGTGCGTCATGCCCGTCGTGTCAGTGGGTTAACGGGTCTTTCCCTGAACTCGCTGGACGTATTGACTGGTCTGAAAACGGTGAAAATTTGCACAGGTTACAAGTACCGCGGCGAGGTGATTACGCATTATCCGGCTAGCCTGAAAATGCTGGCGGAATGCGAAGCGGTATATGAAGAAATGCCAGGTTGGAGCGAAGACATCACTGGTGTGAAAACGCTGGAGGAACTGCCTGAGACTACACGCAATTACGTACAACGTGTGTCTGATCTGACAGGTATCCCAATCGCTATTTTCTCGGTTGGGCGTAATCGCGATCAAACGAATCAGGTGCTTCCGATTTATTTGTAGGACAAGAATGATATAGCTATTGATACACGTTCAAAGAGAGAGGCTGTTAGTAGCCTCTCTCTTTTTTTATTCTGTGAAGTGTTAAATGGTATCTTTCCCTTTACATAATCTTATCTTCCTTGTCGATTTGTGATAACAAACCCTCTCTATAATCCAAATAGAAAAGAGATTCGGACGTCTAGACGTCTTGAGAGGGATGAATTATGAACTGGTATCTTCGCTCACTCGGCACACGCAAAATTGTAGAATTCATTGTGCTTATCATCTTCGTCATTTTTTTCCTGGGGCCTCTGACCAATCTTCTCCTTTTGGCGGTTTCGGGAAAATGGCAGTATCCTGCACCGCTCCCGCAGAGCTTGTCACTGGAATGGTGGAAGTTTGTACTTACCCAGGATGATGTCCTCAGCTCGATTTCTCTATCCTTCCTGATTGCGATTACCGTTACAGTCTGCTCCATTATCGTATGTATTCCTGCTGCTTATGCCTTTGCACGAATTTCTTTCCCGTTCAGTAAGTGGTTCCTTTTCTCATTCCTACTTACGCATGCTTTTCCGAAAATGGGTTTGTATGTGTCTATTGCCGTACTATTCTACCAATTCGGGTTGATGAACACCTTTGCAGGCATTGTGCTTATCCATATGGTAAACACGCTCATGTATATGACCTGGATTCCTTCCTCTGCCTTCCGTAGCGTACATCGTGCACAGGAGGAGTCGGCGCGGGATGCTGGGGCCGGACCATTTCGGGTGTTTTGGAAAATCACCTTTCCTATGGCGCTGCCCGGCATTGTGGTCGCCTCCATTTTTACCTTTCTTGCTTCACTGGATGAAGCACAGGGGACACTCCTTGTCGGAACGCCGGACTATAAAACAATGCCAGTCATCATGTATTCCATCATTGCTGATTATCCAAGCACAACGGGTGCTGTTTTCTCGGTCATTCTTACCCTGCCAACGATCATTCTGCTATTGGCAGCCAAGCGTTTTGTGAGTGCGGATGTCCTGGCAGGCGGATTTCAGGTGAAATAACGTAATTGGTCAAAAGAGGAGTTTGTAAAATCCTGAAAAAGGAGCCTAAGCTAATGCCCATTCAATTATCCATTCAAGAGTTAACCAAGCGCTTCAAGACAGGAGACGGAGTCAAAGGCATTTCACTTGACGTGATGAAGGGAGAGCTGGTGACACTGCTGGGACCTTCCGGCTGTGGTAAAACAACCGTGCTTCGCTCCATTGGCGGCTTTTTGGACCCGGACAGTGGCGACATTCAGATTCAGGGTAAAAGCGTACTCAAGCTGCCGCCCGAAAAGCGTCCGACGGCTATGGTGTTCCAAAGCTATAATTTGTGGCCGCATATGACCGTGTATGACAACCTGGCTTTCGGGTTGAAGATTCGAAAGGTGAAGAAGCCAGAGATCGACTGTCAGGTGAAGGAAGCGCTAGCGCTGGTTCGGCTAGAGAGCGCAGAGCGTAAAACGCCGGGACAGCTCTCGGGCGGTCAGCAGCAGCGGGTAGCACTCGCTCGGGCTTTGCTGCTAAAGCCTGATGTATTGCTGCTGGACGAGCCCTTTTCCGCGCTTGATGCCAAATTGCGTATGGAGATGAGAGAGGAGCTGCGCGATATCCAGACCCAGACGGGGATGACGATGGTGTTCGTTACCCATGATCAGGAGGAGGCGCTGTCCATTTCCGACCGCATCGTCGTTATGAATGCGGGCCGGATTGAGCAGCTCTCTTCACCGCAGGAGATTTATGACAAGCCACAGTCACTTTTTGTAGCGGGTTTTATTGGCCGGATCAATTTATTAAAGGGGGTGAGTACAGGTCGCAGTGTCTCTGTGAGCGGAATACCGTTTGCACAAGAGCATGAATACACGGGTGAATCCATGGTTGGTGTAAGGCCAGAGGATATTGTTCTGACGACGGAAGAAAAAGGTTCTCTAGCCGGAACGATCAGACAAGTGATGATTCTCGGGCATTATGCGGAAGTTTCGCTGGATAGCGGTACCCATCATCTGAAAATGTTTGTGCCGCGTGAACGAGCGGCCGAGCTGCGCAGTGGAGAGCATATCAGATTCAGCTTCAGTAAAATTGTTACTTTTCCAGCAGCACAGTGAAGATTCACGATCAACCTCTATATCGCATCAATGTCCATCACGAACGCATCATCTGGTGATGCTGCGAACTTGTGCAACTATCTAAAGGAGGCAACAACGTGTTTGGGAAAAAGAATATGGGTCTGGTTTTGGCAGGGGTACTTAGTTTATCGTTGTTGGCTGGCTGTGGAAGCGGCGGTAATGCCGCTACGGCTACAGGGGAAGCCAAGTCTACCAAAGCGGGAGCCGCTACCGGAACGACGGAAATCTCCCTGTACACTGGAGGGTCTCTGAACGTTAAAGAGCTGTGGGAAACGTTAATCAAGGACTTTGAAGCTAAAAATGATCACGTTAAGGTCAAACTGGTGTATTTGCCAGCAGGGACCGGAGGTGCATCTACACTGGACCGTCTGATCGCAGCCAAGAAAAGCGGACAAACCGATACAGATATCGACCTGTACGAAGGTAGTCTGGATGACATCACTAAAGGGGTAGGCGAAAAACTGTGGGAAACGGTGGACGCTGCCAAAGTTCCAAATTTGAAGAATGTGGATGAAACGTATCTCAAGCAAGTCAACAATCAGGCCATTCCATACCGTGCCTCTTCGGTTGTCCTTGCCTATAATAGTGCAAAAGTAGCGACACCTCCGAAAACAGCCGACGAGCTGTACACGTGGATTCGCCAGCATCCGGGCAAGTTTGCCTATAATGATCCGTCCACAGGTGGATCAGGCAGCTCATTTGTGAACACGGTTATCTATAATTTCCTTCCGCCAGAGGCGATGAACAGTGATGATCCGGCAAATATGAAGAAATGGGATCAAGGTTTCTCACTGCTCAAGGAGCTGGGCCCTTCAATGTACCAAAAAGGAGTCTATCCTAAGAAGAACCAAGGCACGCTTGATATTTTAGCAAGTGGAGAGGTAGACATGGTTCCAGCCTGGTCTGATATGGCGCTCGAACAACTGGCTAAAGGGCTGCTTCCAGACACGGTGAAGCTGACACAGATCGACCCTGCTTTTACAGGTGGCCCCTCTTATCTGATGGTTCCTTCACTTTCCTCCAAAAAAGAAGCAACCCAGGAATTCTTGAATTATATACTGACGCCTGAAGCGCAAACGGTGGTTATTAATAAAATGTACGGCTATCCGGGGATTAAGTGGAATCTGATGCCAACGGAACTGCAAGAGAAATTCAACAGTGTATCTTCTGGATACCGCAGTTTTAACAGCGGAGAGCTTCAGCAGGAAATCTACAAACGCTGGCAAAGTGAAGTAGCGGGCGGTTGAGCATGAGTTCATTGTCCAAAAGGGGGATGCTGGGGCTTGCTCTGGTCATCCCGTCTTTTCTCATTTTGCTGGTCGTCGTTATTATTCCGATTCTTTATGCCGTGAAGGAAAGCTTGATTGATCAATATGGAACGGGCTACGGTCTGACCAATTATATTCGGCTGTTCACGGAACCTGCCATGCGTAGAAATATCATGTATACAATTAATGTCACGTTAGTCTCGACGGCCCTTACTCTGGTCATCAGCTATGCTTTGGCGATTTATCTGAGATTCGGCAAAGGAGTTGTCGTGAAGTGGATAGGCCGCTTGTATTTTATTCCGATGTTTGTTCCCGGTGTAATTGCAACGTATGCGATCATTACGATGTATGGCAATCACGGTTGGGCTGCACGTCTTTTGCTGCCGCTTGGTATTGAAACGATTCCGAGGATTATTTATGACTACAAAGGGCTGGTGCTGGCTAATTTGTGGTTCAACATTCCGTTCGCAACCATGCTGCTCAGCTCGGCACTTGCCAGCATTCCAAACGCCGTCGTCGAAAGCGCCAGAGATGCCGGAGCCAGCACGATGCAGCTGTTTGGGCGCTTTATTTTACCCCTTTCCTACAAAACGATGTGGGTTGCGGTGACCTTCATTTTTATGGGAATCATGGGTAGCTTTACGGCTCCCTTCCTGATCGGTGCCAACTCGCCGCAGGTGCTGGGTGTTGCGATGCAGCAGGTGTTTTCCAGCTATCAGGAGACGCATACGGCCAGCGCAATGGCAGTGTTTATGTTTTTACTGTGTTCTTTTATGGGCTACTTTTATATTCGGACAATGGTGAAGGATGCGGATGCCAGCTAGACCGCCGTTATACACTAAGGAGGTTACAGGGATGAACAGCCAAGCAGAGGTGCAAATTACCGGGTTTAGTGGGCGAGTATGGGAAAAGGATCTGCTGGATTGCGGTTATCGGATTGCCTTACACAAGGCGGAGGTTGAGCTCAGCCCGGGAAACGGGTTCCGGTTTAGGTTCTCCATGCCAGAAGACGGATACGCGGAGCTTGATCTGTTCGCCAGATCAGACAGTGACTGGGCTGCGATAGATCGAGAATCTGCCTTCGTACGCCTCTACCTGAATGAAGCCTATAATCAAGATGTCATTTTGTACTATGGCAGCAGTCAGGGAGTGTACACCCGTCTGTTGGGGTATCTACAAGCAGGCGATTACGAGGTCTATGCTGAATTTCGCGAATTGGAATCGGCTCCGCTTGTATCTCGAGCATGGATCGACGGGGTTGAACTGCGCTGCGTGGCTGATTCCTCTCCAAGATCGCTGATTTATCGCCATACCCCGCTTTTATATGGCCGCAATCTGTCACATCCCTATGAGAATCGCTTTACGGATACACCGCTTGTTTTGTTCTATTCTGTGGAAGGGAATGAGGAGAAGACAGTCATCGAATATCAGATGATGTTCAGTCATGAAGATGAGGGAACGCCCGCGCCGCTGCTTATGAGCAAATGGGGAAGAACCACCGATATCGAATGGATGTACCGCGTGGAGCTAGATGCAGAGGACAATGTTCTGGAAGCTGTTTTCCAGGGGGCACATCATATTACGACTGCGTTTAATGGGAATTATGATCTGGGTGGGCATCCTGTTCTCCAATCCGCAACAACTAACGGAAACTTTAAGGATGACATTTCATCGGACTATCGTTTTATGCTGCCGCCTGCTTTCGAGTGGAAACCAGAGGAAGAGCCACGTGAGGCGGTCATGAGCCGTTTTCCTTTTGCCTATCAGGTCACTGGGTGGGAGATGGAACGTCAACAGGAGCTGGAAATACCGTCACAAGCGTCTTCCATTGCACTTGCACACCAGCGTAGCTATGTGTTTATCCAGACTTCCAAACGCCCCTTACGGGATTCAGACAGAGAATTGTCTCCAGGGTTCAAGTCGGGCTTCAATCGGCGCGAGGAAGATGCCTGTGTCGATGTTCAGCTTCGCCTTCACGGCTCGGAGCAGTGGTATTCATCGTGCCATCATGATCTGAGACTGGGGGATTTTAGAGCCGCTTATGAAGGGGCAGAGTCACATTTTTCCACCACGATCAAGCTGTCTGGAGAGGCTGTGCTTGAGGATATAGCTGAAATCAGAGCCGTATTGCTTGAAGGCGGTGCTGATAGCATGGAAGTAGCCGGACTGTGTGCCTTTACGTTAAACGAGGATAATCTCCCGCAGTTTCCAGGTATTCGTACAGACCGGGTAATTGAGCTGACGCGGCTTCAACCCGTGGGTGTTTTATGGGCGGCAGACAAAGACATGTCGGGTGATGAAGAACATCCTGTGAATGATATGGTAAAGCATGTTGTGGATGAACTGTCTAGCCAGGATGGGAAGTCATGAGCAGACTACTGTATGTGGAAGGAACGGTCGACAGAACCTGCACCCAGAGCCATATTACGTACTCTTTTCATATTCCACAGCCGACTGAAACGATCCGTATCCACTTTTCTTACACGCCCAAGTTATTGGAGGATCAAGAGCAAGCACGAGGAATCATTGAGGAAAGCATGAGCAAATATGGATACGATGAGCCGGGGCATTCATCCGATCTGTGGAAGAAGTATATCCCGCTGCAAAATTTATTAACGCTGTCTGTCGATGATCCTCTCCGTCACCGTGGAAATGCGCACCGTCCCGAGATGCAGCAGGAGCATTGGCTCGGTTCGTCTGCGGCTTCGCCAGGATTCCTCGCAGGAAATAATCCGGCGGGCGTGTGGCGGATTACGGTCAGTCTGCATGCCGTTGTAACCGAGACGCTTGCCTACCAAATTCATGTATTGGGGGAGGAAGCAGCATATGCTTAAATGGATTCCGGCTGAGCTTCACACCCATACGCTTCACAGCGACGGAAAGCAAACGCTGGAGGAGCTTGTTCAAAGCGCAGTGAATCTGGGACTTGAGTGCATCGCTATGACGGATCACAACACGCAATCGGCATTTGCGGATCAGGAACAGGTTCAGCGGCAGTTTGGTCTCCCGATCATTTCAGGGATGGAGTGGACGACCTTTTACGGGCATATGCTGACGCTTGGGGTTGACCGCTTTATCGACTGGCGTGTGCTGGGACCAGATGACATCCATGAGGGGATTCGGCAGGTGCATGAGCAGGGAGGCATTGCAGGGATTGCCCATCCGTTCAGGATTGGAAGTCCGATCTGTACGGGGTGCTTTTGGGAATACACGATTCAGGATTGGCATGAGGTGGATTATATAGAAGTCTGGTCAACGCTTATGCCATCTATTAAGCGGGATAGCCAGCGGGCGTTTGCCATGTGGACCGACTTGTTGAATCAGGGGTATCGCATCACTGCGGTAAGCGGTCGGGACTGGCATGTATCTAAACCGGATGATGCGCTTCCGGCTGTTACGTATCTGGGGGTTCATGATGAGGCAGAAGAGCGAGAAGGTTTAGCAGACCGGGCAGTTGAGGCGATTCGCCACGGTTCAGTGTCAGTTACGATGGGACCGTTACTAACGATGTGGGCACAGATTAAGGGCAGAGAACATCGTTATCACATCGGCGAATGCATAGAGCTGACTGTAGAAGATTCACTATCTGTGACGGTTCAATTGGATGTGGAAGCAAGAGCAGCCCATTACAACCTCAAGCCTCAGAATCTTCGTCTTCTGCTGACAAGTAGTCACGGAATATGCTCCGAGATTCAGATCCCTGCTCACACAGGAGAATATACGCTATCATTGCAAGATCCGCTAGGTAAGGGCTGGATACGAGCTGAGCTTTACGGCTGCATGGAAGACTGCGTGATGATGATTGCTTTTACGAATCCGATTTATATGGCTTAACACAATAGAAAGGCTGGGCTTCGGACGGTGTCAACAAAACAAGAGAACATAAAGCAGCGTATAGAAGAATATATGAAGGTTAATCAAATGGGTCCGGGGGATCGGCTGCCGTCGGAAACTGCACTTTCCCAATCGTTTCGTGTCTCGCGTACGACGCTACGGGGAGCTATTCGCCAACTGGAATCGGAAGGTAAGCTGCTTGTAAAACACGGGAGTGGCACGTTTGCGACTTGCCCGCTGCCGAGTATTCCAAGCTCCCTCGACCGCCTGTACAGCATCGGGGACATGATTCGTTCGGCAGGGTTACGGGAAGACGAGCAGCTAGAATCCATTCAGAGAATCTCGGTTTGTCCTCCTGATATTGCCGAACAGATGAGATTTTCCGAGAATGAGCCCATGATTGCTCTAGAGCGTACACGCACTGCCAACGGAGAGGCTGTAGCCCACTCTATCAACTGGATGCCAGAGAAATTAGCCGGACCCATTCTGGAAGGTGACTCTTTTTCAGGCTCGCTTTTTCAGAGTCTCGAGTTCAAGGCGGGGGTGCGAATCGTCGGAGCGTATTCCGAGCTTACCGTTCCCAACTATGACGATGCACATATGACGCGTCTGTTGAAGCATCCACAGGCCACGGTATTACTATTAAAGCAGCTTCACTATGATGAAATGAACAGGCAGGTGCTGTATTCTCTGGATTATGTCCGCAGTGACATTTTCCGTTTCTGGGTACGTCGTACACGCTAATTCAATCAGAAGGTGGCATCTCCTATTGAATTGTGCTAGTTTTACATATTCCATGGGTTAAAAATCGTCATATCTCGTCAATACTGATCTATATGCACTTCATGATGATACACACATGGCAGGATGCGTATAAGGAGGTAACGGGATATGAGGTGGCTTGGATGGCTGCTCAAAAAAGGAATGACAGTCGTGTTGGTTAGCGCACTGACGCTGGCAGTGACAGGTGTAGTCGTTAATGCTTATGTTCAATCGCTGCTGCGGCAGTTTAACATTCAGCTTGATCATCAGCCCATATGGGGATTGGGTTGGCTAAAGGGCAGTACGGGTACGGACCAAAGCACAGACACGGGGAAGAACAAGACGACAGGGAGTGACTCGGGAAGTGTAACACCACCTGATGGTGCGTTGCCTGTCATGGGACAGGGCTTAGAAGAAAGCGGAAGTGAGGCTGGTGGCGCAGCCAATGGCAAGGCATCTCAGGAGGGTGCCACGTCGGCGGGAACATCAGGCAATGAGTCTCGGAAGCAGGCAGAAGGTACAACAGCTACACCCGAAACGAGTATTGAAGGCCATGATTTGGTTATTACGCCCGACCATTTGACGGAAAAGAAGAACAATTTACCAGCGGCACAGAAGCAGGAGATTTTTGCGATTCTGATGAATAAGCTGCCGCCGGAGGAGATGCAGAAGATATCAGCTGCGATGGAAGGCGGTCTCACCGAGCAGGAGCTTCAGAATATTCAGCAGGTGCTAGCGAAGTATTTGACCAAAGAGGAATACAACAAGTTAATGGATTTGCTTAAATGAGTATTTTGCAAAATCCTGAATAAATAACCTTGAATTCAGGGGAAATGTTTATGCTCAAAATAGGACTATAGAATCCGCGCCATGCGCGGATTTTTTTGCGTGCCAGGAAGGAATTGGAGTGTAGTTGAATTCTTTGTAAAGGCTATGTTAAAGTAAACAGTGTTGTGAAAAGGTTAAATTTTTGAAACCTTTTACGCAACTATGCAATGGTAGATAGCGACTAATATCATAGATGCTTGTGAATACAGGCTAAATTCATAGTGTGAAAGACCAATAACGAACGCATTTATATAGAGATAAGATATGCTGAAAAGGAGAGAGTCATGAAGGTTTTGAAGGAGCAGGATTCACCAGGCAGCAGGAATGCAGTTTCAAATGTTGCAGACAAGCCTGCTGTGGAAGCGGGGAAAATAGCAAAGTGGTGGAGCGGTCGGAGAAAATGGTTGAGCTGGACGGCAGGCGGTGTGGTGATTGCAGGCAGTCTTATTTTTGCGAGTAATCAGTATGTCGGAGCTAACACAGTTCCTTATTATAAAGTGTATGTAAAAGGCGTCGAGGTCGGAAATATCTTGAATGAGCAACAACTTAAACAGCTGTACGCAACGAAGAGCAAACAGTATAAGGATAAGTATCCCGGCGTCGATATGGTGCTCAATACGAGCGCGGTAACGACAGACATTGAGAAGGCATATAAAGCGGATATCGACAGCGCAGCCACGCTGAAGAAGCTGGATGGTATGCTGACAGCGTATGCCAAAGGGGTAGAAGTGAAGGTCAACGGACAGACGGTTGGCATTGTAAAGGATAAAGCGACTGCACAGGCGGCTTTAAAGCAAGTACAGAAGAAGTACACACCTGTGGGTGAGGGTACATCTACAGGCATCAAGGGGCTGGTTCGCAAAACATCTGTGGGCAGTAGTCATGCGAGTGCTAGTACTAAAACGCCTAAGGCATGGCTGGAGTCTGCCAGTATCCGTGAGAAAATCGCTTATGAGCCTGTAAAAGCAGACCCGAACAAGGTGCTGACAGAGGCTGAAGCAGTCAAAGTGTTGACTGAGGGGCGTGAGGCTCCTATCACGTATACAGTGCAAGAAGGCGATTCTTTGTCGTCGATTGCAACTAAATTTAATATGACCGCTTGGGAGATTAAGCAGAACAATCCCGGCTCGCGTGAGCTATATTTGCAAATTGGAGATGAATTGAAGCTTACTGCTCCAAAGGCTCCGGTTACGGTGCGAACAGTAGAGAAGGTCGTCGAACAGATTGCCATCGAGCCTGAGGTTGAGATTCGCCAGAGCGATGAACTGAAGGCAGGGGTTACCAAAGTAGTCAGACCAGGACAAGTAGGTCTTAAAGAGATGGACTATCGTTTGACCAAGGAGAACGGTGAGGTTGTGCAAGAGGAATGGCTCGGTCAAAAGGTGCTACAGCCGTCTGTTACTGAGGTGGTTCTTAGAGGAACGAAGGTCGTGGGAGAAGGCTCAGGACAGTTCGCTTGGCCGGTGTCCGGTGCATCG
This sequence comes from Paenibacillus sp. 203, assembly GCF_037027525.1. Lineage (NCBI taxonomy): Bacteria > Bacillati > Bacillota > Bacilli > Caryophanales > Paenibacillaceae > Paenibacillus > Paenibacillus sp. 203. The sequence goes on from NZ_JAXCHD010000001.1 coordinate 54,466, forward strand.
ATGTCAAGTAGCTTTGGCGCACGCTGGGGACGTATGCATGAGGGTGTCGATTTGGTCGGTAGTGCTGACATTCACGCATCAGATGAAGGTGTGGTAACATTTGCAGGTCAGCAGAATGGATACGGCAATGTCATTATGATTGATCATCGCAACGGCTACCAAACCGTGTACGGGCATTTGAGCAGCATTGGCGTTCATGTAGGACAGGTGGTTCAGCAGGGCGAATCGATCGGGGTCATGGGGAACACGGGACGCTCGACTGGAACGCATCTGCATTTTGAAATTCGTAAAGATAATACGCCACGCAATCCAATGACGTATTTAAGATAGGCTGGATGTTTATATCGAGAGTTACATGATTTATGGGATCAAGGGGAAAGGCCATGTTTTTCTGCATGCTTAACAGTAGGTGCAGGCATGGTTTTTTTCTGCGTAAAGAAAAGGGTCTGGAGAAGTAATGGAATGGCGCACGGGTATGATAGAATAGAATAAACATCTTATAGGTACTGATAAACGAAAGTTAATTATAGATTATGATCCGTGAAAAGAGGTGAACGCTGTATGCAGGGAACGATTCTAGTAGTGGATGATGAACAGCCCATCGCTGATATTTTGAAATTTAATTTGGAAAAAGAGGGCTACCAGGTGATTTGCGCCTTCGATGGAATCAGCGCAGTGGATATCGCGGTCAAGCAGCAGCCTGACCTGATTCTGCTGGATCTGATGCTGCCGGGCATGGATGGCATGGACGTATGCCGCGAGGTGCGCGGGCATCAGCTCCAGACGCCGATTATTATGCTGACCGCCAAGGACGGCGAAATCGACAAAGTGCTGGGGCTGGAGCTGGGCGCGGACGATTATGTGACAAAGCCGTTCAGCACACGGGAGTTGCTGGCACGAGTGAAGGCACAGATGCGCAGACAGCAACGTGGCGGGGCAGGCACGTCGGAAAGCCGACCGCAGGAGGATAAGCAGGGGCTGCGCGTGGGCGACCTCTTTTTTGATACAGATATGTATACAGCTTACAAAAACGGAACACCGCTTGACCTGACGCACCGCGAATATGAGCTATTGCACTATATGGCGAAGAATGCTGGAAAAGTCATGACGCGGGAGCATTTGCTCCAGGCAGTATGGGGCTTCGAATACTACGGGGATGTGCGGACAGTAGATGTGACCATTCGGAGGTTGCGCGAGAAGATTGAGGAGAACCCGAGCAAGCCGGAGACCATCCTAACGCGCCGTGGTCTTGGATATATCGTGAGCGGGGGCAAAGGTGGCCTGCGGGCATGAGATGGCTGTCTTTCTTTCGTACCATTCATGCAAAGCTGATTATTATCTATGTGCTGCTTATCTTGGTGGCTATGCAGCTGATTGGGGTCTATTTTGTCAGCTCGATGAAGAACTCTCTCACGAGTAATTTTACGCAGGATTTGCAAGCACGGGCGGAAATGCTGTCCGTGCTGGCGGAGCAGGATCTGAGTGGCAGTGACGGCAAAATGGAAGAAGACAGCGTGGAAAGCCTGCGTGCACGCGTGAATAATTTGTTTGATTTCAGCGGCGCGGAAATTCAGGTGCTGGATGCCAGCGGCAAAGTGTTAATTACTTCTCAAGGTTCACACGCCGATTATGTTGGACGCAAAAATACGCAGACAGTGGTTAGCCGCGCACTCCAAGGTATCCGTGATAACGAGGAATACATGGTGGACGAGGATAACGTCCGCAAGAAGGTCGTCGCCAAGCCCGTCATCAGCCAAGGCAAGATTGTCGGCGCAGTGTACATCGCCGCTTCGATGACCGAGCTCTACGATACGATGAAACGCATTAACAATGTGTTTCTCTCAGGTATGCTCATTGCGCTGGCGCTAACGGCTGTGCTGGGCGTGGTATTGGCCCACACGATTACGCATCCGATTAAGGTGATGACACGTCATGCAACAGAGGTTGCCGAGGGCAAATTCGATCAGCAGATGCCTGTATTTGGGGATGATGAGATCGGCAGGCTCAGCGTGGCCTTTAACTATATGACAGGCCGTCTGCGTGAGGCACTGTCTCAAAATGAAGAGGAGAAGGAGAAGCTCTCCTCCATCTTGACCAATATGAGCGACGGTGTGGTCGCTACTGATGACAACGGCCGGGTCATTCTGGTCAACCGTCGGGCCAGCGCCATGCTGGGCGTGAACGAAAACGAAATGACCGGCAGGCATATCGCGGTACTGCTGGGGATCGACCCGGAGGAAACCGAGGCCCTGTATAGCGGATCTTCGGCCTCCACGCTCTTGCAGCTGGAGCCAGCCGGTCAGGATGAACCCATCGTCATCCGTGTGACATTCACGCCGATTCATCGGCGGGAAATTGGCATTACGGGGACGATTGCCGTGCTCCAGGACGTGACGGAGCAGGAGGAAATGGAGACGACACGGCGGGAATTCGTAGCGAATGTATCACATGAGCTGCGCACTCCGTTGACGACCATCCGCAGCTATGCTGAGGCGCTGGATGACGGCGCGATGGCTGAACCGCAGCTCGCGGAGCGCTTTGTAGGCGTGATCCGCAACGAGACAGAGCGTATGATTCGGTTGGTTACGGATTTGCTGCATTTGTCGCGGCTTGATTCCAATGAGGCGCCTTTGCGGATGCAGCCTGCAGATGTGATGGAGATGCTGGACGAGGTCGCAGATCGGTTTTCTTTTCAAATGAAGCAAAAGCACATTCACTCAGGGATGTTCGTAGAGCAGGGAATCGGTAAGGTCGTGATCGACCGGGACCAAATTGAGCAGGTGTTGGACAACCTGATGTCTAATGCATTGAAATATACGCCAGATGGCGGGAGTATTCGGATTGAAGCTCGCCGCAACAGTGAGGGAATGCTGTCCATTTCGGTACAAGACACCGGAATTGGTATTCCCAAAAAAGATCTGGACCGGATTTTTGAACGGTTTTATCGTGTAGACAAGGCGAGATCGCGCAATATGGGTGGCACGGGATTGGGGCTGTCGATTGCCCGGGAAATTGTAAAGGCGCATGGGGGCCAGATTTTTCTGGAGTCGGAATACGGTCAGGGAACCTGCACGACCTTTACGCTACCCATGTCGAGTGAAGGGAGGGAAGCACAGTGAAGGAACGTTTGAAGTCCTGGACGCTTATTTTGCTGGTTGCTTCCAGCCTGGTACAGACTTATTTTCTGATTTACCGCCTTCCAGGCAGTGATTCTGTACTCACTTCAGAAACGAACTATGTCAAAACCGAAAGCATGGGGCAGGAGAAAAAGATTGAGAACCTTGTGTTTCCTGATAAAATGCTCATTCACCAAGGTGAGAAGAAGCATACCGTTTTTTATCCGGGTGTTACTTTTTACGATTTAATTTATACACGGCTGGAAAGCCGGAGCTTTAACAACTTCCAACGTCGAAGTATCCAATCGGCGGACTGGGCGCAGATTCGCAGCGAAAATGAAGGCCTCGAATTATCCTTTTCAGGCGGAGTCCCGGTTTCATTACTGGAACGGGTTATGCGTCTGACGCCGGATTCGGTGTTTCAGGGAGAGACGATTAACCGCATTTGGATCTATATAGATGAAAAAAATGCCAAGCCACACGCGCTCTTTTTCAGTGCCAGAGGCGATGTCGTGTATGAGGCGAACCAGTTCGACATGACGGTAGAGGACATTCGGCAGCATGTGAATTTCGGTGAAAGTGCCCCGTTGTACGAGCTGGTGGATAATCAGTACTACATTCCCGTGAATGACCTGGAAACAGTGCAGCCTGTGGTGTATGCCGGGTTGTTTACGACGGAGCAAATGCAGCGGAACTTGTTCTTTGATCCGGGGATTACGCGCAATATTCAGGAGAAGGACGGCTCACAAATTTACACGGACAGCAAGCGTAGTCTGCAAATTAAGCAGGAGCAACGATGGATGAGCTATACCGATCCCAGTGCGCCAGGGGCAAGTGGCAGTAGTCCAATTAGGGATGTACTGGCCGCAGTTGATTTTGTGAATCAGCATGGCGGTTGGGATGCTTCGTACCAAATGAAATTAAGAAGCAGTGATGAAAATCGTACGACTGTGATGTTTCAGCAGTATTATGGTGCTTATCCGGTGCTGGACACACCATCGTTCCGCTTTGGTACAATTTCGCTGCAAATCCAGCAAGAAACGGCATCTGTCTATGAACGTTCGTTGCTGTACCTCAAGGGAGGAGAGCAATCCTCGAAGAAGGTTATGCTGCCGGGTGGCGAGCCCTTGAAGAAGCAACTGGAGTCTGTAGCAAAAGGGAAGACAATTCGTGAGCTGACTCCTGTATATCAGCCGGAGCTGACCAATGATGGATTGAAGCTTGCTCCTGAGTGGCGCGTTACGCTCAGTGACGGTTCTGTTGCAGAAATTCATGCTGTTCCTGTAACGACAGCATCCAACACAACACAAACGAAGCCAGACCGGGAGACAAAGAGGTGACAGGAAGGGGGAACGGGAATGGATTGGAGCCGCGCCAAGAACGTATTGATTTGTACATTTTTGCTGCTCAATGTGGTATTGGGTTACCAATTGTGGCATGATGCGCAGGAAACGGCAGGGCCGAATCTGGATTTTACTTCATTGGATGAAAATACGCAGCGTTTAATGGAAGAGAAAAGCATTCAGGTGCTGGCTCCGATTCCCGGGGATACCCCGCAGCTGCCTAAACTTTCTTACACATATGTTCATAGTGGAGAAAAGGATGATCGTGTGCAGCTGGTGAAGCCGGTGGACAGCAAACTGGTATTCACCCATGACGCGCTAGTTGAGGCATTGGAGCCACAAATCAAGGATATCGATAACTTTCAGTATGATCCGCTGGATGTTCAGGAGGAATTGGCATCCGGACAAGCAGATGCTTTTGTACTTCATCCGCTGGTTCAGGGCAAATGGCCGCTATTTAATGTGAAGTTGGCTCTGTTTTACAGCAATCAAAAGATTACAGGGTATCGCAAAATTAAGGTCGATCTCCAGCCTTCGGATGAGGCAAAGAAAATGCTGCCTGCGTCCAAAGCACTGGCAAGGCTGATCGATGGCTATTTGCCGCGTGATACGATTGTGAAGGATATCCGGCTCGGTTATTACGGACAGACCTTTAACTCCGATAGCCAGGTGGCTGCCCCCGTGTGGCGGTTTATGCTGGACAACGGGAAAGGTGTGTATTATGTGCAGATGAACGGAGATGTCATTAGTCCAAAGACAGAACATACAGAAGGGTCTTGAACAGATATGGGGATTTCATTTACCGTGCTGTCGAGCGGTTCGACCGGCAACGCTACCGTTGTGCGGAACGAAGACACGACATTGCTCATCGACGCAGGTCTCAGCGCGAAGCGTATTGACGAATTGCTGAAAGAACGCGATCTGAGCGGAGAAGAGTTGGATGGTATTTTGGTCACGCATGAGCATTCTGATCATGTTAAGGGACTAGGCGCCATGGCGCGTAAATATAATTTACCTATATATGCTAACGAGAAGACATGGTTTGCCATCAGCAATGCTGTTGGGCAAATCGCAGACGATAACCGCAGAATATTGGAGACAGGCGCAACGCGGGAATTTGAGTCATTACGCGTGGAGTCTTTTGGCATATCCCATGATGCGGCTGAGCCTGTAGGGTATAGCTTTTATGATGGGGCAGAGAAACTCAGTGTAGCTACCGATCTCGGCTATGTCAGCGACAAAGTGAAGCAGGCGATATCAGACGCGGACGTATTGGTGTTGGAGTCTAATCATGATGTGGAAATGCTGCGTATGGGTCGTTATCCGTGGAACATCAAGCGCCGTATTCTCAGCGATATCGGTCATTTATCCAATGAGATGGCGGGCGCGATTCTTAGCGAGCTGCTGACAGGTCGTACGAAGCGAACGTATTTGGCACATTTGAGCCGCGACCACAATATGATGGAACTTGCGAAGTTGACTGTACGTGGGGCGATGGAAGACCGCGGCTGTTTTTACAAGGACAGTGAGTTTCGATTGTGCGATACGTACTATGATCGTCCTACACCTTGGGATAAGGTAAGTGAGCCATAAAGCTGTCCAGCTCGGCGGCTTTGCGTTCTACCTCTTCACGGGTCACTACGCCTTTGTCCACCAGTAGTTCAATCAATGTACTTAGCGCCAGTGTATTGCGGTAATGCTCGTCTTTCAAATCCGCAAGCTTGGCAGCCATGCGAACTTCATCCATAGCTGAACGATGTGAATTCATCATATATTCCTCCTGTAAAAATATTTTAGAAATGGCGTGCAATGAGCTTGGTTCTGCCTGTGGTTTTGCTGGGTGCTGTGATACAATAAAGCTAACAACGGAAAGCTTTCTGAAGGAAGGCTCTCATCGAAAGTATAGGCAGCTTTAAGCGGACGGGAACAGGCCAGAACGTCTCTATGAGACGATCATTTTGTAATAGAATAGAAGACTTGTTACTATTGTAGTCCATTGGTTTGGAAATCATTCCTCTTTTTTCCTCTATTCGGAGTCAGATTCGGCGTGTATGCTAATTTATGAGATTCGGTTGCTTAGGAAGGCACCATTTGTGGTGATTAATAAGTAGGCCGGAACGATTGGTTGCTGGATTCCGATGATAAGGGATATTCAATCCATTTGAGATGTTCAACGGAGCAGGTTCTCTGTAGCATAGGTTGGCGCAAGCCCGAATAGCCCTAATTTTTTAGTGAGTGTCGGTGCATGACAACGAAGGGGAGAGGATTAGCATGGGCTTGTTTGAGGACGATTTTTATTCAACGAAGGTATCCACACGTGCGGCTAAAAAAATGGCATTTAAGGCGCGCCGTGGAGAACGGGGACGTTGGCCACACAGGAAGCGTGGAGTAAGTCCGGTGCAAGCTGCTGTCATTAGCGGTGCAGTCAGTGCAGTGATTGCCGTGCTTCTGTTCAGCTTTATTACAGGTCTGCCCTCCACTACGGCGGTAACCGGAGCCAGTCACTATCCCTTGCGGCAAGCAGCGGGTGATCCGTATGACCGGATTGTGCAGGCGGCAGCCAAGGTGCGCCCAGCCGTCGTCAGCATTGTGAATCTAAAAGAGGAAGATGGTAAAAGCACGGAACAATCCGCGCTTGGATCGGGTGTCATTTTCCGAGTGAGTTCGGGCAAAGCCTTCATTATGACAAATAACCATGTGGTCGAAGGATCAGATGATCTGGATATTGTAACGGTAGACGGTGTCAGAAAAGAGGCAAAGCTGATCGGCAAGGATCGCATTAGTGATATCGCTGTACTCGCAGTGGACGATAAAGGTATTAGCACGGTAGCGGATATCGGTGATTCCAGCAAACTTCGTCTGGGTGAAACGGTCATTGCTATTGGCAATCCGCTCGGCTTGGGAGACACGCTTACCTCCGGTATTGTGAGCTATACGAATCGCATCATTCCAATTTCCATTAACCAGGATGGCGTATATGACTGGGAGCAGCATGTTATCCAGACCGATGCGGCGATTAATGAGGGAAACAGCGGCGGCGCCCTAGTCGATCTGGACGGACGTGTGATTGGCATCAATACGATGAAAATCGCTGATACAGGTGTTGAGGGACTTGGCTTCGCCATTCCCGCCAATGAGGTGATGAAGACCGTGAATGAACTGGTTGAGGACGGCAAGATCACCCGCCCTTATCTGGGGGTATACACGGTCGACCTCAATAATGAATATGCACCGCTGGATGAAACTCAGCGCAAGGAGCTTAAGTTGCCGGACAGCGTGAAGAATGGGGCTGTCGTTCTGGAGGCCCATGGTCCTGCCAAGGAGGGTGGCTTGAAGCTGAACGATGTCATTACAGCGTTTGATAGCGAACCGATTAACTCTACGCTTGATTTACGTCGCTACTTGTACGATAACAAGAAGATTGGCGATGAGCTGAAAGTTACTTTTTACCGGGCAGGCAAGGAAGAATTGGTGACGTTAAAATTAACAGATAAGCCGGAAGGCTAAGGTTTAACTTATAGGCTTAACTATAAAAAAGGCGTTCTCCGGCTCATTCCCGGGAACGCCTTTTTCGATCTTCTGCTGCGCCTTAGATTAAGATGTCGTTCCCGTCACACGGGTTCCGCTCTTGGTGATCTTGTATGTCACCACATCGCCGCTCCAGAAATGGAACTTCAACGTGACGTCACCATCTTTTACACTATTAAAAAATTCAGGCAGCAGCTTGATGCCGTTGGCATCATAGGCAGGGGCAAAGGTATTGCCAAATTCCTTATAAGGTGTCCAATCCTGTGGACCGGCATTGCCACCATTCGTATACACGGCTTCCATCGTCGCAAGCTGGCTACCACGGAAGTCTGTTGGAATGGTAAAGGCTTGCGTAGTCCCTTCGACAGCACTAAATTTCGGTGTATCATACACGACGACTCTAAAATTCCAGTCTGCCCCCTTGTTAAACTTGGCGGTAATGACGGCATTCTCACCATATTTATCGGAAGTGGTCAGGCTGGTGAGCAAGCTGGCTTTGAAGGTTAATGTGTCTCCGCTCAGTGTGTAGTCGGTGTCCTGTTTCAGTTTCTTGCTGTTGACACTGAGTGATTTCAAATGGTTGCCATTCAGGTTTAAAGTGACCTTGGTGTCCTGAGCAGAGGTGTCTTTCTTCAAGTGAATGAGGTCACTGGCTGCGTTAGAGGAACGTCCTTTTAGGCTGGACTTAATGACATTGAAGAGTTCAGGATCAGACCATTTGTACGTTGTCCGGTTCAAGTGCTGGCCGTTATCCCAGAGCATACCTGTTATTTTTTTCTCTTTCATATAATAGGTCAGGAACTCGAAGAATTTTAGCTTTTCGCCCTGTTCAATAACGCCTGTATTTTTATCGAAGCCGAGTAGGCCGTATTCACCAACAATGACTGGGATTCCCTTGGCTACAAAGGTGTTATAGACGTTATCAAAGGTTTGGATGATATCGTTTTTAGTGTCTTTATCAAAAGTAGTATGGCCCGCAATATTTACACTGAAGGGCCAATAACCATAATAGTGGACGGTGGCAATCAGATTGGGATCATTCAGCTTGGTTATCGTGTTGTACAGCTCGTTGATTTTGGCCTGAGCAGGTGCAGTGTCCAAGCCAGGCAGAACAAGGGGACGAGTGGCATTTTTACCGCCAGAGGCGCGGACAATTTTGTGAAAGGATACGTTCAGTTCTTGGAGCATCTGGTTCATTTTTGTTTCATCCGTAGTCCCTCCTTCGGAGAAACGGGGTTCGTTAATACTTTCGAACATCAGCTTGTTGGGCTGATCTTTAAAGCGCTGGGCAATTTGTGTCCATAACGTGTTATAGCGAGCCAACACTTCATCATGTTTGGGCTCCATACTGCTTACCCACGTCCATGAATCATGATGGACATTAATCATGACGTACAGATTGGCATCCAGTGCCCAGCGAACAACCTCTTCCACACGGCTCATGTAGGCAGACTCTACGGTATAGTTGGGTGCTGCTCCAATGTGCTTATCCCAGGTGACGGGAATACGAATACTTTTGTAACCTTGGGCAGCAATTTGCTGGATCAACGCCTGGGTAATGCGCGGATTACCCCAGGCTGTCTCATCCGCCCCGACAGCATCCAGCGAGTTTCCTAAATTCCATCCCGGCTGCATGGCTTCCACATACGATTGCGTGCTGTTTGCAGCCGCAGTTTGCGGTGCTTGTCCGTTGGATTCGGCAGCAGCGGCAACGGATGCGAACGTAGATAACAGTAGAGTGATGGCAAGCGTCAACGACAGCAATGAAACGGGTCTTCGTTTTAACATAACAGGCCCCTTTACAAAGTTATTTTTGAAAGCGCTTTCTAATAAACACTACCATACGATTTGAATATGGAATACCTGTATAATTTATATAAAAATCATGTGTTAATTAGATATTTTAAATTTGTAAGCGTTATTATTGAAAAAATACAGAAATGAGTGTAGAATCTATGGCCCTACGTGGATTGTAGTATAGCATCGGATTTGTAAATACAAAAGAAAGAAGGAGATGAATATGAATAAGTGGGACACGGAAGAGGCCATTCGACGCTGGGATATGCATGCAGAAAACTTTACGGCCAAGTACACGGAGGAAGGGGATCGGTCTCGCGAAGTCCTGCTGAATCCAGCATTGCAAGCTTGTATGGGGCCCCTTGAGGGCAAAAAAGTGCTGGATGCCGGCTGTGGCGAAGGTTATCTAAGCCGGAAAATGGCCAGGGCGGGTGCTTGGGTAGAGGCTGTCGATTACTCGACAGAGATGCTGAGGCTAGCCAAAGAGCGAACGCCGTCAGCGTTGGGAATTACATATCACCATGGCAATCTGGAGAAGCTGGAGATGTTCGGGGACCAGAGCTTTGATCTGATCGTGTCCAATATGGTCATTCAGGACTTGGCTCATTATGAGCAGGCGATTGCCGAAATGCGGCGGTTATTAGTTCCAGGAGGCCGCTTTATTTTTTCTATTCTGCATCCGTGTTTTCAGACACCGCAGAGTGGATGGGTGAAGGACGAGACAGGGAAAAAGCTGTATTGGAAAGTGGATCAATATTTCAACGAAGGCCCATTGGAGCAAGCGATCCCTTATGATCAGGAAGAAAAGCTTTTGTACTTTCACCGTACGCTGGGCAGCTATGTACAGACCATTGTTGAGGCAGGCTTGTTGTTGGATGGGATGATCGAACCGAAGCCGTCTGCTGACATGCTGGAGAAATATCCCCATTTCCGTGAAGACCTGAACGTCAGTAATTTCCTCATTTTTAAGACCAAACGTCAGGGATAGTGGGCAAGCCCTTTCCTTTCCGCGTCAAGTGTGGTAGAACAAAAGAAGGCAGTTTTGACACACTTACAACAGGAAGAGCTTCAAACGGAAAGGGATGCAACTGGAATGTACGTGGTATGTAAAGAGCATGTGGAACTGGCAATTGATATGTTCGTCGATGAATACGAGGATGCACCGGATGTCGTCGATCTTAAGGAAACGAAATTTTCGGATTGGGACCCTCCAGTGAAGTGCAAGGAATGTGAGAAGAAAGCCGAGTTTTTGGTCGTCTAAAAAACAAGCACGGGCGTTTCGGGCAGAAACGTCCTTTTTGTATACCAGGATTTATTGCAAAAACACTCATACATAGAGCTATATTTATCCCTACCACGTACTGAGACAGGAGTGAACGATGGATGGACCCTTTACTGCATTCGTTATTTCGTCCGCTTCAAGTCAATGGAAGTGATTTGTCCACGTATTATATCGAACAAAAGCCGTCTGCCGCACTGAAAGCTTACGTGGCCTGTTATTGGGAGTCCGGTCCGGCTAATAGGGTGGTAGAAGAGAATCTAGCAACTTCGTGCGAAGACACCGCTTCGTTAAGCCTGCCGCAGGAAGAAACCATGGAGCGGGTATTACCTGACGGCTGTACGGATATTCTATTAGAATATGATCCGGTGAATAAGCGTCAGGAACTCTCGTACTGCGGGACATTTACGCAACCGTTTGTGTCTGCCAGACAAGCAGGGTCCGAGACACGCATTTTTGCCGTGCGATTTCTTCCGGGTGGTGCGCATTATTTTCACGGGATGCCGACTCACTTGTTTACAGGTGGTAATTATCACTTGGAAGATCTCTGGCCCGAAAGCATCACCATCATAGGTGAGCGCATTATGGAAGCGCAGAATTTCAATGAACGGGTGCGCATAATGGATGAGTATCTAAACCAGCTTCTACTGCGCCGTAGGACAAGCGATTGTGACCTGATGAAAAACCTGCTGCATCGCATCTTTGTGAGCGGTGGGAGTGTGGGGGTTAAGGAGCTTGCGGAGCGTGAGGCGATCAGTGAAAGGCAGATCAATCGTAAGTTTGGACAATGGATCGGAATCAGCCCCAAAAAGTTCAGTGAAGTCGTCCGCTTCCAGAGCGTTCTGCACAGTATCCAAAGCGGCGGGGGTCTGGATTGGGCGGAGCTGGCATTGAAGCATAGCTTTTTCGATCAGGCGCATTTAATCCGCGATTTTCGCAGGTTTTATGGAGATTCCCCGCTTACTGCGGCTAAGGATTTACGGAAGTTGTCCGATTTTTACAATACACGTCCAGAGGCTTCGGCTATACTCAAAATATGAAAAAGAATGGCAAAGGAGAGATGAGAATATGAGTGGAACGCTGCAAGTTCGAGATCATCTGCTAAATGAGCTGGAGACCGGAGTACGAACGGGGGAAGCCTTGATCCGTAAAATACGTCCAGAGGATTGGAACTTTCGCCCGCAGGACAATTTCCGTTCGCTGCTGGAGTTAGTGCATCACTTTGTGCTTATTCCTGCTTCGGATCTTGCGATAATGCAGGAGAAGTCTGAGGGTGAAGTGGGAAGCATTGAAAACAGCCTGTCCGGGGTGGAAGATCCCGAGCGCTTGGCTGTGACTTTTAGGCAGAATTTTGAGGCTTATAAGGCTTACATTTTTTCGCTTAGCGAAGACGAATATCTGAATCGTTCGACGAAGGCCTTCTATATGGAGCACGGACATCTACAGGTTCAATGGCAGATTGAGGCTGTGACCCATGTGTTCCATCATCGTTCGCAGATTTATAATTATCTAAAGCAACTGGGACATGAAGTGAGCTTTTTTATGTTGTACGCTTGAGTATGTTTGTGAAGATTTATGGAGGGCACCTGTGCGGTGCTCTTTTTTGGTTTTATTCAAGGCTTTTTTAGGGTGGTATGGCTTACTCGAATGCGCGTGAAACTTCTTTACTAACTCGTCTGAGAATGCCGATTTGCTCCTCATTCAATCTGCTGGTCAACGCAACAAACTCATCTATCGCCTCTTGCCGAATAGTTTCGTCTTCAGTCATATGTTCTTTGGAAAACATCAATTCACTGATAGACACGTTTAAGGCGGTTAACACTTTCTCCAAGGTATCAATCGAAAAGTTTCTTTCGCCACGCTCTACCGATCCAATATATGCATCATCTAATCCTGAAAGTTCCGCAAGTTGTTGCTGTGTTAATCCCTTAGCCTTCCGAATCGTTCTAATTCTTTCTCCAACCGAATTCCGTAATTTTGTCATATTAGCCACCTCATAACAAGCTTATGAAAGATGAAGTGTAAAAGTCAGGTAGAAGAGAATTGTTCAATTCTTTTTTTGTTGTAACTCAACTAAACTAACAATATTTTTTGTTATAGTAGTGAGAATTTCGAGCTCTGTTGTTTCTCTTGAATTTATGAGCACCATAAGTTCATTTATGATTTGTTTTCGATCCGTATTTTCGTCGAATTGGAAAAGTTCAAAGGCTGGAACTTTTAAAGCTAGAATTATTTTTTCCAATGTCTCCAATGAAATATTTCGATCTCCACGTTCTACTCCACCAATATAACTGTAATGAAGTCCTGCTGCTTCAGCCAATTGTTCCTGTGTCCATCCTTTAGCTTTTCTTAGTTCTCGTATTCGGTTTCCGACACTTTCTGGTAAACTCATGTAATCACCTCCACTTAAGGTTAGAAGAGGAGAGAATATCGTTACAGACCATCTTATACAAAATAAATACATATAAAATTGTACTTTTAAGTACCTTTTATATTGACCTCCTTTTTTACTTTCTATACAATTGGTTGTAAATGGAAATATAAGGAGGGGCTACTCTTGAGAACTTCTATCCTGAAATCACTCAAACCGGACATTATTGTTGAAATGTTGGAGATGGCTGTGGCTTTTGAAAATTGGAAGAAGGTGATGGAGACGGCGGATATTTTGTACCAATGTGTACAGCGTATCTATGAAGAACGGCAGTATCATAAAGCAATGAAATTATCCATCCCGCATGTCAATTTAGAGCATCCGTTGGTATACTATTTTGGATTCAGTCACCTGATGTGTGGAATGGCTCACCAGAACCAGGGTGCATATGAGCAGGCAAGGGAGTGCATCTATAAGTATGCTGAGCTGGGGTGGATGGAAGATTTAAAGGAAGAAGACAATCAGGTTGTGGAGGAATTCAGATTTTTAGCCAAAACTAATTTATATGCAGTAGATATTTTGTCTGGAAATATAGACTTGTCGAGGAATACGTAGCCTTTTTGCAGGATAATCTAGAGGAAATATTACCGGGGCTGAATACCATATTACAGGCAGCGCTTATGTATCATTTGGATGTAGGAGATATTTTACATACGTTTGCAGAGCAGATTGATGAATTCGGGAGTTATGAAGACGCAGAGAATATATCTTACTATTATAGCTACTGCTATCACTTGGCTTTGTACTATCGGAAGTACGGCAGATTACAGGAAGCAGTGGGACTTACTGTGCGGGCGATGCAACTAGCCGATCAGTCGGGTAATGATGGTCAATTTAAGAAATGTACAGCATTGTTCGAATCATTACGGGAGTCAGCGACAGCGGAACAAATCAGCGAATATCGACAGATGCTAATGCAGAGTCTTGATGAATATGAAACGGATAGGCATTTCACTGTGAAGAGCATAAATGAATGATCCGCTATAATCTGAACAGGGAATAGGCTCGTAGTGGAGAGGAAATAGATAGGTAAGAGACGTTGCAGGTGCTAAAATAACTATGTTAAAGGTATGTTTTTAAGTTAGGGATCGTAAATACGATTTTACATTATCATTCGACATAGATAGGGGTATGGAATTTGTTTATTCAGCTTATAGGTGTGGGGAAGTTAAAAGAGAAGTATTTGGTCATGGGCATTCAGGAATACGCTAAGCGGCTGGGGCCATACATTAAGTTTCAAATGATCGAAGTAGCCGATGAAAAGGCTCCCGATACACTGAGCGAGGCGGAGGTTCGACAGGTCAAGGAGCGAGAGGGAGAGCGCATCCTTGCTCATGTGAAAAGCGAAGCACACGTCATTGTACTCGCCATCGACGGCAAACTGTGGAGCTCGGAAGAACTCGCAGAGGAATTGGACAAGCTTGGCACCTACGGTACAAGCCATGTTGTCTTCGTCATTGGCGGCAGCCACGGTCTTTCTGACGAAGTCCTCCGCCGCGCCCAGCAGAAGCTGAGCTTCGGAAGGATGACCCTGCCTCATCAGCTGATGCGATTGGTGCTGGTGGAACAGATTTATCGGGCGGTGAAGATTAATCGGGGGGAACCGTACCATAAGTAACGGCAAGTTTTTGTTTTGGGTGGGCATAATAGATTCATTGTGTGTGAAGGTAAGGAGCTGCACGACAAGGGAATGGATCTTCCCTATGTAATCTTACCTGAAGAACAAGCGCCTAATGGTATAGAGCATTGTGAATTTTGCGAACTATCCAAGCAGCGGAATCGTGTCATCTGGGGTGAAGGAAATCGGTCTCTATGTGGTACCCGAGAAACACTCCAATTCGGCATGTCTCCCTCATCTACAGCTGCAGCTCTTTCAGAAGCAGCTGGTATGAGTTACAGGGTATACCCATCAACTTCACCTATCAACCGCTTGCAGTAAGAAGACGGCTCAATCTACTTAGGTTCTTCGTAGAAGATTTGAAAGCTTTGAAGGAGAAGTGGAAGGAGACCCAACTCCGCTTTTAATATTGCATTTTGCATTGATCATGATCGTAGCTTGAAGCTAAAACCGTACGGATTCTTAAGGGGAAGCTGTTAGGGCAGATTAACAAGAATGAGTTGGAGTACTTGATAATCACACGGTATATTTCGTGGAATATATCCCCACCATTTTATCTAAATAATTTCGAAATTCTTCAACATATGCTTTGGGCTCTACGATTTCTAGGTTTGTACCGAAGCTTGCTAAAAATTGAAATCCAATACTGTTTTGAGGAACATGGATGGTAGCTAAGAAATAATCAGAACTATAGTCTTCAATACTCTTTCGGCCGTACCTTTCTATAAATTGATCTTTTATGCTAGGCGAAATTAATGCCTTAATAGCGACTGATTCCGGTTTATAACTTGCTACATGTTCTTGTCCCAATGAATCAACTCTAAGGTTAAATGTGATTTCATCCATAAGAAGATGATCGATCCTGGATAATTTAAATGTTCTATATCTCTGACGATGTAAACAGAATCCCTTCAAATACCAACTCATTTCGCTAAAATGAAGCTGGTATGGCTCGACAGTTCTATTCGTCGTGGTGCCATTTTTATCTATATAATCAAATGAAACCAACTTTCTCTTTGATATCGATTCTTGGCATATCTTCAAGGTTTGAAGAATCTCAGACCGACCCTCCCAATCATAAAATGACAGTTGGATTGAACCTTTTGGAGACAATGGGCTAACCATGGCTTCTATTTTTTTAATAGTCACTTCAACTTCTTCACTAATTAGAATTTGTCCCAATCCGCCGAGCGCAGTCAATATATTCTCCAAGTCGGAGTTGCTTAAAAGACGTTTATCAACCTTGTATTCATCCATAATGCCATAGCCGCCATGAATTCCATGAATAGAATAGATCGGGATGTTCGATAAACTCAGAGTTTCCATATCCCGAAGAATCGTTCTTTTGGAAACGTTAAATAGTTGTGCGAATTCTTTTGTTGTAACGACGTCTTTTTTTAGCAAAATCATGATGATGGATATTAACCTCTCGACCTTTTCCATAGGTTCTCCTTCTTTTTTGTACTATATCTATAAATGGTGACATACATCTGTCACCTCTTATTCATTATACTGCATGTATAACACGAAGGAGGTTTTACTTTATGTCAGCTATTGTATATTTAAACTTTGATGGAGTTGCAGAACAAGCGATTGATTTTTATTCGAAGGTTTTAAATGCGAAAGAAGTTAAAAAAGTTAAATTTAAGGATTTCCCGCAAGATCCTAACTATCCATTATCGGAGAATGAATTAAATATGATCATGGAATCCTCAGTCGAGTTTGCAGGCGGAAAAATCATGATGTCGGATATTTTGCCTTCCATGATGGCGGTAACAGGGGAACTAGTGAAGGGGAATAACGTACTTATTAGTCTAGTTAATGATGATAAACAAACATTGGAAGAATACTTTAAACATTTGTCTGTTGGCGGCCATGTTGTGATGCCGTTATCAAATACGCCTTGGTCTTCGTGCTTTGGAATGCTGGTTGATAAGTTTGGGGTCTCCTGGAAATTTAATAGTGACGCAATTCAGTTTCTTGATAATGTAATTTTAAACAAACAGTAATCCATTTTTTTATGTAGCTTTTATCTTAAAAAGGTAGTCATGCTTAGTATAACACAAACCAATAGAGGCACTATTTATGAACAATATTCACTTTAATTGTTGCTATTTCAGGCTCATTTCTGACAATACTCGCTTTCGGCATTAATCGAAAAGTTATTGTACTTTCCGATATCCTTATGTTTGCTATCCCTAATATGGTGCATGCCACTACCAAGTTTGAAGTTATATTGGCCTACCAGCAAGTTGTGAGCGCAGAAAACTCGATGCAGAATGAAACGGACTAGCGTAATGTCGAACGGTAGTCCGTTTCTGTTTGTTCATTGAAGGAACGACATCATTAGAGAAAGCTTCAGCTATAAGCAATTGCTCATGCTACAGAAGTTGCCAAACGTTTCTAATAGGTGGCATCGTTCTCGAGCCCTCCAAAATTGAAGTAATGCTTCGAAGCTGATTTCAATTACTTTTTGGGGAGCCACGTAAGGTGGGGAGGATGTTGTTTTCAGGAGGCAGTTAGGTGGAACCAACTTGGAGGAAGATTACATAGTTTGTATATGATATATTGATATATGTATTCATATTTTGGGATGCCTGTAGATGGTGCAAAAATTAAGTTATGCTTTATTTACAGATTTTTCGAATAAGGACTCTGAGGCCAGAAGTATTGCCTTTAGGAGTCCTTTTGACATATGTGTGATATTCATTTAGATTGCCAACGTGCATCAACAATTTTACAGCTACTTTTACCCCATAATTCCCTAACTAGGGTGTGCCTTCAAACCCATCCAAGCCAGATCATCCATTATAGAAACAAAATGTAAGGAGCCTTGAACTTGAAAACATTAAATTTTAATTAATAAAAATCCGATATATAAAAATGAACAAGCCCTACTCTACCCTACCCAGTCTATTAAAAATCTCATAGTACTGGTAGATCCAGCATCAGAGGGAGGTAATATGAGAAATGAAGAAGGGAGGAATCCATGTCTAGCTTACTGTGTTTAGTTCTTTAGACTTATGCCAAACTCGGGTCTAAAGTCTGGAAAGTGTTTAGAATTTGTATAGGTCTCTATATTATAATGGTCGGACACGCCATATAAATATGGCGAAATTGGTAACTTTCTGTTGTAAGCGGCGAAGATGACCTAAGATGAGGGAAAAAGTTACTGGCCGCTCCCAAAAATTTTTAGAAATGGAGGAGATTTTCGTATTGAAACAAAAAAGCAGTTTAGGTAAAACTATGCTATCTTTCTGCCTGGCAGTTTTGCTTGTTTTGCAGACAGTGGTATTCCCTGCTGCTGCATATGCGGATGACGAATCCGGCTCGCAGAATGCGGCTGAATCACCTTCGGTATCTGAGGCGGTGTACGGCGCGCCAGACCAACCGTCGTCAGCACCTGAGGCGGTGTACGCTCCGCTGCTCACTTTCGCGGCGATGACGGCAGATCTGAAGGACAAAACGGCGGTGTTGGCGAACGCCAATCCGACGTTCAAGCTCACAGTGAAGCAGGGTAACCCTGAAGCTGTGGTTCCGGCAGGGGGCGAGATTAACGGCCGGGAGAACTTTACCCTTGAGCTGGATAGTATCGCTGTGCCGACCAAGGGCGACGATCTCAATGCTCCGCCCGAAAGTGTGATTCAGCAGGGAGATTATGCCGTCCTGGATAAGGCGACCTACTTCCCTGGTGTGAATTTGGCGCCTACAGGTCCTATGCCAATCAATCAGGGCGGACTGAAAATTGCTACCGTCCAGTTTTTTGCCGATTCTATCAAAATTACGTTTGATGGCGCAGGAGTATATGACGGCAGTAGACGCGACGTCAAAATCGGCTTTTCCGCTGCTGCTAGAGCGGCAGATCAGACCCCTGGCGGTGGTGGGGATACGACCATTTTCGGAGATGGCTATAAGTTTAAAAACTCCGATTTGGTGCCCGAGTATACTATTACTGTAAACTCTTTAAGCAACGGCGGCTATGACAGTGGGATTAACAGCCCTTCTTTTCAAGAGGGTACCATTACGTGGCGAGCGGTAGTAACTGCCACCGATATGGACGATAAGACCATCCCCATGCGGCTGGATGGGTTGACTTTCTCTGATGAGCTTGCGAACGTCGGTGTATATGTGCCTGGGTCCTTCACTGTGGATGGAAATGCGGCAGATCCTGATTATGCTGCTGATCGCACACTTTTCTACAAGTTCCCAAACGCATCCACTGTAGATAACGTCAAAAGCACGGCGACTATTACCTTCAAAACGTGGATTCCTAAGAATAGTTATTACTACGAAAAGAACGGCAATTTTGCTGATCAGTATGGATGGAACCGCATTGATAATACCGCAAAGCTTTTGGGTGACGCTACCGATGTGAAGGCTTCATCAAATACCCATCGGATTGCTATACGCCCCAACTGGATTGCGGCGAGCGGCAAGCCGGGCAAGAGTGGAAACGATACGCTCATCACATGGACGGTGGAGGTCAACAAGAGGATTAACAATAACGGCGTACTGTCCAGAACCGGCTTGCAGAACGTTAAGATTACAGACATCCTGCCCGAGGGGACGGAGTTTGTTTCTGCAACCTATAAGAATGGGGACAGCGGTACGGATACCCCAATTACCCGCAACGCCGCAGGGGAGTATGAGATCGGAACCGCCATCGGCGGGAATCTGGATGGTCCCCTCTATATGACAGTTGTGACGAAGGTGACAGACAGCAGCAAGTCAATCTTCGACTACAAAGCGCGCGCAAACTGGGAATTGGATGTGAAGGATGAAGGAACTGCCATCCAGAACAACGATGCAACTGGCTGGGCCGCTCCTGCTGCCGTTGTGGACACTGCGCAGGTTAGAATTGGCGCACATGCCTTCACGAAAAGTGCGACCACAACCACCGCGCTGCACAACGTCGCAGGCACCAAGTGGACGATAAACTTGACGTTACAGTACGATCTCGATGCTCCAGTCGTCTATGATTTGCTGGTTCACGGCGGTTCTCTCGATGTACTGAATAATTTGGACGCCAATCCTATGGTAACGTCGACAGCTCTGGGTGCAATCAAGAGCCAGATCGACACCAAGCAGCTTTGGCAAAAATACCGCGAGAATACGCTGACTGTGAGTAATGGGCTGAACGGTGAAGTGATCCCCTTGACGGTGAACGGCGAGCGGGTGGCGGACCTTATCAAAGTGACCGGGTACAAAGGAGATGTACCGAGGAGCGTTTCCTTTGAGTCTGTCACTACCAACCCGGATAACCTGTTCCGCCAGGATAACGCCGCAAACACATGGAGCAACCGGGGGCTGCTCTTCGACGGTGACGATTATGTGAGTCGCGCCGAGGCCAACACCTCGAACCTTGTGCGGATGCTGAACAAGGAGATGCTGTATGCGAACACGGCAGGTTTAGAGGGGGGCGCAGCCGATTGGAACCGAAACTATTCAGGCCAATGGAGCGACAGCGTATGGAAAAGAACGCCCGTGGCCAACGATCCGAACTGGTATATGGACAACTCCCGTCCTGACAATTACATCCTGGCAGGCTATGATCGCAAGGATAGAACGGCCACCTTCCGGCTGGCGGTGAACATGCCGGGCTTCAATACGGAAGAGATGGCCAAGGATGGCGGCACTCGTGTAGCCAGCGACATCAAGCTGGTGGATGTATTGCCGGAGGGCTGGGAGTTTGTAGATTATGCTCCGGGCGAGGCTTATAGGCTTTATAAAGGTAGTACAGGCTATAGAACCGATGGTAAAGGCGGAAGTGGTAGATATGCACAGGCCATTTCAGTCATTGCGCCGGGTACGCCTCAGCATGTGGTGAGCTTTACCAAGGGTGGCAATGAAGGAACCTTCACCTTTTCTAAGCTGGAGAGCCCCTACGTCATTCTGGTGAAGGCGCGTCCAACCAATGCCGCTCTTGCCAATTACCAGCTAGGTAACAATAATGCTGGGGAGAATCAGGCTGTGTTCTCCATGAAATGGGGAGACAAGCCCTATAGTGCTACCGAAGCTCACAGAATCATTGTGCCTGTGCAGTCTCTGAGCAAGACGGCGCAAAAGCCTGTTTCTGGTGTACAGGAATGGACGGTGAATTACACGCCTCCGTTTGAGATGAAACAAGGCGTTTATTTGCTGGATACCCTTGCCAAGGGGCTGAAGTTGCGCCAAAATGCGGGGGGCGGCCTATCCCTCGAACCTTCCGACATCGCTGTCTATCCCGGCAAGTTGAAGCCGGACGGCACTTTGGAGCGTGACGGAGGTCCGCTGAATCTTGCGGATCCAGATAGTGAGGTGAAGGTCACCGCAGGCACAGACCCGGCAACCGGGGGATCGACGCTTAGGTTTGATTTTGCCGATCCGAACAAGTTCTATCAGATCGTTTACCAGACCGAATCTCAGGGTATGCAGCCGGGAACGGCTGGGAACTCCATTAAGCTGATGGGCGATGATACCCTTCCACCGATCGGAGCGCAGAGCAGTATTACGCTGGACGCGAACGATGTGGCGGGAAGTGCCAATGAAAACGGCCTGCTCTTCCTCAAGAAGGTCGGTCCCGACGGCACAACACCGCTGAAGGATGTAAAGTTCCAGTTGCTCAATCTTGACGGTACACCGGCCAGAGATAAAGAAAATAATGTAATGGCGGAAAAAACGACGGGCACGGACGGCAAGACGAATTTCATTATTCAGGTGCCAGGGGATTATTTGCTCAAACAGACATATATTGATCCCCTCACTTACTTGCCTACGACTACGTTATACCGGGTACGTATCATCGATGCGCCTGGCAAGCCTGTCCTTGTTGACGGACAGAAGGTGGAATCGAACAATCCGCTGATCGTGCCTACACCGGCCGAAGGCAAGCTGACCATCACCAATAAGGTGGAAGGCAACGGCAGTGACCCGGACAAAGAGTTCGAGTACACCGTGACCTTCAACGGCGAAGGTAAAGACGGAGAGTACACCTATAAGAAGCCAGATAATACGTATGGCAAGATCAAAAGCGGTGACAAGATTACCCTTAAGCACGGACAAACTGTGATGCTGCCAGTATTGCCTGCGGGTCTGGTTTATACTGTAACCGAGGGCGATTATACGACCGTTGACGGTTACACAACTGAGCCGGAGACGAGAGAACGGTCCGGAACAATTGTGAATAAAGGTGACCACAAGGCGGACTTTGTAAATGAACGGATTGTCAGCAAGCTGACCATCAGCAATACGGTCATGGGCAACGGCGGCGACAAGACGAAGGAGTTCGAATACACCGTCAGCTTTGCGGGTGCAGGTAAGGATGAAAGCTACTCTTACGTGAAGTCGGACGGCGACAAAGGTTCGATCAAGTCCGGTGGTACCCTCCGGCTCAAGGATGGAGAGACACTGGATGTTTTGGAACTGCCTAAGAATCTAAATTACACAGTTACCCAGAAAGACTACACAACCGATGAATACATGACTACTCCTGGGGAGCGGTACTATACCGGAGTCATGAAGGGTAAGGATGAAGTTGCCCCATTCAAAAACATGCGAGTCATGACCGGGAGCCTGCTAATTGGCAACAAGGTTCAAGGTAATGGCGGTAACAAAACGAAGGCGTTCAAGTACAAGGTCACCTTCACAGGCGAGGGAGCGAACGGCTCCTACTCCTATGAGAAGTCGGACGGCAGTAAGGGCACCATCAAAAGTGGGGATACCTTTGAGCTTAAAGATGAAGAACTGTTCATTGTGGAAGGACTTCCTACGTATCTCCAATATACGGTGACCGAAGATAATTACACGGACGACGGCTATGTGACAGATCCTGCAAGTCTCATTCGCACGGGTACCATTCCGGTGAAAAGCGCGGCTGAAGCACACTTTGTGAATACCCGCCAGCTTCCAGTTCTGGAAGGCGTCCTGCGTGACAACAACACAGGAGAAGTCATTCCGAATGCGTCCATCACAGTGACCAATCTGAAGACAGGTGAGAAGCAGACGATTCAGACGAATGAGAAGGGTGAGTATTCGGTCATTGCCGAGGCAGATACCGACTACACGATCACATTTACGAAGTGGTATCCGGTAGGCGGAAAGGATGTGCCTGTCGAGTTCACGCAAAAAGCAAATGTGGACAGCAGTGTGACGGACGAGACCGTTCCGGCTGATATTACGGCGGTAGGCATCGTGCTTCTGAAGCAGCCCGAAGGGCAGGCCTCGCTGCTGGGCAGCAAGCTCGCTGGCAAGATGCACATTTACTTGCGGGATGCCAACAACCAATATGTAGTGGATGAGAATGGCGCGCCCAAAGCGTTCAACCTACAGTCGAACGGCGTCTTCTCAGCGGACGGTTTAGCCGCGAAGACCTACAAAATGGAAGTGCGCTACGAAGTGGCGCCAGGCCAAGAATTGACGGTCCTTCAAGCGGATCTGGACGTGAAGGCCAACGGGGAATTGAATATTTCCCAGGGGCTCGTTGACCCGTATGGCATCATTACGGACGCAACAACCGGCATGGCGATTGAAGGCGCTGAAGTGACGCTATACTATGCTGATACGCCGGGAAACAAAGCCAACGGCATCGAGCCGGGCACGAAAGTAACGCTGCCAGCGATTCCGGGCTTTGCACCGAATGATAACGCCAGCCCAAGTCAAAACAGTGACGCAACCGGCGCATATGCGTACATGGTATTCCCGGACACGGATTACTATCTGGTTGTAACCAAAGCCGGGTATGATACGTATACAAGCCCAACTATCTCGGTCGGAAGCGACATCGTACGCTACGATATACAGTTGAAGCCGATAAGTTCCGGCGGCAGTGGCGGCGGAACTGGGTCCGGCAGTGGCAATAGCGGAACCGATAACAGCGACGACGGAACTAGCAACGTCAACGACGGAACTAGCAACGTCAACAACGGAACTAGCAACGTCAACGACGGAACTAGCAACGTCAACAACGGAACTAGCAACGTCAACGACGGAACTAGCAACGTCAACAACGGGGCTAGCAACGTCAACAACGAAGCTAGTAACGTCAATAACGGAGCAAGCAACGTCGACAACGGAGCAAGCAACGTCGACAACGGAGCAAGCAACGTCGACAACGGAGCAGGCAACGTTAATAACGGAGCAGGCAACGTGAACAACGAAATCAACAAAGGCAACAAAGGCAACAACGCAAGCGGCGGTAGCGTCGACAATGAAGTCGCCAATGACGATTACGAGCTGGACGATGCTCCGAAAACAGGGGATAGCAGTCCATCGCCAATCTTCTATATGGTTTTGGCGCTGATGTCCTTGATTACGATTGGATTCTGTTTACTCAGCGGCAAGAAGAAAAAGCATATTCAGTAACCGGAAAGGCGGTAAGAAAATGAGTAAAATTAAAAAAGTTCTTATCGCCGTTTCCTTTCTTGTGTTGGTATTTTCTCTGGCCAATATAGCGAGAATTTCCCTGTGGGGTTATGCCGATCAAGTGAAAATCGAAGAGTTAGCAAAGGTTTGGGAGAAAGAATCGGACAAAGGAGGAGGGGAGGCGTTCGCCTCCCCTTTGATTACGAAAGCGAATGAGCCGGTCATGCTTCCCGAATTTCGAGAGCTTTACGAGAGAAACCCGGACATCGTCGGTTGGCTGAAGATTAACGGCACCCGAATTGAGTACCCGGTTATGCAGAATCCACAAGATGATCAGTACTATCTCGATCATGATTTCGATAAAAAGAAAAGCAAACTCGGCCTCCCCTTTTTAGGCGAGCACAGCCGGATCAACGGTCCGGACATTTTGCTGATTCACGGACATCATATGAAAAACGGCTGGATGTTCAAAGATTTGATGAAGTATAAGCAGGAAAGCTTCTATAAGGAGCATGCTACGTTCCAGTTTAGTACGCTTTACGAACAGGAAGAGTATGAGATTGTTGCCGTTATTCTATCACAAGTTTATCGCAAATCGGACGATGTATTTAAATACTACCAGATTGAGAAGGTAAGTACGCCCGCCGAGTTCGATTCGTATGTTCAGAACATCAAAAAACTTGCTCTTTACGAAACGGGTATAACCCCCCGTTATGGCGACAAGCTTGTTGTACTGTCTACGTGTGAGTACTCAACCGAAAACGGCCGGTTGGCAGTGATCGCCCGAAAGCGTAAATGACGATATTGAAAGACGGTGTCAAGCTGGTTTATATTGCGTTCTCCCTTGGAGGACGCAATTTTTTTAGGCTTCTTTTGATCCGGTTTAGGGGTTCACCTCCATTACGGTGGCATTCTGGTCACACCTAACATTCCCGAACTAAAGATTGTTGATCAACATGATTTTCGTACTATGAAGTTTCGTGTCTACAATTAGGGAGGATTGGGTTTGGAAGTGTAATCCCATGTGCGTGACTCTGGGTTTCTAACAATTTCACGATTTATCCATAACTCTGATGTATAGAAAGGTGTTTGGCGAACGCTGTCGAATATTGTTTCATGTTACCTCGAGATGGACTAGATGGGAGTGAGGCATAATGAGAGGAATGAAGTTCATGATGACGATCAGGAACAAGGTAATTCTAACGATCGTCGTTACTGTAATCACCAGCCTTGTGATCGGAGGCGTTGGGATTTACAATTTGAAGCGGGTACAATCCTCGCTTGAGGAGAGCCTCAGTATTAGGGCGGAAGTCATTGATCTCATTCGTACAGCAGATATCGACCTATATCAGATGCTGTTGGCAGAGCGATCGCTGTACAGTTATGAACCAGGATCGGAACAATTTTCGAAACAACTGGAGGATTACGGGAAACAAAAGGAGTCGGCAAAGAAAAAGCTTAATAAGTATAAGTCAATTGGAACAATTTTTGATAATGAGGAAAAGTTGATTCAAGACTACGAAGCAACGGTTGCAGCGTATGATTTGGTCTCCAAGAAGGTGATTGATGGATTATCGTCAAAGGATTCAACTGTCCGTGAAAGGGCGAATCTTCTTTCTTATCAGGAGGGCAGCGAAAAGTTTGATCAGATGGAGGACGCTTTGGATCACATAGGCGATCTGTACTACGATGATAATCAAATCATGTTGGACAGCACACAAAAACAATACAGCTTCCTGCGATTGGTCAGTATCCTCTTAACATTGGCAGGCTTGATCGCTTCATCGTTGCTTGGTTATTTGATCATCCGATCCATCCATCATCCGATCCGTTATTTGCGTGGACGTGTCCGAGAGATTGCGGAGGGCAATCTGGCCGTCGATATACGTACCTTCTCCCAGGATGAGCTTGGGCAATTAACCGCTGATTTTAATATAATGGTATCTCGTATGAAAGAACTCATTTCGACAGTAAGCCAATCGATTGGCCATGTAAATACTTCCGCTCATGAACTTACCTTTATTGCGGAACAAACAACGGCAACCGGCGAGGAAATGACGTCAGGCATTAATGAAATTGCAGTTGGTGCTTCCGAGCAAGCATCCTTGACAGAGGCAACGAGCCGTGAAACGATGGCGCTATCGGACACGATTGAAAAGGTAAATGTAAGGAACAAAAAAATGACCAGCTTGTCTTCGGAGGCGGAAATCGTTTTAAGAGGCGGCATGGATAAAGTAAAGAAATTACAGGATCACAATCTCCAAACGACAGAAGCAAACCAACTGGTCGTGCAACATATTGAAGGCCTGGCAGAACAGATGCTTACGATTTCCACAATCGTACAGACGATTAATGAAGTATCCGAGCAAACGAAGCTCCTCGCATTAAATGCGAGCATAGAAGCGGCGCGTGCCGGCGATTCCGGAAAAGGATTTGCAGTCGTCGCTACAGAGATTCGCAAGCTGTCGACCATGACTTATGAATCAACAGAGAGAATTAACGCAACTATTGCACGCCTCAAGGCAGAAGTTTCTCAAACGTTGCAGGTCATGAATCAGACAGAGGTGGTTATCTCCGAACAATCTCTCATTGTTCAGGAGTCGGGAACGGTATTTGAATCGATTATGGATATGCTAAAGGAAATCATCAGCTCGATTCAAGAGATGGATGGGGATATAGGGCAGATGAATGTTAGTAGGGAACAGGTCATCTCATCCATTATCAAGATATCAGATGTAGCTCGAGACGCAGCTTCTGCCACAGAAGAGATAAGTTCGGCTTCTAACGATCAGAGTCAAGCGTATTCCCATCTGCATAGTGCAGCTGAACAATTGAAACAATCAAGCCAACAAGTGAGCGAAATGATCAGCAGGTTTCGAATTGTACAAGAATAGTTAGTGCTGAGAATAAGAAAAGGAGCTATCTGACTACGGATGGCTCCTTTTCTGCTCTCGTTGATGAAATGCGTGCGTACCGTCTCACCTCTAGGGGGAATGGTGAATTATTCGGAAGTGTTGATGCGTATCTCCATTCAATGCGATCATCACAACCGTTAGATTTTATATGGCTTCTGTCTAAAAAGCATCACCACAAGGGATAGCTAAAACTTGCCGTTGTAGATAGCACGGTGACTGTATCATAAGCAGGGCGAAACTTGCAGATTAAAATGGTGTAGATTCGAAGGGAGGTTTTTCCTTTATCTTCTGTCTATAAAAAAAGATCCTCTCTCAAAACCAACTCCTACCCACTCTCCCGATTTCTATGCTTTAATAAAATGAGCAGTATTAACAAGAAGCGTTGAAAGTGGGATTCTATGAAGCGACTAACGATTGGCCTGTTCGCCCATGTGGATGCAGGTAAGACAACTTTTGCGGAACAGCTGCTGTACCATACGAACAGTATCCGGTCGCGGGGGCGGGTGGATCATCAGGATGCGTTTCTGGACAGCCACGACATCGAGCGGGCAAGGGGTATTACGGTGTTCGCAGATCAGGCGGTAATAGAATATAAAGGAGACAGCTATTATTTAATAGACACGCCCGGACACGTCGATTTCTCCCCGGAGATGGAGCGGGCGATTCAGGTCATTGATTATGCCATCCTGATTGTAAGCGCAGTTGAAGGTGTCCAGGGCCATACGGAGACGGTCTGGCAGCTGCTGCGCAAGCATCGGATTCCGACGTTCTTCTTTATCAACAAGACGGATCGGATCGGCGCGGATGCAGGCAGAACCGAGGCGGATATCTGTCAGCAGTTGACGGGGGAAGTTTGCTGCATTACACAGAGCTTCGCTGACGGCATAGTTGGCGAGCCGCTGCGGGAGGCCATGGCGGAGCGGGATGAAGCTTTGCTGGAAGCATTCCTGGAGGGGAGAGAGGATTGCGGCTTCTGGCTGGAGGCTTTGCAGAGGATGATAGCGGCGGGTCTTCTCTTCCCCTGTGCTTACGGCTCTGCGCTTCAGGATACAGGCGTCATTGAATTTTTAGATCAGCTGCATCTGCTGACGACAACCACTTATGACGAGAATGCCTCGTTCCAGGGGCGGGTTTATAAAATTCGGCACGATGCAGGCGGAGCGAGACTCACGTTCATTAAGGCGCTGGGTGGTCGGCTGAAGGTGAGAGAACAGCTTAGTTACGAGAGCGGCGGGGTTCAATATGACGAAAAAGTTACGCGGCTCTTCTTGTTTAACGGCCTTAAATCGCAGCCGGTGGAGCAAGTGGAAGCTGGCGATTTGTTTGCGGTTGCCGGCTTGTCCGCCGCCGGGGCTGGACAAGGCCTGGGGTCGATATCGGACAAGTTAGCTTACGAGTCGGAACCGACGTTACAATCGAAGGTAGTATTCGACAATTCGATACATGTACAGAAGGTGCTCGGTGCTTTTCGCATGCTGGAGGCGGAGGAGCCGTCACTGAACGTCGTTTGGGATGAGAAATTGCAGGAGATTTCTATCCGCGTCATGGGATTGATTCAACTGGAAGTGCTGGAGCAGCTTGTTAGAGAGCGGTTTGGCTTTGCTATCTCTTTTGGACAACCGGAAATCTTGTATAAGGAAACGATTCAATCGACTGTGAAAGGGTACGGTCACTTCGAACCGCTCAGGCATTATGCGGAAGTGCATTTGCTGATTGAACCGGGAGCAAGGGGCAACGGCATCATGTTCGAAAGCAGATGTCATGCCGATGATCTGAATGTCAGCTATCAGAATCTGATTCGGAATCATCTCTATGAACGGGAGCATCACGGACTGCTGACCGGCATGCCGGTCACCGACGTGAACATTACGCTACTGAGGGGCCGCGCGCATAAAGAACATACCCATGGTGGCGATTTTCGTGAAGCTGCCTTTCGAGCACTACGGCAGGGACTGGAGAAGGCGGACAATGTGCTGCTGGAGCCCTATTACGATTTCAAAATCAAGGTCGCTATCGATGAAATGGGCAGGGTGCTGTCCGATATTCAGCGTGCTTCAGGTATTTTTAATCCGCCGCAGACAACCGGAACGCAAGCGGTGGTCACGGGCAGGGTGCCCGTGTCGACTTTCATGAACTACAGTGCCGAATTTGCATCCTTTACGCATGGACGAGGCAGTATCCGCTGCGTGTTCAGCGGCTACGATCGCTGCCATAATACGGAGGAAGTCATAGAGCGGATGGGCTACCGCAAAGGGGCAGACCCACTGTATACATCCTCCTCCATCTTTTGCGCTAAGGGGGCGGGTTACTCGGTGCCATGGGATGAGGCGGAAGCCAAGATGCACCTTGAATTAGAACCTTGAATGAGCTTGCTCTAATGGGGATGAAACTCCAGGTAGGAGAGCAAAACCCCATACCTCAAGTGGCGGTAAAAATGTTGTAGTGAATGCAAAATAGTTCAAAAGGGCATTCGCGTTTCTTGAGGGAGAGTTGTAAAATGCCTAATGAAAATCAAGCGAATATTTACTTGAGAGAACAGATTGTATTCTTTATTATGCGGGATCGGCCCTATCGAACGAACATAGTGCAGGCTGGATCGGTGGGAATGCACCCGACTTCTTTGATGATCAATCAGATCTCATCCACGAAGGTAACCAAAAATATGTTTTTTTACTTGAGCCTCGTCCATCCCTTTAAACCTGAGAGCATGATTTCGATTTTCATCCCTGAAGACTATGAGGAGTATTTGGAAAACAACATTTATCCTAATTGCCCGATCAAGGTGGTTGAGCATCCCATTTCGACTGAAAGCGTCAAAGATATGTTTACTAACCCGGGTCTTATAAAGCATGTAATTTCAAACGGGGAACTAAGCCATGACGAAAAGTCGATGGATCAGCCTTATTTGATCAAAGTAGGCGGAAACCCGAGACTTATTCAAAATGAAGACTATTATTTTGCGAAGCTGAAGGAGGAGTCATTCTCTTTTTTATTTCAGGTAGATGAAGATGGTTATCCCGAAAGGTTGCTTCAAGAGGATTACAATTATCCTTTTGGTTTTGGGTCACTATATATTTTCGCCAAAATGGAGACGACTGAGATACAACATCCAGTAGCAGGTTTTTGGCAATTCTCTTGATTTAGTGTGGGGCTGTGGTTAGCGGTGTTATTCTTGGGAGGACTTGAACGGCGGTGAGATCATCAAGCGATTTTTGGCGTGCGTATGTCCCATTCGCACAAGCAGACAGCCCGCCCCTGGCGTAAACTGAATTATAATCAGTGAGCGAGGTGAACTTCCATGGCACAATCGAAAGAGATGCGTGCACGGGCTAAGAAGTTTCAGGGCCGTCCGGTCTGTGTCACCCTGCACAGCGGAGAGACTTATGTCGGCTACATCACCGATGTTAATTACGGCGGGTTGGTACTTGCCAGCGCTGGAGTCCCCCCACGCACTTCTTCCGGGAAGCAAGGCTCCCGATCTATCAAACGCAGAGCTGGTACGCATGCCCCGGGCGTCCGTCTCGGCAACCGGAAAAGCGGCGCGCGCAAGCCGTCTGGCCGTTCGCGCTCCCGCAAGCCGGACGCCAAGGTGTCGGCATTTCTGCCGATGATGGGCTCGCTGTTAGGCGGCCTTGGCGGCTCCACTGCGGGCGCAGGAGGGCTTGGCGGTATGCTCGGCGGCGGCTTGCGGCTATTCGGCATGATCCAGAAATTTGTCCCGGTCGTGAAGATGGGCTACGGTATGATCAAGTCCATTCGCCCGTTTCTCGGCGCCGTTAAAGGCTTAATGCCCCTGGCCAGTCCGGCCACGCCGGATAATGAATAATCGTATCCCTGTGGACTTTAAGTCCCCTTTGAGTGGTCAAAGGGGGCTAGCTCACACCGTCATTTTCTAACAAGAATAAAAATGATCACGGTCTTCGTCATCAAATTTGCCAAGTGTCCGTCTCCTAACAAATTCGTGTTGGCCCCCATATGGATTCCATTCATATGGATTTTTTTCTGTGGTACTCTAAGGTGGTTCAGTGGTGACCTTAAGAGAAGCTACAATGAAAGATTACTTAAAGATACATATCATTTTAAAGAGGTACGACCCATAGAAAAAATAATAAAATTGCTGGATAAGCAAACAAAGGAAACCTGGCTATGGTCAACAGGAGGGTTCAAATATGTGGTTTAGGAAGAAAGAAACGCAACTGGATCGAATAAAAAACAAACTGAGTCAAGCTTTGCGCAAAGACGCGGATTTCTCGGTGTTTGGAGCATCCTCACATCAATATAGGGTTAAAGAGAAGCTTACAGCAAAAGAGCTGGCGGACTGGCAAGCCCACAATCAGGTTACCCTTCCTGAGCCCTACGCGCAGTTTTTAACGAAAGTGGGCAACGGAGGCGCCGGACCCTATTATGGAATCTATTCAATTGGAAAGGCAACTTCCTACACCGAGCGCCAGGCGCTCCTTGCAAAATCCGTTCTGTATCCCGGGATGACCAAAGAGGAATGGAACCATCTGATTGAGCCCCTGACCAAGGACGAGGACATTCCCGATGAGGAATACGACGCCACCTGTAATAAGGTGCTGGGCGGCATGTTGTGCATAGGCACCCAAGGCTGCGAATACGACATGTATCTCGTACTTGAAGGGAAATACAGGGGGAGAATTGTGTACACCTCCGATTTCCATCCCGATCATCCCTTTTTCTTTGTCTATGAAGACAGCTTTCTGGACTGGTACGAGCGCTGGCTGGATGAAATTATTCTGGATTATGATATCGGGTGGTTTGGTAGTCGAATGCCGGGTGATGAGAATGCGCTGATCCAGATTTATCAGAGCGCTCCAAATGAAGAAATCCAAGCCAAAGCGCTTAATGGAATGTTCAAGTTTAAGAAAGTCTCTCAGCCAACCCTTGGTTTTTTGAAAAATACTGCGGAGCAAAGCCTGAAAAATCGGACTACAGCCATTTGGCTCATCTGCAAAACTTCTTTTGACGCGGGTAGAAAATACCTTCTGGAGCTGTTGCAATCGGATGGGCATGAGGACTTTCTGCAAGCTTTACAGATCCTGCACGCTTCCAGTAAAACTGTGAATTTAACGGATTTTATTCCAGTGATCTTGCAAAGGCTTGACAGGATTCACGACCCGGAAACGTTGCGTTATGCAGGGTATATCTTGGAGGATTATGGTGCGATTACTCTCCAGGACTTTACGCCTTTCTTGTGCCATGCTGACCCGAAAATGCAAACCACTGCCATCTATGCCGCGCGCAGTTGCGAAAACAAGCTGGGAAGCTGGCAGATCATTCAACAGATGTTGATGGGGGGCGGCCCGCAGGTTCTGAATAACTTGATTTTATACTGGGGCATTATTCCACATGAGAAGTTGCTGCCTTACTATAAGGAGGTATGGCCGGAATACAAAAGCAATCCGAATTTCAGAGAAAAATTTATCGGTTGTTTGCGAGAGCTGCATTTGCCAGATGATTATTTCGACAAAGACGAATGGTGAAGAAGGTGTACATGGATTATCCAGCTCACCTTCGATTTAATTTGACGTGGCGGAGCCTGAACATTCCGAAATTGGATTTACGAGGAAACCAAAAAAATGAAAAAAAGCTACTGACATCCCGTTGTCAGTAGCTTTTTTGTACATTAGGAGTATGCGAATAGCGCAGTGTTTGGAGATGGGGCGACCTTTCTCAAAATCTTATCATAGAGGTGGTATTTATTTATGAGCAATATCAATTGGGAAGTGGATCCGGACCACAGTTCCGTCGAGTTTTCGGTGACGCATTTAATGATTAGTAGAATTAAAGGAGTATTCGAGCATTTCCAAGCGATCTTGAGTTTTGACCCCAACGATTTAACAACCATGGGTGTTCAGGCTTCTATAGATGCAAATAGTATTACAACTCGCCAATCGCAACGAGATGAACACCTGAAGAGCGACGACTTCCTTCATGCAGCCAAGTATCCAACCATTACGTTTCAAAGCACCAGCTGCGTCCTTGCTGGCGAAAGGCAGTATGAGCTTACGGGCAATCTAACTCTGCATGGAGTAACCAAACCCATCACTTTTCATACCATTTTTGAAGGACTTAACAAAGACCCTCGCGGCCGGGAACGTGTAGGATTTCATTCAACAGCCAGTATCGAACGCAATGAATTTGGTTTGACATTCAACTCGCCTCTGGAAAAAGGTGGGGTTATTGTCGGAAATGAAGTGAGAATCGAGCTTTATATCGAGGCAATTAGAATAGATTAGCGATCCTAAAGGCCATCCTTTTAGTGGGGTGGTCTTTAAACTTGCCGCTACAGGTAGGATGGTGAACCGTATCACAAATAAGGGCGAAAATGTTGAACCAAAATTGTACAGAAACGAACCAAGACTAAAAGCTTACTAATAAGAATGTGGACTAAATGCTAATGCTTCGATAGAATATCATTCTATATTGTTGTATTCATGATTTTATTAATCGGATTGGAGAGGTAATCATGGGAAATACGGATAAGTTTGAAATGATAGCTAATATATATGACACTTCTGAAAGAATTCAAATTGCAAAGGTATCATCTGATGCCATTCGTGAATATGTAGTTGACGCTAATAGTAAGAATGCTATTGATTTTGGGTGTGGAACGGGTCTTGTCGGAATGAGATTGTTAAATGCTTTTAATTCTATGCTTTTTCTGGATACTTCACAAAACATGATTAATCAAATAAAGCAAAAAATTACTGATCTTCATATTCAGAATGCAGATACATTATGTTTTGATTTTGAAAAGGAAGGTCTAACGGATTTACATGCTGACTATATTTTTATGGCTCAGGTTCTACTCCATATTCATGATGTTGAATTCGTTTTATCAAGGCTATTTGATGTTCTAAATGAAGGAGGACATTTACTAATCGTAGATTTTAATAAAAATGAAAAAGTAGTTTCAGATATAGTTCATAACGGATTTAATCAAGAAGAGCTGACTGACATTATGACTAAAATAGGATATAGAGATATTCAGTCCAAAACTTTTTTTAATGGAAGTAAAATATTCATGGGACAAGATGCATCTATGTTTATTCTTGATTCTCAAAAATAAAACTTTTAGGCAGAAATCAGCTCTCCTTACCGGAAACCATGCTTTGTGTCTTCTCATGCATCGCAGAGGGATTGGATCAAAAGCCGCTTGACTCTGCAAAGACGATTACCATTACTATGCGATATTTAAAAAATGGCGAAGAATCAGTTGTTTTTAGTTGTTTTTCCTCATTAGGTTTGCAGACCGATTTCGCCTTGTGTCATATGACATTATGGCACTGGTAGATTTGACATCAAGAGCCGTAGGATACGACTACTACTTGTAAAGGATGTGGGCTCTTTGATGACAAGAACCGTCGTCAGCTTTATTCAAAATGGCTATTTCCTACTGCTTACTTTCGCTACCGGATTGTTTTACTTTTGCTTTTATCTGGTCGCTCTTACATTAGGTTTGAGTCTTTCGTTTACCGTCGCGGGCGTTCCTCTGATTACTCGCATTTTGCGAACTACATACGCCTTCCTGCAATTTGAACGCAT
Organism: Paenibacillus sp. 203; assembly: GCF_037027525.1. Lineage (NCBI taxonomy): Bacteria > Bacillati > Bacillota > Bacilli > Caryophanales > Paenibacillaceae > Paenibacillus > Paenibacillus sp. 203. The sequence goes on from NZ_JAXCHD010000001.1 coordinate 89,401, forward strand.
ACAGACCAAGATCTATACGGATATTACCACCGAGCTTTACGTTAAACCAATAAACACCGATGTCTCTATCTGGCTTCAAGCAAGGAAGGAGCTGCTAAATCGGCGCAACTGGATTGCTATCGGCTGGCTGATGCTAAAGCTTCCGGTGGGGATTTTAAGCCTCATTAGTGCGGCCTTGCTTTATATAACTCCACTCGCAATGATTGCGACCCCGCTTCTCTTTCCGTTTTCTAATTATTATTTTATGGGTTTGCTTGTAGATACTGTGATAAAATCCATACTGGTTTCAGCCTCAGGAGTCGTATTCACTATGGTGAGCTATAGGCTTGCGAACAGCTTAACGTGTATGCTAGGCGGCTACACCCGTCTTATGATCAAGAGTGTGAACCGTTAACCGGAATGTCCCGGTCTGGATTTAAAAGTATTGTTGGATGATGTTCTGCTCTATAATAGTTACGTAATGTCATACTGATAGTTCTTAGGGGTTGATGGTTTTGTTCGATATGGTAAAGCAGTGGTTCTGGTACGACTGGTTCATGCTTATGATCCGCTTGATTTGCAGTACTTCTCTCCTGCTCACTATCATAGAGCGGCAAGCTCATTTCACGCTGCCGCTTTGGGTTCTTGTGTTTTGGCAGCTTATTGCTTTTTCCGTTCCCTGGCTGTGCTTGCAGCTCAATTATAGATACTACCTGCTTACCGAGATTGTGATCCCGGGCGGGCTGTGCTTGTATTTAGCTTCGTTTTTTCCGGAAGCCTACCTCACATTCCTGTTGTATCCATTTTTGATTGCCGCTAACAGCAAACAAAGAACATATCTTTGGTCAGGTCCTTTATCGGTATTGCTCCTACCCACTATAATTAAGCTGCTTGTAGAGCAGACTGATTTTTGGGTTATGACCATTCAATTCGGGACGGCTTATGCATTCGGATTTTCCTTCCATTTATTGATGGTCAATCATCGTCAAAGCGAAATTATACGCGAGCAAAATGCGGTGCTTGAGCAGTACTTGTCCCAAATCGAGCGCATCACGCTGGCCGAAGAACGGAATCGGCTCTCCAAAGAGCTTCATGATACTGTTGGTCATGCCTACACTTCCCTCATTATGGGATTGGAAACCTTGCGCCCTGAGCTAGAGACGGATACAGGAACGAAACGGCTCGATTCTCTATTGAACCTGGCCCGGAAGAATATGGATGAAGTGAGAGGCTATGTACATCAAATCGAATCGCCGCATGAAGAACTCCCACTGCTTCAGTCTTTGCGGAAGCTGGCAGAGGAGTTTCAGGAGCATGCTAAGGTGTCGGTTCGTTTCCAGGCCTTCGGAGAGGAATACCCTGTAACGAAGCAAGCAAAGATAGCGCTGTATCGCTGCTTGCAAGAATCATTGACGAATGCCGTGCGTCATGGACACTCGACGGAGATTACGGTTTTGGTGCAATTTGAGCCTCAGCAGACGAGGCTCGAAATTAAGGATAACGGCCGCGGGATGGAACATGGACGGGATGGTTTCGGCTTGAACGCCATGAAAGAGCGAGTAATGAATTTGCAAGGTCATGTTGGCGTCTATACCCAACCGGGTGAAGGCACCCTCGTTACCTGCACCCTGCCACGACAAACGGAGCTTAAGGATGAAGTCATCCGTCTGTTGGTCGTCGATGACCAGCCTTTTATCCGTGAAAGTCTGCGGACTCTTCTGGAGGAGCAGCAAGATTTGCAAGTCGTAGGGGTAGCAGAAGATGGCGAGCAAGCCATCGAACTGTGCAGGCAGGTTCAGCCTCAGCTGGTGCTCATGGATTTGGACATGCCGAACCTGGACGGAATCTCCGCATCCCGTACCATAAAACAAACGTGGCCCCACATCCGCATCTTGATTCTCACCACGTTCGAAGATACTGGACAGGCTCTGGAAGCGCTGCGAAGCGGAGCCGACGGATACTTATTGAAGTCGATGAAGCCAGTAGAGCTCGCCGAAACAATACGCACGGTCTATCGCGGAGGCACGCTGATCGATCAGGAGATGTCGCACAAATTGTTTGCACAGCTGGAAGCCGCCAAGAGCGGGGAAGATCCGTCGACAACCCAAGTGGCCGCGACCTATGACTTAACTCCACGGGAGCTTGAAATTTTACAGTTCGTGTCGAAAGGACTGCGATATAAAACCATTGCCTCCAAATTGTATTTATCTGATGGTACGGTTAGAAACTATGCGTCATCGGTCTATCTGAAGCTGGGGGTTCGCAACCGGGAGGAAGCGGTGCAAAAAGCCCGGGAGGCAGGGCTTCTGGAATAAACCTTACGGCTCGATGCGGATTTCCGTTGGATATGGAGAAAACTAAAAATAAGCGGCAACATCAGCAGCCGCTTGTTTCTTATTATACAAGAAAACCCCCAGTTTGATCGGGGGTTCAGGAAACCTTATATAAAGTATCATTATCTTACTTTTTCCGGTTAACCTTTTGAATTAGTGACTGATTGGCAACGTATAGTAATTAAATGCTTGATCCAACAAGGCACTGGCTTCTTGACGCTTCAAAAGCTGTTTGGAGCGGAAATCTATGGAGCCGTCTGAATTGATCTTGGTATCCGGGTCCATGATACCTTGGGAAACAAGAGCTGTGACTGCTTTAACTGCCCAAGCATCCGTTTCGCCACTCAATTTAACCTTAGTTCCAGGCTCAACCTGTTTCAGGTTCTGGATCATTACCGCCGCCATTTGTCTAGTGATAGGAGAATTAGGCTGATAATTACGTAGTCCGGCCATCATCTGCTTCTTATTCGGTTCAATCATGAAGGGTTGTTTATACCACCCGTGGGCGCGCAGCAGCACTTCTGAGAATTCTCCCTGAGTCATCGTTCCTTTCGGATCGAAGAGATTGGCTGACTTTCCGCTCATGACGTTCAAAGCATTAAGATTGTTAATATGTGGATTATATTTACTATCCGCAGGCACATCAGAAAATGGTGAATCAATGTTTATTTTTTGCGCATAAGCAACGAGGTCTGGGAGCTGCATGTAATACAAATATGCAATATGGCCTGCTTCATTTTTATTAAACGTCAATTTATTACCTGATTCATCTTCAAATAATAAAGAATGGATCATTTTTAGTGTATGTTTCCCTGATGTTCCTGTCTCCATTATTAATTTCCCGTCCGAATACGAAACCTTCGTCCTTAAGGCAGCGATACGCGTGTTTTGGTATAATCCCACGTAGTCTTGGGCCTGCTGCTCACTTATTGCCGCGTAGGTTGACTTTGGAACTTCTGATTTTCTCGGATAATAATGATTCATAAATTCCTCATACACGTCAAGACTCATCATGGAGTCGTTATTGTAGGACATGTACATCGCTGTATTCTTCTCAGGCAGAATAACAATCAAGGAAGAATGCCCTGTAACATTTCCTCCTTTTAGAATCACATGCTGATTATTCATCTTCTCTTTGAAGTAGCCTTCGAATCCAATTGTTGTAACCGGGAACTCCTTGTCAGGGAATAATTGGTACGTGTGCATTTGCTCTATGCTCTTTGGACTCACCACTTCTTTACCTTTGTACTTGCCTTTGTTCAGGTGCATCATGAGGTACTTCGCCATGTCATCTGCTGTTGAAACCATACCGCCTTCAGGTTTTTCCGTTGGTTTAAACCCGTCCAAGGGTATCAGTTCACCTGTTGGTCCATAGTGAGCAGCCATTCTGCTTAACAATTGGGGGGTAAACCGCACATTCGTCGAATTCATGCCTAACGGTTTAAAAATATTCTTTTCCATATATCGGGAATATGACATGCCCGTTACGTTTGCTACTGCATATCCGGCTAGCATGAAACCAAAATTGTCATAAGTGTACGCTTCTCCTGGAGGCCTGACAACAGTTGGCATATTTGCTGCAATGTACTTCTTCATTGGAAAATATTTGTCCGCGTATTCTGGATGCATTTCCATGAGAATATCTGGTTCATCAAATCCACTTGAATATGTAAGTAGATCAAACATCGTCAGTTTTTTTCCTGTTTTATTCGGAACCTTTATTCCTCCTAAATACTCTTGGATATCGTGTTTTAAATCCATTTTCCCCTTATCGACCAACTGCATAGCTGCCAATGCAGTGAATGACTTTGTAACAGAGCCGATTTGGAAAACGGTATTTTTATCAACAGGAATTCTTTTTTCCCTGTCGGCATAACCGTAACCTTTGCTTAGCATCACTTTCCCACCCGTGACGACCACAAAATTAGAACCAACTGTATTAAACTTCTTCATCTTGTCCGCAAAAACACCATCTGCAAAAGCTTCTAGTTCCTTGGCATTTCGCGGCCCCTCCAAGCTAGCCTTTACAGATGCAACTGGTGCGTTAACGGGTGCGGCAACTGACGCGCCGTTGGGTGCCATACAGGCGGTAGTTATCGTAGCAGATAACAGTAGAACCGCGAGATTGGTGTGAATCATTTTTTTCATGAATGATTTCTCCTTGAAATGTATTTTTGCCTCATAGCGTCCGGCAAAACCAAGTATGGCAAAGGACTTGTCATACCAACAAGTTACATTTCGTCACCGATCCATACCAGTCACTTCAAAGTGTGTCATATGACAATTAGGCACTAGGTGCCTAGTGTTCAATGGTAATATCGTTTTGGGTGTGTCCATTTGATTGATTACAATGAATGTTGGACCCCTTCACTTCAGTTTCTTCTTTACCGTTTCTCCTTCAATTAACACAGGTTGATAATAGGTGTGGTTGCGTAGGTCCTTCTTCCCTTGCAGCTTCTTGATAACCCAATCGGCGGCATCACGTCCCATTTGTTCCTGTGGGTGTGTTAATGTCGTAAGTTTGATGTTTGCATTCTTGGAAATATAGGAATTATCTTGACCAATAATGGATATGTCTTCAGGAACAGATATACCAAGTTGTCTGCATACATGTACAACTTCTAATCCTACCTCGTCGTTATAGCAGACAATTGCGGATAACCCGTCCCTTTGTTCGGTTAGGAATTTTTTTAAGTTGGTGGACAGGTCCTGCTTCGTCTCTGTATAGAATGAGAGCACTTGCTCTGGGTAAAACCGTAATTTGGCTTCTCCAAGCGCCTTGATATAGCCCTTCATTCGATGCTTTCCTTGTAAATCGTCCATTTTGGCAATGATACCAATGTGTGTGTGTCCGTTAGCAATCAATTCTTTTGTTGCCAGATAGCTGGACTGTACGTCATCGAGACAAAAGAAGGGAACCTCCAACTCTTCATAATAAGCATTAATCATGATGAACGGAACATCCTGCTCCTTGAACGTCAGATAGTAAGAGATATTGGGATTATATAGATTGCTCTTCGTAGGCTCAATGATCAAGCCATCCACACCAAAGGACAACATCATCTCCAAAGCTTTCTTTTCCTGTGCGACATCATTATTTGTACTAGCTAATAGCAATGAATAATTATCTTCATTCAATCTGGCTTCAATCCCGCGAATAATAGAAGGGAAGATGTAATCGGAAATGTAGGTTGTGATGACTCCGATGGTTTTATTACTGGAATTCCCGCCGTTTTTTGATCGAAATTGGTTACTGACATAAGTGCCCGATCCTTTTTCACTTCTTAAAAAACCCTCGTTGGATAGTTCTAAAATTGCCTTACGTACCGTCTGACGGCTAACTTTATACATATCCTGCAAAGCCGATTCCGTTGGAATTTGTTCTCCTACGCTGTATGCTCCTGATAGAATGTTGCTCTTTATATCCTCAAGGATGACCTGATACTTTGGTTTCACTTTATTCCTTCTTTCCTGGTTGTCCTAATACTAATTTACCTACCCATAATATTTGTATGTACATATTTTAGCATAATTATGAGCTTATTATAATCCATAGCCTAACATGCATTAATACTAAAGAAAAAATAGATAAATTCTCGGTTTATCAGAATATTTGTATGTATAACTATGTATGTGTGTTGACAAATGTACGAACAAAAAATATACTAAGGTTGTAAATTAAAGAAAGCGCCTTCTTTCAATTATTGCGATTATAACAGTTGTTCAGAGAGAGGAGTAACGTGAGCATGGATCAAGACATTAAACAAGCGATTACTAAGGGAGAAACCTCACTTGGTATCGAATTTGGATCCACACGTATCAAGGCAGTGCTGATTGATCATCATTTTGAAACCATCGCATCTGGAAGCTATGAGTGGGAAAATCTCTTGGTGGACGGTTATTGGACGTACAACTTAGAGAGTATTATTACGGGTCTGCAAGAGGCTTATAGTGAAATGAAGCAAGAGGTTGAACGAAAATATGGGATTACCCTTCGTACCGTTGGTTCTATAGGATTCTCTGCAATGATGCACGGCTATATGGCTTTTGACAGCAAGGGTGAGATGCTTGTTCCGTTCCGGACTTGGCGGAATGCGACAACCGGTGCTGCCGCAAAAGTGTTAACTGATAAATTCCAATTCAACATCCCTGAGCGATGGAGTATTGCTCACCTGTATCAAGCTATATTGAACGAAGAGCAACATGTCCCTCAGATTGATTTTATGACGACGTTAGCTGGATATATTCACTGGCTGCTGACTGGAAATAAGGCTATTGGCGTCGGGGATGCTTCGGGCATATTCCCAATTGATGAGACTACACATGATTATAACGAATCGATGGTTAAGCAGTTCGATGAACTCATTGCAGCCAAAGGTTACGATTGGAAGCTAGAAGGAATTCTCCCTAAAGTTTATATTTCAGGCGAGCAGGCAGGTGTACTAACCGCCGTGGGAGCTAAAATCTTAGATAAATCCGAAGATTTACAACCAGGTATTCCGCTTTGTCCTCCAGAAGGTGATGCGGGAACAGGGATGGTCGCTACGAATAGTGTGAGAAAACGGACGGGCAACGTCTCTGTGGGAACCTCGGTTTTTGCCATGCTTGTATTAGAGAAGGACCTTTCAGCGGTATATCCGGAAATTGATCTGGTGACTACACCGAATGGTAATCCGGTCGGAATGGTTCATGCCAACAACTGTTCAAGTGATCTCAATGCTTGGCTGGGATTGTTCCGTGAATTCTCTGAGGCCATGGGACAAAAGGCGGATCCGAATCAATTGTTCAGTGTGCTGCTGAACAAGGCTTTGGAAGCAGATCCAGATGGCGGCGGTTTACTCAGCTATGGCTATTTGTCAGGGGAGAATATCACCGGAATAGAGAAAGGCCGGCCATTGTTTGTCCGCTCTCCTGAGAGCCGTTTCAATTTGGCCAATTTCATGCGGACTCATCTTTTCACTGCGTTTGCTGCTTTGAAAATCGGAATGGATATTTTGACAAAGAAAGAAAATGTAGCAATTGACAGCATTCTGGCTCACGGTGGTTTATTTAAAACCCCAATCGTCGGACAAAAAATTGTTGCGGCTGCCATGAATGTCCCGGTATCAGTGATGTCAACAGCCGGAGAAGGCGGGGCGTGGGGGATTGCTATTCTGGCTTCTTACATGATGAACAAGGATCAACAAGAAAGTCTGGAAGACTTCCTCGACCAAAAAGTGTTTAGAGATGCTGAGGGGCAAGAAATTTCTCCCGACAGTTCCGACGTTAAGGGATTTGAAACATTCATGGAACGCTACACACAAGGCCTGGCGATTGAACAGGCTGCTGTAGATAATCTAGTGGAAAACTGGAGGAATTGACGTGTTAGAGCAACTGAAAGAAGAAGTATATCAAGCCAATCTGGATTTGCCTAAACATGGACTCGTGAAATACACCTGGGGTAACGTAAGCGCTGTTGATCGTGAGAGCCGCTTATTCGTTATCAAACCAAGTGGTGTTAGTTATGACACGATGAAACCTAGCGATATGGTGGTTGTTGATTTTGATGGCAATGTTGTTGAAGGAGAAATGAGACCTTCATCAGATACACCGACTCACGCCGTACTTTATAAGCATTATGCAGAGATCGGCGGTATTGTACACACGCATTCGACTTGGGCGACCATTTGGGCTCAAGCAGGCTTGGATGTACCTGTAATGGGGACTACTCATGCAGACACCTTCTATGGTTCTGTTCCTTGTGCCCGTTTCTTGACGCAAGAGGAGATTGATCGTGGTTACGAAGCGGAAACCGGCCGTGTCATCATCGAAACTTTTGAGCAGCGCGGGCTGGATATTTTAGCAGTGCCGGGTGTTCTGCTTAAGGGTCATGCTCCCTTCACTTGGGGCAAAGATGCAAAATCGGCAGTCATGAATAGCGTCGTGTTGGAAGAAGTTTCGAAAATGAATTTATTCGCACGAGAATTGAATCATTTTGCTGAAGAATTGCCGCAACGCATTCTAGATAAACACTATTTACGCAAACATGGGAAAGACGCGTACTACGGGCAAAAGTAATATAAATTAAAAAATTAAGAAAAGAGGATGAATGATGTCAACAGTAGGTACAAAACAGTTCTGGTTTGTCGTAGGTTCACAACATCTGTATGGAGAAGAAGCATTAGCAGAAGTTAAAGCACACGCACAAGAAATGACCGATGCCTTAAATAAGAGTGGCGTTCTGCCTTATCCGCTTGTATTGCAGGATCTGGCGGTTAGTGCAGACAAAATCACCAATCTCATGAAAGAAGTCAACTATCGTGACGAGGTTGCTGGTGTCATCACTTGGATGCATACCTTCTCACCTGCAAAAATGTGGATTCGTGGTACTAAATTGCTGCAAAAGCCGCTACTTCATTTGGCTACACAGTTCAATGAAAGCATTCCTTGGGCTACGATTGACATGGACTTCATGAACCTCAATCAGGCAGCTCATGGTGACCGTGAATATGGATTTATCAATGCTCGCCTGAAGAAACAGAATAAAGTGGTCGTAGGTTACTGGGAACGCGCAGAAGTGCAAAAGCAAATCGCAGAGTGGATGGATGTAGCGGTTGCTTATAACGAAAGCTTCAATATCAAAGTTGCCCGCTTTGGCGACAATATGCGTAACGTTGGCGTTACGGAAGGCGATAAGGTCGAAGCTCAAATTCAATTTGGATGGACCGTTGACTACTTCGGAATTGGCGACCTTGTTCAGTACGTCAATGCTGTGAAAGAAGAAGAGATTGATGCTTTGTTCGCGGAATACTCCGAACTCTATGAACTTGATTATGGTACTTATAGCAAGGAAGCTTGGGAAGCCAGCGTAAGAGTGCAAGCAAGCTATGAAATTGCCCTTAAACGGTTCCTGGATCATGGCGGCTATACTGCCTTCACTACGAACTTCGAAGACCTCTATGGTATGAAACAACTTCCTGGTCTTGCCGTTCAACGTTTGATGGCACAAGGATACGGCTTCGCCGGTGAAGGAGATTGGAAGACTGCAGCGCTCGATCGTCTGCTTAAAGTCATGAGCCATAACCAATCCACTGGCTTTATGGAAGACTACACCTATGAATTAGCGGCTGGTCAGGAATCGATCCTTCAATCCCATATGCTTGAAGTTGACCCAACGTTGGCAAGCAACAAGCCTAAAATCATCGTTTCTCCGTTAGGTATCGGCGATCGTGAAGATCCAGCTCGTCTGGTGTTTGACGGCAAGGCAGGAGACGGTGTAGTTGTTTCCATGGCTGACTTTGGCACGCATTATAAACTGTTGATCAATGAGGTTACTGCATTTGAACCGACAGTTCCTGCTCCAAATCTTCCAGTGGCCCGTGTACTGTGGAATGTGAAGCCAAACTTCCAAGATGGGGTTAAAGCATGGATTGAGAACGGCGGTGGTCACCATACCGTGGTTTCCTTGAATCTAACCACAGACCAAATTGTTACTTATGCAAAACTGGTTAACCTGGACTACGTAATTATTAAGTAACTAGAAGATAGTCATCTAAAAAAGCATTGGGTCAGTCCTCAGGACCCAGTGCTTTTTATTGGTTTTCTAAGAATGTATAGATATGGGAAGGTTCCTAAGCTATCTGGCATTATAACGGGATAATTGGTTTCTCCTTAAGGTAATCATTTAATTCATAAGGATGTGATACTATGGCCAATTTACCAGCTGCGAAAACGAAACTGGTTATCGTTGAAGGTATACCTGGCTCTGGCAAATCCACATTATCTAGACACATACATGACATGTTAAACACACATCAAATAGAATCGGAACTATTTTTAGAAGGGAACTTACGACATCCCGCTGATTATGAATCGGTTGCATGTATGCCGAACGAAGAACTTGATCGGCTCCGATCTATCTATTCTGAGGTGTTTCATTACATTGCTCCATTTGTATCTGTGAATGGCAACGACTCTTTAATCGCATATGCACTTGCGCAGCAATCAGCTCCAAATGGAATCCCTTCTAGTTTGTATGAGGAAATCCGGCGTTATGAAATTTACGATGGAGTACCCGTAGAAAAGCACTGCGAGTTGATGATTCAACGTTGGAAGTCTTTTGTTAAAGATCAGCGAGAAAAAGAAAAGTTGATAATACTCGAATGCTGTTTTTTACAGAACCCAGGGTGTGCATTACTTGCCCGACATAACGCTGGAGAAGATCGTTTTATTCAGCATGTATTACAGATTGCGGAGCAAATTCAGGAGTTAAATCCAATTTTGTTCTATTTGAAGCAACCGAATGTACATGAGACGATTGAGCGAGTTAAAACAATGAGATCTCAAGAATGGTTAGATTTCGCGATTTGGTACCATACGGAGCAAGATTATGGAAAGAACAAGGGGCTTTACGGATATGAGGGATATATTCAGTTCCTTGAACATCGACGAGAGCTAGAATTACAAATTATTGAGCAACTCCCTTTTCAATCGTTTATTATGGATAACTCCGATTATGATTGGGGGAATCAACAACAGACCGTTTCGAATATCATAATGAAGTATTTATTAGGGTCTATCCCGTAAAGACATATTTTACCGAGTTATTCATATACATGGATTGTTGATTCAATCATTGGAAATTTGTTACTCTACATCATTTGCTTCTAAACGCTTTTTTTGGTGTCTGTTATTACTGCTAGTAAGTGAAGCCCAAAAAATACAGCGTGTTGAGATCCATTCTTATTATTTCTGCAAAGAAAATTCTCACTTTTTAGCAGAAATGATTTATAATTATCAGATAATAGACAATATAATTTTTAAAAGATTATATTTTAGTTATAATAGAGACAGAAAAGATATGTTCCTGAGTGGAGCCTTGCTTCTTGTATCACCTAAGCAGGAGGGCCTGCTCTTTTTTGCAAATATAAGAGATAAGGAAGGTTTTTATGAATAGCATTCAGAAAAATACAGACGTTATCTTAATTGGTGCCGGAGTCATGAGCGCGACTCTGGGATCATTGCTGAAAGAGTTAGCACCAGAATGGGAAATCAAAGTGTTTGAGAAACTCGCAAACGCAGGAGAGGAAAGCTCTAACGAATGGAATAATGCAGGTACGGGCCATGCTGCACTGTGCGAGCTGAACTATACATCCGAAAAAGCTGACGGATCTATAGATATTCGTAAAGCTGTAGACATTAATGAGCAGTTTCAGCTTTCAAGACAGTTTTGGTCTTTTCTTGTAAACAGCAATTTGATTCGTAATCCACAGGACTTTATCAAACCAATACCTCATATGAGTTTGGTAACAGGAGAGAAAAATGTATCTTTTTTGAAAAAAAGGTTTAAAGCGCTTTCAACTATTTCTCTGTTTCAAGGCATGGAATTTTCCGACGCCCCTGAAAAGCTGAAGGAATGGATTCCGCTGATTATGGAAGGCCGTACATTGAATGAACCCATCGCGGCAACCAAAATCGACTCTGGAACAGATGTCAACTTTGGTGCTTTAACACGCATGTTGTTTGAGCATTTAAAAAGTAAAAACGTCGAGATCAATTACAAACATAGTGTAAAGGATATTAAACGTGCGAGCGACGGCTCGTGGAAAGTCAAAGTCCATAATCTGGACAACGGTAAAATCGAATACCATAATGCCAAATTTGTCTTTATCGGTGGTGGGGGTGGAAGTCTACCTTTGCTACAAAGAACCGGTATTCCTGAGTCCAAATATATCGGGGGATTCCCGGTAAGTGGACTATTTATGGTATGTAACAATCCTAAGGTTGTCGCCCAGCATCATGCAAAAGTATATGGTAAAGCTAAGGTTGGTGCTCCTCCCATGTCTGTTCCGCATCTGGATACAAGATATATCGGTAACCAAAAAGCACTGCTATTTGGACCGTTTGCCGGCTTCTCACCGAAGTTCTTGAAAACGGGCTCAAATTTGGATTTGATCGGTTCTGTAAAACCTAATAATCTCATTACGATGTTGGCCGCAGGCGCAAAAGAGATGGCATTGACCAAATATCTGATCCAGCAAGTGATGTTATCGAATGAAAAGCGTCTGGAAGAATTACGCGAGTTTATTCCGAACGCCAAAATCGAGGACTGGGGGATCGTGGTAGCAGGCCAACGTGTGCAGGTGATCAAAGATACGGAGGGCGGAAAAGGAACACTTCAATTTGGTACGGAAGTGGTTAGTGCCGCTGATGGTTCGGTAGCTGCACTGCTCGGCGCTTCTCCGGGTGCTTCTACTGCTGTTCACGTTATGCTGGAAGTATTGGAAAAATGCTTCCCACAACATATGGAAGAGTGGAAACCAAAAATCAAAGAGATGATTCCTTCTTATGGGGTGTCACTAGCGGAAAACCCAGAGCTTTACCAAGAAATTTACAATTCCACAACGGAGGTGCTGGGTCTGGGCGAAAAAGAACCGCTTCATCGTTAATTTTTGCATGGCGGTCATTTAGTTTACTATTTTTTGAAGTGAGTTCACTTATCAATAATAGAAGAATTAAAATTATATTCAAAAACTCTTGCAAGAAACTTAATCGAAAAAGCAGAAGACCGTGAAATTTAACGGTCTTCTGCTTTTTTTAAGATTTTAATTCTTTGAATGGGGAGCTAGGGTATTAGATCATTTACACTTTTTTTAAAATTAACTTATGAACAATAAAATCACCTTTAGGATTTTCAAGAGAGATTCCGCAATTATATAACTCTGATCCACTATAAGTAGCATTTGTAATAACTTCGAGATAGTTGGCTTCTTGGTCTAAATAAGGAATTCGAACAAGTAATGATAAATCAAATACTTGATAGGTGTTCCGAAATACATAAATAATGGCATTACTTTTATTTCCATCGACAAACATCCAACTACAAATGTTTGATTCATTAGGAGAACTCAATCGATAGAATTCTCCTTCAAAAACGAGCTTTCTTTCTCTTTTGTAAGTCGATATATGATTCGCTACCTTCTTCTTCTCTTCTTCAGATATGGAGATAACATCCATTTCATAGCCCATATTGGTTGAAGAAGCCAAGGCTGCTCTTGTCTCAAATTCAGTTATGCGACCAGTTTGATGATTTGGAACATCGGAAACATGACCAGTTATTGAAGAGATTGGAAACATGTAAGAAGCTCCATATTGGATTTGTTGTCTGTCCAGAGCATCGGTATTATCACTGATCCATGTTTGAGGAAAATAGAACAACATACCAGGATCTAATCTACCTCCACCGCTAGAACAATTTTCAAAGAGTACTTCTGGATGGCTTAAAGTGAGTGTGCTAATAATATGATAAAAGCCCAGCATATATCTATGAGAAAATTCTTGTGAGTTGTTTTCTGTTTCAGTCGGGGAGAAAGGATCAGTCATATGTCGATTCATATCCCACTTGATATAGTTCACTCCGAAATTTGTAATTGCATCTGACAATGTCTTGATAACGAAGTTTTGAACTTCTTTATTGGTTAAGTCTAAGAAGTATTGACTTCTGCCCAAAATGGGTTCATAGCTTTTACTCTTCATTACCCATTCGGGATGTTGTTTGATTAGGTTTGTATCGGGTGATATCATCTCGGGTTCAAACCAAATCCCAAAACCAATGCCTTTCTCTTTAGCATAATCCACCAAAGATTTAATTCCATTGGGGAATTTTTTTTCGTCAACCTTCCAATCTCCTAACGAAGTTTTACTACTATTGCGTTTACCAAACCAGCCATCATCCAACACCACTGTTTCAAAACCCAAAAGACTAGCAGAATCAATCAATTTTTTTAGCAAAGCTTCAGAAACATCGAAATAAGTCATTTCCCAGCTGTTGATTACGATGGGTCTCTTTCTTTTTTTCCATGATGGATTAATCAAGTGATTATTGAAAAAAGTATGGAATGCTTGAGAATTACTATTGAACCCTTGATTGCTGTATACTAGCAGAGCTTGTGGACTCTGAATGGTCTCCCCTGATTTTAAAGTCCATGAGAAGCCCTCATCATTTAACCCAATTTGCATTCTTAAGTTATTATATTGATCACGTTCTAAAATCTCTTCGTGATTGCCACTGTAAAGTAAGGTCATTGCATGGACTTCTCCTTGAAACTCTGTGGCCTCTTTTGATAAAGCGATGAAGGGAGGATATTGAGGCCCACTTGCACCTCTAGCACTACCAATTTTAAATAATCCATGTTTAATATCATTTCTATTCATTTGGAACTCTTTTTGATGAGTGCCATAAAATGAGGTGCATACTTGATTCTCGTAACGTATATCAAGAGAAGCACTTAGAAGTTTTTCAACTTTTATTGTACTAGAGCCTTCGTTAATTACTTTAGTAGAACGTACGATAATCGGTGAATCCTCAAAAATCGTATAAAACAAATCTAGAGCAATATTTGCGACTTTATCGTACAAATGGACAATTAAGGTCTGACAAAAAGCTTCATTGCTTCTTGCAGAGGGCAGATCTTGAAGCGTTAACGCTTCATCAAGAATTTCGTACCCAACATAGACAAATCTTGTAATTCCTTGTCCATCTTCATTTCGAATCTTTATGGAAGAATTTCTAAAATCACCTTGATGAGGTAAAGAAACCTCTTGAGGTAAAAATTCAAGAGATAGTTCAGGTATATTAATATCTGGAGTTGCAGCAAATGTTCTCTTTTTTAATTTTGGTCGATTGCTAAAATTGTAACTAGTAATCTTTTGTCCCCAATACCGATGTAGCAAATAGGTATCTTCTACAATTTCTATAATATAACTGACATGATTATTTGTAAGATGAAATACTTTTTTCTCTTCAACAAAATGAATTAAAGGATTCATTGATCATTTATGCTCCTTTCTATACTGGGAAGGTGATATCCCAAGTTCTTTTCTAAAAAATTTAGAAAATGATAATGCATCAGAAAAACCAACTGAGCTAGCAATAAGGTTAATTGGATCGTCGCTTTCAGCAAGTAGTTCTTTTGCTTTGTTTATTTTTAAATTAGAAAGATATTTTTTGGGGGGGATTCCCACCTCATTTTTAAACATAAGAGACAAATAATTTGGATGAATGCCAACAGAATAGGCAATATCTGAAATTTGGATGTCATCGTGATAATGAAGATCCATATAACGCATCGCTTGAAAAGAAATGGAGGTACTGCTATTCACAGTTGTTTGAACCGGGCATTCATTCAATAAATTTCCTGCGATATCATACATAATGCCGTTAATTTTAAAAAAAGAGGCTAAATCATTTTTATTCAGTTCGATAATATCTTCGATTCTACTTTCATAAAAGGAAGCATCTTGGCAATTCATTACAAATTTTTCTTCATCAGACTGAAGTAATGTTTGAACAAAGTTTCCAGATTGAATGCCCATAAAACCAATCCAAGAATATTTCCACGGCTTATTTGGGTCAGCGGTATAAGTAGAAACAACATTCGCTGGTACAATAAAAAGTTGATTTTCATGGACTTCAATCTTTTGATCTTCAATTTCCAGTATTCCCTTGCCCTCCTTTACAAAATGAATAAAGTGGTAGTCTCGTCGTTTTGGACCATAACTGTAACCCGGTTCACAATATTCAATGCCACTGTTATAAAGAATAAAGTCTGAAATACTTTTTTTTGTAAAATCAGTGAATCTATCCGTATATTCTCTTAAGTTATTATTCATGCCCTTATTATACATAGGAACGCTTCAAAGAAAATGTCGATATTAGAAAGTTCCATATTTCTCTTAAATATTTCTATATTATAAATGTAGGTTGAAATGATAATATCTCATTAACAAAGGTAATGAAAGCGCATTAATGAAAATTTGAAGAGGAGGACTATTTCAAGTTGGAAAATCGGCATAAGAATTATTTCCATATTGAGCCGGATAAAGGATTACTTAATGATCCAAACGGTTTGATTCAGTTTAAAGGAAAATATTATTTTTTTCATCAATGGAATCGTTTTGATACGAGCCATGATTACAAAGAATGGGGATTGTTTTTATCTAAGGATTTAGTTCATTGGACAAATATTCGATCAGCGATTTTACCTGATAGATATGATGATAAAGATGGTGTTTACTCAGGAAGCGCGATTGAGAACGATGGGAAAATGTATCTCTTCTATACAGGGAATACTAAACTAAATGGAGTTAGAAAAAGTTATCAAAAAATTGCTGTATCTAACGATGGACGAACATTCATCAAACAGGAAAGCGCCATTGAAACCCCTAAAGGTTTTTCTGAACACCATCGCGATCCTAAAGTTTGGAAAAAAGATAATAAATGGTGGATGATTGTCGGAGCTCAAACAAAAGAAAATGTGGGAGCAATCACGCTGTTTCAATCAGATGATTTATTAACATGGGAATATCAAGGTATTTTTTACACGGATACTATATTGGATCAGATGTGTGAATGCCCGGACTACTTTACCTTAACCGATGGAATCGAAATACTAATGGTTTGTCCACAAAAGCGAACTTCTGACAGACAAAGTGATCGGCCAATTTCAAGCTATGCTGGATATTTAGCAGGAAAAATGGATTATAAAACAAATAAATTTAATCAGTCTACTGAGATAAAAATGATGGATGAAGGATTTGATTTTTATGCGCCGCAATCTTTTTTAGATGATAAAGGTCGAAGAATTATCGTTGGCTGGATGTCTAGAATGGATGAGAATCAAGAAAGAAATTGTCCTACAGTGAAAGATGGCTACCTTCATTGTTTATCAATGCCGAGAGAACTGAAGTGGATCGATAATCACCTTTATCAAGTCCCCTTGAAAGAATACGAGAATTTGAGGAAGAGAGAGCAAGAATACAAAAATGAATACGGCATTATTTCTAACAATAGTAAAGCCTTTGAACTCATTATTGATTTTGATGAAGCTATAAAAGATTTTTCAGTGTCTTTGAATTCCAACACAAATCCAATTATATATCGTTGTGGAAAACTTGAGATTGGACGAATTAATTGGGTTACTGAGAAATTGGAAACAAAAATTCTTCAAGTAAAGGACCTAACGAAGTTGCACATTTTTTGTGACAGCTCTACTTTAGAAATTTTCATTAATGATGGACAGTATGTTTTTTCAATGAGATATTTTTGCGATGAGCAGAATCGTAATATTGAATATAAGAGTTTGAATGAGAAAGGTATGATTAATTTTTACTCTTATGAGGAGGAAAACGAATGAGTAACAAAGAAATCGCCGAAAAAATTTTAGAATTAGTCGGTGGAAATGAAAATATTCAATCAGTGACACATTGTGCAACTAGACTCCGAATTATTATTAACGATAAAGATAAAATTGATATGAAAGGAGTAGAGGCAATTGATAAAGTCAAAGGTAGCTTTTTTAATTCCGGGCAATATCAAGTTATTTTAGGGACTGGATTGGTTAACAAAGTTTACGATGAATTTGCTCCAATGCTTAATGGCTCGGGTAAGAAGGCAACTGAGGCTTCAAATGAATCTCAAAAGGTTACTTTCCAAAAAGCGATTCGAGTTTTTGGGGATGTATTTGTTCCAATTATTCCAGTATTAGTTGCGACGGGGTTATTCATGGGATTACGAGGTTTATTCACTCAAGAAGCGTTATTGGGACTTGTTGGCCTGACTCCTAATGATATTCCACAACAGCTTTTAATGTTTACTCAAATTTTGACTGATACTGCCTTTGCATTCTTACCAGCGCTAGTAGCCTGGTCTACATTTAGAATTTTTGGTGGAACACCTATTCTAGGAATTGTTCTAGGATTGATGCTTGTTAGTCCAGTACTTCCTAACGCTTATGAGGTTGGTCAACAAGCAGCAGAGCCACTTACGTTTTTTGGATTTATTAAAGTTGTCGGTTATCAAGGTTCTGTTCTTCCTGCGTTCGTAGCAGGTATTCTAGGTTCAAAAATTGAAATCTTCTTGAGAAAGAAAATTCCAGATTCTTTAGACTTAATTCTTACTCCCTTTTTAACTTTATTATCAGGATTAATTTTAGCGCTATTTATTGTTGGACCAATCTTCCATGAAGTAGAAATCGGTGTTTTATATGCAGTTGAGTTCCTATTGAATCTACCATTGGGGATTGGCGGCTTAATTTATGGAAGTTTCGGACAGTTATTAGGTATCTTCGGTGTTCACCATATCCTGAACTTTCTTGAAATCAGCATGTTAGGAAAAGATGGCTGGAACTATCTAAATCCTATTGGGACTTGCGGGAATATTGCTCAGGCAGGAGCAGTTTTAGCTGTTGCAATTAAAGCAGTTTCGCCAAAAATGAAGCAAATTGCTTTTCCTTCTGCTCTTTCCGCAGCATTGGGAATTACCGAGCCAGCTGTTTTTGGAGTTACTTTACGCTTAGTAAAACCTTTTGTGATGTCTATGATTGGTGGTGGAGTTGGTGGTTTTCTAGCCTCTATTTTCCATTTACGTGCAACAGGTATGGCATTAACAGGAATTCCGGGGACACTACTTTATCTTAATGAGCAATTACCGTTATATATCTTGGTGAATGTAGTATCATTCGCAGTATCATTCGGGTTGACTTGGACATTTGGTTATAAGAAAGATCAAGGATTATAGTCAAAAAGATAAATAATATACTAACTAAAATTAGACATAGACTCTTAGCAATGAGAGTCCATGTCTTTTTGTATCTTTAGTTGCAGAGTTTTTATTTAACTGTCATTCTGTTAGACAAGAGGAGGTGCCCCTATCTATTTATATTACATTTGTGCGGTTGGACGGATTACGATTTCGTTCACATCAATATCGGCCGGTTGTTCAATTGCGAATCCAATTGCACGGGCTACCGCGTCAGGTGTCATGGCTAGTTTATCCCGAATGGCAGCGAATTGATCTCTCAATGCTGGATTGGTCATACCCTCCGTGAAATTCGTCTGCACAATACCAGGCGAAATGATGGTCACGCGCAGCTTGTCGCCAGCCTCCTGGCGCAATCCCTCTGAGATGGCGCGCACGGCGAACTTCGTACCAGAGTAGACCGACTGGTTCGGCACAGTATTATGTCCTGCTACAGAAGCGATGTTCACGAAATGTCCGGAACCCTGCTTGCGAAAGATAGGCAACGCTGCGGCTATACCGTACAAAACGCCTTTAATGTTGACATCAATCATGTCCTCCCAGTCCTCGACACACAGATCGTCGAGAGGGGAAATAGGCATAACGCCAGCGTTGCTGACGAGAACATCCAGCTTTCCGTACCGTTCGCAAGCCAAATTAACGAGGTTGCACAGATCCTCGCGCCGTCTCACGTCAGTGCGTGCATAAACAGCTTCGCCACCTCCATTGGAAATGCGTGTCGCCAGCGCTTCAAGGCGCTCCGCTCCGCGCGCTCCAAGCACGACTTTTGCTCCACGCTCGGCAAGCAACAGTGCTGTTGCTTCTCCAATTCCGCTGCTTGCACCTGTAATCACGACGACTTTGTTCTCTATTCTTCCTTCCAAATGCATAGCCTAATCCTTCTTCCTTAGATCTATTTGCCTTAGGCCCTCTGTTGGCCTTGCAAGTAAATTTTAAGTAGAATTCGATTGAGACAGGTAGACCGATCAAGTCCAATTCTTGCCTAATCCTATTCGGCGCGCATATAATTAGCACATCAATATTAGCGTTCAACGGAAAGGAAGGTGAAGCATGAATGATTTCGTCTCCTCCCCCCTCTGATATTTCTACGAATCTACAAGAACTGATTCATCTAATTGATCAACATGCGTCTTCGGATGGTACGTTTGTCTCGTCTGTGCCAGGACTTTATTTCAGACGTGCAAGCCATGTGTCCGAGCTGAATCATACGGTCCATATGCCCTCCCTGTACGTGGTTGCACAAGGCTCAAAGACAGCAATGCTGGCTGGAGAAAACTATGTGTACGATCCAACAACCTACATGGTCACATCAGTTCAACTTCCCGTAATTGGTAAAATAACTCAAGCCACGTCGGAGCTTCCTTATCTAAGTCTTCAATTATCCATTAGCCCAGACGTCATTCTGGACATTATCAAGAAGAGTCCTCCTCAAGGTGCCGTAAAGACTGGACGCGGCATACTAGTGAGCCAATTTGACCCTCTGCTGCTTGATGCGCTGCTTCGGCTTGTCAGACTTTCGGATACGCCTGCGGATATTCAATTTCTTGCGCCGCTTATCACGCGCGAGATCCTTTATCGTGTATTACAAGGTGAGCAAGGGGCTTTAATCAGGCAATTTGCCGTAGTTGGTAGCTATGCACATAGCATCTCCCAAGCGATCCATCTGATAACCCGCGATTACTCTAAGCCTCTTGTGATTGAAGAATTGGCGAAGGAAGTAAACATGAGCCCTTCTTCCTTACACAAGCATTTTAAAAAGGTAACGGCTATAAGTCCTCTGCAGTATCAGAAGGCCATTCGACTGCAGACTGCACGCCGCTTGCTGCTCTCGGAGGGATTGGAAGCCGCCAATGCAGGCTTTCGCGTTGGCTATGAGAGCCCTTCGCAGTTCAGCCGGGAATATGGACGCATGTTTGGGCGTCCACCGATGAGTGATGTTAAACATTTGCGCAATTCCCTTAGTGTCTCAGTTGATTGAGAGATTCTTCGGGTGATCTGTGGAGGAGGCCCAGAGCAAGTTGTCTTTGGTCTGGTCAAAGAGGATATATCACACCAACGGAAGTTCGTCGAGCCGTTCGTAAATCAACAATCCTTTCTCTTTCGCCACCCTTACCATTTCATCGGCACCCTGAGAGAGTCCTCCAACCCGAAGCACGGCGTTACAGTAATCAAGCAGGCGAATGGAAGACGGGTGAAAGATTTTGTTAAAGGTCTCATCTCCCAGAGCAGTGGAACCGGCTGTGGCGATAAGGGGCAAAGCATACCACTCTCCCAGCACCGGCATGTGACCAGCCTCGTAAACTTGAAGAGCAATTTCATTCATGTAGTTGACGTTCTTCTCGATTAATACATGATCATCATTCGTTCCAGATCGATAAGGGCCTGCGATAAGGATATGAAGTGGTTTCGATTTCACTTTCAAGAGGCCCTGGATCTGAGCGTATTGAAGCAGCATTATCGTCTTGGCGTCACGAATCTCGCCGCTTTCGACCATGTCTAGCGCTTGAGCAAACGGAAGTTCTATCACTTCAATGTTTTCCTGTTCCTCCTCAAGGCCACCACCGCCACCCGTTGTCATATCTTCACTATACTCGGCTATATAGAAGTGCAGGATTTCGGTAACGGAGCCCGGTGACATATAGGCCTCGCCAACTTTCTGCACCCGGTCGATACGGTATCCCGTCTCCTCCTCCGTCTCCCGAAGAATACCTTCTTCCGGTGTTTCTTTATCGAGTAATCCTGCACAGGTTTCGATAAGCATTCCAGTTTCATTACCGTTCCGATAAGTAGGCATTCGGAACTGTCTGGTCAGTACAACAGTTTGTTTGTGCTGATTATAGAGCAGGATCGTTACGCCGTTGCCACGATCGTACACTTCACGGGATTGTGTCTCCCATTGTCCATTATTTTTTTCAAACTCGAATGTGACCTTATTTAAGATGTACCAGTTATCCGATAGAAGCTCCTCTTTTACAATCCGTACTCTTGGGTGATACTGTTGTGCCTTCATCTCATTTCCTCCCTAGAAAGATTCCGTTCTCTTTAGTCATTTCGAGAGTTCCGTTCTGCTGCAAAAGCCGATTGATGTGGTCTCGAAACTTGTCAATAGCCGCTCCGACAAGTCGCTCTCTTGCGTTCATCGGAGTCGAAATTATATATTCGATCAGGGGTTCCGCTTCGTCGACCAACAGACAGTCCTCGTATCGAAGCAACCGAAGATCGGAAAAGCAAGAAGACAGCAAGTCCCCTCCGTTATCCAGGTGGAACCGTTTAATAGCATGATCCAACACATGAAGCTCAGGATCGAACGAAACCGCCAAGTGTTCGACCTCTTGTAAGTGTTGAGTGCTCATTGTAGAGGTGCATACTATACCTCCTTGCTTTAAGATACGGTGCATCTCGCGGATTGCTCTAGGGATGTCCGGCACGTGGTACAGCATGTTGTTAGCGATAACCATATCGAATTGCTCTTCATGGAAGGGGATCTGTTGCGCGTCAACAGATAAAAACTTAAACTGCGAATTGTTGCTTCCCAAGCGGCAACGTACTTCTTCCACCATCCCGCTTGACATATCGGTAAGCGTGATACGCCAGCTGCTTGGAATTCGTTCGGCGTTTCTTATCCAAAAGGTTCCGTCGCCGCAGCCCAACTCGAGAATATGGGCTCCCGGTTGCACCTCCAGTTGTTCAAAGATCCAACGGTGCCAGCCTTGGGGATTCGTACTGTACTTGTCGTAAAGATGTATCCGCGTTTGCAGGCGGTTCGCCGTCCGATATTGCTCCCCCCAATTTTGCTCACTCTGTACGGTTTGGATAACATCCGCCAAATGGTTCCAATCGGAGCCATAGGCCGACATTTCCATAGCATCTCGTATTGCATGCACTACGTGCTCCGTATGGGCAATTTTCTTTTGTAAAACATCGAGTTGTGCTTGCAACGAATGTCTGATCTCTCCGTTGGATGGCGATTCTGCATCTAAAATGTCCATTATTTTTTGAAGCGATAACCCTAGATACTTCAACATCTGAATTCGCTGTAATCTTTCCATATCTTTCATGTTGTACAGTCTTATGGATCCAGTGCGGTGACCTCCTGGACTCAGAAGCCCAATTTGATCGTAATATCGCAATGTCCTGACCGTTATCCCTGTACGTTTGGCAAGCTGTCCTGTCGTCAGACAGTTCTCTTTGTCCATCCATTGCTCACATCCAATTGATTGCTCCAGTATGTCGTTCTCAGTCAGTATAGCAAATGACGCAACGTCACCTTCAAGAAAAATTTATGCAATAAGAAATAAGAGAAAACCGCCCTAGCAAAAGGTGACTTGGTAGTTAGTCACGAATATCATGTAATAAAAATTCATCAGCTCTTCATGGAGGATACTATGAAAACTTTCATTTACATGGTGAGACATGGCGAATCACCGAAGACGGAAGGAAATGAAAGAACAAGAGGTTTGACTGATAAAGGCAAGTCAGATGCTTTTCAAATAACAGAATGGAATTCAATGATCAGGAATTAGTTGAGGTAAAAAGATTGTGGAACATGCCGTAATAGTTTGTGAGGAAAAGGTATAAGAACTATTCTCCAAAAAGAGACCACCTTTAAAAAAGGATGGTCTCTCTTCAAAGCTTTTCTTTTATAGCTATTGCGGTGAACCGTTAAGCAAATCCTCGGCTATTTTTACCAGGTCTTCTTTGCTCAGCGGGCTGTCCTGGTTATCAGATATGTTGTAGTGTAAACGCCTTTTTTCATCAAGCCAACCCAGTCGGTTTTTCCCTACCTCCAAGGGCGTGCTTGTTTCGCTTGCTCTGATGTAATAGGCCTTGGTTCCTTTGATCATCAGTTCCTCAGCCGAATCCTGTTCATTTTGCATCACGGTCGTCTTTGTGACTTCGGGAGCGTACTTGGTGACGGTGATGTTTACATAGTCATTTCCTCTTGTATACCGGGCAAAGGTGAAGTCTGACTTGTCCCAGCTCAGCTTTTGAATAAACAGATTTTCACCTTTCGGTGCGGCCTTGGCCTGTTGCATCAGTTTATCCGTTAAAGCCCGATATTCCTCTTTGTTCATCATCCCAGGATATGCAGCGACTGGATAGACGTATCCGAAATCAAATCGGTAGCCATTCGGCAGATGAGTAGGATTGTGGAATAGTGGGGCTTCTGTACGCTTGATTTCATCCTGCAGACTGCTGAAGCTAGAAAGTTCAGTCGGTTTGTATGCAAATAGGACAGGATTAGACGAATTTCTTGGATTCATAGAATCGTCCTTAACGTAATAGGCCGCATACTCTCCAGGCTGTAGACGGTCTCTCACCTTTTCGTTCCACTGTGTGTAGGTGGTTGTATACGTTTGGGAAGCGTCCGTTTTGGCAGGAGTTTTGGCGGTATTTAATACGACATCGCCTTTGCTGTTACGTAATTCCAGATATTGCGAAGCGGCGTACCCAGTCACAGAGGCGCCCAATACAAAAAGTAAGATCATAATAGGAGCGGTGATGCGCGGTTGAAGACGCATTTTTACGATGAGTCCCTTTTTGGGTTTCGCCTTTTGGTAGACCTGTTCCATCACTTTGTCAGAGACGTCAAAGGCTTGTATTTTTAAGACGTTCTCTGGCTCCGTCAACATGTCCATATTTTTAAAGTCTTTGTCTTTCAAATCGGTGTATTTCAGACCTTGTTCCTGAGTTCTGTCTTGTAATTCACGCATTTTGGGTCCTCCTTTATGGGCTCCATCATTTTTTTTAGCTTTGTTTTTGTTCTGCCGTATTTTTTCTTGATAGCTTCCTCGCTTTTGTTCATAATTTCCCCGATTTCTCCAAACGATTTTTCTTCAAAAATGCGTAGCACCAGCAGGTTTCGTTCTTCTGCATTCAGTTGGCCCAATGCCCGGCTTAGCGGTTCACTGAAAAGCTGACGTTCCATAACCTGCGCAGCGCTGTCTGAAGTCATGTTAGTTGAGTTGAACAGGGTAATTTTAAATTTGCGCTGTAGATTTTTCCTGCGAATCAGGTTCAGGCAGTGATGATAAGCCATTTTATACAGCCAGGAGGAGAAGCCCACTGTGGGCTTGTACATACTGATTTTCTCGAAAGCACTAACGAAAATATCTTGTACAGCCTCTTCCGCTTCCTGCTCACTTCCTAATATCCGCCAGCAGTACACAAAAATCTGACGCTGATACTCCTTTACAATGTAGGCGTAATCCTGGATCTCGCCAGCTTGGACCCGTTTAATTCTATATTCGATTTCCTCATTCAAAGATTTAGGCACCCCCTCTGATTAAAAAGAAAACTATATCTGTATAACAAATGAAGATGAACCAAAGGGACATCTTTTCTAAAATTTTTTAAGTATTAAATCAACCCTCTAAGAGAATACGATAAAGCAGAACAATTATCACCAACGTTGTTGATTTCATAGAGCTTGGATTTTTATTGTGGAAATAAATAGAATAATAAATATACCTATCCAAAAATTTAAAAATAGATTGTAAAGAAAAAAGGGGATGGGAAATGAAGTTTTATGATAATAGGGGAGTCCAGATGGTAGTTGCACTTTTATATCCTGTTATAACATTTGTTATATTAAGTAATGGTCATATGATAGGTTCATGGACTGTTCCGGCCATTATTGCAATTTTGTTTTGTCTGTTATGGAAAAATACTTTTTATGTAATCATCTCTAATGTCTTGGTGCGGAATATATCCGTACCTATGTGGTGGCTGCTAGTTGAACGTGTGAAAACAAACCAGGGCGCTGAAATTTTCATTTCGTCATTACCATTCATTATATTGTTATAACGTATTGACTCTTAGGCGGACGCTCTTGCCGCCTTAGAACCAGTAGCATGAGCCAATTTCCCTGCTTGCCTCTCTTGCTCACCGAATCGGAAGCCAGCCTCCTTGCTACAGATACCCAGGCTGGTTCAAACAAGCCTTTAGAGTTTCAACCGGCTCATGAAAAAAAGGGTGTTTTGGGATTACTCCAGAAACACCCTTGCTATCAATTCGTTTAAGTATACATTTTATTCAAGCAATGTATCAGAAAATTGGTTTTCATTTGTTACCGTCAAGGTAAAACTGCCCTGCGTCGGTATGATCTTGTCGGAGATCAGGTAACCCGTATCCGCATAGGAGGACTTGGTTGTTCATTGTGCACTTACGACACACCGTTAATTGTTTTGGCCGTAATGATCTACATCCGGTAGCTCATCGAGCGTGATCACGTTTGGATGGTTAAACACTTTGTTCAAATGCTCCCGGCTATTGTTTGCGCCATCGGTCAGGAACTCTCCCGTCCAGGTAGTGAACCAGCTCCAGTTCGTTCCGTCACTGGAGAGTAAATCCGGATCCGGGATCGCGCCGTTCTCGGTTAATGCGACCAGCTTCTGGTTGTTCACAAGCGAGACGAGTGCGTCATACTTGTCAGTGACCGGACTATAGTCGCCCGCAGACGGATAATGATCCGTACTCACGATGTCTACAACATCGTGTCCCGGATACCACTCCGGTGCGCTAGAGTTCCAGACCCAAATCAAATTGTTCAGACCATGCACGCTCGTTAAGCGGTCGTACACCAGGTGGTAAAGTTTCTTTGACGGCTCCGGACCTTTTGCGCCCCACCAGAACCATCCTCCTTCAGCTTCATGCAACGGCCGGAAGAGCACGGGGATTTTCGCATCTTTTAGCTTTTGAAGCTGTGCCGCAATGGCATCGATATCCCGCAAAATAAGTTTATAATCCTCGGATTCCGGGTGGTTCAACGCGTAATCAACGTCGAAAGTGGTGGAATCCCCGAAGAATCCCTTGTACCACTCTTTACCAGGTTGGTCAATTAAACCCTTCGGCGCGTTCCAATGCCATACAACGGTGACAATACCGCCTTGGCTGTGCCAATCGATCGCATTCTCGATCTCAGAGGAGGAAGCGCCGTGCTCGACGCGAGACGGTGAATAATCCATCAGGTCGAATCCGACAATGGCTGGCTTTTTACCAATCGCGTCCTGCATCCAGCTAATGTTAGAACTGTTCTGCTGACCGGATAGTACACTCTTGCCGTATTGATCGACCAGATAGCTCATCAACGATTTGGCTTCAGGCGAGGCGTTGGGATTAACGAGTGTCTTCCTAACATAATGCTCCTTAGTGACCGTCGATTTTTGAAACTCGGCCACCCCCCCGTTCAGAACGCCTGATTCTGCTTCATACACAGCTTCAGACACGGTAACCGGTTCTTCGGATGCATGGGCAAAAGACAAAGGATACAGTAAAATTGCAACCCCTGCGGTACATAGAAGTGCTGGCCATCTTTTAAACATAAATCCTCCCAAAATAACTAAAAATTTATTCCTTTAATTTTGTTTTGCTAAAACCTGTTTTTATTATGTAATCTAGATTAGTTTGCAAAACACTATCATTTCATTGGCATTCTAACATTTACCAAATTTATTGTCAACAAATGTCGAATCCTAGATAAAGCTAACAGAGAAGGAAAAACTCACAGTTAAGGCAAAAGCAGAGCGAAAGAAAATAAAATCTACGTGATGGAGAAATTTTTGATTATCGCGTGTTTGTTGCTGAAGGATTCCAAGTAGTTCATGAAGACAATAAACGAATTCTGAATTTTCATATTAAAAACAAAGAACGTGGCTTGGCATTGGCCAGTCCCATTCTCGGTTCAGGGCTCCAAATTTCTGAAGCACTATCGCTTGATTTTCCTGATATTGATTGGTTTAAGGAAAAAGTAGATGTTACGAGGTAATAAAACGAAATTTCAATTGTTCTATTTAGACATTACATTTTTAATAACTTTAGACGTCGCAATAGTAAGTAATCTCTGAAACGATTCAGGAGTGCTTTTTCAAAATAACTTATGGATTAGGTGAAGCGGAAGGAATGAGAGATAGAATAAAATTAAGTTATTGATAAGGTGAAGATGACGATATGGTTTTATCCAAGAGAGCATGCGATTTTCTTGCAAATTCAAAATGGAAAGATAAATTAAACGATCAAGAGATAAACTCGGCAATCCCTCCCGTATAGCTAACGAAAACCATCGGCTATGCTGGGCGGGATTGCCTCATCCTCTTTAGTGCAGCGTATCTTCTACTTATTCCCTTTACGTACCTTTAACAGCTTACCCTTTACGGTTGTATTCTTCATAATCTCAAGCACCAGTGGACCTTTACCATTCAGAATCTCAACATCTGTCGCATAATCCAGAATCGTAATGATCCCGATATCATCTGCGGTGACCCCGTCAAGCTTAGCGATGGTCCCCACGAAGTCGACAGCTCTAAGTTTTTTCTTCTTACCGCCGTTAAAGTTCAGCTTCATAATCTGTTGGTTTAGTTGCTCGCGCTTATCTTTTTTGAGTGTGGTTTTTACATGCAGTTTCTGCTCAAAATCTTCTCTACGCAGATCAACAGCCTCTTCTGAGGGGGCTTTTACCTGCGGAATCGCGAACCCAATATATGCTTCAATATCAGCTAATCTTCGGCCATCCTTAGGAGTGATGAGGGAAATGGCTTTACCCGTTTTGCCAGCACGTCCCGTACGTCCTGTGCGGTGAACATAGCTTTCCTTCTCAAGGGGGATATCGTAGTTAATGACATGGGTGATATTCGTGATATCAATTCCTCTGGCGGCAACATCTGTCGCGATCAAGTAACGGAATTGACCCCTTCTGAATGCATTCATCACCTCAAATCGCTCATCCTGCTCCATGCCACCATGAATGCGATCACATGGATATTCAAGATCAGCCAATGCTCTGAATAATGTATCTACATTCTCCTGCGTACGACAGAAAATAATGCAGCTGTCAGGATTCTCAACAATGAGCAGATCTTGCAGTAGTGCCAGCTTGTCTGACTCCTTCACCTGAATAAGAGAGTGATCAATTGTAGCGGTCGTTATACCGGTTGCTTTTATTTCAATTTCAACAGGATCGTTCATATACTTGTGTGACAGTCTGGCTACATCCTCAGGAAAAGTAGCGGAGAATAACATGGTAACCCGGTCACTAGGTAGGGCCTGAATGATCGACTGAACTTGCTCGATAAAGCCCATATTCAGCATCTCGTCAGCTTCATCAATCACGAGGTAGGCCATTCGATCTAACGATAGCGTGCCTCGTTCAATATGGTCCAGTACACGTCCTGGCGTACCTACAGCCATATGTGTTCTTTGTTTTAACTCGGCCTTTTGTATATGAAAAGGATGTTTTCCATAAAGGGGCGTTGCTTTTATCCGCTTAAAGCGTCCAATATTCGTGATGTCCTCGGTGACCTGTAATGCAAGTTCACGGGTTGGCGTCAGGATTAAAGCTTGGGGCTTATTCTCATTCCAATCTACTAGCTCACAAAGTGGAATACCGTATGCCGCTGTTTTGCCGCTACCTGTTTGCGATTTGGCGACAAGGTCCTTCTTCTCAAGCGCAACTGGAATGACTTCCGTCTGAATCTCTGTTGGCGTCTCATAGCCCAAGCTATTCAGCGCTCTTACAATTTCTTCACTTAATGCGTAATCTGTAAAATGCTTCTGACTCATTTTCAACCTCTTCTGCGCTGTATTTGAATACCAATACATATATAATGTCATCGTGTATCGAACTTATACTCATCTAGTATACTCTATATCCAGGTTTACTCTAATACATATCGATATTAACTGTTTGTCTAACTGAATCCTTGGAGCGTTTAACGAAGGGCTCGTCCATTTTCTCGTGTATGGTATCTGATGTGTTGGTCTACTGAGCTATTTTGGAATTTAACGACCGACAAACTTTACCCATATGGATCTACGTTGAACAATTTCATGGAGAATTAATTTTGTCTTGCTGTTTTCCAGTACGTATCTTCAATTGTATCGGCATGTTTCCATATCCGCATGGCGTGAAAACATGTATTACGAACAAAGGGCACCCAATCGGGTGCCCTTTGAACTGCCGTTAGCGCGGAAAATCGTATCAAAAGTATTGTTGCGATGAAAAGTGAACCCAATCTCTCCCTTGGATAGCATCCATCTTTTTAAAGAAAATTTGAGCGCGTTTATTCTCAGTAGAAGTTATCCAGGTCATTTGAGCATATCCATGATTTTGTGAGAACTTTTGACATTCTAAAAAAAGCTGTGATTCTACTTCTGTATCTCTAAAGGGTTCCAATACAAATAGGTCGTTCATAACTGTGATTTTGTCTGCTTTCATCGTGCTAAAGGTAAAGAATAATGTAGCAAAGCCGATTAATTCTCCATTTTGTTCCGCCACAAACTGTATACCGTTTTGCTGCTCAAAAAGGGTTTGAATCAAATTATGAATTTTTTCGATAGGTGGCCTAGGGTTTTGATAAAAACCAACGATGTATTCATACATTAACTCGGTCAAACTGCTTAAATCATCAGGCTTAGCGTTTCTTATTAAAAATGACATTAGATGTACTCCCTTTTCATTGGTTTTGAATTAATATACATCATTAAGTATATATATGCAAAACTAAGATCAGTAAAGGAATCGTTTGAACTCATGCAGATGCGAAGAAGTATGTAATATGAGCGCAACAAAGGCTGCCGAGAAAATGTATCCGGCAGCCTTTGTTGCGCTGAGGGACATGTGCGTCGAGAATACACCCATTCGTTAAAATTGAATTCACTCTGAATTACTTAAGAAGTGTAAGTGTCACCTCTATCGTGTTATCAATAAATGATCGTTCTGGACGAGACTTTATCATTACCGTCAGTCCAATTAACGATACGACTAGCGCCTGTGATACAGCCTTCGCATCGAGCCCGATCTCAAGTTCACCTGATTGTATACCTCGTTCAATGGTTTCTTGAAATATAACTGATAGGTACATTTGATGTTCCCTTGTAAGAATTTCAAATTTCTCATCAACTTTGAGGGGATGGTTCCGCAAGCAGAAGTAAGCCAGCGTGCTAGCCAAAGTTATGTAGACGCAATTGCAAGAGCGCTTAATCCTTAAACTATTAAATGGGCAGTCTCCAAAGTGATATGCTACGAGGCTAGATTTTAATCGAAACGATGTGTTAAAGGAGCACCAGGGTGTTCAGTAACCCCGCAATGATGTAAAGTTTTTCGGGTAAAATCTTTACTTTTACATGTAGCGGACAATAACCTTTCATTCTTATAATTGGAAATGTAAGCGATTTATTTAGAGGTAGGAATATTAAAAACTATACGTATGAGGAGGAGATTTTATGTCGAAATTTAAAGTGGGCAAGTTGGTAAGCAGCTTGGCGTTGGCGGGTGTGTTGTTATCATCAGTTCTGATAAACCCGGCTAGTGCCAGTATGGCGAACGGTGGCAAATTCCTCGGGAATATCATTGCTGGTAGTGTCCCTGCAAGTTTCGGAACATACTGGAACCAGGTGACGCCAGAGAATTCGACCAAATGGGGGTCGGTTGAAGGCAGCCGTAACAACATGAACTGGTCGCAGGCGGATACCGCCTACAATTATGCCCGTAACAATGGCTTCCCGTTCAAGTTCCATACATTGGTATGGGGTGCTCAGGAGCCAGGTTGGATTAGCGGACTGTCGGCTGCTGATCAGAAGGCGGAAGTGACCCAGTGGATTAAAGCAGCAGGTCAACGCTATTCGAATGCGGAGTTTATAGATGTGGTGAATGAGCCCCTGCATCAGAAGCCATCCTTCCGCAATGCCATAGGCGGTGACGGATCGACCGGATGGGATTGGGTTATATGGTCGTTCCAACAGGCAAGACAAGCCTTTCCAAATGCCAAGCTGATGATTAATGAATATGGAATTATCAACGATCCCTCGTTAACCGACCAATATGTCAATATTATTAATCAGCTCAAGAGCAGAGGCCTGATTGACGGAATTGGTATTCAGTGCCACCAGTTTAGCATGGACACTGTTTCAGTTAACACGATGAACACTGTACTGAACAAGCTGGCGGCAACAGGATTGCCAATCTATGTGTCCGAACTGGATATAACTGGAGACGACAACACCCAGCTTGCCAGATACAAGGAGAAATTTCCGGTATTATGGAAGCATTCTGCGGTGAAGGGAGTTACGCTCTGGGGGTATATCGAGGGACAAACTTGGAAGCCGAACACACATCTGCTGAATTCTAACGGCACGGAACGTCCCGCGCTCCAATGGCTGAGACAATATGTGCAGAGTTAAACTATAAGTGGCACTTAAAACCCAACAGATGCGAACTTTTGCCAAATGTCTGGGCTGGGTAGATGTTTATTTGACGAAGTCTTGGCTGAAATGTTATAAGCCCAAGGCTTCTTTTTATTTAGCTTAAACCTAACGTATCAAAACCTAATCCAACTCAATTAGGCTTACATACCCAATTCATAACTTTAACCCACTTGAAATAAAACCGTCTGGACGGTATGGTAAAGAGGGGTGATCCATATGAATACAACTAAAAAAGCATTAAAAAGAGAATTAATTCTTAAAGCGGCCTCGATGATTGTGCACGAAGAAGGAGTAGAGAAATTAACGTTAGAAGCGGTGGCTAAGAAAGCGGGAATAAGTAAGGGAGGATTGCTTTACCATTTTCCGAATAAAGATGAATTGATTTTGGGAATGGTTGAACAACTATCGACCAGCTTTGTCTCCGAATTTAATGAGAGAGCAGAAAACGATATGCATTCCAAAGGAAGATGGACTCGCGCGTATATGAATACATCATTTTCTGGCGATCGGAATGCAAGTGACCTGTATACCGCTCTCTCAGCAGCACAGTTTACGAACCCTCACATGTTAAAATTACTTCAGGACGAGTATGAGAATATCCAAAATAAAATTGAAAACGACGAATTGGACCCCGTTCGTTCCACGATAGTCCGATTAGCTATAGACGGTTTGTGGTTTGCTGAAATGTTTGGGCTTGCTCCTCCCAATGAAGAAATGAGGCAAAAAATGATGGGAGAATTGAAAACATATATAAAGGAGAATGAATAATGGCTTATCTTTTCTTGGCAATCTCTATTGTTGGTGAACTTGTTGGAACTTCAATGCTTAAAGCTTCAGAAGGTTTCACCAGACTGTATCCGACTTTATTCACAATTGTGGCGTTCGTGATCTCTTTCTTCTTTATCTCCTTATCCCTTAAGACGCTCCCCTTAAATATGACTTATGCTATCTGGTCAGGTGTAGGAACTGTTGCTACAACGCTTATTTCAGTATTGATTTGGAAAGAAAAAATCAATACAGGAAGTATCGCAGGTATTGCTTTAATTGTTATTGGCGTGGTGGTACTGAACCTATTTGGTGCAGGACATGGTGAGGCAAAAGGAACAACAGAAGCAACGAGTTCAATCGTTCAAAAATGAGATGAAATAGTATAGACACTGGAGATTTACTACCACTATCGATCACTGCCAGTTTGTGTGAAAGGACCCTGCTGCATCACTTCGTTCATAAGTATGGGCACCAAAATAATCCCTTTGTGCTTGCAAAAGGTTAGCATTCGAAATGCCTGTCCGGTAACTATCATAATAAGTAAGTGAAGCACTTAAACATGGAAACGAAGTGCCAGAATTAATACCCTCACAGACAACTTTTCGCAATCCTTTTTGATACTCTTTAACCTTTTCAGCAAAATACGGGGCGATTAATAGATTAGCCAAATTCGGCTGTTCTTGATATGTTTCGCTTATTACGTTTAAGAATTCAGCACGAATGATGCAACCACCACGGAAAATAAGGGCTATATCCTTTAAAGGTAAATTCCATCCGTAAAGTTCAGAAGTCATTTTATATTGTATAAATCCTTGCGCGTAGGCACAAATTTTACCCATATAAAAAGCTTGTCTAATGTACTCAATCCACACATCTTTATTTAAACTTCGCTGATCAATCCCTGGTCCTGTTAGAATATTTTCTGCATAAACTCGTTCTTCTTTTAAAGAGGAGATGTAACGGGCAAACAATGACTCTGTAATAATGGATGATGGGATCCCATTGTCAATTGCTTGAATGCTTGTCCATTTACCTGTGCCCTTTTGCCCTGTTTTATCAAGAATCACATCGATTAGTGGTAAGCCTGTTACATCATCCTTTTTCCGTAAAATCTCTGCTGTGATTTGGATTAAATAACTTTTCAGTTCCCCTTGATTCCATATTTCAAAGATATCAGCAATTTCA
This sequence comes from Paenibacillus sp. 203, assembly GCF_037027525.1. NCBI lineage: Bacteria > Bacillati > Bacillota > Bacilli > Caryophanales > Paenibacillaceae > Paenibacillus > Paenibacillus sp. 203. The sequence continues at coordinate 123,442 of NZ_JAXCHD010000001.1, forward strand.
TTCACAGATAAACGTAACCTTTTTCTTAAAAATGTATATGTTTCTGCGATTAATTGCATATCTGCATACTCGATTCCGTTATGTACCATTTTTACAAAGTGACCGGAACCTTTTGGACCCATATAAACACAACAAGGGTCTCCGTCCACGTGGGCCGCTATTTTTGTTAGAATAGAAGCTGCTTTTTCATATACGTTTTTATCTCCACCAGGCATGATCGAAGGTCCATTTAAAGCCCCAACTTCGCCGCCGGAAATACCGATTCCTAAATAACCGATTCCTTTTGACTTCAATTCATCATATCTACGTTCCGTATCTTTGTAATGGGAGTTACCACCGTCCATGATCACATCGCCTGCTTCAAGGAAGGGTACTAATGTACCTATTACCGAATCGACCGGTTTGCCCGCTGTTACCATAAGGAAGATTTTCCTTGGAGTTTTTAAGGAGTAAACAAAATTTTGAATTTCGTAGTAGGGATGGATGGAGTGACCTTCACTTTTTTTAACAAGATCATCCGTTAAATCCCTCGTATAATTATAGACAGCGACTTGCTCACCCTTACCAGCCATATTTAAAGCGATATTACGGCCCATTACCCCTAAACCAATGACACCAATTGTGTTGGACATTTTTTCTGCTCCTTTTATTTGAAATGAATAGGCCATAGATCCTCACTTATAGGCTTAGAAGATTCTAAGAAAAATAAGTGGGGGATCTACCGCCCGGGAATCATGGTTTATACGAATAAACTTAGTACTAAAATAAATCCTAATCCAGCTACAGAAATGATGGTCTCAAGCAATGTCCATGTTGCAAATGTTTCTTTCATGCTTAAACCAAAATATTCTTTAAACATCCAGAAACCAGCATCGTTAACATGTGAAGCTATTAAACTACCCGCTCCCGTTGCAAGCACAACTAAAGCAAGATTAACGTCGGATTGTCCTAACATCGGAATAACTAAACCAGCGGTTGTTAAAGCTGCAACAGTTGCAGAACCTAAGGAAATACGTAATATTGCAGCGATAATCCAGGCAAGTAAGATGGGTGATAATGTAGTTCCATTGAATAATTCAGCCACATAGTCACCTACGCCGCCATTAATCAGTACTTGTTTGAAGGCTCCGCCACCCCCAATGATTAAGAGCATCATCCCAATATGAGTAATAGCCGTTGTACAAGATGCCATTACATTTTTGATTGGAATTTTTCGTGCTATTCCCATGGTGTAGACAGCTACCAGTAAGGAAATTAACATGGAAGTTGATGCATCACCAATAAAACGGATCGCTGCTAGTAAACTGCTATCTTCAAATCCCATTGTTTTTTGAAGCAAAGTAATAACCGTAGCAATAGACATTAAAATAACAGGAAGCATTGCAGTAAATACACTGATACCAAATCCCGGAGTTTCCTCGGATTTAAATACTTTTTGTTCACCTAAAGAGGCGATATTACCGGTTTTCGTAAATGATGCAGGTACGAGTTTTTTGGCAAGCTTAGTAAATACAGGTCCAGCTAAAATAACGGTTGGAATGGCAATAATGAAACCGTAAAGTAAAACCTCACCAAGGTTCGCGCCATATTCACCAGCAATAACTGTTGGCCCTGGATGTGGAGGTAAGAAACCATGTGTTACGGATAAAGCTGCAACCATCGGAATCCCGAGATATAAAATAGAAACTTTTAATTCTTTTGAAATGGCAAATATGATTGGAATTAACAATACTAATCCTACTTCAAAAAATAACGCCACACCGATAATGAATGAAGCAGCTACGACTGCCCATTGGATATTTTTTTCACCAAATTTGTCTACGAGGGTCATGGCAATTCGTTGAGCACCACCAGAATCGGCGATCAACTTACCTAACATCGCTCCAAGTCCAAAGATTAACGCTAAGTGACCAAGGGTTCCGCCTAATCCGGCTTCGATGGTTTTGACAATTTCCTCTAATGGCATTCCAAGTGCTAAAGCGACGCCGAACGATACAATGATTAATGAAATAAAGGTATTCAATTTGAAGCCCATTATTAAAACTAATAATGCTAAAATTCCAATCGCTACGATAACTAATGGCATTGTAATTACCCCCTGCTTTTTATCTTTTTAGTGTTTAATTAAGCTTCTTTGATAATTGGAAATCCGTGTATAATCATCTTCTAATACTCTGGATAGGTTAATGAAAATCGGCAGTAATTTCCTATATTCCTTGGTTGCTTCTTCTTTTGGTGTATGTTTGTTGGTACTGCCAACCATTTCAGAAACGACTTCAAAGGACTGGATTTGTCCGGTGGCATACAAGCCTAAAATACAAGCTCCTAGACAAGAACTTTCGTAGCTTTCTGGAACGACGACTTCAGATGAGAATATGTCAGACATCATTTGCCGCCAAACATCTGATCTTGCGAAGCCTCCAGTAGCTTGAATTCGGGTCACAGGACCGTCCATACATTCGGTTAAAGCTAAAAATACGGTGTACAAATTGTAAATGACTCCTTCTAGGGCTGCGCGAATCATATGTTCTTTCTTATGTGACATCGTTAAACCGAAGAATGAGCCACGTACGTCTGGATTCCATAATGGCGCACGTTCACCAGCGAGGTATGGATGGAATAACAATCCGTCAGATCCTGGTCTTACACGTTCAGCAATCTTGGTTAGTACATCATATGGATCAATTCCTAGCCTTTTCGCTGTTTCTACTTCTGATGAGGCAAGTTCGTCACGGATCCAGCGAAGGACCATCCCGCCATTGTTCACCGGCCCCCCAATAACCCAGTGCTTTTCTGTTAAGGCATAACAAAATATTCTTCCCTTTTCGTCTGTTTGAGGCTTGTCTATAATGGTTCGAATAGCTCCGCTTGTCCCGATTGTAACGGCAACTTCGCCTTTTCGTATCGCATTTACACCTAAATTAGAAAGGACTCCATCACTAGCTCCAATGACAAACGATGTTTGTGGATCGATCCCCATCTTTTTTGCTAAATCTGAATCACAGTTGGTAAATATCCTGGTTGTTGGCACGAGCTCAGATAATTGAGAAGGGGTTATACCAGCAATTTTTAATACTTCTTCATCCCAATCTAATTTTTCTAGATTCATCATGCCCATGGCAGAAGCTAGGGAATAATCCACTACATATTGATCAAAGAACTTTTTGAAAATATATTCTTTAATTCCGATATACTTTTTAACCTTGACAGCGGTTTCAGGAAGGTCATTCACAATCCAAGCTATTTTTGTTAAGGGTGACATGGGGTGAATGGGTGTTCCTGTTCGTTTATAGACTTCATGGCCATTCAGCTCATCTTTTATTTTATGTGCCCATGCTTCACTTCGATTATCTGCCCAAGTGATACAAGACGTCAGTGGGCGGTCATTTTCATCCATCGCAATGACACTATGCATGGCACTGCTAAATGAAACAAACGATAGCTTTTTTTGTGAGTGATGTTTCATGATATTCGAAATGGCCTGTAGGACAGCCTGAAATATCTCTTCTGGGTTTTGTTCAGCTGTCGCTATGTCCGGTGTATAAAGCGGGTATCCAATATTCTCTTGTTGGATGACTTCACCTTTTTCGCTAAATAGAACGGCTTTTGTACTTGTGGTCCCGATATCTACACCCAACATATAGTTAGTCATTTTGTTGCACGACTCCTTTAGATAGCATTTGTTGTGACATCCATAGGTCTTCTACTTTACCTTGAACATCATCAAAGTTTTCATGTAAAGACTTGATCATGAGGTCTCTATCTTTTACTTTGATTGCTTCAATATAAAGTTCGTGATTGTTTATAATCCGTGTAAAATCTTCATACTTTTCAGTGAAGCGCATACGCATCGACAAAAGAATGAGACTTTCCATAACAGGCTTTAAATTATTCCAGATCATCAGAATATGTGAATGATTGACAGCACGAATAATCGTTTCATGGAACAAGACATCTTGATATGAAAACTCATCAGCATCATTATATTTGACGGCGACTTTCATCATTTCGAGAATTTTACTAAGTTCCTTCGCCAAATCATTAGTGTCCATCTTTACAAGACGTTCAAATACGAAGGATTCTATGAGCAGACGGACATCATAAATTTCTTCTATCTCTTTTTCTGATAAACCAATAACAACGGCTCCCATTCTTTCTAATCGAATGATATTTTCGGATGCCAGTATTTTTAACGCTTCACGAATGGGTGAGCGACTTACAGTGAAATCAGCAGCTAGTTTATTTTCAGATAATATGGTACCGCTTTCAATCCCGCCAGAAATAATGCGCATTCTAAGCTCGGATGTTACGCGATCACCAGCTGAGGCTTTTAAAAGCCATTTGGAGGGATATAGGAATTCTGATTCGACCATCATTTCACCTTCTCAATTAATCAAGTATACTTGTATACAGGTATTATAATCTGAAATTTTAAATTTGCAAGCGTATTCATTAAATTTGTTTTGTAAAGGTTCCAATTGAAGTTCGGATTTTTTGTTCAAATGCACAATCAATTTCGTCTGTTCTTCAATATTTTTAACGTGCGGCAATCGATATAATGAAAGCGTAATCAAAAATTGCCCGGGGGGTTAGACAGATGGAAGGATTGACGATCAGTTGGATAGGAGCTCTGGCAGGGCTGGCTATTGCAATTATTCTGATATTAAGAAAGCTGAATCCGGTTTACGCTTTATTTTTGGGAGCTATTGTAGGCGCCTTATTAGGCGGAGCCAATTTGGAGCAGACGATCAGCGTGTTAATAAACGGTACGCAAAGTGTGATGGGGACGGTCATTCGTGTGCTTGCCGCAGGTGTATTGGCAGGTGTAATGATGGAATCCGGGGCAGCGGAGACGATTGCGCAGGCTATTGTAAAGAAGTTCGGCGGCAGTAAAGCGATACTCGCGCTAGCCTTGGCGACGATGATTATTACGGCGGTAGGTGTATTTATTCCCGTTGCCGTGTTGATTGTGGCACCTATTGCATTGTCGGTCGGTAACAAAATGGGGATTTCCAAGTTGGCGCTCCTGTTGGCTTTGTCTGGAGGCGGAAAAGCGGGGAACATCATCTCTCCCAATCCTAATGCGATTGCAGCGGCGCGCGGATTTAATCTGGATTTAAGCCACGTGATGTTGGCGGGTGTGGTTCCTGCGATATGCGGTTTAATCATGACTGTTTTGGTGGCATCTTTGTTGAAAACCAAAGGTGTGAAGGTGTCCGACCAGGATATCATGGACAGTGATGTCGATACATCGAAATACCCGGCGTTGGGACGGGCGATTGTAGCCCCGCTGGTAGCTGTTATTTTGCTGATGATTAACCCGATTGGTTCCATCTCTGGTATTGAAGCACTTTCGAATTTCAAGGTGGATGCAATGTACATTTTGCCGATCGCTGGGATTGTGGGTATGCTGGCCATGGGACAAGGGCGCAATATCCTGAAGTATTCGGCCTCCGGTTTGAATAAAATGACGGCGACCGTGCTGATTTTGATCGGTGCAGGAGGGATTGCGGGTCTGATCTCTGCCTCCAACTTGTCTGCTCAGGTGGTTGGCCTGATTGAAGCTTCGGGAGTTTCCGGTACATTTTTGGCACCGCTTGCAGGTATTCTGATGGCAGCTGCTACGGCGTCCACCTCGACGGGCGTTATTTTGGCAACAGGCTCGTTTGGGGAAGCTATTCTGAACATGGGAACAGCCCCACTCGCTGCAGCTGTGATGGTGCATACAGGAGCTACAGTCATTGATTCCTTGCCGCAGGGCAACTATTTTCACGTCACGGCAGACAGCATGAAAATGAGCATTAAACAACGGATGGGATTGATTCCTTACGAAGCTATTGTGGGTGGAACGATGGCAATTGTAGCGACAATTATGTATGGATTTTTACTTTAATATTCACGATGGGGTGAGAAGATGAGAGAGAAAACATTTGTGCTGGCACCAGATTCTTTTAAAGAAAGCATGACGGCTAAAGAAGTGTGTATCGCGATGGAGAAAGGACTGCGCAAGGTCTATCCGGCGGCGAATTATGTCCACGTACCGATGGCGGACGGCGGTGAAGGAACGGTGCAGTCACTGGTGGATGCGACAGGCGGGCAGATTCGTTATATCGAGGTGACAGGACCGCTTGGAGAACCTGTAACTGCTGCATACGGCTTGCTGGGAGACGGCACCACGGCGGCAATCGAGATGGCATCTGCTAGTGGAATCCATCTGGTCAATAAGGATAACAAAAACCCGTTAAAGACAACAACCTACGGCACAGGGGAGTTAATCCGTGAATGTCTGAACCAGGGAATTCGAAAAATTATCATCGGCATTGGTGGAAGCGCAACGAATGATGGCGGTACAGGAATGGCGGAAGCGCTGGGCGCTAGATTTCTAGATGCAACAGGCAATACTCTTCCGCGCGGCGGCGGTAGTCTGGGCGAGCTGGCCAGTGTTGATATTTCATCACTGGATGACCGCTTGCAGCAGGTACAATTGATTGTAGCCTGTGATGTGACAAATCCGCTGTGCGGAGAGCATGGGGCATCTCAAGTATTCGGGCCACAAAAAGGGGCAACCCCGGAGATGGTGCAGCAATTGGATGCCAATCTTGCTCATTACGCCGATGTGGTGAAACAGCAGCTGGGCAAGGATGTGCGCGATTTCCCAGGCGCAGGCGCAGCAGGTGGATTGGGCGCGGGCTTATTGATTTTCACTCAGGCGACGCTGCAAAAAGGCATTGAAATTGTGATTGAATACACCGGTTTAAAACAAAAGCTCGCCACTGCCGATATCGTTTTGACGGGGGAAGGCGGTATTGATTTTCAGACCAAATTCGGTAAAACTCCTTATGGAGTAGCTCAGGCGGCAAAACAGTCTGGTAAAAAGGTCATTGCGGTCGCAGGTTATATTGGGGACGGGATCGACACGTTGTACAAGGAAGGGATCGATGCGGTGTTTGGCATCGTGCCGGGAGCCTCGGAGCTCGGTAAGCTGCTGGCCGAAGGGCCGCAAAACGTAGAGCGTACGTGCGAGAATATCGCAAGAGTACTTCAGTTCAGCGAGAAATGAACAGATGGAGAAGAGGGTTATAAACATAAAACGGCATCATACAAATACGATATAATACGAGCGCTCGCCTGTAATCCCGAACTTAGCCAAAGCTGGATTGGCTGAGAAATTGGGGAGTGACGGCGAGCGGAAATATGATATTACTGGTGCATGGTCTGGCGTGAAACAGCAGTTCATTGATACAGTGCCAATAAGCCATGCGTAAGCTCAAAAAGCTGAAGGAGGTTCCGGGGATCTTTACCGGTTAAGGTATGGATGCGCTTCAGGCGGTATTGCAGCGTATTTCGGTGAATATTTAATTCATCTGCGGTAAAGGAGACACTGCCGTTATGGTTAATAAAGCTTCGCAGCGTATCCAGCAAATCCACAGTATCTTCCAGCTTGCTAACCAGATAGATCGTGTTCGTCAGGTTCGTTTGACTCAATTTGACCAGAAACTCGACTTCCGCAAAAGAAATTTTTTGCACAGGCGGGCGCAAAGCCAGTAAAACATTCATAGCTGACTTGGCTTGCATATAAACATCCGCAATGTTGTGCTCCTGTCTGCTGACCGTAATCAGCACATCGGGATGGCTGCGTACAAGTGGCTCTAGCAGTTTGTCTGTCGGCTCCTGATTTTGTATCAGGATGAGATAGCAGTCTTCCTCCATACGAAAGGACGGATGCTGCATGAATATATTGGACAACTCGGCTAAATGAGCTAGATCAGCAGGCAGATACTTTACATATACAGCCGAAGTTTTTAGAAGCAAATCAATGTGATATTGAGCTGCTTCTTTTTTTATTTTTTGCGTGTAGGCTCCCTGATGATTTAACAACATTTCCAGCACAGATTTTTTGCGATTGGCTTCATGGGCCAGATGCTCCAATGAGATCCGCTGTTCAATCAGGAGAGACACTGTAGTTTTAACAATATTGCAAAAAGGACGCACTTCATCGGGATTGCCTGAAATACCAATGACACCAACTAACTCATGATGAATGACAATCGGTTCATTGGTTCCTTTTTTCTCATAGTGGCCGTCCTGCCACACTTCAACCATTTTCCCAGTTTCGAGCGCCTGAACAGCTCCTTGGTGAATGGTTCCGATTCGTTCACTCTCGCCGCTGCCAATGATGATGCCTCGTTCATTCATAATATTGATATTGTATGGAATATCCTTCATCATTTTGTCTACGATGTCTTGGGCTTGTTTTTCGGAGAGCTGAAACAAAATCCGGATTCCTCCTTTATCTATAGTGATATAGCGTATTTTAATGTACCACCTTAATGAAAGGGTTTTCAATTCATTGTGCATCTGAACAATATGATAAGGCGGATTACCGAACATGTCAGTCAATTTTATCATAGATGTGAAATTGCAGCGTATTATGATAATCCATTAGACGATGTTATATATTTTTGTATTGAGTGTAATCTAAGGAAGAGTATAGTTGTACGCAAAAAAACAGGGCTCATAGGAGCACCTGCTTTTTGTGTCTATCCTTTTTATTGCCAGCCACGCTGTCTAATGACGAACCTCGCGGAAGCTATAGGTTATGTCGTGTAGTTCTTTCTTTAAACGGGCATCTTTAGACGCTGGTGCATATCCAAGCACCTGGTAGTAATTACTTTCGGTCTCAATAATCGCTACATGGGTAACATATTTGTCCACATCTTTCTTGCCTTTAATCACGAACTCAAGGGCAGGATATCCATAAATGGTTGTGTTAGAGACAGCTCCTACACTGGACAGGTTCCACTCTTTGGTTAAGTTATTTTCAGCTTTCTTACCATACTGTTGGAGAGTTATATTGCCCAATTGCTTTTTTGAGTGGGATAGTACCACAACGGACTTTTGGATGTACGGATTAAATATTGCAATCTCTGCCTTTCCTTCACGGTCCGGGTCTGTTGACCAGTCCAGCGGGGCCGTGATTTGAAATCGTCCATCTTTACTTACATAGCTTTGCTCTTTCTTGCTCACTGGAACTTCAGGAGGTACGTAACTGTCTGCAAGTATAAAAATAGCATTTACAAACGAGGCTCCCAAGATCACCATTGCGGTAAAAAATATAAAGAGCGAACGTTTCATTGTCTTTTTGCTAATCGGCTCTAAATCCCGTACCTTTACAACATATGTACCTGCAGCTAAATCTCCAATTCGTTGTCTTGATGCAGTTACTAACACACTGATACCAGCAGGTATCCCACCCATTAGCAATGGATTGGTGTCGATTAGCCTGAGCAGCGTACGAATGAGTGATTTAAGAAAACCAGGAGGCTTTCCTTCCCCGTTAACCACCTGAATACGAAAAACGAACTTACCCAGCGTATAGCCTGTGTAACCTTCCAAAAGTAAATAATAGCTGAAGAAAGCAATAAGCAGAATACAACGGGTTGCAATCGCTAAAGGCAAAAACCATCTGTCCGTTATTTGAATGACAGAAATAAAAAAACAAATATACCCGATTACAAAAAATATGCAATCAAAAACCGTTGCTCCCCACCGTCTAAACAGAGTAGAATTCCCGTATGTTTTTGATAACGCCGCCATCCTGTTTGGATCTACCCCATAATTTTGACCATGCTGAATGTACGTCTGTCTTGAAGTTTCCTGCGGATTGTGTGATATGTGCTGTTCGTCCAAAAAATACACCTCTTCTTAATAATTAAAAACACACTCCTTATATTAACGGTCATTTTATAATCCATGTTTAGGAAAACATTCTATAAACAAAGAAATTATTATAAATATCCCTTTCTCTCGTTGAACCGTATTCAGGCGCTAGTAGAGCCAGAGAATGCCCAATCCTTGCGGTTGCTTGAAAAAGCAGGCTTTCGGCAAGAAGGGCTCCTCTCCCAATATGAATTTACGTTAGGGAAATATGATGATCTTTACATGTGCGCATTGGTCAAATCAGAGTATATCAATCGTTCTCAGAAATGATAGATTAGGTGAATCAAGCAGGGGAGCATGGATAGGAAGAAGGTTGATCATTGTACAACATGATCGACCTTCAGCAGCATACCCATTTCATATTGCTCAATGGAGTCTTTCGAGAGATCTATTTTTTGGATAAAGCCTTCAAGAGAGTCATTGTCGGACAGACAGATGTACACCTTCTCAATCTTTTGGATCTCTGCTGCTCTATGAAGGAGGGCGCATCCTAATCCTTGGTTGCGATGCTTAGGATCGACCCAAAGAAAGTTGATTTTACCCTTAGCACTCATGCTCACCATGCCGAGGCACGTTTGATTTACTTCGTAGATGCCGAGAAAAGCTTCCTGTCTACTGGTGGCGTAATAAGGTGTGTCACTTTGCCAATGGATGTGGCAGTCGATAAGGGTCTTTCGAAAAGCTGCGATGTCATCAAATGTAACTTCCTTAAAAATATACGAAGATGAGAGGGCAGCGGGTGGGGCGGAGGGCAGAGTGCCGTTGTAGTATTTCAGCGTATAGCGTGGCTGATAGCCTTGCTTTTCATATAATTTGACGGCCCGATGATTATCCTTGATGACTTCGAGCCATAGCTGCTGGCAACCCGCGGAGATGGCTGTTTGTTTATGTAATTCCAGCAACTTGTTGCTAATCCCCTGACCGCGGTAAGCCGGAGCGATGCATAGCGTGCCGCAACGCATGGTCTTGTACCCGTCGAACTGCCGGACACCGCCGAGAATTAAGCCGATCGGTTGATCCTCATCCATGGCAAGGAAAGAGTGATTCCGTGTATTACCCTCTGGACCAAAAAAACGTGCTGCGAAATCGTCCTGATCCGTGGTCAGGCGAATGGAATAATCCGAGAACCCAAGCGAAAATGCTTGGAAAATGTGTTCCATGCTGACGTCGTTGCATCTCATATAGGTGATTATCGTTATTCCCCCCTAGAAATTCATGCTATATTTGGATTATAGGGAATTAAGGGTGCTCCATCAATCTCCCGCTGAAAATAAAAAAACCCCTTAAAAAAGGGGATTGGTGCTGTGTGTTGTAGGGTTGCAATTCTTATCGCTAAGATCAGGATTGGTAGAGAGGTCACGATAATGGTTGAGCTTATATTCAATAATTTTTTGGGTTTCCATCAGTCTGGAAATTTCTTGTTGAATCTTCTGATTATGTTTTTCAAGTAAGGAGTACCTGTCAGGAAGGGTAATGTTACCTTGCTCCGAAAGTTCTCGATAATGCTTCATTTCCTCTAGGATCATCCCAGTGGCTTTTAATCGGGTTAAAAAGATAATTCCGAGAATCTGATCTCTACTGTAGAACCTGTGGCCGTTAGGCTTTCGTTCCGCATAAGGCAGCAAGCCAATTCGCTCATAATAGCGTATGGTATCTTCTGTTAAACCTGTTAGTTCTGCGGCTTGGCTAATAGAGGTTATCGTCTCCGGAATTTCTTGCAAAGTATTCAGCTCCTTAGTAGCAGTTACCAAGGTACTTCTCCGTTGGCGTCGAAAAATCCTCCTGTCGGCCCTCCATCATTTAAAGTGGCTAAACGAACAACGACAGCAGCGGCTTGCTGTACCGAACCCGTTCCTGTAAAGCCATTTAAGTCGGTGGCGGTAAACCCAGGGTCAGCCGAATTGATTTTGAGAGGTGAGTCTTTGAATTCTTTGGCAAGGGTGACGGTGAACATATTAACCGCTGCTTTACTGCTATTGTAAGCAAGCAAATTAAAATGGGCATGCTTATGCTCAGGATCGCTATTAAAGGTTAAAGAACCAAGGCCACTCGACAAGTTAACGATTCTACCGCATGGGGATTCTTGCAATAAAGGTAGCATGGCTTGCGTCACGGCGACCAAACCGAATAAGTTTGTTTCATACGTTTCTCTTAAATCGTCCAAAGAGAACTGACTTGGAGGAGTGGCTCCTCCCCGAGATACGCCGGCATTGTTGATGAGTACATCAAGGGAACCGAATTCTTGTTTGATCTGTTGGACTGCGGAATCAATCGTACTTTGATTCGTCACGTCTAACAAAATCAATCGGGCTTCTACTCCCTCATTAGCCAACTTAGCCACCGCTTCCCGGCCGTTCTGCTCATTCCGTGAGCCAATCAGGATTGTAAGACCCATCCCCCCCAATTGTCTGGCTGTTTCATACCCGATGCCTTTGTTGGCCCCAGTAATAAGGGCTGTTTTCCCAATAGTCATGAGCGATTCCTCTTTTCATTATTCTTGAATTTGGCGGCCACCATGCTTTAAATGTACTACTTGGAGTATACTTAAAGTCAACACAAAACCAGCAAAAATATAGCTCGAAATGCCCTGGACATTCTTTATTTTGGAAGATGGGAGAATGGAATGAATAAAAGGCAAATGGAAATTTTACGCATGTTGCTAACTGAACCGGACCGGTTGTGGTTGGCGCAGGATCTGGCGGATCTGACCGACTGCTCTGAAAAGACGATCCGCAACGATCTGAAAGTAATTGAAGATTATATCGTCAAGCATTCTGATGCCAATCTGGTGAGAAGGCCGGGACGCGGCATTTATCTGGAGATGGGTGAAGCGGATCAGAATGAATTGTTCCATCGACTGTATGCGGACGAGAGTACAGCCCAACATGAGTCGGATGAGGAAAGGGTGCTGCATCTCGCCTATCGGCTCTTGATGAATGCCAAGCCTGTGACCATCCAGGATCTAGCTTCACAGTATTATGTGAACAAGACGGTGATTCGTAGAGATATGGAGAAGATCGATGGCTGGCTGCACAGCTTTGATCTGGCTTTGATTACCAAGCAGCGCGTTGGATTGACCATTCAAGGCTCTGAGAAAAATAAGCGCATCGCTTTGGCGCGGATGAACCAGCTGATTGACAGTCCTGAGTTAACAGGACAGATGATGCGCAAACAGTTTGAATCGCACGAGATTACAACCATAAATCATGAATTAAAAGCATTTCAAAAACGCCATGAGCTCAGCTTTACTGACGAAGCTTTCGAAGCTCTAATGCTGCATATCCTCTTAATGGTCAAACGAACCAAGATGGGGCAACCCATTTCGCTCTCCAAGCAGGACATTGCCTTTTTGCAGGAGAGACGCGAATTTACATGGGCTACGTCTTTTTTGCAGCAGTTGCAAAAGTTGTTTGCTGTGCCTTTTTCCAAGGAAGAGACGGCGTATTTAACTCTGCACCTGCTTAGCGGGAAGTTCCGTTACCAGCAGGAGGGAAGAACAGGAAAACAAGGTGAGCTGGCAGATAGCCACCCGCTTTTGCCTGAGTTGATTGAGCAGTTAGTCCGGCGGATGTCCGAGCTGAATATGATTGCCTTTTCTAAAGACAAGATGTTACTGAAAGGGTTGAATGTCCATTTATATACGACCCTGAACCGTCTTCAATATGGATTGACCGTGTCCAATCCTATGCTGGCCGAGATCAAGAAGATGTACCCCTACATGTTCGACCGAGTTATTATTACACTGGAGGAGGTGGGAAAATGGACCCGGCTATCCTTCCCCGAGGAGGAGGCGGCGTATTTAACGCTGCATTTTCAGGCTTCTGTGGAGCGATTGCACCAGAAAGAGAGTCATCCCCAGAGAGCCATCATCGTGTGTCACATGGGCATCGGTATGTCCCAACTGCTACGCACCAAGGTGGAACGTAAATTTCCGGCTGTATATGTGGAGACAACCCTTTCCAAAGCAGAAGTCCAGGACTATCTGGCAGCCCAGGAGGTGGATCTCGTCATTACCACTGTAGATCTCCCAGAGATGAACATTCCGCACATTCTCGTCTCTCCCTTGCTGGATGTCAAGGACGAACGTCGACTGGAGCAAGTGATCCGACGACTGGATGAGCCGGAACATAGGGCAGCAGAAGAATCGGTATTTTTTAAATATACAACACCTTTTTTGGTCTTTCCCCAGCAGGAAGTGCAGCATCCGGAACAATTGATCTCCAAGCTGGCGCAAATACTGGAGGACAAAGGATATGTGGAGCCCGGTTATGTGGACAGCGTACTGGCGCGAGAAAAAATGTCGGCCACGACGATTGGGGGAGGCATAGCCATCCCGCATGGCGGTTCTGAGTGGATAAGGCAGTCCTCCATTGTAATCGCTACCTTGAAGCAACCGCTTACCTGGGGAACCGAGAAAGTAGAGCTTGTGTTCTTGCTTGCGGTCAAACAGGATGGGCGGGAAGAGATGCGCCAGTTATTTAAGGAATTGTCCCTGATCAGTGAGCAGCCTGCTTTGGTTCATGCCTTATCTAAGGAGACTGATGCGATGAGATTATTAGGGAGAATGAAGGGATAAACTAAAAAGCTGTGCTCTGGAACAGGACTTATAGATAAGTCCTGTTTTTTGCCGGTATAATTCCTTTTTTCCGAAAGTTCCGGTAAAAAGTTCGTCCGATAACAGCAAGATAGGCGTTTATACTATCAATGTAAGCGGAAACAACAGAGAGAAGGGGAATAGACTATGAAGATATTGGCGATTACCTCATGTCCTAACGGAATTGCACATACGTATATGGCAGCTGAGAATCTGCAAAAGGCAGCAGCAAAGCTGGGCATCGAGATGAAGGTCGAGACACAAGGCTCCATTGGAGTCGAAAATCAACTGACCGAGCAGGAGATCCGTGAGGCAGATGGCATTATTATTGCAGCGGATAAAACGGTGGTTAAAGACCGCTTCGTCGGTAAGAAACTGCTGGTCGTTGGCGTACAGGATGGCATTCGCCGTCCAGAAGAATTGATCCAGCAGGTGATGAAGGGTAATGTACCTGTGTACCAAGCAGAGTCACGTTCTGCCGAAGGTAGCTCACAGGAGAACAAACCGAAACAAAATCCCATCTACCGCCACTTGATGAACGGTGTATCCTATATGGTACCCTTCATCGTCATTGGGGGATTGCTCATTGCCATTGCGTTGACGATTGGCGGTGAGAAGACACCAGGCGGTCTGGTTATACCGGACGGTTCATTCTGGAAGACGGTTCAGGATATCGGTTCGGCTTCGTTTACCTTTATGATACCGATCCTCGCCGGATTTATCGCGATGAGTATTGCAGATAGACCGGGGCTTGCACCGGGTATGGTTGGCGGATTCATTGCTGCGAACGGCAGCTTTTATGGAAGTGAGGCGGGGGCTGGATTTATCGGCGGCATTATCGCTGGTTTCCTGGCGGGTTATGTTGCACTTGGGATTCGAAAAATCAAGGTTGGCCGAGCATTACAGCCGATCATGCCTATAATTATTATCCCTGTATTGGCATCTTTAATTGTTGGATTAATCTTTGTCTTTGTGATTGGTGCTCCAGTCGCACAATTGTTTGAAGCTTTGACAGGTTGGCTTGCAGGTATGCAAGGTACAAGTTCAATTCTACTGGCATTGATTCTAGGTGCGATGATCTCCTTTGATATGGGCGGCCCTGTGAACAAAGTTGCTTTCTTATTCGGTTCGGCCATGATCGGCGAAGGGAATTATGAAATTATGGGGCCAATCGCCGTTGCGATTTGTATTCCGCCGATTGGGATGGGACTTGCAGCGATGATCAACAAACGTAAATTTGCACCTGCGGAACGCGAGGCTGGGAAGGCAACATTCACAATGGGGTTGTTCGGTATTACCGAAGGTGCAATTCCATTCGCGGCGCAAGATCCACTACGTGTTATTCCTAGTATCATGGTAGGATCCATGGTCGGTTCAGTCATTGCGATGTTGGGGAATGTAGGTGACAAGGTAGCTCACGGTGGACCGATTGTAGCTGTACTTGGTGCAGTAGACCATGTGCTTATGTTCTTTATCGCCGTTATTGTCGGCGCAGCCGTATCGGTTGTCTTAGTGAGCTTGCTGAAAAAAGATATTGCAGCAACTGTAACTCCGGATGCTACTGGGGAAGCTGGACAATCTGCGATTACTACAACGGACGCTACGGAGTCATCTGCTTCAACAACTGTTACAAATAATGGGCCAGCCGTTTCTCCACAAGCCATTCACATTGAGAAACTGACGGATATTGTAACGATGGATCTGATTAATTTGGATCTGGAAGGAACGACACGAGATGCTGTGGTTGATGAAATGATCGGAGCACTTGAGCGAACTGGAGCCGTAAGCTCTGCCAGTGATTTCAAACAGGCGATATTAGCCAGAGAGGAAGAAGGCTCCACAGGCATTGGAATGAATATTGCCATTCCTCATGGCAAATCGGAAGCGGTCCTGAAGCCAAGCGTGGTCTTCGGCATCAAGCAGGGCGGTGTTGACTGGAATAGTGCAGACGGAAGTGAAGCAAAACTGATCTTCATGATTGCCGTACCGCGCAACAGCAAGGAAAATGCGCATCTGAAAGTGCTGCAAATGTTGTCGCGTAAGCTGATGGACGATCATTTTAGAGAAGCGCTCATGGCGGTTAAAACGAAGGAAGAAGCATATCAATTGCTGGATCAGGTGCATTAATTCAATGCGATAAGAACTTGAATTAAAGAAGAGAGACTCCCGAAGTTTCAGCCGGGAGCCTCTTTTTTCTAAAGCATGTATTCTTACGAGGATTGTGCCATGCGTACTAGCATATGGGCAAGCGCATGCTGCTGCTCTTTGTCCCCCGCTTTCCACAGCTCCTGAAGGAGCTTCTCCTCGCTGTTTCGAGGTTCTTCTTTGGCTGCCAGATATCCAGCTATCTTCTCAGCTGCTTTTGCGATCAATTCCTCATTCAGACCAATATTTTGAGCCATTTCAATCTTGTCGCTCAAATAACTTTTGAATGAATCAAAGTTGCTCAGAATGTCATCCTTTTTGCTGTCGTCTATCCGATTTAAAGCGTTATCTACTTTGTTCAATGCCAATTCGCCTTCCTTATTTACAACATGATTGTGCTCTGCCATTTCTAATGCCTCCTCAAGATTGTTTTTAAGGGATAAGGACTTTTCCGATATAGTGTACTTACCCCGACTAACTAAAGTGAAAACGTGAGAAGCAAGCAGAGTATCGTGGAGTGATGAAGGAAAACAGAGTAGAGAGATTCCAAGAAAAATACAGTTGATCCTACATAAAGTCAAAAAAATAACGGATTACGTGGAAAAAGACGGGCGAGGTGTAGGTCAAGCTATCCACCCGGCTTAAGTAGCTTTTTTTCAAAGCATCGAACTTATCATCATCGCCGATTAATAAATCCCGCTTCAGCACGGAAACCGTTAAGCTGCCGAAGAAACCGCTCAAGCTGATTAGCATGCCGAAAATAATTCCAAATTTCAGGTCAAACGGCGTCAGGTAGGGATAGATGAGATAGGAGGCCGCTATAGTTGCGGGAAAAGCGAATGCAAAGCCTTCCCAAGTTATATTGGGATTGGATGTCGGGACGATTTTCCGCTTTCCGAAATAGAGTGATGCTAGATAGTGTACGACATCATTGAGCTGCGTCAGTACCACTAGAAAAAGTACAAGTTTCGCTCCGTATTGCGGCGTAGCAAACTGAAAATAGGCCAGATGACTCAACCCGAAAACCATCAGCATGAGTCCCCATTGGGTCGAGCTGACACTGCGCAAAAAACCAACCGTTCCTTTGTTGATCAATCGCGGAAGCGGTAGCAGCAAGAATACATAGATAGGGATAAAGACAATAAACATTCCGTACCACCCGATATAAATCCAATAAAATTGTACGGGAATCGCCAAGTATGCCCATAGAAACAATCTGCGATCAGCTTTTCTAGATCTAATCATGGAAAAGTATTCTTTTAGCGCAAAAAAGGTGAGTGCCATCAAGGAAAGCAGTGAAACGATCGGATTGAAAAGAGTTGCCAAGCAAAAGATAAAGAACATGCCCCACCATGTCTTGATGCGAAGCCCAATAGCTGCATAGTCTTTGTCTGGCTGTGTTTTGACTACTACTATGTAAATCAGATGGATGACCAATAAGGCTGTAAAAATAAGGATTAACGTTAATAGCGAACTATCCATTACCACTCACCAACTTATCGCGAAATAGGGTTCCATTAGGGCTCTATGTTATTATGAAGGAATAATTCAAACTTGATAAGGGGAAATTTCGTAAATGGTAGCAGATCAATCCGTCTTTATCTTGCTTACGAATACGGGAACGTTTCTTACGAGAGTCATTAAAAGCTATACGAGAGCGCCATACAATCACGCCTCCATTTCCTTCAACCGGGAACTTTCGGAGTTATACAGCTTCGGGAGAAAGACCCCTAATAACCCTCTGGATGGTGGTTTCGTGAAAGAAGATATTAAGACAGGTACATACAGCAGATTTCCGAATACAACATGTGTTATCTACGAGCTTCAAGTAACCGACCGTGAAGTTGAAAAAATGAAGCGAGTTTTACATGTATTTATCCGAAGTCGTCAAAAATATATGTATAACTTACTGGGTTTGATTGGTATTGCACTCAAAGAGCCAGTCGAGTTCAGCAATTCCTATTTTTGTTCCCAATTCGTCGCGGAAATTTTACAGCGATCCGGCATAAAAATATGGAACAAACTGCCCGCTCTTGTTACGCCAGATGATTTTCGTCAAAGTGATCGATTCCATTTGATCTACGAGGGGAAATTGAGCGAGTATGATCCTCAAGCTTGAGGACCAGCACCGCATTACTTAAACGTCTTCCGGCACAATTACCTCGATATGACGCGGTAAAATACCAAGCTCGATAGGCAAAGACGGCCCTTCCTCACCGTCTACATTCGTACTGACCGGTTCTGCGGAGCTGACACTTACATGCTTTGCGGTAAAGTAAACGATATCACTATGATCCTTCAGGTTGCCTAAAAATAAGGATATGCTGGCCGTCACGGTGTTCAATATATTGAGGTTTTTGAAAATAAAGCAGTGAAGTAGACCATCGTCAACAGCTGCATCGGGAGCCAGTTTCTCGAATCCGCCAACTGAATTGGTTAACGTAGCCAAAAAGAGTGGGGATTTGCCTTCCCAGGTTTTGTCATCATAGTGGATGATAAGTGAGTGGGCAGGATGGCTGATAAGCTCTTTCATGCCTTCTTTGAAGTAGGCAAACGTGCCAAACATGGATTTATCGTCTGATGATACAGCTGATAGCGATTCAGCAAGCGAACCTGTGGCAACCACATTGGCAAACATTCGGCCGTTTAAGAGGCCCATATCTACGTTTTTCACGCGGGTAGAAGTCAGTGTACGGATTGCCAGCTCAGGACTTAGCGGAATGTGTAAGGCACGGGCAAAATCATTGACTGTCCCAAGGGGGATGACACCCAGTCTTGGACGGTGGTCTTGATCCATGAAGCCGTTGATGGTTTCGTGAAGTGTGCCATCCCCACCGATGGAAACGACTAGGTCACAAGCTTCCTCACACGCATTAACGCAAAAACGGGTGGCGTCCAGTTCCTTTGCCGTCTCTTTAACCGTAACAACGTATCCTTGATCACGTAGAATTTCTTCTACGCTGCTGACATGTTGGAGGGATTCCTCTTTGCCGGAAGAGGGATTTACAATGATCATAGCTTTCTTCATATACAGGTTCCTTTCTCTGGGGAAAGTTTGGGTTACCCACTCTTACCCGAAAAGCAGACCTTTAGACTCTAGATTAGACATGTGTTATATTTTTAGTTACTATATAAAAGTAAACAAAAATCTGAATGGAGGATTTCATATGAAAATCGCATTAACAGGAGCAACGGGGCAACTGGGTTCCATCGTGGCAGATACGTTGCTTACATTTGTCTCCGCAAACGATCTTATTGTTAGCGTAAGAAATCCAGAAAAAGCAGAGAACTTAAGGTCTCGTGGCGTTGACGTTCGTCATGGCGACTTTGATAAACCGGAGACGCTGGATCAGGCGTTTGCTGGAGTAGACCGATTGCTGATTATATCCGCAGACGGGGATAATGATACTAGAATCCGTCAGCATAAAGCGGCTGTTGATGCTGCTGTACGTGCTGGAGTAGGCTTCATCACCTATACTAGCGCTGCCAATGCCGCTGACAGCACTCTATTCCTTGCCCCCGTACATCGCATCACGGAGGAGTTCATTCGCGAGTCAGGTATTCCTTACTCCTTCTTGCGTAATAATTGGTATCTGGAAAATGAAGCAGGCACGATCCAATCCGTACTCGCGGGGGCTCCTTGGCTAACCTCGGCAGGGTCCGGTAAAGTAGGTTGGGCTACCCGCGCAGATTATGCGCAAGCAGCTGCAACCGTTTTGTCTGGCGAAGGGCATGAGAATACAATATACGAGCTCTCCGGTAAGCCGATTACCCAAGAAGAGTTTGCAGCAGTACTTGCTGAGGTTCTGGGCAAAGACGTTCCTGTGCAGCAGGTGGATGATGCTACGTATGCCGAGGTTATGCTCGGTGCGGGAGTCCCGGAAGGTGCAATCCCTATTGTTGTCGGTATTCAACAAGCGATTCGCGAAGGAGCTCTGGATGTCGTAAGCAACGATTTCGAGAAGCTGTTGCAACGCCCCCTTACGCCGCTTAGCCAGGGAATTAGTGAACTGATAAAGCAAACAAAAGCATAACAAACGTGCCGTAGAGTACAATTTCAACATATGATACTGCTTATGATTAAAACGGATGCTACCTAGAGAGGTCAGCATCCGTTTTAGTTACATTCATAAGTGGAACCGCGACTGATTATCCAATATACTTGTAGGGAACTCCAAGGTAGGCTTGGAATAGAAATAAAAATGAATGGAGTACATAATACCATGTCTAATTTACCAAATTGTCCTGAATGTAATTCAGAGTACACTTATGAGGACCGCAGTCTGTTCATTTGCCCGGAATGCGCCCATGAGTGGTCTGCCGAGTCAGAATCTGAAAGCAGTGAAGACGTAAAAGTCGTCAAAGATGCGAATGGCAATATTCTGAAGGATGGTGACTCTGTAACGGTCATTAAAGACCTTAAAGTGAAGGGAAGCTCATCCGTCTTGAAAATCGGCACCAAAGTAAAAAATATCCGTCTGGTGGATGGCGATCACGATATTGACTGCAAAATTGATGGTTTTGGAGCAATGAAGCTCAAATCGGAGTTTGTAAAAAAGAATTAAAATGTAAGAAAGGAGAAGCCGGTGCTTCTCCTTTTTTTGTTTATAAGGGCGCTAACCATACGGTTCCTGTTCCCCTGTACACATTTACCAGCCCTTCGCCGGAAGCAGCCGAGCCCATTTTGGTTTTTCCAGATTTTTCGACGGTGAACTGTAAGGTATTGGACCACATGAGGGCAAAGTTACCATCCACCTTCAGCACATCATTTTGCAATTCTATAACGACCGCTTCCTCGGAAGGGATTGGCGCTTGAAGTGCCAGAACTCCTTTTCCGCGGGCGCTTAAATTAAATAACCCTTCTCCACCCAGTGCGGCAGAGGAAAGATTACTACGTGCAACGACGGATATGTCCAGCGTCGTGTCACAAGCCAAAAACAAGCCGTCTTCGATGGCAATATCATCATTGTCCACATCAATAAGCCAAATATATTGGTAGGTAGGCTCCAGCATGATGGTACCCGTGCCTTTATAGTGTGGTTTAATGGCACCTGTCCCGGTTACAGCACCGGACACCAAGTTTCGCATTAAGCCTCCAACGCCTTTTACACCGGTAGTCATTTCCATGCTACCCACAGTATATTGCATGGCTCCCGCCTTCATCATAATCTCGCTATTGTTGATTTCGATCATGAGTTGTTTGCGGCGCATATTACTTTTGCTCATATAGTAATTGTTTTTCGCAGCCTCCACCGAGGTGGAACTCAAATCTGTTATGTATTCCAGTACCGTAAATCCGCCTAATTGGTCAGTGATGGCAACATTGCTGTTATCCTTTAAATTGTTAATGACAAAAGCCATAAATGTATGTGCCTCCTTGTTGTATTCATGTTGTGGGATGGGAATCTTCTTTATTCCATACAATATTCGACAAAGAGACTTCTTTTCCTGCGGCGAATCTAGACACTTCCCTTGGCTGGTTTTCAGACTTAGAAAAAGAGAGCTTGAAAAAGATGCAAAAAAGGTTCAATATAAAGATATCGGTTTTTAAAATGATTGGCTTCGAAGGCAGCCGTATGAAAATAGGGGGTAGAACAAGTGGAGATAGGGATAAGCACGTTTGTAGAAACAACGCCGGATCCCCAAACGGGTGAGGTCATCAGTCATGCACAACGAATACGTGAAGTTGTCGAGGAGATTGTGCTTGCAGATCAGGTAGGGCTGGATGTGTACGGCGTGGGGGAGCATCATCGTAAAGATTATGCAGCATCTGCTCCGGCCGTTATCCTCGCTGCTGCTGCTGCGCAGACCCAACGAATTCGGTTAACCAGTGCAGTTACGGTGCTTTCATCGGATGATCCCGTACGTGTGTTTCAGGATTTTGCTACACTGGACGGCATTTCGAATGGACGAGCTGAGATTATGGCAGGCCGGGGTTCTTTTATCGAATCGTTCCCGTTATTTGGGTATGATTTGGATAACTACGATGAATTATTCGATGAAAAGCTGGAGCTATTATTGAAAATACGGGAGTCCGAGAAAGTTACCTGGAAAGGCGGACATCGGCCGGCAATCAACAATTTGGGTGTGTACCCGCGTCCAGTTCAAAATCCGTTGCCCGTATGGATTGGGAGTGGGGGCAATCAGGAATCTGTGGTTCGTGCAGGCTTGCTCGGATTGCCGTTGGTTCTGGCGATTATTGGGGGTAGTCCTGTACAGTTTGCCCCGTTGGTGGAACTGTATAAAAAAGCCGCTAGGCATGCCGGTCATGATGCATCGCTGCTTCCGGTTGCATCACACTCACATGGTTTTATCGCAGAGACGACTGAGCTGGCAGCGGATAAGTTCTTCCCTTCTACCCAGCAGAGCATGAATGTGCTTGGGCGTGAACGGGGTTGGGGTCCTTACACTCGCTCCAGCTTCGATGCCGCACGCAGCTTTGAAGGAGCGTTGTATGTAGGCGATTCCGACACGGTTGCCAAGAAAATCATCCATCTGCGTAAACAGGTAGGCATTACACGTTTTCTGCTCCACGTGCCCGTCGGGACGATGCCGCATGATGATGTCATGAGAGCTATTGAGCTATTGGGAACAGAGGTAGCACCACGGGTGCGTGAAGAGATATCCAAGTGGGAATCCGAGAGTAAATAAGCGGGTTACCTCATAGATAAAAGAGAAAGGAGCAGGCCATGGGGGGGAGGTCGCTCCTTTTTTGGGTTCTAAAAAACTATATGTGAGCTGGTAGATCGTTTTTTATTTTGTCCGTTTTTTATGCGTGATGCGTTTTTGCAATAGGGTTTTACCTTGTTTTAGTCTCTTAGGTTTAGCAGGAACTCTGCGCAAGATAGGTTTCTCTTGGGTTGCTTTGGAAGGCAATGTCATGCGGAGTGTGGAAGATGCAGGTTTTCTTTGACTGCTGCTCGTTACAAAGTTGATAGTATAGTCGAAGACGAACGGGCTAACTGCGATTCTCCGCAGTCCCACGCTTCTACAAGTGGTACAGCCTGTATCCCAGCACCAATTGAAGGCATTCTCAGGAACTTGAGTGAAATATGAACCCCGCCATTCGCGTCCAAAATCATCTTCAGCGTAATAAAAGAACGTATTCCCTCCTGCGAAGCCGCTCCACAACTGAACAGTCTGTCCGGGGTTAACACGGTACCAGCCTGCTTTAGAGTAGTTAACAGGAGTACAGCTGAAGTCCGGGTAGGCAAAGACTACAAAGATAGCCGCATTAGTACTGTTGCGAAAATTGAGACCCATTGTCGTCACTTCTTTCCTCATATATTAATCCTACAGAATATTCTATGAGAGTTTTGAAGGAAGGGAACGGACAGGAGTCTCTTAATCGCTAAAATTGAACCATTTGCTGATGTCTATTTTGTGATGTTCATTCATAGATTGCCATTCATTCGTATCTGGTTGATAGATATAATCTTTTTGCCAGGTCATGATGTTTTCCACGATTGCCCGTATGGAAGAGGCGATATAGGAGACTTCCTGATTCGTCATCATGGGATGGAGCGACAGACGCACCCAGCCCGGTTTTCGAGATAAGTCTCCCGCATGGATCAGGTCTGTCATGTGTTTAGATGTTTGTGGGTCGATGCCCAGCAAATAATGTCCGTAGGGGCCTGCACAAGAGCAACCGCCCCTGACTTGAATGCCAAACCGATCATTCAATAGTTTTACAATCAGGTTATAGTGAATATGGCCGACAACGAAAGAAACGATTCCCATTCGTTCTTGGCTGCTTCCTCCTAAGATGTGTAGCCCTGGTATGGTACTCAAGCTCTTTAGTAATAATGATGTCAGTTCCTTTTTGCGCTCCAACAGACGCTTCTGTCCCATCTGTTCTTTTAGCCGAATGCAGAGCGCGGTTCGAACGGCCTGTAGAAAGGCAGGCGTCCCTCCATCCTCACGGGCTTCAGCATTATCTTTATACTCGTATCCACCCCAAGGATTGGTCCAGTTAACTGTGCCTCCTCCGGGCTGATCTGGAGCACAATGGAGGAACAGCCTCGAATCCATAATTAAAACGCCGCTTGTACCGGGACCCCCAAGAAATTTGTGGGGTGAAAATACAATCCCGTCCAGTTTCTCAAGGGGATCTGTGCGGTGCATGTTGATCTCGGTATAAGGTGCGCTTGCCGAAAAATCAACGAAACAAACGCCGCCATGTTCGTGCATTTTGCGGGCTAGCTGGTAAATCGGTACTTCGAACCCTGTAACATTGGAGCAAGCGGTAAAGGCGCCGATTTTGATAGGGCGATGCCGGAATTGAAGCAGCAGTCGTTCGAGATGAGTTAGATCGACCATTCCGCCGGGACCTGGAGGAAGACACACAACGTCGCCAATGGTTTCTGCCCAGGAAATATGATTGGAATGATGCTCCATGTGTGTAACGAAAATAACGGGGCGTTCTTTTTCGGCGATGGGGTAGAGAGGCTTTAGTTTTTCATGTATTTTCAATCCTAACAGTCGCTGAAGCTTATTCACTGCACCTGTCATACCGGACCCGGCGAACAGGATGATATCATGTTCATTGGCATGAACGTGGCTTTTAATGATTTGTTTCGCTTCTTCATAGGCTTGGGTCATCAGAGTTCCTGTCAAATTAGACTCCGTATGCGTGTTCGCCACGAAAGGGCCTAATTCATTTGCTATTTTCGACTCGATGGGTCCATACAGACGGCCGCTGGCTGCCCAATCCGCATAAATCAGCTTTTTTTGCCCGTATGGAGATTCAAAGGTCTGGTGATATCCGATTGTACTTTCACGATACCTTTGGAAATAAGCCTCGTTAGAAGGCTGATACCTACAATTACTGCTTCCAATTCGAGCCATGAGCATACGGCGCCTCCCAAGTCGTTCTGTCTTCTTAGGGTACGTAGGTAGGCCCGAATGGGTTAAAAAAAATAGGCGAGTGTCATCATTTAGTCACAATAAAAGCCTCATCCAAAAGCGGGATAAGGCAGTAGGTCTATCTTATATAAACAACTGCATATCGGATTCGAGCGCATCTTTTAGATACGTTTTGGCCTCGATAATTTCCAGTTCAGGTATAAATTCTTCCGGTTTAAAACCCATAATATCGACCGATAGCTTACAGGCATAAAATTTTACATTTTTCTTCCGCGCTCCTTTCAAGAAATGAATGAGCTTCGGGGCTTCGTTATCTTCGATCATTTCCGTCAGCATCAGCTTGCCAAGGCCACTAAAATTCATTTTGGACAATGGCAGTTCCTCGGGTCCTTTTGGAGTCATCCAGCCCATGATTTTTTCATAAATCGTCTTGTCTTCAAACGTCATCTTGTCAGGGTCACGAACCAGAAATAGTCCCCAGAACGCAAAAAACATCGTCACGTCCACATCCAGCTCCCGAGCTGTATTTGCCAGAATCAGTCCAGCCATTGCCTTATCATAATCGCCGCTGAACATAAGCAGATTCATCCTTTTATCCATAATTCCCGCCTCCATTACCAACAGATATATTCAGTATGGATTTGGGAATGAGAAGTATGCCCAGTTCACATATTAATCACAATTACAGGACATGTGTCGGATTCAAGAGCACTATTCAATATATGTTATTATTATTATCTACGGAAATTACATAGCACCATTGTTTTATGGAATATTAGTAGGATAAATGTGAAAGGAACGGGGTTTGAAATTTATGAAAAGGGATGGATCATCCTAACGGGGTGAAAACGTTGGTGGTATTCCCTTCCGAGTCTACAGGTTGGCCGCTCGACCTGTCTTCAACTGGAGAATCGGAAGCCTTTGACGAGTTTGGGGAATTGAAAGCAGGCTATAGGCTTCAAGCGAGCGTTTACGACTTTGATCATGATGGAACTAACGAGTTAGTCATTGCAGCGGGTGACTTAGCTACGAATGCTGAGATATGGGTTTTTTCATTTACAAATGTAGAAAACATTAAAAAGATAGATCCTTTTCATCAGGAGTTAGCCGTAACAGGGCAATCCTATATTACTTTGAATGGACATGAATTAGATGTGCCTTATGGCTCTCAAGGTTTATTTGAGACGTATAAGTATGTAGATAAAGAATTTCTTACTTCTGTCAAGTAGCCCGCCGTTACCAATGTCATATCTACAAACCGCTCCCATCTGTATAATCTCAAGGGAATTCAAGACTTAAGCCTGAGATTGGGAGGATCATGAGAAAGTGAGTATAGACAACAAATATAAAGCACTTGAACTGGAAAAGCCGGGCATCTACGAGCTGGAGGGACTGGAAGTCGGGGTTACCTCCAATTGCAACTTCAAGTGTGATTACTGCTGTGCGTATCAGCGGAACGACGGGCAATGCATCAGCAGCAAAGAAGTCATTGATATTATTGATGACATTCCAACGTTAAAACGTGTGCGACTGTCCGGGGGAGAAGTGACCTTGAAATATGAGGATTGTCTGGACATCGTGGCTCACTGTTCAAGCAAGGGCATCGCTACCCAGCTCAACACCAATGCCAGCTTGCTCAGCCCTGAACGAATTGAGAAACTGCGTGATGCAGGACTTTCCAATATTCATATCTCCTTCAACTTCACGGATGCCGATAAGTATGCAGCTTATTATCATGTACATCCTCGCATGTATGAGAAGATTGTACAGAATATTCGGTTATGTACCGAAGCCAAGCTAGAAACGGTGCTGGAGACGTTGCTGTTTGCAGAGACGCAGAACAACATGCCAGCCATTAGTGAAAAGGTATATGAACTCGGTGTGCGCATCCATGAAATCCAAAACAGTATCGTGATGGATCATACGAACTGGAACGCTATTTCTACCAAGGAAGCGCTCGTTCGTTCCGTTCATGACCTGATTGCACATAAAAAGGACGATACTGTGCTGTATTTCACCTGTATGGACCGTTTTGCAGAAGCACTGGGCTTCAAGGAACAGCCGGGTGTTTATTTTTCCAACTGCGTTGATGGTAAAAAACAGCTCCATCTTCACGGGAACGGGGACATCCTGATCTGTGAGCTATGCCACCCTGTGGTCATCGGCAATATTTATAATGAAACTTCCCTAAAGGATATTTATAAAAATAAACCGAAGCAGCTTGAGGAGTTTCTCGATAAACTGCCTTGTCCTGCATATGATGCGCTTTTTCCTGTAGGAAGCAAGTAGACATGATTTAAGATTGTGAGGCTATGAGCATCTACCATCCAAATAGGTTGGATGGTAGATGTCCTTCATGTAACTCCATGAATCCTTTATTATTTCAGGATTTTGCAAAATCCTCATTTGTTTTAATGAAAGGGTTTACATGTTAAAATATAAAAATATGATCCTCTTATGAAAGAAGGAGTAGATATGAAATATAGAAATGTAGGCAACAGTGGTCTTAAAATTAGTGAAATCGGTCTAGGGAGCTGGTTGACGTACGGTACAGCCGCCGAGCAGGAAGCAGCTCATACCTGTATTGCCAAAGCCTTTGAACTCGGGATTAATTTCTTTGATACCGCGAACGCGTATAACCGGGGAGAAGGCGAGAAGGCTATGGGAGCTGCCTTGAAGCCTTATCGAAGAGAGAGCTATGTGTTATCTACCAAGGTGTACTTCCCTATGGATTCCGGTCCCAATGACAGGGGACTGTCACGCAAGCATATTATGGAGCAATGTGAAGCGAGTCTGAAGCGTCTTGGTACGGATTATATCGACATGTACTTCTGTCATCGTTATGATTCGGATACTCCTTTGGAAGAGACGCTGAGAGCGCTCGATGACCTTCAGGCTCAGGGTAAGATTCTGTACGCTGCTGTCAGTGAATGGAGTGCTGCCCAGCTCACGGATGCTTATGGGATTGGAAAAAGGCTGAATTTGCGCCCGCTGATTGCCAATCAGCCGATCTATAATATGTTCGAACGTTATATCGAACATGAGGTACTTCCTGTATCCGGACAGATAGGTATTGGCCAAATCGTATTTTCGCCTCTGGCTCAAGGGATTCTCACGGGTAAATACAAGCCGGGACAGCCTTTACCGACGGGTAGCCGGGGGGCTGATGCCTCTGTCAATAATGTCATCAGCAGTTACATGAACGATACCGTTCTAAACTGTGTTCAGGATCTGGATAAGCTGGCGAAGGACTTGGGTGTCACCCTGTCACAGCTCGCGCTTGCCTGGATTCTGAGAGAACCGGGTATCAGCGCTGCACTCATTGGGGCTACTAAACCGGCACAAATTGAAGAGAATGTGAAAGCAGTCGAAGTGACGCTACAACCGGAGACATGCGTGGAAATTGAGCGAATTCTGAAGCAAGCAGAGGGTTTTGCACCTTTGCGTTAAGCATTTTTAACTTGCTTCAAGCATGGCATAAATACCTGAACCCACACTAAATACAATCCCGCTCACTAAAACAAGGATTTGCTTTTTACTGAGATCCAGCGGATCAAAAAAGATGGGCAACAGCCATTTTAGGCTGATGACAGCCCATAAACCCTCCAGTAATCCTAGCATCAACACCTTTTGTCCCCAGTGAAACTTCATTTGCGGTGTTAGCGGACCTTCAAGAAACAGGTCACCTGAAGTATGGAGGTTCCAAGAAACGATAACTACGAATATAACAAGAGTTAATAGGGTCGACATAATATAGGTGATATCTTTTTTAGCCTCTTTCGTAAGTCTCGGCGATTTTTTAAACTCAGGCAAGCCAATCAGGAAAAAGACGATTCCTACGATAATAGCCACGCCTACAGAGGAACCAAGTATGATATTGGCTAAGATGCCGATGCCATTGATGATTAATAATAAAATAAGCTCTCCCCCTTTGGGGTTACGATGATAGTTATTTTATTGTACACATAGGAACGAAAATGCTCAAATATTTGGAAAATCCCCAGCGCTTTCGCCTGGGGCTTTTTTTGCTTTTTGCCGATTATAATGCTGATTTAATGACCTTTTTATAATACAGGATGGATAGTATCCCAAAAATGGAATATAAGGCGGTGTACAGCACCATAACGATGATCATAGGCATCCAAATTTCAGTTCCAAACAAGAACCAGCCGGATTGGACGGCGAAATAGCTATGTGAAAGGCCAATCACTAATGGGATGCCGAAGTTAAAGAGTTGTTTTATTTTAATACCTCTAAGCAGGTCACTTTGAGTGAACCCTAACTTTCTTAACACGGTGTAATTGGCTTTTTCGTCTTCGCTCTCATCCATTTGCTTAAAATAAAGGATACATCCTGATGTAATGAGAAAGGTGAGTCCTAAAAATCCAACTACAAACATGATCACTCCCATGTTCCGCTTCTGATTGCTGCTCATTTCAAGGCGTGATGTTTGTTGATCATTAAAATCCGCAGCTGCAAAGAGACGATTGGCTTCTTCAATCTGTTCTGCATTTATCATATCAATTCCAATATATAAGGATGATTTCTTTTGAATCTCAGGATTTACATCTTTCTTTAACCGCTCAAATATGGTTTCGTCTACAATGGCAGTGGGTAGTCCCCCGGCTGTAAAATAGTAGGGAATCACATACTCCTTTTTTAGACCCAAATATTGTTGATGTATGACTTCTTTTTTTCCCTTCAAATCCAATGGACCAAAGTTTTTCAAGGACATAAATTTCTGTAACAGATCATTATAGCCCATTAAAATTGCTTGACCTGGAGATACATCCGTACCCTCCACAGATTGATCGCTTATGACAGGCAACGTCATGGAATTCGCACCGATATTTAACCCTTCCAGAGGAGTCTCCATGATTTGCGCTGTGCCCACACTGACTTGAATAACTTCAATTTTCTTCTCACGATACTTTATGTCATGCTCCTGAAGTAACGTTTTGAATTTCTCAGCATCCGGTTCATTCGTCATTGCAAAATGGGAAGGTACATTGTCCTCAGCTGATTGATCCGCAGAATAATAGGCGATATAGCTTAAGGAAAGTAAACCGATGGCAAGTGCCGATACTGTTGTAATAATGGTCAACAACAAAGCATTGGATTTCATGCGGAACATAATGGATGAGAGAGATAGCACCTCATTAATGTTCAAATAGCCGCCTTTACTTTTTCTGATGATATTGGAAATAAAGCGGATAGATCCTTTATAAAAAAGTAGTGTTCCGATGATGACAGTGCCCAAAATAAACACCATAGCCATAAACAATTCATTCATGGATGTAAAGTCTCCGCCAAATAATTTGGAGGAAACATAGTAACCTAAAGCGATGAGAGAGATGCCAATGATCCCGATGATCATCTCATAGATCGTTATTTTCTTGATTTTCCCTTCGGTGGTTGAGTTCACTCTGAACAAAGATAAAATACTTTGTCTCTTGATAAAGGAATAATTCATGAGCATGATCAACAGGTAGATGATACAAAAAACGATGAGTGTTTGAATCAGTGCTTGGTTAGAGAAATATAGAGTGGCAATGGCTTCGACGCCTGTCGTCTTAAATAAGATCATGATCACTAATTTAGAAAAGGAAAATCCAACTCCGATTCCAATAAACAGGGAACTGAAGTATAGAATTAAGTTTTCAGCACTCAGGATGCGGAAAATTTTGTTTTTGGTCATTCCGATCAATTGAAATAGGCCAATTTCTTTGCTGCGTCTTTTTATAAAGATATTATTAGCATATAAAAGGAAGATGCAGACAATGGCGACCAATAAAACGGAAGCTGCCCTTATGGAAGCTGCCCCTTTAACAGAACCCTTCACTTCGTCCATGGAAGGATCGTATTGTAATGTGACGAAAGCGAAATAGAGCGCAACACTAAAAATGAGAGCAAAAACATACAGGTAATAATTCTTTAGATTTTTTTTCAAATTCTTTAGAATGAGCAGATTAATGTTCATATTGGACCCCGCCTAAGACCCCTTGGGTTTTCATGATATCCTGGAAGAAGCTTTGTCTTTCCTGCTCGCCTTTATGAAGCTGCGTATACATCTGCCCATCCTTAATAAAAATGACCCGACTGCAATGGCTGGCTGCGACAGGATCATGCGTGACCATAATAATGGTCGCCTTGCGTTTTTGGTTCAACTGGCCCAGCTTATTTAATAAATCGGAGGCCGACTTGGAATCCAGCGCACCCGTAGGTTCATCGGCAAAAATAATACTGGGCTCATGAATAAACGCTCTGGCCGCAGATGTACGCTGCTTCTGTCCACCCGAGATTTCATTAGGGTATTTGTCCTTGAGTTCATAAATTCCCAGTTCTGTAGCTACTTCCTGAAATTTTTGGTTGGCTTCTTTTTTAGGCGTTTTGGTGATGGATAAGGGTAAGAGAATATTCTCCTTCACGGTTAGCGTATCCAGCAGATTATACTCTTGAAAAATAAAGCCTAAATGCTGTTTGCGAAATTCAGCCAGTTGCTTTTCTTTCATTTTCGTCATTTCGATATCATTGATTTTAATGGAACCTTGGCTCACTTTATCAATAGAGGAAAGAACATTCAGCAGTGTGGTTTTACCTGAGCCGGAGGCTCCCATAATACTGACAAATTCCCCTTCTTCAATAAGAATATCTATTCCCTTCAAAACCTCCTGCATATTTAACTTATTACCGTAGCTTTTATGAATTTTATGGGCTTCTAAAATATTCACTTCGATGCACTCCTTATTGTTCTTGTAGCCTTATTATAAAAATAGAGCCGATGTTTTTCCTTTGATTGGGCGAACAATACATAAAAGCATGTGACATCTCTGTCACATGCTCACCATGCTCACGAAATCATTTCGTTTGGGAAAAATTAAAGTGAAGGTTGTACCCACGTTCAGTGTGGAGTGCACATCTATATGTATGAGCAAGGACTGGGCTGCTTTTTTCGTTAAATATAACCCCATGCCCGTTGAAGTATAATCAGAATGTTGGGTTGTGGAGGTAAAACCTTTCTCGAAAATACGGGGTATATCCTTCGGATCAATACCGCGCCCAAAGTCTTGGATCTCAAGCTGTATTCGATCCCTCTGTTCATAGCTGTGAATGATAATATCACTGGCATCGCTATATTTGATGGCATTAGTTAAGAGCTGTCTGATGATAAAGGCCAGCCATTTGGCATCACTCAGCACTTCCATGTGCTCCAATTGGATGTCAAAACCGATCCCTTTTTGGATGCACCATGACTGTAATGCTTTGATTTCATTAAAAACCAGAGATTTTAAATTCACTTGCTCGACATACAGATCATTTTCAATAAAGGATATGCGTTTGTGATGGAGCTGCTGATCCAGCAGTAAGTGGATTCGTAGCCATTCATAGGTTAACTGAGCTTTTAGGGGCTTATCGTCCAACCGCTCAATCATCAAATGCATGGTGGTCAAAGGCGTTTTTACCTCATGAATCCAGGATAATAGTTCATCTTTTTCATGTTCAAGTGTCAATTGATTTTGCGAGATGATCTGTTGTAACCGTTCGGTCTGGTCAGTGATTTTTTGTTCAATGATTTGCTCAAACGGACTCTCCGGTTCGCCTATACCCGTTAGTTCAAGAGGGCTCCTCCATTCTTCTAGTGTTGTATAGAATTTGGTTTCCTTGGGATAGCGCATGATTAAAAAAACCAAGAAAATCATCATGGATAAGAAGACGATATAAAGGATGGGCATTAACGGAATTGCTGCATCCACATAAGCAATGAACAGGATCAGAAATTGCTGGCATACAAACAGTAGAATCCAGCTCCGCCTCTCTATAAGATATTTTTTAATCATAGGAAGGTGCCTCTTCTGTAGCCATGTAGCCTTGTCCGACTTTCGTTTCAATGAAACGGCCCAAATCCAGCTCGTCTAATTTTTTACGCAGGCGGTTCAAGTTGACGGTCAGGGTATTGTCGCTGACAAAACGTTCATCATCCCAGAGGCTTTTAATTAATTCTTCTCGTGCGACAATTTTATTTTTTTGTTCGATTAGCAACTTCAAAATAAAAATCTCGTTCTTGGTTAATTCGATGGAGCCAGCCTCATTGGCTACTACATTTTTTTCATAATCGACCGTCGCTCCACACCATGTTTTCAGGGAGACGGGTTCTGTATTGTAATTATATACGCGGCGGAGTGTCGCCTGTAATTTTGCAATGAGTACATCAAAATGAAACGGTTTTTGGATAAAATCATCTGCTCCAAGCTGCATCGACATCACCATATCCGTAGGATGATCCCGTGACGATAAGAAAAGGATGGGGACGTTAGAGTGGGATCGAATCATTCGACACCAATGAAACCCATCAAATTTCGGCAATTGAATATCTATCACGACCAGATCAGGCTTTATCGTTGTGAATTCCTGAATGACTTTATTAAAGTCCTGGATGCCATACACATCATAGTTCCATTGAGTTAACCGATCCTTCATTTCATGGAACAAAGTTTCATCATCTTCAATTAGTAAGATTTTGAACAACGATTTCACCACTTTATACTTTTTTTGGTTTTTGGAAAATTCGATTCCAGTCGCTTATTGGATTTTGCAAACTCCTCTTTTATAAAGAGTATAGCAAAAATTGTGTATGTGCTACATGGTGGACTCAACTTGATATTGCGATAATCTACTGTTAATAGTTGAGGTTTATAGTGGGTTTATATTGACTATCTCATATAATTTAAAGGATGGATGCAATGATGGGAATTCACACGTATTTTCGGTCGCTAAATGAGCTGGAAAGAATCATCCGTTGTCCAGGGAAGTTTAAATTTGAGGAACACAGCGTATCGGCTCATTCCTGGAAAGTGGTGCAATATGCCAAAACGCTGGCTGATATTGAAGAAAGAAATGGTGTCAGTATTGACTGGAAAAAGCTATACGAGATTACGAGCAGTCACGATTACGGGGAGATTTTTATTGGAGACATCAAAACGCCCGTTAAGCATTCCTCTAAGGAACTACGGCTATTAATCCAGCAGGTCGAAGAAGGTATGGTTGAGTATTTTATTGAAGAGAATATTCCCGAGGATTTTAAAGCCATTTTTCGCAAACAGCTAAGGGAGGGTAAAGATGATTCTGTAGAAGGTTTAATCCTTGAAGTTGCGGACAAAATGGATCAGGTGTACGAAGCATTTGCTGAGCTTCAGCGGGGAAATACTGAAAAAGAATTTATAGTCATGTACCGTAATGCACTTGTGAAAATCAAGAATATTCAATTACACTGCGTTAATTATTTTTTGGAAAATATCCTGCCCGATATGGTTAAGGAAGAAACGCCCTCATCCATTGATATCAAAAAGATTACGGAAGAAGCCTTAGCTTTGTAAATGAATTCCCCTACCGTCCAGAAGCTACTGAAGCGCTTCTGTCCATACATAATAATTCCCCTTGCAAAACCAGACAACGCTTGACTTCAAGTTAACTTTAAGTAGTAACATACGGAATGTGACGTAGTGATTAGGAAATGCGATGACTATTCTGAGAATTGAGGAGTGATACAAATGAAAAAGAAACAACTGGGTAACAGTGACCTTCAAGTATCTGCACTGGGTCTGGGCTGCATGGGTATGTCCGAATATTACGGTGAGTTGAACGATCAGGAGTCGATCAAAACGCTTCATCGTGCGCTGGAGCTAGGGATAAACTTCTGGGATACTGCCGATGTCTACGGTGTGGGGAAAAATGAAAAACTGATTAGCCAAGTTTTGCGGAACCACCGTGACGAAGTAGTGTTAGCTACTAAATTTTCTATTATGCGTGGGGAAGATGGCGCATTTATGGGGGTAAGCGGCCGTCCCGAATATGTAAAAGAGGCATGCGACCGCAGTCTGCAAAGACTAGGAGTAGATGTGATTGATTTGTACTACCAGCACCGTGTCGATCCGAATGTACCTATCGAGGAAACGGTGGGTGCGATGAGTGACCTGGTTCAGGCGGGAAAAGTCCGCTATTTGGGGCTGTCCGAAGCTTCTCCTGGGCTCATTCGACGCGCTCACAAGGTACATGCGATTACAGCCCTGCAAACGGAATACTCCTTATGGAGCCGGGAAGCAGAAGATGAAGTTATACCGACGTGTAAGGAACTGGGCATCGAATTTGTGGCCTACAGTCCACTTGGACGCGGCTTTTTGAGCGGGCAAATTCAGAAGTTTGATGATTTTGCAGAAGATGATTTCCGTCGCTCTGTGCCACGTTTTCAACCTGAGAATTTCCAGAAAAATCTGGATCTCGTGCAGCATGTTAAGGACCTTGCTGCCCAAAAAGGGGTCAAACCTTCTCAACTGGCGTTAGCATGGCTGCTTGCGCAAGAGGGAATTGTACCGATTCCAGGAACCAAGCGGGTTACGTATTTAGAGGAAAATGCAGGAGCCGTCGATGTGGTTTTATCCGCACAGGAAATGGAAGCTATTAACGCAATCATCCCCAAAGGAATGGCAGCAGGCCTTCGGTATCCTGCAGAGCGGATGCCGAATTGGCAAGCTGAATAATGAAGATAATGAGATAAACCCAAAAGCCTTCTTTCACGCGGATCGGCGTGAAAGAAGGCTTTGCGGGTTTCATACGGCCAAAGTTATCTTTTTACAAAACGGGAGCTTGCAATGCAGTATTGATATTTTGCAGATCCATCGAAAGCTGCTCTTTTACGTTCCAAGGGTGATACCAGCCGCGTTCAATCATGTATGTGGAAATTTGTTCATGCGTATCAATAGCTTCATCCAGTTGCTTTGTAAGAATTGCCTTAATTTCTGGAGTTCCCGCTTCTGTTACGGCCATAGCGTAATTTCTCACACCGCTTTTGGCCGCGTTCAGAAAATCGGCTGCAATGACTTGGTCCGTTAAGGTATGCAGTCCGGTCAAATGCTCCAACAGTGTATTCATGGCTTAACCTCCTGTGAAATGGCTTGATCTAAGAGGGTGCCGAGTTCTTGTATTTGGCGGGTTGATAAGTCAACATCCTGCTGTAATATAGCTTTGAGAGTCGGATCAGAGATTAATGCTTGCATTGTTTTGGACTTGGTAAGACATACTGCCTTGAACGCTGACAGTTCATGGACTTCAAGGGTTTCATGCAGGCCATACACCATATGACGTTTGCCTCCATTCAAAATATATAGTTAAGGTTTAAGTACCACTTTGATGCAATTGTCTTGTCTGGTATCGAAAATTTCATATCCACGTTTGGCGTCGCTTAACGGAATGACGTGTGTAACAACGTCTCCTGGGTCCACCTTTCCCGTATCAATCAGCTCATACATATAGGGCATATAGTGAATAACGGGAGCTTGTCCCGTACGTAAATTAACATTTCGCTGAAAAATGTCTCCCAAAGGAAAACCGTTATATCGTCCGCCGTATACACCGGTAACTTGAATGGTCCCGCCTTTGCGGACAGCTTGTGTGGCTATGACCAATCCTCCTAAAGCTCCACCGTGAAGTTTGAGACCAGAAGCCAAGGATTCTAGCGGAGACATTTTACCGCTCATGCCGGAACAATCAATAACTACGTCCGCGCCTCCTTTGGTCATCTCCTTCAGGTAGTTGCCAACGTTTTCTTGCGATTCCACATTAACGATCTCCACGTGATTGGTACGCTTCGCATGTTGCAGACGATAATCCAGATAGTCTGCCGCAATGACTCGTTTTGCCCCTTTGAACCAGGCGAACTTTTGCGCTAACAAACCTACCGGCCCACAGCCAATAACAATGACAGTATCCCCGTCCGTTACCCCTGCATTATCGACGCTCCAGAACGCAGTGGTCATGGCATCAGAGATCAAGCAGAGCTTCTCGTCAGAATGTTCACAACTCTCCGGAATTTTGAAGTGAGTGAAGTTGGCAAAAGGCACACGTAAATATTCAGCTTGTCCACCCGGATATCCACCAGTTGTTCCTGAATAGCCGAAAAAACCGCCCATTTCTCCATGCTCATTAGAATGATCACATTGGCTTTCCAATTGGTTTTTACAATAAAAGCATTCACCGCACGCTATGTTGAACGGAATGATCACGCGGTCTCCCTTTTTCAAGTTGGTTACGCCGCTGCCGACTTCCTCTACAACCCCCATCGGCTCATGCCCAATTACATAATCCTCTTGTAGATTCGGAATCATTCCATGAATGAGATGCAGATCTGAACCACAAATAGCGGTTGTCGTCAGTCTGACAATCGCATCGTCGGCTTTATGAATACTCGGGTCCGGGACATCTTTAACCACCACGTTTTTGATACCTTGGTAGGTCACTGCTTTCATGCCTGGTTTCCTCCCATATGTTCGTCCGGCGTGCGATCAAACATACCCTTGCGGGTGGTATTGTCTGGGAACAGTTTCATTTTACTGATGTCCACCGTCTTGTTGGCTGATAGTTGATCCAATTGATACTGCTTTTGCAGATCATAGGGATGAAACCATTTTTTTCGTACCATAAGATCAGTGATTTCCTGATGAAACGCGATGCCTTGATGCAATTGATTGCGCAACAGAGTTCTGGCATCTGGAGAGACGGTTTCCGTCAAGGCTATGGCTGT
This sequence comes from Paenibacillus sp. 203, assembly GCF_037027525.1. Lineage (NCBI taxonomy): Bacteria > Bacillati > Bacillota > Bacilli > Caryophanales > Paenibacillaceae > Paenibacillus > Paenibacillus sp. 203. The sequence continues at coordinate 161,340 of NZ_JAXCHD010000001.1, forward strand.
ATTTCGAACCCCTTCCTTGACGCGAATCAGAAAGTCCATCGCAAATGTCATGTCTGCCATTTCCGGCATATTTAATGAGTTTTTTGGATCCACATAATCCATTCTTGCGGACTGGGTCTGATTTAATGTCACATCATTTCACCTCAATTTAAAATTGGTGTTGGTCGGAATTCTGGAACAGGTGCCTGAAACGGTGCTTTAACATACAATGCTTGCAAATCGGCAATAGCTTGTATAGATTGCTGAACATCTTTTTCCATTAAATCCTTTAGCTCTTGATCGAATACCAAGCCCTGCATTAATTTGGACTTGGCTAAGCATAACGTTTTAAAATTTAGCGCTTCGTGGATCTCTAGGGACTCATGCGCCGCTAATGCAGACTGTTGGCTTATCATAGGATCACCTTTCTTTTATGATTCTCAAAGGTATGTTGTCCAGCGTAACTATGTTTATTCAGAGCTATGAAAAGGTTAGGTTACCGAACGAGGGGGACTCTTTTGGAAGACCAGCGAGCGATTCCAGTAAGGCCTGTGCTCTTGAGTCTCCTTCAAAGGTTGGTGCTATTCCCCTTCAACCTTGCCAAGCGATTTTTTGGCCGGACCTTCAATGACTTCGCCTTGATATGAAAAGCGTGAGCCATGACAAGGGCAATCCCATGTTCTTTCCGCCTCATTCCACTCGACTTCGCAACCCATATGGGTGCATGTTGTGTCCACTAGGTGTAATGCTCCTTGTGGGTCTCGGTATGCGCCCGCCCTTTTGCCGTTCACCCGAATGACCGCCCCTTCGTCGTGCTGCAGTTCTTCGGCTTTTTTGTAGTTGATCCCCAATTTCCCAGCAATCAAATGTTTAGCCACATTCGCATTTTGAGTCACAAATGTTTTAATGTCGGGGTCCATATGAAATCTTGAAGGGGAGAAAAGATCCTGATACGGGCTTTCCTCCCTGGTAATCAGATTTGTATTTAATAAAGCCGCCGCTACACTTGTGGTCATCCCCCATTTTCTATATCCCGTAGCAACGAGGATGTTAGAAATGCTAGATAGTTCCTGCCCAATATAAGGGAGTTTGTCTAGCGTATACAAGTCTTGAGCCGACCAGCGATAAACGATCTCCTTTAATCCAAATGTTTGCTCTGCAAACTTTTGTAAAGCTTCATAGTACTGGAAAGTACAGATTCCTTGTCCCGTTTTGTGGCCTTCCCCACCGACGATGACCATCGGTTCACCGTTTATTAGTACAGAGCGAAGCGAACGTTTGGGGGTTTCCGCACTTAGGTACATACCACCCGGATAGGTTTTGTCCGTCTTGACCGCTAGTACATAAGACCGCTCGGCATGCAATCGCGCAAAATAAAGACTGTTTGGATCATTGAACGGAAAATGCGAGGAGGATACGACATAGTTGCAGGTGATTTTGTGCCCGTCGCTTGTATTAATAATGGAGGGGGTTCCCTTATCCACACCCACAACGGTGGTCTGCTCATAAATCTTCCCGCCTTGCCGGATGACTTGATTGGCTAGATACCTTAAGAAAGGAATCGGATTAAACTGAGCTTGGTTTTCCATCATAATAGCTGCTTTAGTTGAAAAGGGCAGAGGCGTTTGTTCGACATAACTTCCCGGGATGCCAAGTTCCTTGTAAGCTTTATATTCGTCGTTGATTTTTTCCACATGCGTATCCGCACATGTATAAACGTAGGCATCTTCTTCTGTAAATTGACAATCGATATGATACTCTTCTACCGTTTGTCTGATAAATTGAAGAGCATCACGGTTAGCTTCATAATAGAGTCGGGTTTTTTCCTTGCCAAAATGTGAAAGAAACTCGCTGTAGATCAAATCATGTTGTGCGGTAATTTTGGCGGTCGTATGGCCCGTTGTTCCATGAAGTATCCGTCCTGCGTCGACGACTGCGACGTTTAGTCCTTTTTTAGAAAGTAAATAAGCAGTGGTAATACCAGTAATCCCCGCACCTACAATGGCAACATCCACCTGAATATCTTCACTAAGTTTGGGAAAGTTGGGGATGTCAGTTGAAGCTAACCAATATGATTCGGGAAATTGCGGAAATGTGGTACGACATTCGCCTTGTGTCATTTTTACAAATACCCCTTTGATTACAATTTATGTATATTGTTATCATTGTGGGCTTTTATATTCACTAAACGACTCTCTTTAGTTTTTTTTTGATACGGAGGGAGTGATGGAAAAGAAACAAAACCGTCCTTAACGCGGATCGGCGCGAAAGGCGGCTTTGTAGGTTTACATATACAGCTAAGGACGTGGCTTAAAAATGCCGAAAGGACGCCCGACGGGCAGGAATGTACGGCCAAAATGAGCATTCAGAACGGCAGCTCCTGTACCATACAGTGAGAGCAGACCAATGCCCATTTCAGCATAAGCGGCGATGGTATGGAACACCTCTGGGGCAACGCCAAATGCATCGAAGCTAAGACCGAGGAACAGAAAATCAATCAACACAAAAATAAAGAATAGAACCTTATGCGTCTCCATCGCTCCAATGGTCATGAAAAGCGTAAAGATGAGATAGCCCGCAAAGGCAAAGCCGAGCTGTTTGCCATCTACAGCAGATGCCAGCTCTGAGCCGAATACGCCCATTTTAATCATCCAGCTACTGGCTACGGCCAACCAGAAGAAGGCGTAAGCACCAAATGCCGTCATGCCGAAGGTGTTGTTATGTTTTGCATCCTGAATGGAGGCAAATAGCTGTGCAAAAGCACCGAGAAATATAGCCCAAGGGATGATGAAGCTTAAGCCTTCGGTGAGGCCAAGCTTTTGGGATGAAGCCACAAGCGTTACAATAGCCAAGCCAAACAGGCCGATCGCACTCGGATCGGCCGTTATGATTTTTACGTTAGAATGAGATTCATTTTGCATAAAAAAATAGAAGCCTCCAATAATGTTCAAGTACGCGTCAATCTGCCGATGCCAGAATCACACTGACATATTGTAACGGAAACCGACGTACTCGCATAGTAGGTAAGTTATAAAATTTCTACCGATCTGTCTTGTGATGGGGCAAGGATTATTAAATGGTGTTACCGCAGGATTTGTGATAATATTTACACCTATATAGAATGAGGAAGTGACATAGTGATTAATATAACAATTCCAACTCCGGATATCACGATTACCAAACAGGTTAACCCTGAGCTTAGCCATATTTACGGATTTACCGACTTTCACCTGATCCCTAGAGATAAGGCTGGTATCTTTATGTTCTACAACACACAGGAGGAATTGCTGTTTGTTGGTAAAGCAAGAAAGCTGAGACAAAGAATCAAAAAACATTTTGAAGATACCGTATCGCCGATCAAGGACAAGCGGAACGAAGTAGCGATTATTGAGGTTTGTATTGTGGAAGATGCAGTAGAGCGAGAAATTTATGAAACCTACATCATCAATTCACAAAAGGCTAAATATAACGTCGAAAAAGTATTTTTTAAGTAATGGAGTAACTTCCATATGAAAAAAGAGCAATAAGTCGCAGTGACTGTACTGCCCTTATTGCTTTTTTGTATTTCTGCATTTTTGCATTTTTGATCCTTCCAGAGAGGGGCCGTGGTATGAATAAAACAGATCGTATGCTAGCGATCTTGCTAGAGTTGCAGCGTAAGGATATTGTACGAGCCGAGGATTTGGCAGCCATATTCGAAACGAGTGTGAGGACCATCTATCGGGATGTTCAGGCTCTAAGTGAATCGGGCGTACCGATTGTAGGAGCACCGGGCATTGGATATTCCTTGATGGAGGGGTACTTCCTGCCCCCCTTGAGCTTTACCGCAGAAGAGGCTGTGGCGTTGCTAATCGGAACGGATTTTGTCGAACAAAAATTTGATACAGACTACGGTATCAAGGCGCAAGCTTCCCGCAGAAAGATTGAAGCCATTTTACCGGAGAGCGTTCGCAGGGAAGTCTCCCGGGTGCGTACGACCATCAGACTGCTCGCAGTGGGTGAAGGAGCAAACCATAGAGAGAAAACCTATCTGGAAACGCTGCGTCTCGCTGTATTGGAAAAACGGAAAGTACAGTTTGGCTACTCCAAAAGAATGCCAGAGGCTGACGGGAATCGTCAAAGTGTGCGTGTGGTCGCTCCTTATGGTCTTGTCCTGCTCCGTGGTTCTTGGGTGTTAATTGGGCAATGTGAATTGAGGCAGCAGCTTCGTCATTTCCGTCTGTCACGTATGGACGAGCTTATCGTGCTGGAGGACAGGTTTCAGTTGCCCGCCGATTTTCATTTGCAGGATTACAAGCAAACCGATGACCGTCATGTAACTGTTCGCATACTAGCACGTTCGGATATCGCAGATAAGGTGAAGGAAGCGAACAACTTTTATATGGAGGCCATAGAGGAGCGTGCAGATGGACTACATATACTCTTCCGCGTCAGACAGCCGGAGGAATTACTGCAATGGGTACTTGGATGGGGCGCGGATATGGTTGTGCTGGAGCCTGAGTCGCTCCGGGAGCGGATACGTACGGAAGTGGAAAAAATGTTGAAATGCTACTGACATAATGCTGTCAGTAGCATTTTTGTATAGTAAAGCTACTTTGATAGAGAGGGGCAATTATTAATATATGAATACAACTGAAACATTACAGCGTTTCGAAGAAACGGCACAACACTATCTTCTTGAATTGGACAGCTTTAGCTTGGAGCAACTGCAGTACACACCTCAGGAGGGTCAATGGTCGCTTGGACAAATGTATCTTCATTTGGTGAACTCTGCACTGTATATGCATCTTAAGAACATTGATCTTTGTCTACAGCCTAATGGGGGGACCGGAGTTAAAACGGAGGCGGGTACGGCCATTTTTAATCTGGGGAGCTTTCCACCAATGCGTATCCAAGTTCCACCATCCCCGCAGTACACTCCCCAACAACCCACTAGCAAAGAAGAGATTGTGGAGGGATTAAACGTCGTGATCCGCAAGATGAGAGAGATTGAGCCAACCGTTGGGAAATCAACAGGGCCGTCTACCGTCTCTCATCCCAGTTTCGGCGCGCTGAATGCTGGAGAATGGTTTTCGCTCATCGAGATGCATTATCGTCATCATCTTTTGCAGAAGGAGCGCTTGAAGCACGCAATAGCCGATTAATCGTCTCCCGACGCAGCCCTATAAACTGGCCGATTTCCTCCTGCGTCAGCACGTCCGTTAACGTGGCGGGTGCGATGTAGGAGTGGAACCAGCGTTGAAGCTTCCGAAGCTTCTCGGCAGGTGACACCTCGGTGAGCTGGTCAATTCGTTGCTGCATCATGCGCAATTTGTCCTGTAGCTGCAAAGCGATCTCCCGACATTGAGCTGGGTCTTGCTCCAGCTTTAGATACCATTCTTTTTGCGACAAAACCCCAATCTCAGAGGTTACCAACGCCACCGCTGTACCATAATAAGGATTGGGGCTGATCAGGGAGTGGTGCGGGATGATTTCATCGGGCACAATCACATTAACTAAAATTTGCGAGCCGTCTTCATGGACTCGGACAATTTTTAACAAGCCGCTCTTTAAGTGATATAAAGGACCGGATTCTCCTTGTCGAAATAAGGTCTCGCCTTTGTGTAATATCATGAACGTAAATAGCCTCCATTCCATGTATTCCAGCTTTTAGATAAACCCGCCATTGACGCGGATCGTCTGCCCGGTAACCCACTGTGATTTGGCGCTGACCAGGAACTCAATCACATCAGCGATATCTTCCGGTTCGCCGAGCCGACCCATAGCATTCATTTTTTTCATGCCTTCGATTTGCTGCTCGGTTTTTCCTGCTTGGAAAAGCTCGGTGTTCACAGGACCGGGAGCCACGGCGTTGATCGTAATTTGCTTGCTTCCGAACTCCTTGGCTAGCTGACGTGTAAATTGCTCCACTGCGCCCTTGGTACCTGCGTATACGCTATATGCCGGGAACATTTGTCCGATCACGGATGTGGACAGGTTCACGATTCTTCCGTAGTTCTCCATATATTTCATGGCTTGCTGACAGGCAAAGAAAGTGCCCTTTACATTCAGTGCGAATTGTTTGTCAAAATCAGCTTCGGTTACCTCAGCCAGAGGTTGGGTGATCATCAGCCCAGCGTTGTTAACCAGAATATCCACTTTACCGAATTCAGCAATCGTATTTGTAAATAATGCTTCAATATCACTCATTTTGCCCAGATCAGCGTGAAGTGCTATGGCTTTGCCGCCTTTTTGGATAATGCCCTCCACGACTTCTTGGGCTTTATCCGGACTGCTGGCATAATTGATGATTACATTAGCGCCTAGATCAGCCAGTTGCTCGGCAATGGCACGTCCAATCCCTCTGGAGGACCCGGTGATAATTGCTGTTTTTCCGTCCAAATGCTCCATATGTGTTCAGCCCTGCTTTCCATATCTATTTTAAGTGATTCCTTTTTCTAAAAGCGTCCACACATCCGAAAACTCTTGATTAATCACAGGGCTCTTCCATTCGTAAGCATGAGCGGGGTGATGAAAACGGGCTGTGGCATAGAAAAGGGTACGCGCCAGTTGGGCTGGCTGATCTGATATGATGTCCCCGCGTGCAATGATATCAGCGAGATGATCCACAATGTGGGCGATATGCTGGTCGATTAAATCAGCGGCTTGCTCGGTGACCCTCGTATACATCTCGAACATTTCCTCGTCGTCGCGGGCATAATACTGTTTGAGTTCAACCAAGGTCTGTATATATCGTTTTAAGTGTGGCGTTCCCAGTATAGATGAATTCTGACAGACCTCCGTTAACGGGCCAATAATCTTTTCGTTCAGCCATTTCTCGGTCACGCCTTCAAGAAGCTCGGCCTTACTTTTAAAGTGTCGGTAAATGGTGCCATGACTTACTCCCAATACTTTGGCAACATCGGTTACGGAGGTTTTGGCTACACCAAAACGCCTAAGTGTGTCTTCAGTAGCAATGAGAATCTGTTCCTTGGTTAGCACATCTGAGGATTTTTCCATAGGGACACGGTCAAGTGCCGTGTGAGTCACCTCCTTGAAGTCAGGATAACACAAAGAGTATCAAATGACAAATATTCATTTTTGTCATTTGATACTCTTTTTTTTAAGAATCCAAAGAAATGAACAGAAAAACTACAATAGCGATTCGATGACAGGATCAATGGTGCAGGACTCCGTTGTTACTTCAAACCTTCCTTTTACCTGGCCATCGCGATCGACCAAGAATTTAGAAAAATTCCACTTGATACCGTCGCCATCGTATATTTCTGGATACTTATCCCGCAGGAAATCCTCCATCCATTGACCGTCTTTGGTTTGGGTATCGAAGCCTTGAAACGGTGCGTGTTGGGTCAGATATTGAAATAAAGGATGAGGAGATGAGCCTCTTACATCCGTCTTCTCAAAGAGCGGGAAGGTTACTCCATGGTTAATTTGACAGAATCCCTGAACCTCCGAATTGCTACCTGGCTCTTTTTCATTGAATTGGTTACAAGGAAACGCGAGGATTTCAAAGCCTTGTTCCCTCCGTCTCTCGTAGAGCCTCTGCAGATCCGCGAATTGACTGGAGAAGCTACACTTGCTGGCTGTGTTTACAATGAGGAGAACCTTTCCTCTGTAGTCTGAGAATTCAATCGGTTCCCCGTTAATTGAGGTTGCTTGAAAATCATAAATAGACATGTTAACGTTCCTCCTCACGTTATTATTTAATACATCATATATCCAGAATTATTATTGGTCTAATATATTATTGGGATCAACTTTATAGGTATTTACAATAACTTCGTCATGCAGAATACATTGTCCATCTCTCTCTTGAAATCAAAGAAGACTCGCCTTAAAGAAAGTAGGAGATTTGCCTCTTTCATAGCAAACTGTGGCATTCGCCGTTACCAAGATAGAATATAGATGCATATTCATGTAATGTGTGCAAAAACCCAACAGAATCGAGGGATATTCGTGCCCATTGGAAAGATGATTCAATACAAGGAAATGCAACAACATCCCATTTTACGTTCTCACTTGCCCGAAACCCGCTGGATCAGTAATGCAAGGATTTTACGGATGCTGGATTCCTATCGCACAGTCTTTATCAAGCCTAATTATGGGAGTGGAGGAACTGGCATCATACGTGCGAAAAAGCTGGGGAGGAAATATGAGGTTCGTTGTGGCTCCAGTCGCAGAGTCGTTAGATCCCACGCCGTAAGAAGAGCAGTTAGAACCTATCGGAGACCTCATCGTCGTTATTTGGTACAGCAAGGACTTAAGTTAGCCAAGTACAAAGGTTCCATTTTTGATGCCAGAGTGTATATGCAGAAGCCGGAATCGGAATGGGTCATTTCAGGAATAACCGGTCGTGTCGCTGCACCTCGAAAAGTCGTTACCAACTATCGGAAGGGAGGACATGCGGCGCCGTTGTCCAAAGTGCTTTTAAGGGTCTTTAAAAATGACAGAATAAAAATGAAAGAGATTCTGGACCAGATCATCGAGCTTTCTAGAATCATTGCCGACACGATAGATAAAAATCATCCGGTTCGCGAGCTGGGTATCGATCTTGCTATTGAAAAGAGCGGTCAAATCTGGATTATCGAGGCTAATCCGCATCCCGGACATATGTTGTTCAGGCAGCTCCCCAATCACAAGATGATTCGCAACATTTTGAGAAACAAACGTCGTATTCATCATTAGGATAAAGTTTTTGAAATCATTCATTGATAAGAAAAGGAGGAGAACGCCCAAGCAAAAGTGCGGGAGCGTTCTCCGTTTTTTTTGTTAAATGACTGACGGATTTAAGACGAAGCTTTTATGTTAAAATATGTCCGCCATCCACATGAAGGACGGTTCCGGTCACAAACTGATTTTGAATCAAATAAAGTACACCTTGTGCAACATCCTCCGCAAGTCCAACTCGCTTTACAGGAAGCTTATGCGCGACCGTATCATAGAATTGATTACGCGTATTTTCAGGCATTTTGCTGCGGGAAGGTGTATCAATAATGCCGGGTGAGACGACATTCACGCGGATGGGAGCAAGTTCTAACGCCAAGGTTTGACCAAGATTCGAAACCGCTGCATTCACAGCACCGAGCGCAGAGGAGCCAATCATCGGCTTGTATGCCACCACTCCTGAAAATAAAGTAATGGAACCCTTGGTTGAGAGTTGGGAAGCCCCGTATTTAGCTGCATAATATTGGCCCCAAAATTTGTTTTCGAATAGCTTGCGGGCTTGATCCGTCTCCAACTGAAGGAATGACCCGCTTTAGGGAAGTAGTGATATTTAATTCATATAGTTTCCCAAAAGGAACTATTGTGATACCATTGGTTTTAACAGATGATTTTTGGAGGAGTTCCCATGCACGCCCAAGAACCTATTGAATTGACCAAAGGAATACCAGGCAAGCCGTGCCCTATTGCCCAAACACTTGATTTGATCGGAACGAAATGGACTTTTCTAATCATCCGTGATCTGCTTATCGAAGGAACACTGAGATTCAGCCAACTTCAGAAATCCATGAAGGGGATTAGTCCCAAAACGCTTTCCCTACGCCTGAAGGAACTTGAAGATAACGGCCTGTTAGAAAGAAAGGTATATGCCGAGGTTCCACCGCGAGTTGAATATTCGTTAACGGAAAAAGGGAAGCGACTGGAAAGTGTTTTTATTGAGCTGAAGAGATTTGGCTTAGATTTAGAAGCAGATCATTGAGGGATATGACTGCAACATTCCGAGGTATCGTTGAGCTGAACGATGCCTATTTCTTATATATATAAAGGGAAGCGCTTACTATAAAGTTCACAGAAAGTTCACTTATGTGGAGGTTTTGACTATTTATATAATTACCAAGGTACACAGAAGGGATGATGGAATTGCCAACAACGAAGAAAGAAAATTTTTATTTTGGTTTAATGATGTGCTTGGGGATGGTCGTATTCATGACATTTTATAATCTATATACAAATGACTTGATTGGCATAATATCTCTAAAAGTAATGTTTCTTCAATTTATTTTATGTTTTATCATTGCTTTCGTATTGGAATTATTTATTGTCGGTCCACTAGCAAAGAAGATAGCCTTCTCATTACCATACGACAAATCTAAAAAGGTATTTGTGATTCTGTCCCTTTCATGCTGTATGGTCATTGGAATGGTTCTTTGTATGTCACTTTATGGATTGGGAACAGCTTACTTTTTTAATGGTCTTTCGGGAGATTCATTATTTAAAAATTACTTATCTTTAGTTTTTAAGAATTTTATTTTTGCTTTCCCTCTGCAGCTCTTAATTGTAGGGCCGCTTGTTCGGTACTTATTTGCTAAATTCGTGAAAGGAACACGAATTGCGGTATCTATAAGCTAAAACGTAGTCAATGACGTTATACGATAGCTCAAAAGCCGCCTTCTGTCTGAGAAGGCGGCTTGTTTTTACCCAGAAGTCTCAGTATCTTTACAGTGTTTGTCCGCTGTCCACCGTAATAATCTGGCCTGTCATGGCTTCCTGTTCCAAAGCAGAGCAGATCATGCTGGCAATATCCTCCGGCGTAGAAATGCGCTGTAGGAGCAAATGAGGAAACAGTTGCTTCATTTGTTCTTCCCTGCCTGCCCACCATCTTGTCGCCACGGCTCCCGGCACGATGCAATTGACGCGAATATCCGGTGCCAGTACTCGTGCTAAAGATTTGGTCAGCCCGTGGACGGCCGCTTTGGATACCGCATAGGGAAGAGAGGAACCTAGCCCTGTTTGCCCTGCTATACTTCCCAGATTGACGATAGCTCCTTGTTTACTACGCTTCATAAAAGGAGCTACGGCTCTGGCACAGTAAAACATGCCTTTTACATTTACATCAAATAGATCATCCCATACCTCTTCCGTGGCTGCCTCCAGATCATCCATAGGAATGTGATGTGTAATGCTAGCGTTATTCACGAGTATATCAATCGTACCGAATTGCTGGACAATCTGGCCAACCATAGTTCGAACTTCCTGATCTCGGGAAACATCTGCCTGTAATGCGATAGCACGTCCGCCCTTTTCAAGGATCATACGTACCGTTTCCTCAGCATCGTTTTTAGAGCGGGAATAGTTTACGACTACCGTAGCTTTTCGATCTGCCAAGGCCATACATACGGCTCTCCCAATTCCTGTACCTCCACCTGTAACCAGTGCTACTTTTTGATGTAAATCCATATATATTCGCTCCTTCTCCAAACAGTTCATTTTGCGTCTGAAAATAATATGATCTGATATGTATCATTGTAGAGGATGTATTGTGTTCTGTATAATTGAATTAACTGAATTTATGATTCAATAAAATTGAATTAATTGGGCATATAGGAGACTGAGAATGGACATTAAAACGCTTAAAACATTTCAAATGATTGTGAATTACGGGAGTTTTATGCGTGCAGCGGAAGAGTTGAATTATGCACAATCTACCGTGACGATGCAAATACAGAAGCTGGAGTCCGATATGGGAATTCAACTGATCGAACGGGGCAAGAAAATAAAGTTAACTGAAGCGGGCAGGATGTTTTACGAGCAAAGTCTACATATTGTAAAGGATATGGAGCAATTGCAGGAAAATATGGACAATCTGCAAAGAGGGACTACAGGTAACATTCGTATAGGAGTGACCGAACCGACTGCCAGTTATCGACTACCAGAAATTTTAAAACGCTTCTTAACCCATTATCCGAATATTCGGGTTTCTATTGAGTTTGGGAATACCCCTACCTTAAGCGAGCGTATTCTCAAGGGAGATATTGACTTAGCGCTGTGTTCCACACCAGATGTGGGCACAGAGCTATATTTTGAACCTTTATTTAAGGAGAATTTTGTAGTTTTGATGCCTGAAAATCACCCGCTTGCGGAAAAAGAAAACATTGGGCCAGAGGATTTACAGGGGCACCGGTTGCTTATTACATCGGCCACCTGTCCATATCGTCGCAAACTTGAAATGGTCATGAAGGAATATGGAATAACCACGCTAGACACGATGGAGATTGGCAGCATGACGGCTCTGAAATTTTATGTGGAAAGCGGTTTGGGTATTGCCCTTGTGCCACAGATTCTGGTCAGTCCTATCCCGGCAGGAGTAGCGGTGAGGGAATTAAGCGGCAGCCTGATCGATATGACCTTCGGCCTTCTTTGCAAAGCAACAGACTATCCGCTAAGGCTGGCAAGCTCAAGGCTATATTCTGTGTTGAAGGAGGAGCTTGGGGAATGGTCCTCGGTGCATTGAGCTAGAGTAGCGAGTATGCAGGGAATTGTGTTTTCTGTCACCTTATGATGTAAATGTAGTACGGTATAAAACCGACTGCAATCGGCAGTCGGTTCGGTTTGTTTACTTTTTCTTAATCGGAATCCAAACTTCACTTCGGTAGTCTTCAGCATGTGAATCTCCCATAGTGTACACTTCCAGTTCCGGGCCGCCTGAATGCTCATAATTACTGGCAGGGAACCATTCCTGAAAAATTCTTTGCCATACCTTTTGGATCGAGTGAGGCATAGGGCCGATGGATGTAAACACTGCCCAGGTTGAAGCCGGAATGGTTCTGGATTCCAGCCCATTCGCGGTCGCTACGTCTTCGCTGCCTTCTGCGGCGATTAAGTAACTAAACGTCTCCTCCCCATGTTTCATGTCCAAGCATATACCGAGTATATCGTCGCCTGTCCCCAAGGCATGAATCCGATCCGATGTACCATCCGCATTCAGTTCGTTCCAGAATTTTGGGATTTCTCGAAGATTATCGCCGTTCTTAGTGGTGACTTGAATGGACTTGCCAATGACCGTAAAGGCCGCTTTCTCTACAATTTTGTAATCCATTTCCTGATCTCCCTTCAACGATAGATGGAAGGTGATGCGTGGAAAAGCTTTCAGGTTCACCCCAGGGCTTCTGGCCTCAGTGGGAGAAATACCGTGTACCTTCCGGAACGCTTTAGAAAAAGATTCGGGGGAATCATATCCGTATTTGAACGCTACATCCAACACCTTGGCGGAAGAAAGACTCAATTCCTGAGCAGCCAAGGTCAATCGACGTTTACGCACATATTCTGCTACCGTGACGCCGGTTAGCATATGAAACATACGTTGAAAATGGAAAGGAGACGAATAGGCTGCCTTTGCAATTTCCTCGATATCGAGTGGCTGCTGCATTCTCTCTTCCATCAGATCGAGAGCGTTCTTGATCCGAAGCAACCATTCCAACCGCATCACCTTCCTTAGTTGTAATCATATCATTAGGAGTATCTGTAATCCTGTCTTTGCGTGCTCTAGTTGAACAGGTTCTGTCGCCTAGTTTAATGTGGCTTGTACTTGGTTTCAAGACATAATTTCACAATGAAATTTTGGAGAAACAATGTGCCTGCCCCCTTGTGTTCATAATTAAAATTTGGGACAATGAAAGAGGCGCTTAAATAGCGCAGATAGCTTAAACATGCTATGATGCAATGATGGTTGAGACGAATGGTGCGTGCTTAGTTTTATATAGAGGAAGACGAATTTGAATGTTTTGAAAAGAGGATCGAACATGAAAAAAGAATCCATTTATGGATTAACGCTAGATCAATTGACAGCATGGCTCATCGAGCATGGACATAAGAAATCCCGGGCATTGCAGGTATGGGACGCATTGTACCGGAAGCGGGTTACTGATTTTGCAGCGATGGCAGAGGTTCATGAGGATTGTACTCGCCTGTTGGCAGAGCACTTTTCCATTGAAACACTTGAAGAACACGTGAAGCAACAGTCAGCAGACGGGACGGTCAAGTTCTTGTTCCGGCTTCAGGATGGTAATTTGATTGAGACGGTATTGATGCGGCATAAGTTTGGCTTATCCGTATGTGTGACTACGCAGGTAGGATGTAACATTGGGTGCAGCTTCTGTGCGAGCGGATTGTTGAAGAAGAGCCGTGATCTGTCCAGCGGTGAAATTGTAGAGCAAATTATGAAGGTCCAGCTGTATCTGGATCAGGAACGTCCGGGCGACCAAGTCAGTCATGTTGTTGTGATGGGAATTGGCGAACCGTTTGATAACTTCGTGAACCTGTCCGATTTCATTCGGGTCATTAAGGATCACAAAGGGCTGGCGATTGGGCCGCGGCATATTACCGTTTCCACAAGTGGACTTGCTGATAAAATCATTGAATTTGCAGATTCCGACCTGCATGTCAATCTGGCGATCTCCCTCCACGCTCCGAATAATGAGATTCGTACTCGCATTATGAAGATCAACCGTGCGATTCCGATTGAGAAACTCATGCAGGCGATTGATTATTATTTGGACAAAACAAATCGTCGGATTACGCTGGAGTACATCCTGCTGAAGGATGTTAATGACGGTAAGGAGCATGCGCTCGAACTGGCTGAGCTGGTGGGCCATCGTCGTAATCTGGCCAATGTAAACCTGATTCCGTACAATCCGGTGGATGAGCATAGCCAATACCAGCGGAGTGAGTCGGAGTCGATTACGGGCTTCTATGATGTGCTGAAAAAACAAGGCATTAGCTGTAGTGTTCGGCTGGAGCATGGAGTCGATATTGACGCAGCCTGCGGACAGCTACGCAGCAAGCAAATCCGTAAGGATGCCAAGGGTAGCCGCAATGCGGAGCGCGAAGCCATTAGTTAAATACACAAGCGTACTCTCTAACAGGAGTACGCTTTTTTATATCACGAGTCGTAGGGCGAAACGTTGCCCTAAAATGTGAAAATAGTCACGTAATAGTTGCTGCTTTTACGTTATAGTGAGTGGTTAGTGGAGGGGTTATATGGCTAACGTAATTTCGAATGTGGCGCTCGTTCCGGGCATCTATGTGATGAAAATAGAGGGAAAGTTTAAAGGGAACATGGGGCAGTTTTACATGCTGCGCAGCGGGACAGGTTATCCACTGCTGCCCAGACCCATCAGCATTTATGATATCGGGGAAGAGAGTATTTCCTTTTTGTACCGGGTTGTTGGAGAGGGGACAAATTTGTTTTCCCAATTACAGCCTGGTCAGGAGATTCAGTTAGAAGGACCTTTCGGAAACGGTTTTCCGCAGGTAGAGGGTAGTTTGGCTTTAATCGGCGGTGGCATGGGTACAGCTCCGTTGCTGTTGGCTGCAAAGTACTACCCGCATGCGCATGTTTACCTGGGGTTTGCACAGCAAGCCTTCGGGGTTGAAGCGTTCGAAGCTGTGGCGGCATCTGTACAGGTCAAGGTAGGGGGAAGCATCGTCGAACAGGTCGATCCGACGCTTTATGCAAATATGTTCTCCTGCGGGCCAACTCCGATGTTGCAAGCACTCGCCATGAAAACGGTGGATACGTCGTCCCGTTTATATATTTCAACTGAAAGACACATGGCCTGTGGTATTGGCGCATGTTTGGGCTGTACGATGCGTACCCGTGGAGGCAATCGGAGGGTATGTAAAGAAGGGCCTGTATTCCCGGTGGAGGAGGTGGAGTTCGATGATCTCCATGGCGTGTAATATTGCGGGTGTACCGTTCAAGAACCCAATCATCATGGCTTCCGGTACGTTTGGATTCGGACGTGAGTATGCGGAATTTTATTCTCCTGAATTATTGGGCGGTATCGTCGGCAAGGGACTAACCCTGCATCCGAAGGCTGGTAATACGGGATCACGAATACATGAGACAGCATCCGGCATGCTCAATAGTGTAGGGCTGGAGAATCCGGGGGTTGCCGCCTTTTTGAAGGATGAACTGGATGACATGACTCACTGGAACACGGCTATTATTGCCAACGTAGGCGGCTCCAATCTGGAGGAATATGTTCAGGCCGTAGCGATGATTACGGAAAACGCGCAAAAACGACGCACGATGAATCGAAGAGGCGTCGATATGCTGGAATTGAACATTTCGTGTCCCAATGTGAAGCAGGGTGGAATGCAATTTGGTATCCAGACGGAGGTAGCGCGGGAGGTTGTGCGTCAGGTGCGCAATGTGACTGCGCTTCCATTGGTCGTCAAGCTGTCTCCAAACGCAGAGAACATCACGCAGATGGCGGTTATGTGCGAGGAAGAAGGCGCAGACGGAGTTTCGCTGATCAATACATTTTCTGCAATGAAAATAGATATACGCCGGCGTCGCAGTGTCTTCGCCAACACGTATGCTGGTCTTTCCGGCCCGGCAATTAAGCCAATTGCCTTGCGCATGGTTCACCAGGTGGCACAGGCGGTGTCGATTCCGGTAATCGGGATGGGCGGGATTAGCTCGGTAGAGGATATTATTGAATTCACCATGGCAGGGGCCGCTGCCATTCAGGTGGGAACGTACAACTTTGTCCATTTACATGCAGGGGCTGAACTGGTACATGGACTTGAACAATGGATGCAGCGGGAAAAGGTGCAGTCATTGGATGAGATACGGGGAATTTTGTGAATTTGAAATCTTTTAGCATACACTAATTCATATAGAACCGGCTTGTCTTTAAAAGACAAGCCGGTTTTATTTATTTACTGAAATAGCCAAGCTTCAACTAGTGGTTAATATCGCACTTGTTCAAGATGAACGAAATTTTTGATTTTCCAGCCGATGAATGGCTTACGAAATAAGAAGGAAATTGTCAAACGGTGTCGAATAACAAGGGATTATAGGGAAAGAGATAGGCTCTTTTTCCTAATGGAGAGCTTGACAAAGAAGCTGGGTGATGGGATTGCGGTTAATAGGTAAGTCGAAGCCGAGACGACAATTCAAGGTTTCGCTACAATTCATGATTATTATTTTGGTTGTTTTAGTTATTATTATTTCCTTAATTATATCCTTGCTTCTCATTCGTAATTTCGTAATTAACCAACATTTTGAT
The DNA here is from genome assembly GCF_037027525.1 of Paenibacillus sp. 203. Taxonomy (NCBI): domain Bacteria; kingdom Bacillati; phylum Bacillota; class Bacilli; order Caryophanales; family Paenibacillaceae; genus Paenibacillus; species Paenibacillus sp. 203. The sequence continues at coordinate 178,115 of NZ_JAXCHD010000001.1, forward strand.
AATACGAAGGAAAAACTTTCGGGTATTGCCAAGGTGGTCGCTAGTGACAACGATGTTATTCGTAATGTTGAGCAGAGAGTCCCTGTGAAGCAGATCCAAGACTACTCGCTTGGAGTCATGCACAACGTTAATGTGGATTTTGTAGTCATTCTGAACCACGATTTAATTCGGCTATCTCATCCGAATGCAACGATGGTTGGCAAACCGTTCTCTGATTTGAATGATGCCAGAAGAGCGCTATCCGGTCAGGGACATTTTTCTGAGAATATAGGTATTTTGGGCAAAGGTTACCGATATTTTACGCCGATATTTAATCAACAGCATGAGGTCATTGGGATTGTATGTGTAGGGCTGACCATGAGAACCCTAAATCATGATTTGATGCAGGCGCAGTATACCATTTTTGGGGGGCTGATGCTGGGACTCTTTAGTGGAGTTTTGGGCGCGATCATTCTGGCTCAGAAAATCAAAACGATTTTATTTGGGCTTGAGCCGCAAGAGATAGCAACACGATTGCGCGAAAAAGAAATTATTGAAAATGAGGTCGCTGAAGGAATTATAGCCATTTCGGCGGACAAGAAAATTATGCTCATGAACAAAGAAGCTCAGGCCAAGTACCAACTGGCGAACCAAGAGATAAAAGCCCCGATTGGCGAGCAGCTAGATACCAACTTTTATAACGTGCTCTTCAAGAGAGTGTTTGATGATAAGAAGAAGATCAAGGATCGCTCATTTTATGTGAATGGTATAGAAGTCATTGCGACAGTAACCCCTATATATATAGAAAATGAGTTTTTTGGAGCGGTTGCAACGTTACGCGACCAATCCGAGATGATTCATCTTAGCAACCAGTTAAGTGGTACAAAATATTATATTAACTCCCTTCGCGGACAGACCCATGAATTTATGAACAAAATGCACGTAATATCCGGGCTGATTGAAATGAGGAAATATGCGGAGGTCAGTCAATATATTCAGCAGCTAAATCACCGGTATCAAGATGAGGTAGGTTTTCTGACTGAGAGAATTAAAGTTCCGGCATTAGCAGGTTTTATTATGGGTAAAATCAACGAAGCACGCGAACAGAATATTTCGGTTCTTCTTGCAGAAAGCTCGAATGTCTCTAATGTGGAGATGCAGGATATCGTTCATGATGTCATACACATCCTGGGTAATTTTTTTGACAACGCCATAGATTCCATCTTACAAAAAAAAGAACCCGGCAAAATTGAGCTGAAATTGAACTATGAGTGTGAGGGAAATGTATTTATTTTGAAAGTGAAAGATAATGGGTTGGGGATTGATTTTGAAATGCAAAAAAGAATATTCGAGCATGGCTTTTCAACCAAAGGAGAAGACAGAGGCTACGGCTTGAATCTGGTAAAAACCATGGTGGAAAATCATCAAGGAATCATTGAGCTTGATAGCCAACCGGGTCTGGGAACAAGTATTTATGTAGAGTTGCCCTGTACATTGGAGGTGACAAATGAATGAAAGTTCTAATTGTTGAGGATGATCCGATGGTTGCTGAGCTCAATCAACAGTTTATCGAGCGCATGGACAATTTGGACGTTGTATGTAAGGCAGATACCGTCAAGAAAGCACAGGACTGTCTTCAAAAATGGAAACCGGATCTGGTATTACTGGACGTTTATTTACCTGGAAAAAGCGGATTAACTTTATTATCACATATGCAGGAGCATCAATATCATGCTTCGGTTATTTTAATTACGGCTGCAAAAGATATTCAGACGGTGAAGGAAGCTGTTTTTTATGGTGTTGCAGACTATTTAATTAAACCCTTTACATTCGAACGCTTTAGACTGGCTGTTGAGAAAATCCAGCGCCTAGCCTCGGTGATGGAGGAAGGGAACGGAATTAATCAAGCTGTCATTGACCATTATTTTAATAAAGAAGAGTATACGGGTGTGGAGAAGAAAAAACCTGTTGAACATCCATCGCATAATCTACCGAAAAACCTGTCTAAAAATTTGTCCAAACTGACCATGACTACGATACTGAAGAGTATTCAAGAGCTGGACGGACCATTCTCGGTTGAAACGTTAGCCAGAGAAGTGGACCTGTCCCGTATCACGGTAAAAAAATATATTCAGTTCCTGGTGGACGATGGCTTCCTGGTTGAATCGATAGAATATCACAAGGTTGGCAGGCCGCTAATGCTCTATCAGTTAAATCCTGATGTAAAAGAACCGCTATTTCCATTGTAATCTGGAAATAGCGGTTCTTTTTTTGTTCACAAGAGTACCGGGCTTCCTAATTATTTCATAGAGAGAACAGGAAGTGGGACTAGGTTATCTGAAGAATGAGTTGTAACGATATCATGGAAGTTGTCATAGCTAGTTTCAATCATGTTGGATAACGCCGTAACGGTATTCGAGCCAGCATGAGGCGTTACCAAAACTCTTGGATACAGCTCCACAAGCTTCTGGATCGTTGGGTCCGGGAGCATTTGCCATGGTTCAAAGGCTCTAAAGAATAATTCATCTTCTTTAGGGAAGACATCCGTAGCGAAGCCTTCCAGATGGTTACTGAGCAAAGCGTCCAAAATGGCTTGGTTATCTTGTAATTCTCCACGTGATGTATTGATGAGAATAGATCCTTTTTTCATTTTTGCTAAAAAGCTGGCGTTAATCATTTTGTCGTTCTGTCCCGGCAGATAAGGAACATGCACACTAACGACATCACACTCTGCCAGTAATTCATCCAAGGTTGTGAATGGAATGACTTCCTTGGCCGCGTCCGATTGGTACACATCATAGCCGATAACAGAAGCACCTAATCCTTTAAATAATTTGGCTTCCGTCAGACCGATGCGGCCGACCCCAATAATCCCAACTTTACAATTGTGAATCTCTTTGCTGAATGTATGCTCGTCCACAATGAAATTTTTGAACGAGCTTTTGGTAGTCATATAAGCGGTGTGTCGGAACAGCATCATTGCTAAGGTTAAGGAGAGCTCGGCGATGGCATTCGGAGAGTAGGATGGCACGCGTGCCACCTTCATTCCGAATTCGCTGCAGGCATCCAAATCAATGTGGTTGATTCCGACTGTTCTGGTAAAAACATATCGAATGCCGTATTTATTGAATTTTGTGATATTTTCCCGATTGGCAGCACAGTTTCCTCTTAGCAAAACGGCATCGTGATGCTGTGCCAATTCTGCATTGCTAGTGGTTAACAACTCTTCTACCAGCGTTAGTTGAAAGTTATATTTATTGAGATCCTGGAAATAGGGTTTCTCATAAGAACGGACACCATAGCAAATGATTTTTAACATGTTGTTTTCCCCCTGATTTAGAAAATTCCAATTTTATCAATGACATTGAGCGTAACGATCCACACTGGAATCATGACGACAGAAGTAATAGTTGATAGAAGCGATGCATTGGAGGTCAATATGGCTTCCTTATCAAAACTGATCGCATAGGCTGCGGCTACGGTAGCTGTTGGAGTAGCCATCATGATGACAATAGTAGCTAAAGCGACAGAATCGACTGACAGAATATGAGATACAGTCAACAAAGCCAGCAAAACGATGTTAACAATGGGTACAAGCCAAACCTTAACTATGCTGTAATACCAAGAGGTCTTATCAGTAGCTGCCGACTTGAAGCTGATCTCCCCTAATGTCGAGCCAATCGATAACCAGGCTAACGGAGAAGCTAGTCCAGCAAGGTAGGTCATGGGCTTGAACAGCCAGACAGCGGTTTGATCAATTCTCAGAAAGGCGAACTGCTGAATGGCCCCATCCTCTGTAGCTACACTCATCTGTGGCAAATAACCTTGAAACAACCAAACAAACAAGCCTAGAAACGTGGCGATAACGATCGGATTCAAAAACATGGTTTTGAGATTTTTAAGCTCCATTTTTAAGCCGCTCATTTTGATATAGCCATAGGAGTATAAGAAAATGCGGTACCCTATGTTAAAAATGGAACTGTACATGACTCCGGTAGGACCGTAAATGGCTCCGACAATTGGAATTCCGAAGAAAGTCGTAGAACCGAAAATGGTTAACACCCGTAAAACATCCTGTTTATCCTTGTTGTAGCTCAGAAAGAACGGTTTAGAAATAAAGATGAGAATAATATAAATTAGAACTCCCCATATTAAAACATTCATTCCTTGTTTTAACATTGTAGGATTAATGTCCTGCATGAAAGAATTAAAGGCTAGTGCTGGTAGAGCCACGGTTAGAACAACCTTGGATAACATCTTTCCTACTGCTGCGTTAAAAATCCCCTTCTTGCGGCAAAAGAAACCAAGAAGAATAATAAAAACGGTGGAAGCGATAGAACTGACAATTTTGTTATCTGTTAAGGTCGCTGTAATCATTTCTAGTAAAGACATAGATAAAACCCTCTCTTGTACCTTTTTTCACATAAATGACGATGCAGAATGTGACGATGCAATTCCCTGATCTTTTGGCCAAAGTGTTGGTTTGCACTTTTATAGTAAAATGACTTTGTGAAAAAAAGAACAATATCTAATTAATTTAACTTATGAAACTAATTTAAAAAATTTATACGTTACATCAGATGGCAAATGAAACGAAAGGGGAAGTCTTCACGGAATGATTATTTCTTGGCTTTGTGAGTGCTCATCAACATTCGTGCTATAATGTAAATCATTAAAACCCACTTGATTAGTGGGTTTAGTAGAAAAGACGAGCAGGAGGGGCCGCATGAATCCGATACAACATATACTGGACGAATTTCAGCTGATCGTGCTGGACGGCGCAATGGCGACCGAGCTGGAGCGTCATGGACATGATCTGAACGATAGCTTATGGTCAGCTAAAATCCTCCATGAGCACCCGGAGTCGATCAAGCGCGTACATAGAGATTATTTTGAGGCTGGGGCAGATTGTGCGATTACTGCGAGCTATCAGGCCACCGTTGAGGGCTATGTTAAACGAGGCCTAAGCGAAAATGAGGCGCTGGAGCTGATTCAATCATCGGTACGGATTGCTGTGCAGGCACGCGATGAGTTTTGGGCTGACGTGATGGCTACTGCAAGTCAGCGACATCGTCCCAAGCCGCTAGTCGCGGCCTCTGTAGGCCCTTACGGGGCGTTTTTGGCAGATGGATCAGAGTATCGCGGCGATTACAAGCTGAGCGAGGAACAGCTAGTAGAGTTCCACAGGCCGCGTATGAAAGCTCTGATTGAGGCGGGTGCAGATATTTTAGCTTGTGAAACAATACCCTGTCTGGTTGAAGCCAAGGCCATCGCCCGATTGCTGAAGGAATTCCCTGGCACGTATGCCTGGATCAGCTTTAGCGCAAAGGATGGGCAGCATATCAGCAATGGTGAGTCTGCCGCTGCATGTGCTGAGTGGCTGAATGGGCGTGAGCAAGTGGCTGCTGTGGGAATCAATTGCACTTTGCCGAAATTCGTTCCATCGCTTATTCACGAAATACGCAGCCGCACGGATAAGCCTGTGGTGGTATATCCCAATCTGGGGGAGGAATATGACCCGGTCACCAAGACATGGCACGGCAGCACATGTACAGAGACATTCGGACAAAGTGCCCGCCAATGGTATGAAGCGGGAGCTCGTCTGATTGGCGGTTGTTGCCGGACTCAGCCGCAGGATATTGAGGAAATAGCATCATGGTCGAGAGATGAATAAACGGAGATAAACGATGGCCCGAAAAAGAACAAGCAGGCTGAACCAAGTTGTGCTCCAGTAATGGAGGGGCTTGGTTCAGCCTGCTTTGTTTACTGCCTTCGCCGATCCGGTCAGCTTTCTGCCAAACGTTCCAGCAGCCCGTCTCCATTGCGACTCACCCGAATATGGGCAAAATGAGCGTTCTGTTCTACAGTGCGTCCGGTTCCCTCAGGAATGAAATAATTCTCAATACCGTACAGAATACGGGAACCATACCATTGTCCATTTAGAATGACCTCATGGCTGGCAAGTTTTTCACCATCTTGATATAGGCGATCCGCGACGTATACTCCTTGGCTATCTGGTGTGAGAACGACTTTGACCTTGCCTCGGCTCCATTCCTCCTCCTGAAGAGGGGGCTTGGAAGGCGGGGTAGATATGTCGTAATTCAGTGCCACATAATCGCCTTGCAGCAGGGAGCGCGGGTCTACAGGAGCTAGTTTGAGCTTAATAGAAGCCCCTGTGGCGAGCAGGGTTTCACTTCTCGCCGTCTGATAGCCGATGATCCCCAGCTGTAGCACGATGACAATAGCGATGAGTAACGGGCTTAAGCGCATAAAGCTAAAGCTGCGGTGATCGGCATCGAATGCTGCTTTGCCGCTATGGGCCATTCGCCGATCCGCCCACCAGGTAATTCCGAGCGCAATGATCCCCAGTAGCGCCAGCGTAAAAGATTTATACAGTAGCGTCCACAATAAATCATAATATTTGAAGCCGATAAAAATAAACCAGAAGACAACGCTCGTGATAGCCTCCGATTTTTGTTTCAGACGGGCAAAGGCAAAGACCATCCCGGTAACGATAACAAAATAAAAAATGTTAATGAACATATAAGAGTGTGGAACGACATCCTCGAAAAACGTCGCCCAAAACAGGAACAGCAAGCTGAAAAATAATGAGCTATTCCGTAGATGTTCTTTTAACTCCGTCTTGGATATAAAGTAACTTACCCCATATAACACGGCATTGACGATGAAAAGAGAGAAGATGATGAACTTATAGGTCCAGTTCCAACCATCCCACTCCTGATACTGCTGAAATAAAATGGTCGCCAGATTCAGGTTTACAAAGGTGTAGGCAAAAAACAACTGCCTTTTCCCCTTGGAGCGAAACCATCCAGCGATGGAAACGATCAGAAATAATACCGAAAGCAGCGACTGATCTGACCATAGAATGGCCGCCAAGCCTGTAATATAGCTGATGGTCAGCAGTGTATAACGTATTACCGAATCCAGCTTTGATTCCGGTATGACAATCATCAAAATCATAAGCAGCAACGACACAACCAACAGTACATATTCGGTGTGGTTTACATTCGTGCTAATCATAATCAATCCGATGAGAGATATACTGCCGATCAGCACTCCAACCACTTTGATCACACGGGATACGGTTTTGCTAATCCATTCACTGCCATGTTCCTCTTGGATGGTCGTCTCAGTCTTTGATGTACTAGTGTCCGTTGTCCCTGCTTCCGGCAGTGTTTTCCCCAAACGATTCAAATAGCGGAAAAACCACACGTTACCCGTCAGCAGCAACGCCACAAAAATCAAACCAAAAACAAAAAACAGAGATGAGGAGTATGCCTCTGCTAGTTCAATAAATTTAAAGACAGCAAAAGCCGAAAGTGCCAATGCATTCAAGGTCAGTAGCGTTTTATTCAGCCGCACCTTGATAAATATATAAAATCCTAAAGCAATCACAGCAATATGCGGTACATTCATGATCAGGCCATACTCATCAAATGCAAAAGAATTGGTCATCGCTAACATGGCTATATGGAAAACCGTAAAGCTCATATATTGTAGTGGAGCAGAATGTATACGATGGAGGAACGTCAATAAAAATAGCAGCAGATTGACTATTGCGAACATTCCGGCAATGGACAACGATTCCAGATCGCTATAAGGCACACTTTGCATCGTAGGGTAAAAATAAAGCCACAAACCAAGATGAATTAGTACATAAGACAGCATATAAAAAGGATTGTAGCGAGTAATCCAGCTAAGCAGTAGAGCCGGCACCGACCAAATGAAAAACAATCCGTAGCTGTCCGCATGGGAATTGTAAATTTGACCGAGCAATGCCACGGAAACGCCAAAGGCTATACAGCCAGCCACCAAAAACATATTAGACAGAAAAGCTTGTTGACCGGGAACAGCACGTATCCGTGCAAATACAAAAGACAAGCCATAGAACAGAACAATAAGCGCAGCAGCAAGTACAATCTTGAATGTCCGATCCAGTCCGCCCCAATTGGAGGCGAAAAAATAAATAATTGCGGCCAGTATCAGTGAGATGCCCAGCAGATAGCCCGTACGTATCGCATTGAATCGCAGCATGGATTTCACGTACCTTTCCTGTTGGTTTGATGCCTATTATAGCGTTGAAAGGGCTCAGAACCAAGTGGGAATTAGGATCAGGTCATAAAAAGAGAGACATCGTATACGGCGGCTCTCTTTAACGTTACTGGATTCCGACTAAGCGTTGACGGTACGAATCTCTTGCCGGGACTGATGTCGGAAGCGATACTCACGCGGTGGAATCCCTGCTGTTTTCTTAAATGCCTTGGAAAAGGTGGACATATCGGTATAGCCGATGGACTGGGCTATGATCGACAAATTGTAAGTCGTCTGCTCCAGTAATCTTTTGGCTTCGTTAATCTTGAGGTTTTGCAAATACTTGGCGGGAGAGATGAGGAAGGTGGAATGGAATTTACGTGAAAAATGCGCACGATCCACACCTACATGCTCGGCAATTTGTTCAATCGTAACACGGTCACAATAATGCATTTCAATGTAATCTTTCCCCTGCTGGAGCCAATAATCAGAGCATACAAAGTTGCGCAGCACATCAGATGTGTTGCGGGATAACTCCTCGAAGATCTGGTGCAGTGTAATCAAGCGGGCCAGATCGCTGCCCTGTCTGCTGTTGTCGTGTACGATGGAAAACAGGTTGGAGATAAGTCTGAGGATTTCCTCGCTCGTTGCGTTAGCCATCAATGGCGTAGAGGGATTAATTCCGATCCGCTCCAGCAATGCGAGGGACTTGGGTCCCTCAAAGGCAATCCATACCTTTTGCAACGGGTGCTCCTGATCGGTGTAATATTCATGGGCAAGATGCGGAAAAAAACAGAATAAATCAGACTTTTGGACGCGGTACTTTTGTTGCTTATAAATAAACTCAGCCTGACCTTCAAGTACAAAAATCAAATAAAAATAAGGAACAGCCTTGGGACCGACATGGTAGCTTGTTTTCGAAATATCCATACCTAGTCTGACAGGCCAAACGGCACTGGATTTTTCCAATTCGGTGGCTGTGAAATAATGGTCTTCCACGATGTCGAAGTGATCTTCATTTTTTGCTCTTTTCATAACTTGTCACCTCTCCTTTGGTGGAGATAAGGGAATTTTGATTTTATTGTATATAAAGGAAAGCATAATTACAAGTTAATTCATTGGAATTAAGGGTTATATAATTGAAACTAGGTATGCCAAAGGCTCCATGGCCGGTTTGAGACGATCCATGGAGCCTTTTAAGTTCTGTATTATGAGATAAAGATTAGCCTATATTTATACGTTCAGGATTCCTTCTTTTGGAGTAACGTTGAAGGCTTTGGCCAGATCGGCCAATTCCTGATCTGTAATCCGTTGCTGAATATTATGGTGAGCAATGAGCATATAAATTTGCGCCGCTTTTTCAATCGTTTCAATCAGGCCAAATGCTTCATCAATGGAGCTGCCCGTTCCGAAAATGCCATGATGAGGCCATAATACAGCGTGATGATCCTTCATTTTTTTAGCCGTTTCGCGGCCGATTTCGCTGGAACCCGGTACCATCCAAGGGATTACACCGATACCGTCTGGGAAGACGACAATACATTCAGTACACATTTCCCACAGCGTTTTGGTGAATTGGTTTTCGTCCAGACTATGAATGAAGGTCATGGCAATAACATGGGTGGCATGATTATGAATCACAACACGATGGCTAGGATCGACCTTCAAGCGCTCAATATGGCTCATAAAATGGGAAGGCAACTCACTGGTAGGCACTGCGCCATGTTTGAGGCCCCATAAGACTTCCAACTGCTCGCCATCCTGGGAGACACGAAGAACTCCTAAGTTAGCTTCTGGATCTGCAATTACGTTTTTAAAATATTTCCCTGATCCGGTGACGATAAAATATTTACCAGCCAGTTCATTCACTGGGAAAGCAGGTTTAATCGTCCGAATGACCTGATGAATATCTATATATTTTGCAACCTCAGCTTCATCCAGAATATAGCTTACATTACCTCCATTGCGTTCATCCCAGCCGAATTTCCACATGTTTTGTGTAATTTCCGCCATCTCGCGAACAAATGGGATATCCAGTCCCGATTTTCGTTCTTTTTGATTCTCCAGTACAGTAGTCATGGATAATCTCTCCCTTTTGGATGATATGAATATAAGCATTATCAGTACAGTGGTTAACGTTTCAGCAGTACCTGTTGTTCATAATTTTTAACTTCGGCCAGCCATTCCTCACGAACAGGAACGCCGTTTTGAGCGCAATAGTAATCCCATATGGCACCAAACGGATACGATTTAAACTCTTCGACCAGAGCAAGACGAGTGGTAAAGTCCCGTTCCTCTTCCGCCTGCTTTAATGCTTCAATCGGTTCGAGCATAGCGCGAAGCAGCGCTTTGATCGTGTTGCGTGTTCCGATGACCCATGCTGCTACATGATTGATACTTCCATCAAAGAAATCAAGACCGATATGGGTTCGGGAAAGCAATTCACCGCGAACCAGCTCACGGGCAATGTCTAGCAATTCGTCGTCCATCGTCACGACATGATCACTGTCCCAGCGAACCGGTCTGCTGACATGGAGCAATAATTGATCGGTGAACATCAGCACAGAGGACAGTTTGTTCGAAATGACTTCGGTTGGATGGAAGTGACCAGCGTCGAGACAGATAGATTTACCGCGTGTCAGGGCGTAACCCATATAGAATTCATGGGAGCCCACGACATAGCTTTCCGAGCCAATGCCAAACAGCTTGCTTTCAACCGCATCGATGTTGTATTCTTCACTGATTTTCTCGCTGAAAATTTCGTCCAAAGCATCACGCAGACGTTCTCTTGGAGCCAACCGATCAACCGGAGTATCTTTATAGCCATCCGGCATCCAGTGGTTTGTGACACAGGGCTGACCGAGTTCTTTTCCAAAATGCTCTGCAATCCTGCGTGATTTTTTGCAGTGTGTGATCCAGAAATCACGGATTTCCGAATCCTTATGGCTCAGTGTGAAGCCGTCTTCCGCTTTGGGATGGGAGAACAAAGTTGGATTAAAATCAAGCCCAAGCCCTTGCTGCTTAGCCCAGTCTACCCAGTTCTGAAAATGGCGTGGCTCTAGTTGATCCAGATCCACTTGTTCAGTGGTGTCCGCATAGATTGCGTGCAAATTGACCTTGTGTTTACCCGGAATGAGTGATAGAGCTTTCTCTAAATCCTGACGCAACTCATGCGGCGTGCCTGCTCTGCCCGGGTAGCTGCCCGTTACGGCAATCCCCCCGCTAAGCTGTTTGTCATTGAACAGAAATCCCTGAACATCATCTCCCTGCCAGCAGTGCAGTGATATTTTAATTTGTGAAAGCTTCCGTAAAATATCGTCAACTTGAATACCGTGGCGGGCATACAGCTTTTTCGCTTCGTTATAACTGGCTTCAATAGCTTCGTTCATGGCTTTACTCCTTTATTGAGATATTTGAATAGTGGACATCACTTGTCTCTTAAGGTGCTCCCAACGCTCCAGCAGCTCTTTCGATCCTTCCAGCAATTGTGGCTTATAGAGCTGCGTCGGGAAGGAATGGGCAATAACTTTCCCAGCTGCTTTGAGGTCTTTAAGAGCACCGGAGCTAATTAATTGCACGATAATATTGCCGATGGCCGTAGATTCGGAAGGACCTGCCTGAACCTCAATTCCCAAGAGATCGGCGGTTAGCTGACATAGTAATTCGTTGTTAGCGCCTCCGCCGACAATGTGCAATCTGGTAATTGTTTCGTCTGTTAAACATTGCAGTTCGTGTAAGGCATCGCGGTAGCTTAAGGCCAGACTGTCAAAAATACAGCGGGCGAGTGAACCCGACGTCCTGGGGATGGGCTGGCCTGTTTCTTCACAGAATCGCTGGATTTCAACGGTCATACTATCCGGGTTTAAAAAGGATGACTGGTTACAGAGGACGAGACTGACAAACGGTGCCTCTGCTGAAGCCAGTTGGGCCAATTCGGCAAAGCTATGTGCGGAACCGCCCTCTCTCCTAACCTCCTGAATCATCCATAATCCCATAATATTTTTCAGAAAACGGTACGTACCGTAAGCGCCCCACTCATTCGTGTAGTTCGCCTGCATGGCTGCCTTGGTATTCAAGGCTTCGGATCGTTCCATTCCCAGTAGTGACCACGTTCCGCTGCTAATATAAGCCCAAGGTTCTTCCCGCTGTGACGGTACACCTGCAACAGCCGATGCAGTATCGTGAGTCGGCGCAAGAATGATCTGACAGTTCGGAAGATCGTATTTTTGAACAAGCTCCGGCAAAAGAGAACCCAGAACCCGTCCAGGCTCGGCAAGCTCTGAAAACTGATTGCGTCGCAGTTGGAGCAGGGAGAGAAGGTCTTCATCAAACTCTCGGGAGTTCACGTTGAGAAGCTGCATCGTGGACGCATTCGTCATTTCATTGATCATGATGCCTGTCAGGCGATAGTACAGATAATCGGGGACCATCAATATTTTATCCGCCTGGGCAAGCTGTTCCCGATCATGGACGAACAGTTGATACAGGGTATTAAAGTTTAATTCCTGAATGCCTGTTTTCTCATACACAGCCTCTCGACTGATGAGCTGATGCAGCCTGTCGGGCGCATGGAGGGTACGTGCATCCCGGTAAGCGTATACCTCATGAATGCGGTTACCTTTCTGATCAAGCAGCACGTAATCTACAGCCCATGTATCAATGCCGAGCGTACAGGAATGAATCCCTTTTTGTTTAGCTTTTTGCAAGCCCTGAATAATCTCATTTAATAGTTCGTCGATATTCCAGTAATCGTGTCCGTTTTTTTCGGTAAAGGAGTTGTTGAAACGGTGAAGCTCTTGCAAGTGTAGCTGGTCACCTTGCAGAGTTGCACTTACGAGCCTTCCGCTTGAAGCTCCAATATCAACAGCAAGATAATTATTCATATCCAATCTCCTTGCATGGATAAAATACGGGCAGCCTGAAAGTCTGCCTTTTGTTTTCTTAACTAACTCCATACTACTTCCGTTTTTCTTTGCAGTCAACAGAAACGGAAGTGGGATTTGTGGTTTTATTTTTGTTTTTTAAAATTATAATTAAAATCAAGTGTTGTTTTATATGCATTTTTGTTTTTTTATCTGTTTTCTACAATCAGGATAATGCAAAGTCCTCACAATATATATACCTTGAACAAAGGTCGATTTGATTTTACGATATTCCAATTGTGGAAGGTTCTCCAAATGCCGCTGTCTGTATGAAAAATAGTCTTGAAACCGCCCGCCAGAGGGTGTAGTATACAAGATATCAATTTCATATGACTCGTATAATATTGGGGATATGGCCCAAAAGTTTCTACCGGATGACCACTGTAATCGTCCGACTATGAGTGATAGCGCATCGGCTTTGGATGAATGCGGGCATTTATTTGTGCGCCAATCCGTCAGGGATGACAACCCCAAGGACAGGCTTCACTTGAGAAACAACTCAAGGGAGCCTGTCCTTTTTTGGTTTTGGCAGGTTTTATACTATTTTAAAGTACAGAAGGAGCGATACTCGCATAATGAAAGCTTTGGAGGAACGTATTCGTCAAGAGGGACAAATTTTATCTGACACCGTATTAAAGGTAGATTCATTTTTGAATCATCAGGTAGATACAGCATTAGCTTTGGAGATTGGTAAGGAGTTTGCACGCCTTTTCGGCAGTGCTCCGATCACCAAGGTGCTTACAATTGAAGCTAGTGGTATTCAATTTGCTATGGCTACTGCTATTGCCTTGGGGGTCCCGTTCATTTATGCGAAGAAAAAGAAGGCAATCACGCTGAATGAGCAGGTATACTTCGCAGAGGTTCATTCGTTCACTCGGCAGGAAACCTATCAGGTGAGCATTTCTCAAAAATATCTCGATGCCAGCGACCATGTGCTGATCGTGGATGATTTTCTGGCTACTGGCGCAGCCTTGGTTGGACTTACGGATATTGTGAAGGAAGCAGGAGCGGAGCTGGCCGGGGTTGGCTGTGTAATTGAGAAGAGCTTCCAGGAAGGTCGTGGACTGTTGGAGCAAAGAGGCATTGCTGTGCGCTCTCTTGCGCGTATCGCTTCCATGGCACCGGGCGAGGTTCATTTTATAGAGGAAGCTGGAGCGGTGATTCCTCCCGTTAAGGAGAATGTGGGATGTTAAGTAAACAAAAGTTATTCGCGCTGGGCTTTCAGCATGTCATGGCCATGTACGCTGGAGCAATTGCTGTACCTCTAATTGTAGGGGGAGCATTGCACCTGACGCCAGCCCAGATGGCTTATTTGGTGGCTGCCGATTTGTTCACTTGCGGGATTGCTACGTTATTACAGATTATGGGCACACGCTTTTTCGGTAGTAGACTGCCTGTCATTTTAGGCTGTACGTTTACGGCAGTAGGGCCCATTATCGCGATTGCTTCGACCTCAAATTTAGCGACAGCGTACGGTGCTATCATTTTGTCCGGTATATTTGTGGTATTAGCGGCACCGTTGTATGGCAAGCTGCTACGCTTTTTCCCGACGGTTGTTACGGGTTCGGTCGTTACGATTATCGGTCTATCTCTTATTCCGGTGGCGATGAACAATGTAGCAGGGGGCCAGGGCAGCTCGGATTTTGGACAGCCACGTAATTTGCTGTTGGCGTTAGTTACACTACTGGTTATTCTGCTTGTGAATCGGTTGGCAAAAGGCTTTTTGCGCTCGATTTCCGTGCTTATTGGTCTGTTCGCGGGTACGGTGGTTGCTTATGGAATGGGAATGGTGCATTTTGCACCCGTGGCGGAGGCCTCATGGGTGAGTGTCGCGCAGCCGTTTTATTTTGGTAAGCCAGAGTTTAGCATGATGGCAGTTTGTACGATGATTATCGTCAATATTGTCAGTATGGTTGAGTCTACAGGCGTTTATCTGGCAGTAGGCAAAGCGATTGATCAGAAGGTGGAACAGAAGCAGATCGTCAATGGTCTGCGTTCCGAAGGACTTGCGATTATGCTTGGGGGTATTTTTAATGCGTTTCCTTATACAGCTTTCTCGCAAAATGTTGGTCTGATCTCACTCACACGCGTCAAATCGCGGAACGTTATTTTTGCTGCGGGCGGGATCATGGTTGTTCTCGGTTTGCTGCCTAAGCTGGCTGCCTTAACGACAGTGATTCCTAACGCTGTGCTAGGCGGGGCGATGATCGTCATGTTTGGCTCGGTTGCTGCATCAGGCATGTCTATTTTGTCAGAAGTGGATCTGCGGAAGGAAAGCAATCTGCTGATCGCAGCATGCAGTATTGCCGTGGGCCTAGGCTCTGCCGTTCTGCCACAAATGTTCGACCAGCTGCCGAGCTTTGCCAAAATGCTGCTGCAAAATGGGATCGTTTCGGGTTCGATTACTGCGATTGTCTTGAACATTGTTTTGACGAGAAAACAAGGGGAATCGGTCAAAAGCGTGACGGTTTCGGAGGTTCCACAGAAGGTTTGATGATTAGGAATAAATAAAGATAGCCGGAGAGAGGACGTATGCCTCTTTTCCGGCTTTTTGGCATGGAGTTATCCAGATAGTAGATACCCTTGCCGCCTGGGGACATATAGATAAAGCTGCGGGATGAAATGGGTAGCTCTAATTTGGTGTGTTTTCCAGTTTATGAGCTAGAAGAATTTGCTAGAGTGGTAGGAAGGGGCATGGTATAATCTAAATTATGGATTTTGAATAGTGGTGGATGTTTTCGGACCACGGTGCAGCTTCCCGAAAGGGGGTGAAGCCGATGGTGAACCTTGTGTCGTGCTACGATGTGTTGCGTTGGATGGTTACGTTACTAAGCCTGGTGTTTAGTATTCGTAAACTTTATCGCTGGCTACGTCGGAAATTTCGGACAAGCGAAAACCCACCGCGTAATTAGGTTAGGCGCCTAACGGTGGGTTTAGCTAAGTATTTAGCGCGCCGTGGTGATCCACAGCCTTTCAAGTCCTAAGAGTCTTTGCCGTTGGCGCGGCGAAGACTCTTTTTAGTATACGGACACAAAGGTTATCTCTATACCTAATTTTAGCACGTTCATTTCGTGCACGCAATGAATAGCCATTACCTTCATTCTCGCCATATCATTCAAATTTGAATTATTATACAGCATTTATTGACAAGCTTGTGACAACAAAATAAGATAATCCTAAATCGTAATGAAAAGAAATAATAGAAGAAAACAGGTGTGAGCCGGACGACTCTGTGTATGGGGTTTTATTGAGACCATGTGGATAGTTGTTGAGCGTGTTCACTTAAAAGGGAAGTTCGGTAGATCCCGACACGGACCCGCCACTGTATACAGGCATCAGTAGGATACTACTGGAGCTTTCAGAACAGCCACTGGAACTGTGAAGAACCGGGAAGGCCTGAAAGATACGCCTGGAGTCAGGAGACCTGCCTGTTTTGACATCACTGTTAGACCCACGGGATTGCTGGGGAGGTGGTTAGGCGTGCTGCATACGGAATGTCTGAAACCGATCTGATCCCTTCTATATTATTAGAGTTGGCTTCGAGGTGAGTTTTGACATTTTATAATGGAGCATTTCTGACTGCTGATCAAGTGGTCCGGAATGCTTTTTTCGCGTTTTGCGTTAGGTTTATATGATTTTACAAGATAGAGGGGGATTCATCGAATGATTAGCAATCATAGCAGGCGCTCATGGTTGATATGTACAGGGGTGATGCTGCTGCTGGCAGTTATGGCTCTTTCGGGATGTACTAGCAATAAGACGTCGAATAGCTCCGGCAAAGATGAGAACGCGTCAGCACAACAAACAGCGACAGGTAAAAAGCTGGTAATGGCGTATACATGGAAACCGTCAGGTGTTGATCCGCACGGAGATAATAGCTGGGATGTGATGCGATCCGGTGCAGGTGAGACACTGGTACGTTTGAATGAAAAGCTGGAGCCTGTGGCTTGGCTGGCAAAGGAGTGGAAGCAGGATAGTCCTACAGTTTGGACGTTCAGCTTGCAGGATAAAGTCACTTTTCATAATGGAAAAAGTATGGATGCAGCAAGTGTAAAAGCATCTTTGCTACGCTCTATCGAGAAAAGCCATCTGGCGAAGGATTTACTGAATGTGAAGTCCATTGATGTAAGCGGCCCGCTGGCCTTAAAGATTACGACAAACCAGCCGAATGCGGCGTTGGTGTCCAATCTAGCTGATCCATCGACGATTGTACTGAATGTGGCATCGATGAAGGATGAGCAGAGCTACCCAGCGATGACAGGCGCCTTTAAAATCAAAGCGTTCAACAAGGACCAATCCTTGGTCGTAGAGCGTTATGACGGATATTGGGGCGAGAAGGCACGATTGGCTGAAGCGACGATGAAGTTCATTACGGACGGGAATTCGCGCCTGATGGCGCTGCAATCCGGCGAGGTGGACGTAGCGACGGATATTCCGGTTGATAACGCAGAGGTACTGAAAAAGAACGACAGGCTACAAGTGCTGTCGGCTCCCTCCTTGCGCACCCATATGCTCGTGTACAATATGGAATCCCCAGTATTCAAGGATGCGGCGAACCGTAAGGTGGTGGACAGCCTGATTCCACGCACATCGATTGTGAGCGCCGTCATGAGGGGCTTCGGTACGGAAGCAAGCAGTCCGTTCCCGAGCATTCTTCCCTTCGGTAAAGTTGAGCGTAAAGCGCTGGACGGAACGGCGGATCAGCTGTTAACGAAGGATGGCTGGCAGAAGGACGCCCAAGGGACATGGACTAAGCAAGGCAAGCCGTTCGAGGTTACGCTGCTGACTTTTCCTCAGCGTCCTGAGCTCTCTGTTATGGCTGAGGTCATCCAAAGCCAATTGCTGAAAGAGGGAATTCAGGTCAAGATTCGCAAGGTGGAAAATATCGACGAGGCGTTGACCAAAAACGATTGGGATTTTGCTATGTACAGTATGCTTACTGCTCATACAGGAGAGCCACAATATTTTATGGACATGTTTTATTCTTCGCAAAGCGAAGCCAATGTAAGCCGTTATAGTTCCAAACCGCTGGAGAGTATTCTTAACAGCTTGAAGCTGGCGAAGGATACAGCGCAGCGTAATGCTGTGACACTACAAGCGCTGGATATCATCAATACGGATTTGCCACAGTCGTTCATTGTGCATCCTGACAATGTGTTTGGTGTGAAAAAAGGGGTGGAGGGTTTTACACCCCATCCGATCGAGTATTACTACATTACAGCGCAATCCGATATTGCGGAATAACGAGCGGCGTATCCTATGATTCGTTTTATACTGGAACGTGTGGCGCAGCTGCTCATCATTGTATTCGTTGTATCCACGCTGACTTTTGTACTGATGAGGCTGGCTCCTGGTGACCCTGCTACCATTTTGCTCACCGCGCATAATGTCCCTGCCTCTGAGGAAGCGTTGACGACGCTACGGCAGGAACTGGGCTTAAACGAACCGTTTCATATTCAATATGTGAACTGGCTGCGGGATGTGTTCACAGGGCATTGGGGCACCTCGTATGTATCCAAGGAATCCGTGCTAGCCGAACTGTGGAACAGACTGCCTGCTACTGTGGAGCTAGCTGCTGCGGGCTTTGCCGTCATGACGGTGCTTACGCTGGGGTTGGGACTGGCTGCCTCGCTAAAAATCAGCGGTCCACTGGATCGCCTGGGCAGGCTGTTTGCCCTGCTGGGATCGTCGATCCCCTCTTTTTGGCTTGGGTTTCTGTTGATCTATCTATTCTCCGTTCGCTTGGGCTGGCTCCCATCCATGGGAAGAGAGGACTGGACACATCTAGTGCTCCCAGCGCTGACTCTTGGTGCAGGTTTGGGAGCTGTGCAAGCCCGTGTACTGCGCGCTCAAATGCTGGAGCTGGGTGACCGGAATTTTGTGAAAGCAGCGAAGGCTCGAGGCTTTTCCCGTATGCATATCCTGTTTTTTGAGATATTTAAGCATGCGGTTCTGCCTATAATTACACTGCTAGGTACCAATCTATCATTTATGCTGGCAGGTAATGTCATCGTAGAGACCATTTTTTCATGGCCGGGGTTGGGCAAGTATTTTATAGATGCAATTACACAGCGAGATTATCCGGTGATTCAGGGGTATGTTATTTTCGCCGTATTTTTAATTGTAGGAGTTCAGTGTTTGGTGGATGTGGTCCAGACGGCGATAGATCCGAGGCTGCGTTTGCGTTAAGGGGGAAGCTGAAAATGAAAAAGATACGGCTTTCCTTTCAAGGGAGCTTGCTGGCAGGAGGCGTACTGTTTGGTCTGATCGTGCTGCTTGGGTTATTGGCTCCATGGGTCGCTCCTCATGATCCTCTTCAAGTGGATCTTTTGAACCGTCTGGCACCACCCAGTCGGAAATATCCTTTCGGTACGGATCATCTGGGTCGGGATGTGCTGTCAAGGCTAATTTACGGGATTCGGATGAGCGTGCTAATCGCATGTGCAATTACTGTAGCTACGTTGTGTTTCAGTCTGCCTATAGGGTTGCTCATTGGTTATGTGCGTGGACGTGTGGATCAGCTGATCATGCGGGGAATCGACGGTGTACTGGCTTTTCCTGATATTATTTTAACGGTGGCAATTGTGGGCATTTTGGGCCCAGGTTTTGTTAACATGACCCTTGCGATTATTGCGGTACGGTGGGCGGGTTATGTCCGGTATATCCGTAGTCTGGTTCAAAAAGCCTGTCAGGAGGACTACGTTCGATATGCCCGTTTATCCGGCAATTCACACGTACGTATACTGAGCCGTTATGTATTGCCACAAGCGTTGCCGCAGTTGTTGGTTTATGCGGTATGGGATATCGGGCGCGTGGTGCTGATGATCGCTGGGCTGTCCTTTCTTGGACTGGGTGTACAGCCGCCCAAGCCAGAGTGGGGCGTGATGCTGCATGATGCAACCTCATATTTTCAGGTGGCTCCGCATGTCATGATTTTCCCGGGCTTGGCGATTATGCTATTCGTACTTGCCTGCCAGCTTTTGGGCGACCGCTTTTCGGAAAAGGGGGCGGCCAAATAGTGGAGGATCAAACAGCCCTTGGGTGCAAGGATACGATAGAGCAAGTGGCAGGGCGAAAACCGTTGTTACACGTGGAACATTTGGAAATCTGCCGCACAGGCGTAGGAGCAAGCGGAAGTGGGAGCAAACCACTGCTGCGTGATGTGAGCTTTTCCATATATTCAGGGGAGATTGTGGCCCTGACCGGACCGAGCGGATGCGGCAAGAGCCTGACCGCACACGCAATCGCAGGCATGCTGGAGCCAGGTATTAATGTTACGCAAGGGCGTATCTACTATAACGGGGAAGACATTCTCCCGTTCCAGGAACGGCGCTGGCAAAGGCTGCGCCGAGAAGATATTGCCCTGCTCATTCAACAGTCGCTGAGCGGGTTGAACCCGATCCGGACTGTCCGCGCCCAGCTGATGGACACGCTTAGACTGCACGGGCGGCGTCGGATGCCGCATGACCAAATGGAGCCGGAGCACGCTGATGCTGTCCCATCCCATACTGCACCGCAGCAAGTCCACCCGCTGGGCGTGCTGCCATGGATGTGGCAGATGCTGAGCCGTGCCACGGAGATAGCCAGAGGAGGCGCTACTCCAGTGCGGGAGGCCTATTTGCGCTCTCTGCTCCGCAAGGTTGGATTTGCAAATCCTGAGCATATTTTGTCGTCATATCCTTTTGAACTAAGCGGGGGCATGTGTCAAAGGGTGCTGCTGGCTGCAATGTTAAGCTCCGGTCCGAGCCTCTTTATTGCCGACGAGCCTACTACGGCGTTGGATGTTATCAACCGGGACAAGGTCTTGGCATTGCTGCAACAGTTGAGAGAAGACTTTGATCTCACCATATTGCTGATTTCACATGATCGCCAGGGGATGAGCCGCATAGCAGATCGAGTGTTGGAGATGAGCCCGGAAGGAAGGATGCACCAGTGATGCTGGAATTGAAGAATGTGACCAAAGCATACCCTGTCCGTAAACGGAGAAAAGGCTGGTTCAGCACGCAAGATAGCGAACAGGCTGTGAAGAAGGTGAATCTGGAGCTACGACAGGGGGAATGTCTTGGACTGGTTGGAGAAAGTGGAAGTGGCAAAAGCACGCTGGCACAATGTATTCTAGGGCTGGAGTCGTTGACCTCAGGAGAGATTTGGCTGGATGACCAGCCCATTCACACCGGAAGGATGAAGGATATCTACCTGTACAAGCGAATCCAGTTGGTTGCACAGGATTCGTCTTCCTCGCTCCATCCTCGCATGACCATACGAGATATTTTAGAGGAGCCAATCCACAATTATTTTCCCGGACGAAAAGCTCAAGTACTGGATATTTGCCAGTCTTTACTGGAATCTGTGGGGCTGGACACGGAATGTCTGGAAAAATACCCAACACAACTAAGTGGCGGGCAAAAACAGCGGGTATGTATTGCCCGAGCGTTGGCGGTGGAGCCCGATATTATCTTGTTCGATGAATCGATCGCCAATCTGGATACGACAACGCAGTTTTCCGTGCTGGGCATGCTTAAGAGAATGCAGCAGGAGCGTGAGTTGTCCTACTTATTCATCACTCACGATCTCCAATCTACTCGTCAGTTTTGTGACCGCGTTGCTGTTATGGTTCAGGGGGAGATCGTGGAAATATTTAAGGAATGGGATGAAGACTTGTTACAGCATGAGTACACGCGTGCTCTGTTTCAAACGTTGGCGAATTAAGCCATAAATTTAATATTCTACAAATTTAAAATAAATAAGAGGATGGCTTGTCGAATGTTGTTGACAAAATAGAACGTGGTACCTATTCTAAATATGATTATGATAATCATTATCACATATATAGAAAAGGGGAAATACATTGATGTCCGTTCGACACCGCAAGACTGCCACCCTTATGTTGGTAGCGCTCCTCTTATTATCCGTTGTTTTGGGCTGCGCGAAGCAGGAGAACGCACCTGCATCCACCTCTACTGACGGAGCTGCCAATGAAAAGTCGATCACGCTATCGTGGCCGCGTGACATTGGTACGATGAATCCTCACGTATACAATCCTTCCCAACTTTTTGCACAATCCATGGTCTATGAGCCGTTAGTCAGCTACAAGCAAGGAGGCAAGCTGGAGCCTGCTTTGGCTGAATCCTGGACTATTTCCAAGGACGGCAAGATATATACGTTTAAGCTGCGCAAAGGTGTGAAATTTTCGGATGGAACGCTATTTAATGCAGCCATTGTCAAAAAGAACTTTGACGCTATTATGAAAAATGAGAAGACGCACAGCTGGCTTGGTATAGTAGGCGTTCTCGACAAAACTGAAGCTGTAGATGACAGCACCTTCCGAATGACGCTCAAAGAGCCATACTACCCGGTGCTTCAGGATTTGTCTGTCGTTCGCCCGTTCCGTTTTCTAGGTGAAGCGGGGTTCCCGGATGATGGAGATACGTCCAAGGGAATCAAGAAACCTGTAGGTACAGGACCTTGGATGCTGGATGAATACAAGCAAGATGAATATGCAACCTTTAAGCGTAATCCAAATTATTGGGGCACTGCACCAAAGGTGGATAAAATTACGGTAAAAATCATTCCCGATGGCGAAACCCGTGTAATGGCCTTTGAAAAAGGCGATCTGGATCTGATTTATGGAGAGGGTGTCATTAGTCTGGATGCTTTCAAACAGCTTCGCGACACGAATCAGTATGTTACCACGCTGTCCGAGCCTGTCGGTACAAGAAGCCTGTTGCTCAACTCATCCAATCCCAAGCTGGCAGACCTTCGGGTACGTCTGGCACTCCAGCATGGCTTTAACAAGCAGGCAATGGTGGAAGGTGTAACCTCGGGGCTGGAGGAAACAGCGGATACGGTTTTATCCAAAAACTATCCGTATACGAATGTAAACTTACAGCCTGTTGGTTATGATGTGGAAAAATCCAAATCGTTGCTGGATGAGGCTGGCTGGAAGCTGCCCGCAGGCGGTACAGTACGGGAAAAAGACGGACAACAGCTAGATTTTGAGCTGATTTTCGATAAAACCGATCCGATCCAAAAGGCGATGGCTGAAACCATTCAGGCTGAATGGGGAGAACTGGGTGTCAAAGTGAACCTGACCGGACTGGAGCTGACGGTTCAAATTAAGCGCCTTAGATCCAACCAGTTTGATCTGTACTTCTGGTACAACTATGGTGCGCCTTATGATCCGCATTCCTTTATTAATGTTATTGCTAAGAAGAGCTTTGGAATTTCCGAGGTGCTGAGCGCCCTTCCGATGAAGAAAGACCTGGATCAGCAAGTACACGAAGCGCTCTCATCGACAGATGAAACCAAGCGCCAAGAGCTGTATGCTTCGATTCTGAAGACGCTCCAGGAGCAATCTGCCATTGTACCTATTTCGTATATTAAGAAAACGGCAGTGTACCAGAAAAAGATTACAAACTTTGTATTCCCGGCTAATCGGGATGAAAATCCGTTTGAGGGAATTGAAATCGGAAAGTAGCTGAAGCCGACGGGTAACGGTAGTTTACAGGATAGGAGGACAACTCATGATCAGCTATATCGGGAAGCGAATGGTAGCGGTCATTCCTATTGTTCTCTTTGCCACCCTCGTTACCTTTGCACTCATTCATATTTCACCAGTTGATCCGGCCGAGGCCTATTTGACGGCTGCTCATATTTACCCTACTCCAGAGATTCTGGAGCAGAAAAGACATGAGTTCGGGCTGGATCAGCCTTTGCTGACGCAGTATATGCATACACTTCAAAGGATCAGTCAATTGGACTTTGGTACTTCGTATCTAACCAACAAGCCGGTGTGGGATGAGGTCAAGGTTCGGCTGCCCGCCACTTTTGAATTGGCTGTGAGCAGTATGTTGCTATCTATTGTGGTAAGTATTCCGCTGGGCGTGCTGGCGGCGATGCGTAAAAATGGCTGGATCGACCTGCTTAGTCGAGGAATTTCATATTTTGGCGCGTCTATACCCCAGTTCTGGCTGGGATATTTGTTAATCTTCTTTTTCTCTGTCCGATTGGATTGGCTCCCTGTAGAGGGGCGAGGAACGTGGCAGCATCTGGTGTTGCCCACGTTGACCCTGTCGCTGGTTCTGATTGCTTTATATACGCGCCTGCTGCGTTCCAGTGTGTTGGAGCAGCTTCAGGAAACGTATGTGCAGTATGCCAGAACTAGAGGAATTCGTGAGCGGGTGATCATGCTCAAGCATGTACTGAAAATTGCCATTGCTCCACTGATTACAAGTATGGGTATGAATCTGGGCAAGCTTCTGACCGGAACAATTATTGTGGAGCAGGTGTTTTCATGGCCCGGGTTTGGCCGTTATTTTGTGGAAGCGATTTTTAACCGGGATATTCCCGTCATACAATGCTATGTGTTTTTGGCGGCATGCCTGTTCATCGTATGCAATTTGCTCGTTGATCTGGTGCATTTGTATATGGACCCCCGAATTTCATCGAAGGGACGAGCAGAGCAGTGATGATAAGGTTGCGTACAATGTTCAAAGGTCAAAAGGTAATCGTGGTCTGCTCTGTCGTACTGGCTGCTCTTTTTATCATTATGGCGCTAGCTCCTTGGCTGGCTCCCCATGATCCGGTTAAAGTCAATTTACTGCACAAGCTGGAGGGACCTTCGAAAGAATACTGGCTGGGGACCGATCATTTGGGTCGGTGCAATTTATCCCGGTTGCTGTATGGAGCGCGGATTTCCCTCGGCTTTGCGACATTAATTTTCCTGTCCTCGCTTAGTATCGGCGTTGTGATCGGGTCGCTTGCAGGTTATGTGGGTGGCTGGGTCGATAGTGTGTTGATGCGGTTTTGCGAAGGTATTATGGCGTTTCCGAATTTGGTGCTTGTGCTGGGCATTGTCGGTATTTTTGGGCCGGGCCTCATGCAGGTGCTGCTTGCTTTAATGATGGTGCAGTGGGTGTATTATGCCAGAATGTGCCGCAATATGGTCGTCAGTCTGAAAGAACGGAATTTTATAGCTGCTGCAAGGATTAGTGGGTCCTCCTCAGGGGCCATTATCCGGCGGCATATTATTCCGAATGTGCTACGGCCGATTGTGGTCATTGGTACGCTGGAAATGGGCTGGGCGATCATGGATATTTCCGCGTTGTCGTTCCTTGGTCTAGGCATTCAGCCGCCGACCCCTGAATGGGGAGCCATGATTCATGAGGGAACGGGATACATTCGCAGTCATCCGGAATTAATGATCTATCCGGGGGTTATGATTCTGGTGGTGGTAATGGCCTTCAATATATTGGGGGAGGCGCTGTCCGACCGATACGGAATTGCCAAACGTCAGTAAAACAGGAGTGAGTTACAACGATGGACGACAGGGCGAAGGTGCTGGAGGTCAGCGGCTTACAGGTGAAGCTCAAAACCGATGCCGGGGCGGTATCTCTGCTGAAGCCAATTCATTTTGAGCTGAAAAGGGGACAAGTTTTGGGTCTTGTCGGCGAGAGTGGAAGCGGCAAAACGGTGACTTGTAAAGCGTTGCTCCAATTGCTGGATCGCCAGACGATGGACGTGGAAGGTAGTGTCCGTCTGAACGGGCGTGAACTGAACGGAATGGCGGCCGAGGAAATGCGGCGTATTCGGGGCAAGGAAATCGCATTTATTATGCAAAATCCGATGAGCGCCTTTACGCCAGTGTATACGATCGGAGCTCAGTTTATGGAAACGGTCCGTACGCACACCGGATTAACCAAACGACAGGCCCGTGATCTTGCCATAACGGCTCTGGAAAATATGAATTTGCCCGATCCAGCTAAGCTGATGAAGCGTTATTCGTTTCAGTTGAGCGGCGGGATGCTGCAACGGGTCATGATTGCCATTTCCATGTGCCTGCGGCCAGCAGTGGTTATTGCGGATGAACCAACGACGGCGCTTGATGTGGTCAATCAGCTACAGGTGCTAAGAGAGCTGGATCGCTTGCGTACGGAATACAATACGTCCATTTTGCTGATCTCGCATGATCTGGGCGTCATTTCCCAATTGGCGGATGAAGTGGCTGTCATGCAGCAGGGTCGTATTGTTGAGCAGGCTGAGGTCCATCAGTTGTTCGATCACCCGCAAGATGAATATACCAAAATGCTGCTACAAGTCAGACCCAAGTTGTCCATTCGGGGCATGAATCAGGAAGGTGGTTAGTCGCCTGTTCGACAGTTACACTTTCAAAAGGGGAGCGAATGCGTATGCTACAAGTGAAGAAAGTAACTCATAGCTATGGAAGGCGCAAATGGCTGGGCCGTTCTGAACCACGCCCCCCTGTGTTGGCTAACGTTTCACTTACTATAGAGAGTGGGTTTTGCCTAGGCTTACTTGGAACCAGTGGAGCCGGTAAAAGCACGCTGGGCAAGGTTATTCTGGGGCTGGAGAAGCCGCAGGAGGGTCAGGTGCTGTTCCAGGGACAGGACATTTATAATGCGAGCCCTCAAGTCCGCAGGGGAATGCGACGGGATATGCAGGTCGTATTTCAGGACTGCTACTCTGCTGTAAACCCCCGAATGACCGCCGGGCATATTATTGGGGAGCCATTGGACAATTACGAACGGTTATCGGTGCAGGAACAAAAAAGAACGGTCGAAAGCCTACTGGAACGGGTCGGCCTCAAGCCAGAGGATCGGATTAAATATCCGCATCAGTTCAGTGGCGGACAATTGCAGCGGATCAATATTGCACGGGCGATTGCGCTCAAACCAAAGCTGATCGTGCTGGATGAGTCCGTCAGCAGCCTCGATATGGTTCACCAGATGCATATTTTATCCCTGCTGGGAGAACTGAAATCTTCGTTTGGATTGTCATATCTGTTCATCACGCATGATATTCGGGCAGCTTATGCTGTCTGCGATGGCATTGCTGTGATGGAGCAGGGGAGACTGATCGAGCGCTGTGATGAGAAGGATCAGATTTTTGAATCTGCTCATCCGGCTGTACGACGGTTGATCTCGTCCATTTTGCCGGAACATCCAGCAGAGCGTTTTCCGCTTCATGGATGACATTGGACCCGCAAGGGTCCTTTTTTTGTGCAACATATAGCTAAATAATCAATATGAAATTTACTTGTTGTATTATTTGAATAACCCGTTATAATATAAAATCATAGTAAATTACTTGGATATTAAAAAGGGGATGTCATAATATGAAGAAATCTGCTTTGGTAGCAGCGATTGGCCTATCTCTTGTGTTATTAACGGGTGCCTTGAGTGGATGTTCCTCGAAGGATGCGGCATCGGGGGATAAGGTCATCTATGTCGGCACACAAAATGACTACCCACCGTTTGCTTTTACGAATGATAAAAACGAGCTGACTGGATACGATGTGGAAGTAGTCAAGGAGATCGACAAGAAGCTGGACGGCTATAAGATTGAATTTGTACCTTCGGGCTGGGATGCGATATTCCTTGCACTAGATTCAAATAAAGTTCAGATGATCGCCGATGAAGTTGCCAAAAATCCCGAACGTGAGAAGAAGTATTTGTTCTCGGATGAGTCCTATTTCTCGGCTCAGTCGGTTATTATTGTGAAAAAGGGTAGAACGGATATTCATTCCCTCAAGGATTTGGAGGGCAAGAAGGTAGCGGCCTCGGTAGGCGACTCCTACACACAGTTGCTGGAACAGTATAATGCGGAGAACGGAAATAAAATTATTTTGAAATACAATGATACAGGTACTTCGTCTGATAACCTTCAAGACGTGCAAAATGGCCGAGTGGACGCTTATGTGAATGATCCGGTTATGGCGGCGGCAACGATCAAGAAGGAAGGCTTGCAGGTGGAAGCTGTGGGTGAGCCGGTGCAAAGCGATAACATCAACCTGGTGTTTAAAAAGGATAAGCAGGGCGAAGAGTTGAAAGCTAAAATCGACCCGATTATTAAAGAGCTGAAAGCGGACGGAACACTGAAAAAATTGTCTGAGCAGTGGACAGGTGGAGAATTTATTCCTCAGTAATAACAATGTAAAGGGTAAAGTGGGGTTCCTATGGAAAAGCTGTTTGATCTTGATTATATGCTGAAAAGCCTTCCCCAGATCGTCGAGTATCTTCCCGTGACCTTATGGATTGCGTTTGTGTCCATGCTGCTGGGTGGGATCATCGGGTTAGCTACGGCCTTAATCCGGATATACAAGGTGCCTGTCTTGGCGCCATTGTCTACGTTGTATGTCTCGTACATTCGGGGAACACCGCTCATTGTGCAGCTGTTTCTCGTATATTACGGAATACCCAAGTTTCTGTATTATTTCCAGAGCGAATATGGATTCTTACAGCAATTCAATGTCTATGTCATCCCGCCCGAGCTGTTTGCGTTGCTCTCATTTTCATTGAACCTCGGGGGATATTTGTCGGAGACGTTCCGGGCGGCGATTCATTCAGTCGACCGGGGACAATTTGAGGCTGCTAATTCCATCGGTATGAGCCAAACACAAATTATGCTCAAAATTGTATTGCCGCAGGCGTTGACGGTCGCTTTGCCCAATTTGGGAAACACGCTGATCAGTACGGTGAAGGATACGTCTTTTATTTTTATGATCGGTGTCGTCGATATGATGGGACAGGCTAAAATTATGGGCGCGCGAGCGTTGGCTTTTTTTGAGGTATATGTTGCGGTGTCTCTGATTTACTGGTTGGTGTGCATTATTATTGAGCGCGGGCTTGTCGTGCTGGAGAAGCGTATTCGAATTTACGAAAGAAGTGAGTAAGGGTATGATTCAACTTCATCAAATTCATAAGCATTTTGGACAGCATCACGTGTTGAAGGGCATAGACCTGACGGTAGGCAAGGGAGAAGTCGTAGTGATCCTGGGCCCAAGCGGATCGGGGAAGTCCACGCTGCTGCGCAGCATTAATTTTTTGGAACAGCCGACCAGTGGTGTTATTGAAATTGACGGTGTAAAGGTCGATGCCGCCAAGGCGGGAAAAAAGGACATTCTCGGACTACGGATGGCAACGGCAATGGTATTTCAGCAATATCAGTTGTTTAAAAATTTGAATGCACTCCACAATGTGATGATTGGTCTGACCAGTGTGAAAAAGCTGGATCGTAAGCAGGCGAGGGAGATCAGTGAAGGCATTCTGGAAAAGGTCGGGTTAAAGGATCGTATGACCTATTATCCTGCCCAGCTTTCGGGTGGACAGCAGCAGCGAGTTGCGATTGCCCGTGCTTTAGCACTAAATCCACAGGTGTTGTTGTTCGATGAACCGACATCCTCACTTGATCCTGAACTGGTGGATGAAGTGCTGTCCGTGATTCAAAAGGTGGCGAGTGAAGGCAATACGATGATTATTGTCACGCATGAGCTTGGTTTTGCGAGAGATGTAGCGGATCGGGTCGTACTAATGGAGCATGGCGTGATCGTGGAGCAGGGACCCGTCGAGCAGTTTTTCACCAATCCGAAGGAAGAACGGACACGGCAGTTTCTGGGCAAAGCGTTGGTACAGAGAGCGCCACAGGAGCAGCCTGTATCCCCATAAAAAGCACGTTAGACAAGTCGCAGGAGGAAGGAAAGCCCGCGCTTGTTTGTCGTGCTTTTTTTGGCCCCTCATATCCCCAATTCTTTTCCATTGCAAAGTAGCTTATCACACTTATTCATGATAAATTCTAAGAACAATACAGTGAAGATGTAATCGGGAAGGAACATTGGCATATGAAAAAGGTTTTGTTCATTAATACCGGAGGGACCATTTCTTCCTCCTATCAGGAAAACGGCCTGACACCGACCCAATCGGCTGAAAATATTTTGGCGGAAATTCCGGAGCTGAAGGAGATTTGCGAGATTGATGCCCATAATCTGATGAGCATTGATAGCACAAATACACAACCTGAGGATTGGGCTTCTATCGCCCGGATGGTACATCGTTCGCTCGGTCAATACGACGGTATTGTCATTGCACACGGCACGGATACGATGGCTTATACGGCTTCAGCCTTGAGCTTCATGCTGGGAACCGTAGACAAACCCGTCGTCGTGACAGGTTCGCAGGTTTCCATTTTGGCGGAGCACAGCGATTCCAAAAAAAATGTAATCGACTCATTCCTGACCGCATGTGGCGAGGTGGCCGGGGTTTTTGTCGTGTTTAACGGCAAAATTATTAACGGCAGCCGCAGCTCGAAGATCAGAACACGCAGCTATAATGCTTTTGAGAGTATTAACTATCCGTATATCGGACTCGTGGAGAACGGTAAGGTGGTCTATACGGAGGGCGTATTTGCAAATCGCGGTACGACTCGTCATCCATACAACGACGGGTATGCTTCGGAGGTATTTCTGCTCAGGCTGATTCCGGGTACGAATCCGGCGATTTTCGATGCCATTCAGGGCTTGGGCTATAAAGGTATCGTCATTGAGGGCTTTGGTATGGGTGGCGTTCCTTTTAAAGAAAGAAGCCTGATCAGCAAAATTGAGGAGCTGATGAAGGATGGTATGAGTATTGTCGTGACTACTCAATGTCCTTATGAGGGCGGGGATTTGACGATTTACGAAGTGGGGCAAAAGGTACTGGAGAAGGGCGTTATTCCGGGGTATGACATGACAACGGAAGCGCTGGTGACGAAAATGATGTGGGCGTTGGGGCAGACGACCGACCCGGCAGGGGTAGCCAAGATTATGGCAACGAACTACGCTGACGAAGTTTCCTTGCCTGCGGATACAGCTTCCTTATAGGAAGCTGTATCCTGGTAGATAAGAACAGGCATAAGAAAAAATACGGGGTTAACGCTGGGCTTGCCCCAGTCTGCTTTTAATCTCAACAGCCACTTTCAGCGCTTGTACAGCCGATTCCAGTGGAATCAGGCTTTCCGAATGTCCGCCAAAGCATTCAAGTGCATGATCCAAACTTTTTTCATATGGATTGGCAGATTCGAGGTTGATTTTTTGCTGTCCTGATCCGGTGTACTCATATAATGCGGTAGGTATAAGATCGTTTTCGTCGCTTTCATGAAATACCAGCTTGGCCTTTTCAAAATAAGCCTCATAGGCCACTGTGAAGGGGTAGCTTCCCGGCATGTGGGATGAGGCGATGACTTCTGTGAATGTATCCCGATGCTGAAAGTGAGCCCGAACCTGTGCTTGTTCAGGATGGGTAACTTCTGTACCCCAGACTGTACATGGATCACAGGGGCCTAATAGCCAGGTCAATAAATCCAGTTCGTGAATCATGAACTGAGTAGGAATGGAGCTTAGTCCAAGATCCCCCCACAGAGGAGGCGTTTCTCTTTTCAAAGATAAGGAGATGAGCTTCCCGTATTTCTGTTGGCGGTATGCCTCATACAGATAGGTATAGGCGGGATCAAACTTAATGAACTGGTTGACCAGAATCTTTTTGCCATATTGCTTCTCAGCTTGTTGCATAAGAAGAGCGTCTTCGAGATCAAAGCAAACCGGTGTTTCACAAAATACATGCTTACCGTGCTTCAGCGCATCCACGGCATAGGACCTATGCAGCTGGGAGGGCAGGCATAGATCGACGATATCCACGTCTGGGTCCAGCAGAATATCCTCTATATTTTGTGTGACTTCTACGTTTAGCTCCTCTTTCAGCTTTTGCAGCTTGGTTTCGTTCCTTCCAAATACCATGATTCTGTTTACTTTGGGATGGTTGTTTAACAGTGAGGCATGATACGCGCCGAATCCCGTCCCCAATATTCCAATATTCATCATCCATTACACCCCTTTACTTCTATGATACACACCTATTACTGCCAACAGGGTGTCAACAATCTTTGCATCATCTTTTCAATTCGGGTTAACCATCTATTGTGGAGGTATGATTGTGAGACTGCATCGTTTAATCGCGATTTTATTATGTATCGAATCTAGAGGGAGAATGAAGGCCAAAGAATTGGCGTTGGCACTGGAAACCTCTGTACGCTCTATTTACAGGGACATCGATCTCCTGGCTGAAGCCGGCGTTCCGATTGTTACCGCATCCGGCCCGAAGGGTGGAATTTATTTAATGGAGGGTTATACGGCGAACTTGAAACAGTTGAATGGCGGGGATGTCATTCAGTTGTATTTAACAGGGATGGGCATTTATACAGGCGGGCCCACGGAATCGGGTTTGAAGTTAAAGAATGCTCTGCTCAAACTGGAACAGACGATGCCAGACCCGTATCAGTCCGATATTAAGAAAGCTAAAGCGAGGTTTTATTTTGATGATACGCCGTGGTGGACGGAACGTATAGCCATTCCTTGTCTTGAGGCCGTGAGAACTGCAGTGTGGGGGTCACATAAAATAACTATTCAATATGAGAAAGCTGACGGAATCTGTTCTTCCCGTCATGTGCATCCCTATGGACTTGTGGTGAAAAAAGGAGATAAATGATTAAAAAAACACCTGCCTAGGGCAGATGCTTTGCTTGTTAAGTCCAGGCCCAGAGAAATCCGTCACGATCCCAGGCAATTCTACCACCATGAAGCTTGCGGAATGCTTTTTTGATTTCTTTTTCCAGAGATACATGACCATGCTCGCTTATAAACACATACTGCTCTCCATACTCAGAGCGTACATATGCAATTGCATCTTCTTGTTTCAGGGTGCCCACTTCACGGATCTGCGCGACCATCCATTGTGCAATCTCTTGTTCTGTTGTAGGGGTGTTGTCCATTTGTCGTATCCTTTCCTGCGTACCGATTGGGTGTAGCTGTTCGGCTCACCTCCCCGTAGTATACGGCAATTCGGAGAATTATTGAATTTTTTGATATAAATTTACTTGAGCGGTTGGCTAAGTGTTCTTTCTTTTGTATAATTAAGGGAATATTCACGGGAATTTTCTTTTTTTGTATTGTAATCATGCAAGTAATCCCTGGGGGTGCCTGATTTGAAGGAAACAACCACAATTCGCGCAGAGCTGGAGCAGTACATCAGACGAGAAGGAATTACGATTAGTAAGTTTGGGGAGAACACAGGTATTAATGCAGGAACGATCAGTGCCATTATTAACGGTAATCGTCCGATTGCGATGCTGCTATTGGATCGGATTGGTGCAGGCATGGGGCTTGAAGAAGGGAGCCTCTATGAGTTATACATTGATGAATTTATACGGAATACGGCACCGAATTGGCGACGGGTTCGTCCCTTTTTGCATCGCTGTGCAGAGCTGAACAAACTGGATTGTATTAAGCAAGTCGTGGAGTTTATGATGGACTATCTCATATACGCCCCAGCTTTGTTTGAGACAGCAGAAGAATTATTCAGTGAAGGTAAGTTCGAGGCTGCGGCAATTATTTATAAAAATGTTTCGGAAAGTGAGAAGTACCAACATTCAGAGCGTCTGGCGCTCTGCCAATACCGTTTATTTACGATTGCCGTTGGCGATGACCAAGACGAAAATTTATGGGCAGCCACACACTTTGAAAGCTTTGTGGAGCGATTGGGTGAAGCAGATCAACTGGATGCCTTAAGAGACCTGGCTAATGCCTATGCTTCCTTGCGGCGTTGGGATAAAGTAGAATGGTTTGCTGAAAAAATGGCTCAAAAAGCCAAGGTACAATACGAACAAAAATACGGGAATACCAGAAGATCAGAGCGTGGCAAGGAACCCAAGGGTCCTTTGTTTATGTATATTGTATACTCTTACGTGTTGCGTGCCGGGGTGTGGGATGAGCGCGGGGATTATCAGAAGGCGCTGGAGTATGTATCGCTATACTCTGATTTGAGCTGGGTGCAAGAGGATACGGAAGAAGCTCGGCGTTTGAAGGCCCTTTGTAGCAACTGGGCTGAGGCCAACGGGTATTTGTATCAGTTGATGTCAGGCAGCCTGGATGTGATTCCACAATATGTGGATTATTTGAAAAAAAACGAAGGCGAAATTCTGGTGGGGTTGCATAAAATTATGGTAGCGGCCAACCGTTATGATTTTAATGTAGATCATGTACTGTTGCACTTTGAAAAACAAATTGAGGCATTTGCAGATCAACATGTCAAGGTAGGCACCTATACGGAGCAAATGTCAGCAGATCTTTATGCACGATTTTTGGCAGAGATGGCTTGTTATGATCTCAACAAACACCGTTATACCAAAGGCATGAAATTCTTGCTTGAGAGTCTTTCTTATTCCGTCATGCTGAATGGTAATCCTGTCACAATCAAATGTGTAGGACTATTTGAAAAGTATCGGCATACTGCCACTTCTGAGGACAAAGAGGAATATAAAAACTTACTTGGAGAGGTAGAGTACATCCATGATAAAAAAGATCGTTTTTTCTCTGCTCGCATTTAATGTTTTTGTCCTATTGAATTTTTCACCCGTTCCCCCCCCTATGGAAGATCCTAGCGACGTCCACAGTCATGGGTTGGGGGGATGGGCTTTTTCATCCCTTGAACCATCCGCTTAGAGGATCTAGAAAGCGGCATTCAAAAAGGTATTCTCTTATGAAGAAGAGGATACCTTTTTTTGATGTGGAAGTGCATTTGAAGGAGCACTTTTGCCGTCAAGAGTGGGGAGCTGGAAGTTGAGCAGGCGGAAACCAGACATGACGCAGATCCACCCAGCCCTGACTGTTAAAAGATACGCCACGCACAGAAGGGAGATAGGCCGTCTGAACGGGCTTTTCATATAAAATATGCAGCTGGTGCTCATCCATGAGCCGAGTTTCGATATGTTCAAATTGCTGCGCCCTAACAGTATGATCGGCCTCCCGTGCAATTTCACGCAGCAGTCTTTCGATATCCACACGGCTATGAGGCTCCACATGCCCAGATACATTGAGATACAAGTCAAACAGGCGTAATTGCTCATCACGGTCACGAAAGAGAGAAAAGATGATTAAGTCTGACTCCATACGGATAGATGAGCTTTTGAATTCGTTCATAGATGCGGCCACGATGTTACAGGTATACCCACAGGATTCGAGCTGAGCCGCAACCCGGTCTGCGTCTGCTTTATACTCGGGAATGGTAGCAATTTGCAGCGCCGCCAGTGGTTCATAAGAATCGTTAGATGAATCCACTGCTGGAGGAAGGGAGCGATGATCCAGACATGCTACAATGCGGGCACGTATTTCTGGATTGCGTAGTGGTCCATCCTTGTGTGTATTACATGTGATAAATTTGCGTACCGAAGCCGCCGAGTGAATCTGGCTCCATGCGGTATCCGTATCTCCCGCCGATACGGGATTATGGATAATGTGAAAAGAAGAAGCGGTGTCTTCCGTATCCGACGATTCCAGCTTAGTCGCCCATGGGAGTTGGACAATTTCCACTCGGTCCAGATGAGCCCGGCCTTGAAAATAAGGTGCGAAAGCCTCCAGTGTACACAGGCTTTCGTTCATTTCCGTGACTTTGAATGCCCCTGTACCGACAGGGCGGATGCCAAAGGCGGCTTCACCCACCTGATTAAGCTCACGTGGCACAATCGCAGCCCGGCTGGTACACAGGAAGGATAGAAACAGCTCGTTCGGCTCCTTTAGTACGAAGCGTACTATCGTTGGACTTAGCGCCTGGACGTGCTGAATTTGCCGGACGATAAAATGGTAAAGTCTCCTTCCCGGCGCCCGACTCAGTCGCTCAAAGGTATAGACGACGTCTTCAGCGCTCAGTATTTTTCCGTTATGAAACAACACTTCTTTACGCAGGAAAAAGGTCCACTGTGTACGAGTGGTATCCACCTCCCAAGCGTGCGCCAATCCCGGCAAAATCTCGCCGCTTTCGTTCGCCCGGCGGGCCAGACCATCAAAGACGTGGCTGGATACGAAGGACTCGGCGAGCCAGTTCAAGTACAACGGGTCCAGCGTATAGAGCTGCTGGCGAATAGGCAGACGCAGCGTGTCGATCTGCTGCTGATCACTGCGCACCTCTGCGTGATGCCCAAAATAATTCAGCAACCAGCCTTGCAAATGCTCCTGCATGGTGGAGGAGCGTGAATGAACTCGAATTTCATCCAGAGCGCGTTTGATATCATGGCGGTCTATGGCTTGCATCATGGATTGCACGGCAATGTCTTCCGGCTGAATGAGGAAGCGCAGACTGGAGCGGCGACCTCTGCCTCGCCGGGGAGTCCATTGTATCCAGTCATGCTGCTCCATTTTCTGAATGATCATCAGGGCGTTGCGGTGAGTACAGTCAAAAATAGCCGCAAGCTCATCCAGCGTCGTCTCTATGGTATGGTTATCGTCCTTGTCGTCAGCTGCGTGGGAGTGAAGCCGTAAAAATTGGGCATGGAGTTTCATTCAAGGTTGCTCCGTTTCCTCCATATTTGATTAAAAGCGTCGTCACTTTTATAAAATAGGAAATTTTGTTTGAATTAATTTCTCTTTATCTTCTTATTTTATCATCTACAATAAGGGTTATAAAGCATATTTGTGGAGGTATTTACCATGCATGACAAGATGAATGGAACGTCTTTGCCGAAAACGTCGTTTCTGTCCGCCTTTGCTGGCGCAATTGTGTTGGCGCTGGTTCATCAATATCTGTTTTACGGACATGGGCTGGGCGTGTCTGTGCCAATTTTTGTTATTGGGTTTTACGCCTATATGTATGCCTTTAATCGAGATCGTTTCCAGTCCAGATCATGGATAGGGCGTTTGCTGTTTGTGATCATTTTCATGCTGGCATTGACATACGCGCTGTTCAATAATCCGGTCCTATATGTGTTAAATGCGCTGGCGATACCTGCTCTGATTAGCGTACATATGGTGCTGCTGTTCGGGGAGAAAAGGCATGGCTGGTCAGAACCCGGTATTATCGGTCAGGCGTTAAGCCATTGGTTTTATCAAAACTTTCGTCATATCGTGACCCCCTTTCGGATGGTCAAGACAGTAGCCCTTCGAAATGTAAAGGATGAGCGTAAGCGTGTATTGGGAAAAGTGCTGATCGGTTTACTTATTGCCTTGCCGCTACTGTTCATTATCATATCTTTGCTGGCTTCGGCGGATGGGATGTTCGAAAAGTTGTTAGCTGGAGTACCCGAATGGATCGGAACGCTGTCCTTTGGGAATGGCATGCTGCGGCTGATCTGGACCTGCTTTTTCACCTTCTGTTTCTTCTGTTATTTGTGGGGGTTTGTACAGCCTGCTCCGCGTAATACGCAGAGAGAGACCCAATCATGGCACGGGTTAAATGAGCGCACGAATGGCCAAACCACCGAGCATGATGGTCACTCTTCAGTGATGATTGACCG
Organism: Paenibacillus sp. 203; assembly: GCF_037027525.1. Lineage (NCBI taxonomy): Bacteria > Bacillati > Bacillota > Bacilli > Caryophanales > Paenibacillaceae > Paenibacillus > Paenibacillus sp. 203. The sequence continues at coordinate 215,176 of NZ_JAXCHD010000001.1, forward strand.
ACCAACGGTGCCTTACCACGAGCCGGTCGCGATTAAATTTGACCCTGTCATTACCGCTACGGTGCTGATTGTCATGAATCTGGTGTATGTTGTGTTCGTTGTGTTGCAGTTCGGATATTTGTTTGGTGCATGGGAAGGTGCTCTGCCCGAAGGAACCTCGTATGCCGAATATGCGAGAAGAGGATTCGGGGAGCTGGTTATAGTAACAGGTATCAACTTTGTGCTGATGATCAGTGTATTGAAGTGGACTGAATTTGGCTCAGGTATAGTGCAAAAAATGAACAGCGGCCTGCTGTACATACTCGTGGGTTGTTCGGGTGTGATGCTGTATTCGGGATATACCCGGCTGGTTATGTACGAAGAAGCATACGGCTATACGTACACCCGCTATTTGGTACACGCGTTTATGATTTTTCTGGGCTTGCTACTGCTTATTGCAGCAATGCGCATTCATTTCCGTCAACTGCCGTTGGCGAAATATTATATTGTACTCGCTCTGGTCGCCTATGTCGTCGTGAACTATGTGGGCATTGATATACGGATTGCTGAAAATAATCTCGAACGGTATCGCACGACATCGGTGATAGATAAGGAATATTTGAGTGAGCTATCGGCGGACGCGATTCCGCTGCTGATTGACTTTAGTCGTAAGGAACATGGATCACTAGATGAGTTTTTACAAGCCCGTTTGACGAGCATGATGAGAGAAGAATCGACTTGGCCTGAATTCAATTGGGCAAAGTATCGAGCGCAACGGGAATTGCACGACTATATTTTGGAATGAGAGGTGTTTGGGAATGATCGGAACAGAAACGGTACAGGGTATGGTACTGGAGCTACAGGATGAAATGTCACAGTATCAGCATCAGTTTGGTGTAAGACGGAACGATTTTCTCGTGGAGGCTATGTCTTACGGAATGAGTGAGGAGGAAGCTCGGTCTTATGCTATCCAGAGTATCGGTCCGGTCGTTCCCGTCGCCTATATGCCTACGTTGGCTCCCGGTAAAATCCGACCACTCAGTCCAATGCTGGCAGCGCGGTACCGATATGCGGGGGATTGGAAGGATATTGACGAGCATCTGCTCCTACCTGACGAAGTCCTGCGGATCGCAGGTACAGAGCAGTTCCGCAACTGGATCAGCGATATGCGGAATTACTGGGTGGAATCGGCTCCATACCGATTCGGGGATGATCGTCTTTCGCTGCTATCGGTTGCGAGCGAGGAAGAGGGTCACTTTTCCATGCTCGTCTGGAAGGACCCCGGTGAAGAGCCAGAAGTATGGACGTATGCTTCGCAGCATGAATACCGATTCAGTCATTTGCTCCATTGGTTCAAGTGGCTGAACGGGCGGAGTGAAGAATGAGAGGTACAGATGATGAAAAAGAATCGTAATTGGATCGTGTTATTTATCGGCATCGCTCTGATGATGGGGGCAGCAGACTATTTAACACAAGCTAAGCCTACGACTACTCCTGAGCTTATCGTTCCAACCGTAATCAGTGAAGAAAGCCTTCAGTTATGAGAATGAAGTTAATTTTTTGTAGTATTACGTTGTTAAAGTAAGCCGGAAATCACCCTAATAGTTGAGAGGGAATTGGGGACAACATCAATGAATGTGGAGCCATTCAGATGTTCAAGCGACTCCGTCGTTTCCTCTATAACTTATATTCAGGGGGAATTTCAATGGCTAGAAGTGCAAGTACTTACGCATCTGTAATTGACGGTTTTAAGGTAGAAACGAACAAAAAGTATTCGCCAGTAGGTGGAACGAAGTGTAATATTTTTGCACAAGATGTGATGTCTGCGATGTCGGCTTCCCTGCCAAGTGGCTTAGCCAATCAAATGGCTGATGCTTTACTGGGTAACAATGCGCCGGGATGGTACACTGTAACCTTTCAGGATGCTCAAAAAAGAGCAAATCTCGGGTATCCTACCATCGGAATCAAAAAAGCAGATGGGCATGGTCATGTGGTCGTTGTCAGACCGAAGGGTTCATCGATCACGATTTTGAAGGAGGTACAGGTTGCACAGGCGGGGACCAAAAATTACAACAGTAATACCATTAATTATTCGTGGGTGGCAGCAGATCTGCCTGGGGTAAAATTCTACACACACGACTAATTGTATACGAGATATTGGAAATCTAATGACCCCGGAAGCAGATCCACTCGATCTGCCTCCGGGGTCGTCTTTTTTATTTTGAAATGGAATGTTTAGATACAATGAACGCTTTGCCTGGCTTGATAAAAGCAACAGCATAGCCATTGGAGAAGGAGGAGGATTCCACTCTGTACTCAAGTTTAGTTAGCAGTTGCCCTTGACGATTGATGTAGCCAAATTTGCCGTCTGAGACGGATGATTGTGTTTGTTTACCGACTAAAGCTAAGCCTTCTTTGAACGGAGAGGCAATATCATATTTTTGTTGATATTTAATGACCAGCGTTCCGTTTTTATCAATAAATCCGACTTCGTTTTTTGCATTTTTCACACTCGCCAGGCCTTCACTAAAATCCTGGGCATCCGTAAATTTAAAGGGAATCGCGACTTTTCCCTGTTTGTTGATGAATCCCCATTTTCCCTTGGTATTTTGCACCGGGGCCAATCCTTCCGAGAAGTCTCCACCGGATTGATATTGAGGAGGAATGACTTCTTTCCCTGCTGTATTGATATACCCGTACAGCCCTTTGCTATTTTGAACAATAGCCAGGCCATTCGAGAAACCACGACTATATTTGTATTGATAAGGAATTTCTAATTGACCAGAAGCATTCACAAAACCGATCTTGCCAGTGTTGGGGGCGTAGGCGAGGGCCAGACCGTCTGTAAATACATATTCTGACTCCCCATTTTCTTTAAAATGAGAAAGGATTTTTCCCGTTCGATCTATAATTGCATTTTCTTTGGTGTCTGCTATGGTAACCTTGGCTTTTCCTTCGGAAAAGAAATTGGCTTCGGTATATTGGCAAGGGATGACCAGTGTCCCTTTGGTGTTAATGTATCCATAGAGATTGGTCTTTGTATTTTTGACTACGGCTCGTTGCTCATGGAAATCACCAATGGGTTTAAGCTCGGCGGGAAGTGAGAAAGCTTTCTCTCCTTTGGTATTGTAATACACGAGGTTTCCAGCAGATGTTTCAGCAGCCAATAAGCCATCATGAAAAGCACCATCGCTCAGCGGGCGGGCAACGTTGTAATCCAGAGCAGTTTTAGAAACTTCAATGGTTGTTGTGCGGGATGCGGCCCAGCCTGTTCCAGTAACGGAGAGGCTAGTAACCAGAATTAATGCAGCTAATCCTAACTTTTTTAACATGCATAAGCTCCTTTGTGAGTTGATTTTTTAACTTTGGGCTTCGAAAAATCTTACCTTCATACGTAAGGTATTCCATAATATAGACGATAAAAATGTAGGAATGTTTCTTAATATTCTAAATTTTTCTAATTTTCATCTCGATAACCAGAAAGGGAGCAAGCGATTAGCTTGCTCCCTCTACACCTAAACCTGCCCTATATCTTTCGTATGCTTAACAGAGAGTTGCCGTTACGCATAAACTCATACGGAACCTTGGCCTCTGTCACCCGTAAGCCTTCTGCCTCCAGCTCAAGAATCAAACGATCTAGCAGATCGTAACGAGTTCCCGTTAAATCGGTCAGAGGAAAAATGCGGACTTCCTCTGAAGCCACTCGCAGCAGTTCGTGTACCGTATTCTTATGAAACTCATAGTCGAGTCGATCACTATACATAAACAGAAAATGGGCAGACAGCACGATATTAAACTGTTCATCTTCAAAGGGAAGCTCCGGTAGTACCGCAGCAACGTAGCGTTCTGGGTGCTTCCTCATATCCTGCGTGCAATCCTGCAGTGCTTGATGGCGCTGCTCGCTAAGCCCTTGCACATCTCCATAACAGCTCCAAACATAATTATCTTTTGCACGTTCTAGCGTTTCCATTGCATGCTCAATATCCAATAGGCCTTTGCGTTTCAGATCATCAATCTTGTGATCGTAGGCGATATCACTTGCGGTGATGTCCAGCGAGGCTTTGGTGCCCAGAGCGGTGAAGGAACATGCTCCCGCAGGACAGTCCAAAATCTTTTTGCCTACAAGTTCAGAAATTTGCAAATTGAACATTTGGACGTACTCCTCAAACGTGCGGCCGATGAACACGACCCGGTCTAACTCTTGCTTGGTTTTACTTTGACTCTTCTCATCTCTACTCATCTCTTCTCACCTCAGCTATTCTTTGGCTACGGAGGAGCAATCAAGTTTACTCCGTAAGCTCATGTTAACAGTTTACAGAATCGAATAACATATCATTTGGCAGAACCTCTTATAGTGAAAATCGATTACTATTGAGAGATTAAAGATAAGAGATTACGTTCATTTTCAAGAAAAAAAGTGAGAAACAGTGTCATTTTAAAAAAAGTCTATACATATATATTAAATGTATAGACAAATCAAAAGACTGGATTTATAATTACGCTGTAAACGTTTTCTAGTAGTTAACATCCAATCAGACCTTGAAGGGAAGGAACAATCATGAAGAAAATTTTGCTGGCGTGCAGCTCAGGTATGTCTACAAGTTTGCTGGTTACTAAGATGCAGGATTATGCTAAGTCCATTGGAGACGAGGCTGAAATTTGGGCAGTAGGTCAAGATCAGGCGGCAGAAGACATGGCTAAGGCTGACGCAGTATTGATTGGCCCGCAAATGAGTTTTCTTAAAGGACAGCTGGAAAAGGAAGCAGCCCAATATGGTATTCATGTAGAAGTGATTGACATGATGGCCTACGGGATGGTTGACGGTAAGAAAGCCTATGAGCAAGCAGTGAAGCTGGTGGAACGCAAAAATGGATAAAGTCAATATAGCCGAACTGACGGAAGAGCAAATTAGTTTCCAACTTATTCTTCATAGTGGAAGCGCTCGCAGTAAAGTGATTCAGGCGCTGACCGAATACCGAAATGAGAATGTAGAGGGTGCGGACGAACTGCTCAAACAAGCCAAGCAGGATTTACGTGCTGCACATGATATCCATTTTCAAATGGTTAAGAAGGAAGCGGGAGGGACCCAAACTCCCTTCTCGCTCCTTCTGATGCACGCCGAGGATCATCTGATGTCCACGGTTACCATGAAGGATCTGGTTCTAGAATTGCTGGAGCTGTTCAAATCCAGAAATTTATAACGGAACATGTAAGTTTGTGAAATTTGGGACATGAAAAGCTTGCAACCCTATTGATGCAAGTCACTTCGCGGGGAGGAATAGGCTTTGTTTGAGAAATTAAGCCGGATACTGATACCTATTGCCGGTAAACTGAACAACAACCGCTATCTTACTGTACTGCGTGATGCATTTATGTTGTCATTTCCATTAACAGTTTTTGGCTCTATCATTGTCGTTATTATCAATCTGCCGTTTCTAAAAGATTGGATGGGCGACGGTAAATATGCGACTTTTAACAGTCTGCTGAACATTGCGCCGAGTGCCACCCTGAACATCATGACCTTATTCGTGGTTGTCGGGATCGGCTATTATTTATCCCGAAGTTATAAGGTCGAGCCCATATTCGGTGGCATGATCGCGTTGGTCAGCTTCTTGATGCTCACCCCGTTTGTGCTGACACAAGAAAGCGGTGCCACGATTGCTGGTGTCATTCCGTTGGATCGGATTGGGGCCAAAGGCATGTTCCTTGGCATGATCGTTGCTTTTATAGCTGCTGAAATTTACCGAAGAGTGACACAGCGGAACATTGTTATCAAAATGCCTCCAGGCGTTCCGCCAGCCGTTGCCAAATCGTTTGCCGCTTTGCTTCCGGCGTGTATTACATTGGGCATATTTTTGATCATTAATGTTGTAGTTACACTGACTCTTCATAATAACCTGCATGATCTGATTTATCATGCTGTACAGGCACCTCTGGTGCACTTGGGCAGTGGTATTATACCTACATTAATTGCTATTTTCTTTGTTCAGCTTTTATGGTTCTTTGGGCTTCATGGTCAGATTATTATCAACTCAGTCATGGAACCGATCTGGAATACGCTGGCACTTGAAAACTACGAAGCGTACTCCAAAGGAGCGGAACTGCCGCATATTATCACCAAGCAGTTTGTGGATATTTATACCGTAGGTATCGGTGGTACAGGTATGACACTGGCCGTAGTGCTCACGATTCTGATCTTCCTGAAGAGTAAGCAATTGAAGCAGGTCAGTAAGCTGGCCCTTGGACCGGGTCTGTTTAATGTCAACGAGCCCGTCATATTCGGTTTGCCGGTTGTGATGAATCCGCTTATTTTTGTCCCATGGGTCATTGCTCCAATGATCGTTACGCTGATTACTTACTTCGCCATGTCTACTGGGATTGTACCGCCGCCAAACGGAATACAGGTTCCTTGGACGATGCCGTTGTTCTTTAGTGGAATGATGGCTACGGGATCTCTGATGGGAGGCGTACTGCAGTTGTTTAATATGGCTGTCGTCTTTGTCATCTGGTTCCCGTTCCTAAAAATTATTGATCGGATGAACGTTCGTAAAGAGCAGGAAGAGGAGCTTAACCAAACAGCCATTGCAGGTAAGGATCAAACTGTTGGAATGTAATGTGAATAAGCTGCTAGATTAGCAGCTTATTCATGCAAAAGAGAGAGGAGTAGAGCTGTGAATCATACCGAAATGAAAGATATAGAGCAGCAAACCATTCAATACCGTTTTCCATCCGACTTCTGGTGGGGCTCATCGGCCTCGGCTACCCAGACAGAAGGAACCGTGGAGGGAGACGGCAAAGGACCGAACATTTGGGATTATTGGTTTGAGCAGGAGCCGAACCGTTTTTATGACGGCGTTGGACCTGGCGAAACGTCCCGTTTCTATACCCGCTATAAAGAAGATATTGCACTCATGAAAGAGCTTGGTCACAACTCCTTCCGGTTCTCTATTTCCTGGTCGCGTCTGTTTCCGGCAGGAAGAGGTAAATTGAACCAGCAGGCAGTTCAATTCTATAATGCCGTCATTGAGGAGTTGCATCAGGCGGGTATTGAGCCATTTGTGAACTTGTATCATTTTGATTTGCCGATGGCTTTACAGGAAAATGGAGGCTGGGTGAACCGGGAGACGGTTGAAGCTTACGTGGATTACGCTAACACTTGCTTTGAGCTATTCGGGGATCGTGTAGCCAAATGGTTTACGCATAACGAGCCGATTGTCCCGGTGGAAGGCGGCTATCTATACGATTTCCACTATCCGAATGAAGTGGATTTCGGTAAAGCCGTACAGGTGGGATATCATACCTTGTTATCGAGCGCGAGTGTCATTAAGGCTTACAGAGAAGGCGGTTATAAGGGCAAAATCGGAATTATTTTGAACCTGACGCCGACTTATCCGCGTAGTCAGCATCCGGCAGACGTGCAGGCTGCTGAAATATGCGATGCGTTCTTTAACCGTTCCTTCTTAGACCCATCTGTGACGGGAGAATTCAATCCTTTGCTCGTGGAGCTGTTACGCCAAGAGGGATATGTACCAAGCATGGAAGACGGAGATCGGGAGATTATACGCCAGGGCACTGTAGACTTGCTGGGTATTAACTATTATCAGCCGCGCAGAGTCAAGGCTCGTGAAAGTCTGCCGAACCCAGATGCACCTTTTGTGCCGGAACGTTTCTTCGATTATTACGTCATGCCTGGTCGCAAGATGAATGAGATGCGGGGCTGGGAGATTTATGAGAAAGGCGTTTACGACATCCTGACCAATGTCAGGGAAAATTATGGCAACATTGAATGCTTCATTTCAGAAAACGGAATGGGCGTTCAAGGTGAAGAAAAGTTCAGAGATGAACAGGGTATGATCCGCGATGACTATCGCATTGATTTTATCCGTGAGCATCTCAAGTGGGTTCAACGGGCCATCTCAGAGGGCTCCAATGTGAAGGGCTATCACTTATGGACCTTTATGGACAATTGGTCCTGGACGAATGCTTATAAAAATCGCTATGGTTTTGTGTCTGTCGATCTTCAGAACGGTGGCAAGAGATCCGTTAAACAGAGTGGGCACTGGTTCAAACAGGTGATCGAGAATAACGGATTCTAAGGTGGTCCTCTGGACCGCCTTTTTTTCTTCATCATCATCAAAGAACTGTGCTGTACGCCGCTGGTGAGAAAGTATAATGTTCGGTATACTTACTTATACCGTAATACCTCAATGTCCCCGCCTGCAGAGCCAAAAGAACCAGCGCTACCGATGTTTTTGGTAAAATGCTGACATAAAACAAATTTTAGTACAGGTGGTAGACCAATGAACAAATACGAACGGATTGCACAAGAGGTCAAGAAGCGTATTATAGACAAGACCTATAGCAGTGATGATCCGATTCCCGATGAAATTTCACTGGCCAGTGAGTTCCGGGTAAGTCGGATGACGATTAAGAGGGCATTGGATACGTTGGTGTCGGAAGGGCTGTTGAATCGTAAAAGAGGACACGGAACCTTTATCGTCAAATCGATCTACAATGGCCCGGTTAATGTCGTTGTGAATGAAATGCTGGGGCTGACAAACGTACTGCGCGGGAAAGAAATCAAAAGTAAAATTATAGCCTTTGACGTTCAATTTCCATCTGAAGAGGTAGCGGCGCATCTATTTATTGATGCCAATTCTCCTGTGTATCGTGTAGTCCGTCTGCGTATTGTAGAGGGCGAGCCGTATGTGATAGAGCGCACATACATGCCTACGAAGCTGATCAGCGGTATTACCGAGCAGGTGTTGCACGGCTCAGTGTACAAACATATTAAGGAGGAGCTGGGCCTTAATATTGTCAGTTCACATCGTACCATCCGCGCGTCCAAGTCGACCGAGCTAGATTGGGAGTATTTGGATTGTGGTGCGGATGATCCGGTTTTAGAAATTGAGCAGGTAGGTTATCTGGATACGGGTATACCGTTTGAATACTCATTCTCACGGCATCGGTATGATAAATTTGTGTTTACCACAGTAAATCGGGTACGTTGAGCGAATGAGTACGAAACAGTGGTAAAGCAAACATGGCAGAAGAAGCCTATCTAATATGGGATTCTCCTGCCATGTTCTTTTTAATGAAGCAAGTTAATTGCCAAGCAATCTTACTTCATGCTCCGTCGGGGTATACCAGTTGTTTGGATTATTAAATAACACCGCATTTACAAGATTGATTCGTACGTAACGGGCCTGAAAATTAACTTTGTCACTGGTAAAACCATACGTGGTATTACCTGTGCGGTCAATCGTGGAGTAGTTAACTCCATCCGTGCTGTATTCAATTTTATATTTGTAATACGCTTCAGATCCTTTGTACATAAACCATGAAATATCCACTTCGCTGATGGTCTTGGTACTGCCCAAATCGACCTGCCACCAAGCGGGCCAGGATGCGGAAGTAGCTTTCCACGAGGTTTGGGCGTTGCCATCGTTCGCCAGTGAAGCTGGAGAACTGGATGCGGCTGAGCTCGCAGTCGCCGTTTTGCCCTGTGCGTGATTCACAAGGGACGGTAGGATTACTGTGCCTGTCGCAGCATCCAGATCCCAGCTACTGTACCAGTTCAGGGTTGCTGTTTTATTGGAGTCATTCAGAGTTAGTGGCAACCAGATGAATTTGTGGTCGCTCAGATTGAGCGGATTCCAGCGGTCGCCCATATAGATGTAGCTGGTTCCTGCGCTACCCGTAATCGTGGCGATGGAATGGATTTGCGAGCCGTAAGCTGCCGGATCACCGAAGGGCGACAGAGCAGACCAGCTTCCAGTTATGGAACTGGCGGTTGCGTAAGCGCCCTGATTCGGATACCAGCCGGATGCCTGCGAGGTGAACAGGTAGTAGGTATTGTTCTTTTTCACAACAGCAGGAGCTTCGCGATAGCCATTTTCAAAAATCCAGCCAACGAACGACTGTACGCCTGTATAATCGGCTGTCAGCTTGAAGATCGCCATCGTATCGTTGGCGCCGCCATTTTTACGGGAAGCCGTAATAAGGTAGCCGCTACCGTCAGTATCCGTGAACACCGTCATATCCCGAGACTCGTAATTCAGCGGGCGGAAGCTGCCTTGGTAGGCAAAATTTCCGTCGGGTGTATCGCTGGTAGCGACGGCTACACGACCGAGTGAGTAGTCCGTGCCATTTTCATAGTGCGCCCATAGTACATATTTTCCGGTGGTTTTGTTGTAGATGACTTTGGGACGCTCAATTTTGCTCGAATTCAGCTCAGGGGCGGAATCTTTGGTGAGAATACTGCTGCGGAAGGACCAATTTTTCAAATCGGTTGAGGTATATACGTTCACTTTTTCAAATTTCCAGTTTTCGGCGTGCTCGCCGTACCAATAATAAGTAGAACCTACTTTTAGAATATTACCGCTGTTCGCCTGAATCGGGTTACCTGCGGTGTCTTTCCAATCCGTTCCGTTCGTAATGGCTGTGCTTGCTGTTGCGCTCAGGGATAGTTCAGCATTGGCGACGTCCAAACCATTCAGCGCTTGGTTCACCTCGGTCCCGTAGGTTGCTTGCGTAACGCCTGTTGTATGGGCATGTGCTGTATCGGGTTGAAGACCCGCACTGGCCACTGCGAATAGGATACAAATCCATGCGGCTAACCATTTGCTGCTGTTGATCCACTTCACGATATCATCTGCCTCCTTTAACACGGATAGGATAGGCCGAAACGGCTTGTCCGGCACTTCATCTTCGATTTTATCCTATTTGGAAGCGTTTACAAGTGGAATAAATTGAGGTCTTTAGCATGGTGAAAGCTCGTCAGTTATGTGGGAAGTATTTGTAATTGTGCGTTTTGTCATTGACACGTTCACATTATTTCAAATTTAAAGTGACTGGAATCACATAAACGGTTACTTTATGTGGGTATACTGGGTTTTAAATTGAGGATTAACAAATGGGACATATGTTGAAATACCCTTTGTTATCTTATTTTGGAGAGAAGAGGGATACAAAGATGCTAAGTGAGCAAACCATTGCAACGATCAAATCGACTGTACCTGTTTTGGAGGTACACGGAACTACAATCACCAAGCGTTTTTACCAGATGATGTTTGAGGCCCATCCCGAGCTTCTCAATATATTCAATCACGCGAATCAGAAGCAAGGACGTCAACAGGGAGCGCTGGCCAATGCTGTATATGCGGCTGCACAGCACATTGACCGCCTGGAGGAAATTATTCCGGTGGTACGCCAGATTGCACATAAGCATCGCAGTTTGGGAATTAAGCCCGAGCATTATCCTATCGTCGGAAAATATCTGCTCGCTGCGATCAAGGACGTACTGGGAGATGCTGCTACAGACGAGATCATTGCCGCATGGGCCGAAGCCTACGGTGTGATCGCTAACGTATTTATAGACATGGAAGCTGAAATGTACAAGGAGGCTGGACAGCAGCAGGGAGGCTGGTCAGACTTTAAGAGCTTTGTTGTGCAGAAAAAGGTTAAGGAAAGCGACCAAATTACGTCCTTTTATTTGGTGCCGCAGGATGGGCAGGTGTTGCCTGAATTCGAGCCTGGACAATATATCAGCTTAAAGATGGAAATTCCGGGCGAACACAATACCCACATCCGTCAATACAGTCTTTCAGATGCGCCAGGCCAATCTCACTACCGGATATCTGTAAAGCGTGAGGATGCTGTAGAGTCCCGCCCGGCAGGTAAAGTATCCGTGTATCTGCATGAGCAGGTGCAAGAGGGCGATGTGCTTCAAGTATCTGCACCGGCGGGTGATTTTACGCTGGATCGGACAGATCGCAGACCTGTCGTGCTGATCAGCGGTGGGGTCGGGCTAACCCCGATGGTTAGTATGCTGGCTTCTTTGGTGAAATCTGCTCCGCATCGGCCTATCACTTTTGTCCACGCAGCAGTCAATGGGGATAACCATGCTTTGCGTAATGAGGTAGAAAAGCTGGTCGCCACACATGCACAGGCTGCAGTTCGCTGGTGTTACAGCAGACCAACGGAGCAGGATCGGCTGGCACAGGCTTTTCACAAGGAAGGCCGTTTGGATCTGGCCTGGTTACAATCCGTGATACCGGATCGGAACGCCCAATATTATTTTTGCGGCCCTGAGGGATTCATGCAATCGGTATACGGCCTGTTGAAGGAGTGGAATATCCCTACTTCGGATATCCACTATGAATTCTTTGGTCCTGCCAGCGCATGGGAAGCAGAAGCACAATGACACAATGAAACATCAAAAAAGACGAAGGATATTTATCCTTCGTCTTTTTTGCGATGATTATAATCGAAAATCCTGCTCATTGGGTACTACTTTTCAAAGTGCGCTCCTGTTTTCATAACAAGGGAGTACGCAAAAATTCCATACCTCGCGGCATATATGGGCGTAAGGCCTCCGGAATACGGATCGAACCGTCCTCTTGCTGGTGATGCTCCAGCAACGGAATCAGAATCCGGGGTGAAGCGACCGCTGTGTTGTTGAGCGTGTAACAATATTTCAGCTTGCCGTCCGCATTGCGGTACCGGATGTTGGAACGGCGTGCCTGGAAATCAAGCAGCTGGGACGACGAATGTGTCTCGCCGTAAGCTTGGCGGCTGGGCATCCATGTCTCGATGTCCACCTGCTTGTAGGTTTTTTGCGCCATGTCGCCTGTACAGACAGCCATCTTGCGATAAGGCAGCTCCAGCTGTTGAAGCAAATCTTCCGCATTGCGCGTAATTTCTTGAAACATCTGCTCCGAAGCGTCCAGGCTGGCTTCGCAGATGACGACCTGCTCAACCTTGGCAAACTGGTGCACACGATACAGTCCGTGCACATCTCTTCCGGCTGAGCCGACTTCATTGCGGAAGCATACGGACACGGCAGCCAGCCGAATCGGGTCGGTAACATCCACGATCTCACCGCTGTAATACGAGACTAGCGGCACTTCCGAAGTGCCTACAAGCCACTGATCCTCTCCTGTGATGCGGTACGTCTGATCCAGTCCGAGCGGGAAGAAACCAGTGCTGCGCATCGCCTCTGCACGTACCATCAGTGGAACGTCCAGTAACTGGAAACCACGTGCAGTCAGCAGATCCACCGCAAGCTGCTGCACAGCCCGATGCACTGCAACCCCTGCTCCCGTCAGATAGTAGTTACGGGTACCGGCTGTTTTGACACCCCGAGGGACGTCGATTAGCTTATGAAGCTCACCGAGCGCCATATGATCCTTTGGTTCAAATCCGAAGTTTGGAACTGGCCCGACCCGCTCCAGTTCTACATTATCGTCATCCGATCTTCCCCGTGGCGTATCTGGCGATACGATATTAGGCATCAGAAGCAAAAGCTGTTGAAACTGTTCCTCTACTTCCTGTTGCGGGGCTTCCAGAAGATCTAGCCGTTCGTTAATTTCTTTGACCTGCCGCTTTGCCCCTTCTGCCTGTTCACTCTTGCCGGCATGGATTAGCGCGCCAATATCCTGACTACACTGATTACGCTTCTGTCGAAGCTGTTCGACTTCCTGAAGTAGCTGTTTTCTCTGATCATCCAGGGTCAACAGCTCCACGACCGATACCTGTATTCCTTTGCCGTCTGCTGCTGTCTGAACTTGCTCTTGATGCTCTCTGATCCATTTGATATCCAACATGACACCGCACTCCTTTTCGGATAAAAATACAAAAAGCGCCCTCATCCACATGGGACGAGGAGCGCTTTGATCTCGCGGTGCCACCCAAATTGACCGGACAGCATGACAGATGTCATGACTCTCCAATCCACTTTGCTCCGCTGTAACGGGCGGGTCCGGTTTACTTAGGTACATATCGCCATATCCTACGCTAACGTATGGTCCTTGGCGTAAACGCCTCCGAGTTGGATGCTCTTCACAGGCATAATATCGTTTGCTTTTTTGTTAGTATACGGATTTTCGGCAGGTTAATCAAGCTACAACAACTTTTTAAGCTGCGATATACGGACTTGTGACACGCCAAGCCATTGTGCATATTCGCCCTGCTTGGCATGGGGATGCTCATGCAGAAGTTCCCTTAGGTGTTGGATTAATTTTTGTGATGATTGGTTTACTCTCTTTCCTTTGTGCACAGGTTTCTTAGCCATTGGAGCAGGAGTGCGGCTTACGGCTATATTTTCTTTTAACTCTTGTATACAGGTCTTACATAAAAGTGAATCCCTAAAATAGGTCAGATCTTCATCAGCATTACATAGGTTACAAGCGACCCCGATATACTTTCGCATACTCAAAAAAACCGTTTCGATATCCATATAAAATTCTATAGGATCGCCAACATCTATCCCCATAGACATCCGCATTTCTTTAGGAATAACGATTCGTCCTAACGAATCTAAAATCTATCCTTTGACCTAAAGGAAATGGCAATTCCATCTTGTTAAAAGCTTTGGAAGGTTAGCTATCTAGGAGAGGGGATTCATTTATAGGGGATTATTGAATTTTATGGTAGGTAATTAGAAGTTTTGTGATACAATCATTATTGTAAATATTTCCTTTGATTAAAAATTATAATAATAATTAAATATTTTTGGCTATGTGGTTTCTCATGCAAATTTCTTCACTCTACTTTTTACTCGATTACATAACATTACATACTCATATATTTATTAGCGTTGTTAGTCACCTTTTTTGTAAGCTTCTATGCAAAAAAGTTCTATAAAATAATATTATTGGAGGGATTGCTTTGAAAAAGAAAAGTATTGCATTGTTTGCTCTATCATTAGCTCTATTTTCTGTTCCGGTTGTATCTGTTGCAAATGCTGAGGTAACTAATTCTAATGTTGCTGTTAGTGAGTCAGCTACTTCACAGCCTGAAGTAGTTAAAGCCTACATAACTACAGAGAGTGGTTTGGAAGAAATCTCGTTAAATGAGTATCAAAGGCTCCTTTCTCAAGAACAGCCACAGACAGTCACAGCTCAAGTTTATGATAGCGGAAATAGGATTAGTCCAATGGCTGATACTGGTCTTGACTTTGTTTTTAAGCGTAAATTAATTCAATCCGCATATTATCCTCAACAATTACAAGTAGATCAGAAAACCGATATAACTGACTATATTAAAAATTCAAGTAAAACTACCACATTAACGCAAATGGTAGGTTGGTCAAAAAGTTTTTCGTGGAGTGCGAATATGACCATTTCCGCTAAATGGAATGACGCAGTAACTCAAGTTCTAGGAGGTGGCTGGTCGACTACTGAAACCCATCTTTATAATAGTTCTCTAACTGTTCAGCCTGGATATCAAGCGAAACTACAATTCACCCCTATTTATAAAGTAGTTAGAGGGGATCTAGTTGGTTATAATTATGTGGGCACGGTATTAGAGCGTATCAAAAATGTTACCATTAAATCACCTGTTAAACTTGCGGGTGGTAAAGTACAAGGTGTTGTCACAGTAGTAGAAAGAAGGCTCTAGTACTTAAATTATTAAGTTATAATGTAAAAGAAGAAGGCCTAGGCCTTCTTCTTTTTTTTCAAATATCCATATTCACTTATAATTAAGTAAGCTACTCCAATAATCAAAGCCATTACGGCAAAAACTTTTAAAGAACCAAACGGAGCATAAAAAGGATTTAACTGCCCGGCTCCTGTAATTGCTGCACAAAGATAATAAGAAGAATACAATATAGCAGATATAAAACAGAATATTGTTCCTGTCGCAGCCCTATTCATTGTCATCATCCTTTATAATTTTATGTAATATATCCAAAAAATATAAACATGATTATTATAATCCAAAAGGTTGCGCACATCAACTTTTGGAGATTATCAATATTCATCACTTCTTTTCCCCTCTCAGTCATCCTGACAGAATCAAAACGAAGGATGAATTATTTGTGAAAAAACTTCAGTCAAAGAATGAAGTGGTTTACAATGTTCCAGAGGCTACAGATAAAACCAAAGTAATTATTGCATATGACGTACTTATGTTAAGGAAGAATAACAATCGTTAAAATTTACACTCATTACAAAAAATAAGAAAGCTAATTTTAAGTGACATGCAGAAAGCTCTAAAGCCTGTGACGACTTTCATGAAAAAGTATTAATTTTGTGTAAGGAAGAATCCTAACAGGGTTCTTTCTTTTTTTGTGGAAATCTAGAACGCTTAGATAAATCTGAACTACACACTCTACTTTATTTCTTTTTATGACTTACTTTTTTCATCATGATCCTTCCAATAAAAATAAATACAAAGAAAGATTAAGATAAGTGGAAATAAGTAAAAAGCATCATTAAACCCTGAGGAATGGGTGACTCTTAAATAGTATAAAAGCCAAAACATAGACATGCTTGAGATCAAAGCTATAGTACCGCTTACTGAATACATGTATATCTCCTTTCAATTTGGATTTCATGTTTGCGAAGGGGAAAGGTAGGCTTTTTTTCATATGTATATCCATTCTACTTCATCTGCGATCATGAAACTGGAAGAATATATAAGTAAAAGCCCCAATTTACCGTCCAAAATGGGCTATAGTCTCTATAATGACTTTTTAATTTCATGTAAAATGTAATGATTACCAAAATGGACAGCAATGGAGGAGAACATGGAGGATTTTAAAGATCGTTTACATACGATCCGCCAAGAACAGAACAAGCTGCTCAAGGAGTATCAAACATTAATCGCGGACTATGAAGCCTCAGATATCATTTTGGAGAATGAGGTTCTGCGAAAAAAGTTCGAGGATTATCAGGCTCGCTGCATTCACTTGGAAGAGCGAGTACGACATATTGAGCAGGAAAATGGAAAGCTGCGCACTGCGCTGACGGAGCAAATGCTGAGTGAAAAGGCGAATATGATTCGCATTTCACGTGAAAAGCTGGAGACCTATTTTGCTTCCAGAACCGCAGAAGGGAGAAATCGGCTGACATCCTTTGAATATGGGGCTAAAAACCGGGTGGACCAACTTATTCAGCAAACTACGCATGAGCTTAAGGAAGATCAGGACGAGATCGTCGCCAGACTGCGACTGTTCTCAGAGGAGATTCGTGACCGGATCATGGAACAACGCGAGCGGTTTCAGGAGGCCGAGCGCCAATTGCTTCATCAGACGGCAAGCGAGTTTAAGCAACTCGGAGAAGAAGAGATCAGCGAGGAAACGATGCAGAAGCGCATGAAGCAAAATCAGTTTGAAATGAAGCTAGGCTTGAACTGGATCAACAAGCTGGGGATTTTGCTCATTATATTGGGTGTGGGAGCCGCTTTTAAATACTCATACTCGAACTGGTTCACAGGAAATATGAAGGGCGTGGCCTTCTTTCTGCTAGGAGCGCTGATGCTAGGAGGCGGCGAATGGCTGTACCGCAAGCAGAAGCAGACCTTTGCGCTCGGTATTTTGGGCGGCGGTATTTCTGTACTGTACGGATCGATTTTTTACAGTTACTTTTTGTTAGAAATCATAGGAATGTATACAGGCATAGGCTTGTCCGTACTCGTTACAGTGACCGCTGTGCTACTGTCATTAAGGTATGAATCCCGAACGATATGCTCTTTCGGTTTAGTAGGGGGGTATCTTCCGCTCTTTTCTTATATGGCAGCCAACGGGCTGGAAGGGAACGCCGTGTATATCGCCATGGGCTATTTGTTCCTGTTAAACTTGCTGATTCTGCTTGTATCCTTCCGCAAACGGTGGGGCGTCGTGCAATATATCAGCTTTCTGCTTAATACGCCCTTGATGATTGTGCTGGCGTGGTTATCGGAAAGCACCGTAGCGAGCATGCTGTATGCAGTCATTACATTTGCGATGTACCTCGGGATGACACTGTGGGTGCCTTTCCGTTTAAAAACAAAACTGTCATGGCTGGATTTCTCCCTATTGGCTCTGAATACAGTCGTGAGCTGTTCCGTTCTGTATTCTCTATTCGGCG
Source organism: Paenibacillus sp. 203 (assembly GCF_037027525.1). NCBI lineage: Bacteria > Bacillati > Bacillota > Bacilli > Caryophanales > Paenibacillaceae > Paenibacillus > Paenibacillus sp. 203. The sequence goes on from NZ_JAXCHD010000001.1 coordinate 233,010, forward strand.
ATGCAGGCCTGGATGATTATAAAGGCTTGCTGGCTCTGGTCTTTTGCTTGGTGTACGGAGGTCTGGGACAATGGGTCCGTCGATATATTCCAGAGGAGAAACAAACCAAAATATTATTTTATGCGACTTCTTTGACCTTTGCCATCCTCATGATTCCGTTCCAGTTTGGAGTTAGATGGTTATCTATGGGGTGGTTGATCGAAGCAGTTCTTCTTACATTATATGGACACCGTTACCGGTTGAAGGAATTGGAACGAGCGGGCTGGGGCATTTTATTACTGTGTCTAGGCGCATTCTTTTTCGTCGATTTCCCTATATATCTGTTGTCAGGATTTGAGACGGATTATTTTGGACTCAAATATACGCTCATTACACTGGGAATGTTGATCGTTACCGTCTTCTATGCGATTGAATTTAGCCGTCCGAATGCTTTCAAAAACAATCGGTTGTACGAAATGCATATCATGCAAGGATTTAAATATGTAGCTTTGGTGAACGTATATTTCTACCTTTTGTATGAAGCAGGGCATTGGTATAACATCGTCTTATCCGACGAGTTTGCTCATTACACCTTGTACAAAGTATTGTTGTATGCCTGCATATCGCTGGTGTTGGCTTATTTCCTGCCTAAGGTGAGGTTGCTGTATGATCGGGTGATTAAATACTACAGCTTGGCGTTGTACGTCATAGGCTACGCGCTGGCACTGGTGGTTACTGTAACGGTTCCGACCTTGCATGAAAATTATGCGCAAAATACGGCTGCTGATTATGTGGCATTGGTGGTACTCGCAGCCTTTAATGTGCTGGTATTCTTCAGCAGCAGGGATTTCCTGAACGCACTGATGACCCGACATTATAGAAGTAACGAGTTGTATCCGGTCATTATGGGTGTATATTTGCTGGGCATCATAACGGCCTTTCTCGGAGTTCAGTTCCGTCTGGGGGATGCTGGTCTTGTGTTCAGTCTGGTGTATTTGCTACTAGCCATTTTGTATATTGTATACGGCTTCCTCAAGCGAGTGGTCTACATTCGCAGATTTGGATTGGGCTTGACCTTGCTGTCGACAGGTAAGCTGCTGTTGTATGATCTACATCTGTTAACGACTGGAAGCACGATTGTAGCCTACTTCTCTTTTGGTGTTGTACTGTTGGCGATTTCGTATATTTATCAAAAAGTATCTAATCGCATGGGAGAGACCATAATAAAGAAGGATGTTGAAGAAAATATGTAGTTTTCTGTTGTATTTTGTAGATACCGAACATTATGAAAATAAATCCGGTAATAGTGAAAAATTATGCATGACCTTACATCCTACTTACGCTATAATGAGTAAAAATTATTTATGTACGCATGCTCAGTTTATGCGTAAGTAGAGAGAATGAGGGGGATATAATGAGTTTGAGCAAGGGGCAGAATAGCCTGTCTGATAAAAATGAACGCTTCTCGTCTGCTGGATTTATATTGGCGGCGATCGGCAGTGCGGCAGGACTAGGTAACATTTGGAAATTTCCGTATATTACAGGACAATATGGCGGAGCTGCATTTTTCTTATTGTTTATTGTCTGCCTGTTGCTTGTTGGTTTGCCTGTACTTTTAGCGGAGCTTGCACTTGGTCGTGCAGGTCGAGGAAGTGCTGCTTCTGCAATGGTAAAAGTAGGCGGTCATCCGATTTGGGGCAAGATGAGCATCATGTTTGTTATCGTGCCGTTTGTTATCTTGTCGTTCTATGCCATTGTAGGGGGCTGGACACTGCATTATGCCGTTGAGGCATTTAGCGGAAATCTGTTTTCGAATAATGATTTTGCTGGACAGTTCGCTTCTTTTTCCTCCGGCTATGCGCCGTTGGTTTGGCTGTTAGTTGTTTTTGCATTTACAGCAGTTGTGGTAACTCTTGGGGTATCGAACGGGATTGAAAAGTTCAATAAAATTTTGATTCCTGCCAAGGTCATCCTGTTGCTCGTGTTGATGATTAACGCTCTTATGCTGCCAGGCTCTGGTGCGGGCGTATCCTTCTTTCTGAATCCCGACTTCTCTAAGCTAAGTATAGAGTCTGCATTGGTTGCTTTGGGACATGCCTTCTTCTCACTCTCACTGGGGATGGGAATTATGATCACGTACGGTGCGTACGTAGATCGCCGTCAATCGCTGGGTGGAGCTATGCTGGCCGTTGGTGGCGGAGATTTAATCTATGCGTTTATCGCAGGTATGATTATTTTCCCTACAACCTTCTCCTTCGGAATTAATCCGGCTCAAGGACCATCGCTGGTTTTCATTGCTTTACCGGCTGCTTTCTCGGCAATGCCTTTTGGTGCATTCTTCGGCGGTTTGTTCTTCGTACTGCTGGCGGTTGCTGCATTAGGTTCTATGGTATCCTTGCTGGAAGTTCCAGTAGCCTATGTCATGGAGCGTATGCGTTGGAGCCGGGTTCGCTCCGTTATCGTCGTATCGGTCCTGTGCTTGATGCTGGGCGTCCCTTCTGCATTGTCCATGGGGCTGGTGCCTGAACTAAAAGTAGGGGATAAATCATTCTTTGATTTCGTAGACTTTACCGCATCCAACATCTTCTTACCGTTAGGCGGTTTGTTGATTGTTATATTCACAGGTTATTACTGGAAGACTGCGGCTGAGCATGCGAACATCAAACCCTTCTGGTTCAACGTATGGTTATTCGGCCTTCGGTATGTTGCACCGATCCTGATGTTGTTGGTCTTCCTTCATACCTCAGGTATCATCAAATTTTAAGAGAATAGAATACTAATAAAAAGGCATTTTCTTCCTGAGGGAAGAGATGCCTTTTTTTGTATATCTATCAGTGGTTACCTAACTGTGGAAAGGAATGATATAATAAAAACATTGTCATTAATTTTAACTTCATTGAAATCATTACGATTATGAAGTTTTATATAATGAATGAAAAGGCTACAGGGCATCGCAGACGATGTGCAGGAGAGGGAAAGGGCAGAAGAGCATTGAAACAGACAGGGAGCTTGAATTTGCAAGAAGGACGGCGGCTGAAATGAAGTCTAATCGGTTGTCGTCACAACGTCGTTATATGCAAGGTTTGGATGGTTTAAGAGCGCTGGCGGTCATCGCAGTCATTGTGTATCATCTGAATCCGGATTGGTTGCCGGGTGGTTTGTTGGGTGTAGGTGTGTTTTTTACTTTGTCGGGGTATCTGATTACAGATATTTTGGTTAGTCAGTGGGATACATATCATAGTTTTAAAATGAAAGATTTCTGGTTGCGTCGTGCCAGAAGGTTGCTGCCTGCCATGTTGACGGTTGTGGCTGTCATTGTCCTGTGCTCGTTGCTTTTCGATCCGTCACGGCTAACGGCCTTGCGCGGAGATGTACCTGCTGCATTAGTGTATATGAGCAATTGGTGGTTTATTTTCCATCAGGTTTCGTATTTTGAAAGTTTCGGCCCACCTTCTCCGCTTGGGCATCTGTGGTCGCTGGCGGTGGAGGAGCAGTTTTATATCCTGTGGCCCTTACTGCTGGGGCTCGGGCTAAAATTCATGCCCAAGCGTATTGTGCTCGCAGGCTGGGTAACTTGTCTGGCATTAATATCTGCGCTCCTGATGGCCGTGATTTACGTACCGGGAAGCGACCCGAGCCGGGTGTATTACGGCACGGATACGCGTGGATTTGCTTTACTAATTGGTGCGGCGCTGGCCTTGGTATGGCCAAGCGGCAAACTGAAAGAGCAAGCTTCTGCTAAGGCGCGTATGCTCTTGGATAGCATCGGTGCAATAAGCCTGCTGTTGCTTTGTCACTGGGCGTGGGCCTCGAATGAATACGACCCATCTCTGTACCGGGGCGGCCTGCTGGGCATAGCCTTGGTCACTGCTATTGTGGTCGCAGCGTTGGCTCATCCGGTAAGCCACCTTGGTCGTCTCCTTGGAATCAAGCCGCTACGTTGGATTGGAGCCCGTTCCTACGGACTGTATCTGTGGCATGTTCCGGTTATCACGCTAACGACGCCTCAGGTAGATACCGATGGCGTGCATGTGCTGCGCATCATTTTACAATTGCTAGCTACCGTATTGCTGGCGTCTCTCTCGTTTAAATATATCGAGGAGCCGATCCGCCATGGAGGATTCCGCCACTGGATCACAGGAATCCGTTCTGCGGTTCGTAGACAGGCACGGTGGAGATGGATGCCTACAACTACAGCGGCTGTGCTGTTTGTAGGTATTCTCGTGGGTACCGTCCACCTGTACGTGGCTTCTCCTGATGCAACGATTCAGGCGGCATCAAGCGATGAGAATCCAGTCGCAAAGGCAAAGGCGATGCCGCCGCTTCACGGAACGGTATCCGTGGCTTCCAAGGAGCCCCAAGCCATCAAGCTGCAAGGGTCCGAGGGCAGCAAGGCGCAGACCCCAGTCCCGTCTCAAACCCAGACGCCTAAGAATACGGCGGTCCAGGCTGGTACTACGGACGATGTTACGAAACCGACGGAACCTTCGGACAAACCCAAAGAAGCTACGCCTATGACACGTGATGGCTCGAGTGTTACCGCCATTGGAGACTCTGTCATGTTGGATGTACAGTCGTACATTCAGGAATCCTTCCCGGGAGCTGTTGTAGATGGGCGGATCGGCCGTCAGATGGCGGAGGCGCCTGCCGTACTGGAGCAGCTAAGACAGAACGGACAGCTCGGTAAGACGGTTATTATTGAGCTGGGCACGAACGGCGCTTTCACCAAGGACCAGTTATCCGATCTGTTGGCTAGCCTGAAGGATGCGAAGCGTATTATACTTGTGAATACCCGTGTGCCTCGGCCGTGGGAGAGTATTGTGAACAAGCATCTTGCCGAAGCAGCGTCCCAGGACCCGCGAATTACAATGATTGACTGGTATGGAGCCAGCTCTGGTAAAAACTCCTATTTCGAGCATGACGGAGTACATTTAAAACCTAAAGGTGCTAAAGCTTATGCGTCCTTGTTGGCTCAGGCCCTCACGAAGCAATCGTAATAAACTGCAATGATACTCATAATTATGTAAATGCAAGACAAGAAAGCCACCGGGAGTAGGTTGTCCTCTGGTTGAAGCGCATCCCTAAATTTTCATCGGCTAAACCTAAGGGTTTTTCCAATGTCTATTCTAAGGTGTGTACACCAACCCTGATCCGGTGGTTTTTCTTATTTTAGTATGGAGGTACATAAGCTAATGGAAAAGGGCTATTCACATAGTAGAACGAGTGAGCACCGCTTGAAGAGGAACAGAAGAAGGCTGATACTGATTGCTATTATATTATTTGTGGCAGGCTGCATTACTTTCATTGCGATAAAGGTTTCGGATAGCAAGCCACACGCGCCGACCCAGGAGCTTGCTAAAAAAACGGATTCCGGATCATCAAACGTTAAATCCAGCGCAGGGGCAAAGGGTAAAGCGGCCTCTCCAAAAAACGATCCCGATGTAGAAGACGGTGCCTTTGTTGAAAAATATTTAAATCAGCAAATGTTAGGACAAATGCCCGATGGAGCTGATGGTAAAAAAGTGGCCTACTTATCCTTTGATGACGGACCATCCGTGACGGTCACACCTCAGATATTGGATATTCTGAAAAAGCAGAAGGTCAAGGCAACCTTTTTTATCGTAGGAAAAGAAGCCGATGAAAATGAACATACCAGGAACATTATCAAAAGAATTGTTAAAGAGGGTCATGCGATAGGAAACCACACGTACTCTCATAATTATAAGTATTTATATCCTAACAGGCGGGTAAGCACAGACCATGTTATGCAGGAGATCGAGAAGAACAATCAGGTTCTAAAAAGTATTCTGGGGCCGGAATTCTCCACCAGAATGATCCGCTTCCCTGGGGGGCACATGACATGGAACAGAAGAGATCCACAGGGAATGGCTGCTCTGGATAAGGTTTTGCGTCAAAAGGATTACCATCAGGTGGACTGGAATGTATTAACGAAGGATGCAGAGGGAAGATCCAAGAAAGCACCGGCACTAATCAACCAGTTTATAAGGTCAGTCAAAGGTCGAGAAAAAGCAATTATACTCATGCATGACACCTATGGTAAAGAAGAAACAGCCAAAGCATTGCCGCAAATCATAGAATATCTGAAGAAACAGGGATATGAATTTAAAGTTATGAAGTAAGTAAGATAGGCATAAATGAGGAAAGGACGGGGCTGATGGCCACCGTCCTTTTTGCTATTAAGGTATATCGTTCGCGTATTTTAGATGCGTTCTGCTTCACCCATCGCCTGAATGAAAGCTCCGATACCTTTGGGATCGTTGGTTATAATCGGCTCGCTGATATAGTAAGTGAAGGTACCATCCCGACGATCTTTACCACCCAAACCGCTTACTTGCACCGTTTTGTTCAGATTTACGAGTCCTTCTTCAGTAATCGTGATAAATTCATCGATAATTCCCTTACGGATGATTTCTGCCTCTTGACGATATTGCTCTGGCAGATAGCCTTTGCGAACGCCCTTGGCAATAGCATAAAGAATCATGCAGGAAGCAGAGGCTTCCAGATAGTTGCCTTTCACATGGCCCAGGTTGAGCACTTGATAAAAGACTCCACTTTCTTTATCACGCACTTTCAGCAGGGCTTCCAGTGTTTCCGTCAGCATATCGATCAGGACAGGACGGTCTGCATGATCCTCTGGAATATAGTCCAGCACGTCAACGAGTGCCATAACGAACCAACCCATCGAGCGTCCCCAGAAATTTTTGGAACAGCCTGTTTCCGGGTTGCACCAATGCTGCTCACCCTTCTCATCCCAAGCATGGTAGAGCAGACCTGTTTCAGGATCACGCGTATGTTCGTAGCAGAGCTTGAATTGCAGGGTCACATCGTCAAACTCTGACGGATCTCCGAATTCGCGGATGAATTCAGCATAGAACGGGGCACCCATGTACAAGCCGTCGAGCCAAATTTGATACGGATAAATTTGCTTATGCCAGAATGCGCCCTCGCTTGTGCGTGGGTGTTTTTCCAACTGACTGCGTAATTGGTAGGCTGCCTTTTTGTATCGTTCATCTCCTGTGGCACGATACAGAGAGAAGAGCAGCTTGCCGTTATTCACGTGGTCAATATTGTACTCATTTACTTTATAGCGCTGAATTACGCCATTTTCGTCAACAAAATGATCCATATGTTTTTTTATAAATTCCATGTACTTGGGATCGCCTGTCAGTTCGCCAACCCATTCCAGACCTCTGTAAATCACGCCATGGTCATATTCCCATTTTTCGTAAAATTCCGGGCTCCGTTGTAGAACGGAATCGCTCATACGTACAGCCCAAGAATCTGTTTTTGTAGGACTGGTGGTTGGTTGTGATGTTGGATTTGCCATGATACAGTCACCTCTTTAGTAAATGTTTAATCTGTAATTGTTATTGTTGTTACATAGATGGAGTGTGTGTCTTAGGGTCAACGGGTTTGTTCTTGAAGCCCACATTATTGTTACCCCAGCACCGATCGTAATGGAAACCTGTCAGTTCCTCGAATACCTTCCGGGCTTCCGGTTTAGCTGATTTCATGGAGCCACCGTTTTTGAGGCGGTCAATTTCGGCGATTAGCTTCTTGTGGCTGTCAATATCCAGCTTCATCACGACAGAAGCAATCATACCGATGATCGCGAGAACGATAGTACCAACCACGAGTACATAAAAGATGGCGTGCTGAGCAGCGACGGGCTGACTATCAGCCCCGGATACAAAACCAAAATGCTGTAACACCCAGCCGAGAATGAAGACGACAACGGCCCGCACCATTTTTCCGGCAAAAGTCATCATACCTGCATAAATACCTTCCCGGCGACGGCCGGTCAACGCTTCATCCACATCGGCAAGGAACGTGTATTGATTCCAAGGAATGTAGTAGACGCCCCCAGTACCAAGCCCCATGAACAGGGTGATGACATATAGCCATACCATCGTATTCGAGGCTCCCGTTATATAGAGCAGGCCATAACCTGCTACGCTAAAGCAAACGACAACGAGTGCGGCGATGAAAGGCATACGGAACCCTTTACGCACGCAGAATTGGATGAAGAAATAGGTAGAAATCAATTGAATGACAGAGTTAAAGCTGTTCAAATTGGATACCATCTCCGAGCTTTGGAACAAGGAGAAGACAATAAAGTACGTAAAAGCAGAAGTAAACAGCCACTCAGCTGAAAAGCCGCCCAGGTACATCCCGAGATGATGACGGAACGTTTTGACTCGGAAGGTAGAGGAAATGTCGACAAACAACTTTTTCATCGAATCTATAAAGGATAGCGGAGCTTCACCTTCCAGTTCCTTTTGCAGTTCCTCACTTGGACGTTCCCAGGAGTTTTTGTACAAGAATGCCATCGCAATCAGCAGAATAGCTGCAAAAACGAGACCGGTATAAAAGAAAGGCAATGGAGAGTCTTTGCCATACTCGGCAATAAAGCGACCAGGGATAAAAGCGGCAGCGAAATTGGCAATTTTGCCAAACATGGCCTTCCATCCAGTCAATCTGGAGCGTGCGCCGAAGTCTCGGGTCATCTCTGACGCTAGTGCTTCATACGGCACCATGACAGAGGTATACACTAGTTCAAACAGCACGTACGTGCTCAGGTAATACCAGAAGCCCAACCCATCTACCCAAAGCATCGGATACACGAGCATCAGCGGGATACCCATCATGATGAAAAAGCGTCGTCTGCCGAATTTACGGCCCAAGCGGGTCCGGTGAAAGTTATCGCTGATAAAGCCCATGATCGGATTGCTGACTGCATCTATGATGCTGGCAACAGAGAAAATGGCCGCGGCCTGAACGGGAGACAGTCCGCAAAAGGTTGTATAAAAGTACATTAACCATGCACCACTAATAGCAAGTGCGCCACTTCCTAGCATGTTACCGCTTCCATAGGCGAGTGTATGTTTCAGTGTGATTCTTCGTTCCATGATCTGTTCACCTCATATTTTGTCTGGTTATGAGGACAATCACCGGTCGCTATATTATGCAAAATTGTCTGAGTTGGTAGATGGGCCAGGGCGTCCTGATTAGGCGGGGCTTTTAACGTGCCCCTATATTTTTTCCGCTCGGAGTACCCGAGCCGATCAGATCGCTTCCTTTGGCCAGCTTAAGGAAATCACCTAGCTGGATGGAACCGTCTGCACTTCGAGTGATAGAAGGCGTGAGACTAACAAAGTCGTCTGCACTGACTACCAGACCTTTGGCATTTGTCGATTTTTTGTTTTTCCACCAAACGCTAGAGTTGTCTTGATCTGTACCGCTTGTTTTGTCACTGGCGCTTCCCTCAAAGGAAAGATTGTTAATGAACACGTGATCACCCTTGTCAAAAGCAAAATTACTTTGTCCATTGTCCCACGAAGTATTATTGGTCAACGTAATGCTGCCGGGGTTGCTATTGTAGGTGAAGCCGTGTTTTTTGTTCTGGAAAGCAATACTGTTTTTCACAATATGGTTGACTTTGATTTTGTCTCCACCCAGCTTAAAGCCGTTGCCGTCGCTGTTCGCGGTAGACGTTCCATCTGCGGTCTGCCCGTTGTGGTGGGCCACACTGTTCAAAATGGTTACTTCGCCGATAGGACCCGTTTCGGTTTTGCTATACAAATCCCAGCCATCGTCTACGTTGTACGCAGCCAAGCAGTTATCAAACACATTGCCTGATCCCACAGTCAATTTGGCAGCGAAGCCATCGGCATCCTCACCATTATCGGGATCAGCGTTATCGTGAGAGTAAGAATTCAAAATCAAATTGTTCGATGGCCACTCACTATTGGAAGCGTTAGGGGAGTAACGTCCAAGCTGAAGTCCAGTATCCCGGTTGTGGTGGGTTTCCACGTTTTCGATTCGGTTATTGCTGCCGCCGATATAGATACCATTATCTCCGGCCCCCTTTACTTCAAGGCCCTTTACCAGCCAAAAGTCTCCGTTAAGCTGAAGTCCACGATTGGCTGAACCAAAGGCTTGAGCAGAGAAATCAAGTACCGGCTTTTCACTACCGTACGCGACCAACCCTTTGAGTGAGCCGTTATTGCCGCTATTTTCACGCTGAATTGTAATCGTTGAGGAGTAGGTGTAGTTACCACCGCGCAGGTAAATGGTTTTACCAGGAGCAATTTGTGTAAGTGCTGCTTCGAGCGTGGTAGGACTGGATATTGTACCCGGATTGGACACGTTACCATTTGGCGCCACATACAAATCTCCTGCCGCTAACGTTGTGGAGACGGTGGTTGAGTCGGTTGTACTAACTGCCTCTTCTGTAAGTGCGGAAGAAGGGATGTCGTTGGATAACGTATCTGCGTAAGCGGTTCCAATAAAGAAAGAAGAAGCAAAAACAAAAGAAACACCGAGTCTTAGAGCGTTAAAGCCGGTTTTTGGACGATCATTTCGTTTAAACATGTAATTTCCTCCTTATTTGAGCTCATATTTTAAAAGAAGATAGCATCTATAAAAGTGACTCATGCTGTCTTTCCACTAAAAACAGGACACCTCCTGGGGGAACAGATTGATCTACCATTAGTCCAAAACGCTCTAAGAAGTATATGCACAGTGTAATATATGTTAACGTTTGCATCAACAGTTTTTTACTGTTTTTATGATATTGTGAAAAAAAGTTCACACTTTTGTTTCAACTAAAGTTGTAGTTTTGCCAGACTGGGAAAATTTGATTATACTTAAACATTATACATATAATAGGAATGAAAACTGTGGGAAAGGGTGAGTGTAGCGCATGGAGAGTGGAAATCATTTGACGGATTCAACTGTCGAGCAATTGCAGGAAAAGCAGCCACGAGTGAAAAATGAGATGATCGATTGGCTTAAGGCCATTATTGTAGCCATTGTGCTCGTGTTCATTATACGTTGGCTATTATTTGCGCCATTTATTGTTGAGGGAGCGTCCATGGAACCGAATTTCAAGACAGATGAACGAGTGGTCGTGAACAAGGTGATTTACGATTTTCGTGATCCCAAGCCGAGTGAGGTTGTTGTATTCCATGTGAGAAAGGAACAAAAAGACTTTATTAAGCGTGTTATTGGAGTGGCTGGAGATACGATTCAGTATCAAGGCGACAATCTTTATGTGAACGGTAAGAAAGTAGAGGAGTTATACATTCAGGGAGCTATTCAGGATGCGCACGCCAAGGGAGAACTATATAACAATGTTGATTTTCCAAATGGAACCATAACCGATTCCAAGGTACCTGAGGGGTATATTTTTGTGATGGGTGACCACCGCAATAATAGTAGGGATAGTCGTGCTATTGGCTTTGTCTCTATTAAAGATATTGTTGGCCGTGCGGATGTGATTTTTTGGCCGGTGGATAGCGCACAATGGGTTAAGCATAAATAATATAAGAGCGCCTAAGAGGGGGGGATTCCTCACTTAAGGCGCTTTTTATTTTATAATCTCATTATACTTTTTTCGTAAACGGGTCAGGAAGCTTGCGCCAATCCTGCTCCATTTCTTCAGGGGTCAGCAGTGTCTCATCCAGGGTGCGCTCGATTTCTTCCCGGTTCATGTCGATGCCAATAAATACGAGTTTGGTAACCCGATCACCATACTCTTCGTCCCAGTCAGGTGTTTTTTCAAAATCTTCACCGAGATAGTATTGGCGTTCTTCTTCAGTCAAAGCAGATACCCACAGTCCTGCGCGTGCGAATTGTTTGGAGCTACCCGCCTGGCTGAATGTAAAAGCAGTGCGGTTCTGCGTGGCGAGCCACACCAATCCCTTGGAGCGTACAACCTCAGCAGGCCATTGAGCCAGCCATTTCAACAAACGTTCGGGATGAAATGGGATTTTGCGCTTGTACACAAACGAAGCAATGCCATATTCTTCTGTCTCCGGTACATGCTCTTCTTTGTTCATTTCCTGTATCCAGCCTGCCGCCTGACTAGCTGTTTCAAAATCAAAGCGATGCGTGTTCAAAATCTCTTTTGGGTCCACTTTACCGTACTCGGAACGGATGATTTTGGCGTTTGGTTGAATGCCGCGTAACGCTTTTTCCAGTCGTTCTAGCTCCTCAGGGGATACCAGATCGCATTTGTTAATGATCAGCACATCACAAAATTCCACCTGCTCTATGAGCAGATCAACGATGCCGCGTGCATCCTCCTCTGAGGCTTCCTGTCCGCGATCCTTGAGGAAGTCTCTGGAGTAGAAGTCCTTCCAAAATTCCGGTGCATTCACGACGGTGACCATAGTATCCAGTCGGGTCAGCTTGGTCAAATCAATTCCATTTTCCTCGTCTACATAACTGAAGGTCTGTGCTACCGGAATGGGCTCACCTATACCCGTGGACTCGATAAGAATATAGTCAAACCTTTTGTCGAGTGCCAGTCGTTCTACCTCTTTTAATAAATCTTCCCGCAAGGTGCAGCAGATACAACCGTTGGACATTTCCACCAGCTTCTCATCCACACGAGATAATCCTCCACCTTCACGAACGAGATCAGCATCAATATTTACCTCACTCATATCATTGACGATGACTGCTACCCGCAAGCCTTCCCGGTTGTTCAGCACATGGTTCAGCAGGGTGGTTTTGCCGGAGCCGAGGTACCCGCTTAGTACCGTGACCGGTATTTTCTTTTCCAATTCCATAGCGTTTGCCAACGTAATCACTCTTCCCTTCGAAAGTATCATGAAATGTCGAATGTGCTGTAGTGGTTATCATGCGAGATAGGAAAGCAGAGGTGCTTTCTTTGTTTTACTTAATCGTAATAATTACGAATAGTAAAATTAGTAAATCATTATTAAGAGGAATTGTCAAGGAAGGCAACACCAATACACCTGATAAGAACTGAATTAATTTTCAAATCGATAAATAATTAAAATTTTAGGTAATTTGTACGATAAAATAAGTATCCATGATGGAACAGATTGAGCTTAAGTTGTATAGAGTTGTGGCGGCATGGCGTCAGATTAGAGAGGACGTATCCAATACATGCGGACAATAGGGATAGGCACTAAAATTAGTGGTATGGTGATCGGTATTTTGGTTGTGTTGTCTGTCGTAATTGCTTATGTTGTTACTAGCCGAATGCAGGAGGGAATTGAGGCTTTTGCTACCGAAAAGGCTAAAAATGACTTGAATATGGCAACCCGCCTGCTGGACTACAAATATAGCGGGGCATGGCAGATCAAGGACGGGCAATTATATAAGGGAAGCCAACGGATTAACAATAATGAAGAAATCGTCGATGAAATTGGCGGGGCAACAGGCGATACGGTGACTTTCTTTCAAGGGGAGCAACGGGTAGCGACGAATGTCATGCTGGAGGGCAAACGCGCTGTAGGCACGAAAGTATCCGAGAAGGTGGCTACCGTTGTCTTAAAGCAGGGTCAACCCTATTATGGTCAAGCGGTAGTAGTTGGTAAAACGTATCAAGCTGCGTACACACCCATTCGTAGTGCAGACGGTGCTGTGATTGGCATTCTGTATGTAGGTGCATCGCAATCGATCATTGACGGGATCATTAGCGGGTTTATCCGCCAATTTATGATTGTGATTGTGATTGCTATTGCAGTGTCGCTAGCCGTGATTCTCTGGTACATGAGCAGGGTAAACCGCAGGCTGGGCCGTGTAGGCCAGGCGCTCGCCAAGGCAGGTCAGGGGGATTTCACTTCTGTTCTGCATGATCAAAGCAAAGATGAGCTCGGGCGGCTGAGTACCAACTATAATGAAATGCGGGGAAATTTGGGCATTTTGATTTCCGAGGGCATGCATGCTTGTGGAGCGGTAGCCGATTCAACGGGACGGCTTGCCGTCATTGCTGAAGCATCGACGAGAGAGGCAAATAGAATTGCAGACACCATACGGCAGGTTGCAGACGGAGCCGAAGCGCAGACCCGAAGCGTATTGGAAAATCAGACGGCGATGGAAGAGATGGCTCAGGGCATTCAGAATGTCGCGGAAAACGCCTCAGAGATTGCCGAAGCTGCTATCTACTCCAAGCAGCAGGCGGAGGCAGGCGCGGAAACCGCGCGCCTCACGGTGGAACAGATGGGAGAGCTGCATTCGTCCATTCAGCATACGGATGCTCTGATTCAAGCGCTGCACCGTCAATCAGGTGAAATTACCGGAATCATGCAGGTTATTCAGGGAATATCTGAACAGACGGGACTGCTGGCGCTGAATGCTTCTATTGAAGCTGCTCGCGCAGGTGAGCAGGGACGAGGATTCGAGGTTGTAGCATCCGAGGTGCGGAAGCTAGCAGATCAATCGGGAATAGCCTCCCGTCAAGTGGCGCAGCTCATCCAAAACATTGATGGAGATGTACAGCGCTCGGCGGAAGCGATTGGACATGTGGTAGCGCATGTGGACAGCGGGCTGCGGATGATGAACGAGACACATGACAGCTTCGAACAGATCGTAGAAAGAAGCACTCACATTGCAGAACGGATCGAAAGCATGGCAGCAACCGCAGAACAAATGTCAGCAGGTGTGCAGGAAGTTACCGCTTCTGCTACTGAAATTATTGTCATCGCCCGCAGGACGAGCGGCGGCTCACAGGAAGTGTCGGTTGCAGCTTCCGACCAGATGGAAGAGATTAACCGTCTGAATGCCTGCTCTGCTGACCTACAGCTTGCTATGGAAGAGATGCTGAAAGCGCTAGGCCAGTTTAAGGCTTAATGAATACTGTACAGAAGCCCATGATGGATATCACGAAGACAAGAGGACTTGCGCGAACAACACGCAAGTCCTCTTTTTTGCATCTGGCTTCGATTCCTTGACTCAGCCTTTGACGGCTCCAGCAACGACGCCTTTGACAATGTATTTTTGCAGAAAAATAAATACGATGATCGAAGGCAGCACAGCCATTACCATCGCGGTCATGGCATATTGCCAGTCTGACGTATACTGTCCGACAAAGGTGTAGGCGGCCAGCGTCAGCGTCTTGGTGCTAGGTGAGCCGTTAACCATGAGAAGCGGAAGCAGAAAATCGTTCCAAATCCACATCACGTCGATAATGACAATGGTAGCAGTGACTGATTTCAGCAAGGGGAAAATCACGGAAAAGAAAAGCCGGAAGCCCGAGGCCCCATCGATCTTGGCACTTTCATCAATCTCGACCGGAATACCTTTCACGAAGCCGTGATAGATAAACACTGCCAGCGGTGCGCCGAAGCCCCAATACAGCAAGCCAAGTCCCCAAGTGCTATCTGCCAGATTTAAGTCTTTTGCCAGTCGCAAGACAGTGAGCATGATGGACTGAAACGGGATCAGCATCGGCATAATGCACAGCATGTAAATCACGGAGCTCCATTTGCTTTTGGTTCTTGCCAGCTTGTAGGCCGCGATGGAAGATATCAGTACGATACCTGCCAGTCCGACGACGGTGATAATGGTGTTATTCAGAAATAGGCGTGGATAGTCAATGAATTTCCATACATATACGTAGTTATCCAGCGAAAGCTGCTTGGGCAGCGCAATGACGTCGGTCATGACCTCAGCGAAGCTTTTGAACGAATTGTTAATGGCGAGAAACAGCGGGTACAAAAATAACAATGATAATACAATCATGCCCGCTTCTAGCAAAATACGTCCCGTACGGCTGCGTTGCATCAGGCTTCAACCTCCCTGCGTTTGAAAATAGACAATTGAATAATCGTAATGATCAGGACTGCAACGAATAAAATCAATGCTTTGGCTGTTCCGTAGCCATACAGATTGTTCTGGAACGTGTCCCGGTAAATATCATACGCAATGCTGTATGTTGTACCACCGGGCCCACCGCCGGTCAGGGATAAAATGACGTCAAACACTTTGATCGAGTTGGTCAGTGCCATGAAGACTGAGATCGTAATGGAAGGTGCGAGCATCGGTAGAATAATACTGAAAAATCTCCGAATCGGCCCCGCGCCATCGACAATGGCAGCCTCTTTTAAATCCTCTGGCACAGATTGCAAGCCTGCAATATAAATGACCATGTAAAAGCCAATGGATTGCCAGATCGATACCGCCAAAATGGAAATAAACGCGAGCCCTTCCTCACCCAGCCAGCTTAGCTGGAAGATGCCCCAGCCTGTACTGTGTCCCAGTGACTCAAAGCCTTGCATGAAGATGAATTTCCATATAAAGCCGACAATCACGAGACTGAGGATATACGGGATAAAGAAAGCCGCCCGCAGCCAAGCCGAGCTTTTCAGCTTCATATCGAGAACGAGCGCCAGCAAAATGGCCAGCACATTCACCAATACAATGTACAGAATGGCATACTTGACGGTAAACCAGGCTGCATGTGCAAAATTGGCGTCTCCAAGCAGGATTTGCTTGAAGTTATCCAGACCTACAAATTTCGGATGTTTGGATATGCCGTTCCACTTCGTCAGGGAATAGCGTATCGTCATCAAAAACGGAATGTAAAATGCAATCGTAATGCACAGGATTACGGGCAGTGTGAATAAACCGAATTCCAGTTTACTGCCCTTGTCGCCCCGAGTTCCCCTTTTTTTCAGCATAACGCACCTCTTTTTCTCAACATTTTCCGCTCTTTCTCTCCAAGCTGTTTAAGATATAATGAAAGTATAGGATAGCCCCTAGGGCCGGACCAATGGATTTAAGAAAACAGTTGAGGGTAAAAATGTGTACGCTTTCAAAAGGGGCGATTATCATGATGTCAGAGCGTGTAGGAACGTTTCTTCGCTCCACGTGGAGGAGAATCACGCAAAAATTAGTGAACAAGCTCATTCTACTTTTTACCTCGGTGATTATTCTGGTGGTGGGCTCACTCACAATTATTTCCTATCAGATGATTGAAAAGGAGTCGGTTAACCATAGCATCGCCAGCACGACCAATAATCTGTTGCTGGTCAATCAGAATTTGGAGGATTATTTGGAGGGAATGCAGCAGTTGGCTCTTCCGCAGCTTCGTTATAACGATATCATGAACGCCATTGCCAATGAGAATCAGGACTATGCTTCGAGAATGGTCATTGAAAATTACTTGCGCAGCATGTTTTATTCACGTAATGATCTGGAAGCGATCTATCTGTACGTGGCGGACCGACATCAATACTATGTGGTTACCAGGGAGACGTACAACATTACGGTGCGCAAAGGAATAAACACAGATATTCCCAAGCTTCCTTGGTATAAAGAGGCGATGGCTAGTACCACGAACGAATCATTTCAATCCTTTGTAGGGTCCCGCTCTGATATGGGCTATGTGGCGCCACAAGCGAGCTTTATGGCATACCATCGAGTGTTGAGGTCGATTGCATCCCGCCATCCGCAGGCGGTGCTGTCCTTTTATTACAATGCGAGCGCCGTGGACGAAATCATGCAGAACATTCCACTGGGCAAAGGGGACCAATTGATGCTAATGAGCCCTAAAGGGGTTCCCTTTTATGTGAACAGCTTTCCGCTATATGAGCGGATGCGTGATTCTGGAGTGTTGACACAGATCGGCAAGGGAGGAAGCGGGCGAGTAACGTGGTCAGATAGCAGTGGGGACCAGGAATATTTGGTCGTCTATGATGCTGGTGAAAAAGATGGGTGGCAGCTCATTAAGCCCATCCCATACCGCCAGATTTATGAAGCAGCTACAACAACACGGAATTGGAGCTATGCCATCGGGGCTTTATTTTTAGGTGTGTCTATTATATTAGTGACACTGACCTCGAACGCCATTACCCGACCTTTACATAAGCTGTCCACCCAGATGAAGCGGTTTAGCACCGGAGATTTTGGAGCAACAGCTCCTGTGAAGGGACATGACGAGATTGCATATTTGTCGCTGCATTTTAACGAAATGGTACAAAGAACCGAAGAACTTATTAATGAGCGCTATCGCATGAAGCTGGTCGAAAAGAACGCCATACTCAAGGCGTTGGAGGCTGAAATTAATCCTCATTTTCTGTACAATGCCCTGCAAGCCATATCCACGCAGGCATTAAAGCGGGAGATGTTCGACATGGCGGATATGGTAGATGCGTTGGCCCAAACGTTGCGGTATTCCATCAACGGCAAGGATATCGTAGTTGCCCGCGAAGAGCTCAAGCACATTGAACGGTATATAGGTCTGCAAAAAGCAAGGTTCGGAGCGAGACTGCGGGTCGAAGTGGTATGGGAAGAAACGCTGATGGAGCTGCCGATTCCGAGATTATCTGTGCAGACGTTGGTGGAAAACGCTATCAAGCATGCGTTGGAAAAAGTATCAAGCGATATTCTGATCGTCATTTCAGCCGAATCGAGTTCTACAAATGCAACAATTACAGTCAGGGACAACGGACCTGGGATTTCAGAGGACAAGCTGAAAATGGTGCTGGATTCATTCCATGAAAAATGGGAAGAACGGGAGAGCGAGCATATTGGCTTGAAAAATCTGAACACACGGTTGAAGCTTTTGTATGGAGATCAGGCAGGATTATTCATACTTACGGATGAAACGGGAACGGAAATGAGAATGCAAATTCCCCGGGGAGGAAGTAGTCATGTATAACGTATTGATTATTGACGATGAAGAGCCGTTGCGCGAAGCCATTCGTATTATCGGGGACTGGGACCGTCTGGGCATTGAACATATTTATGAGGCGACGAATGGAAGGTTGGGACTGGAGCTGTTGGGTCAGCACCATATAGATGTGGTGATGGTCGATATGAAAATGCCTGAGCTGAACGGTATCGAATTTCTTCGTGCCATCGAAAAGGCATATCCCCACCTGCTGACGATTGTCATTAGTGGCTACAATGACTTTGAATTTACACGGCAGGCGATTCAATCCCGGGTGGTGGACTATCTGCTCAAACCTATCAATCGTCAGGATCTGAACCAGGCACTGCGCAAAGCAGTGGACATTCTGGAAAGTCGAGAGCAAAGCAAAAACAAGTTCATTAGCCAGAACATTACACTGAATATGTCACTGCCGAAGCTGAAAGAGAAGCTATATTTGTCCATTTTGGACGGTAGCTTCAAAAGGCAGGCCAATACGGCGTTGCTCCCATTGATCGGAGCGGATCAGCCGGGGAATCGCTTTGGGGTGATCGTGCTGCGGCTGCTGAACAGGGATGAGATTCGCAGGACGCGTTTTCATGGCGATGCCGATCTGATGGATTTTGCCGTGACCAATGTGTTAGCTCAGACGTCAGATGAAAGGTTGAGTTGTTTTAGCTTCTCCCATCCGCGACGGGAGCGTGAGGTCGTTTCGATCTGTACCTTGGCCCCAGGACAAGAAGAACATATGGCCTTACTATTGGCACAAGTGACACAGAAGGCGGTGGCGAACCTGCATGGGCTGTTCAGCATGGTGGTAGTTGCCGGATTGGGTAAGCTCTGCACAGATGTATTGGAGCTAGCGTCTGCTTATATGGATGCCAAGACGCTCATTCACAGCACGGATGTGTTGAAGCTGGAAGGGGAATCCATTCTTCATACAGTGCCACGGCAAATGGGTACGTTAGAGGAAATGTCATGGACGGAGCGACTGTTGTCGATCCAAAAGGATGCTCAGACAGGTCAGGCGAACCGGGCAAAGGTACTGCTGGGCGATCTGCTAAAACAATTGGCATCAGGCCCTATTTTCCGTTTACAGGATGCGGATCGAATGATGAAGGAGTTCCATTTTTTACTGAGAGAAGCTGCGATTGAGTTAGGTGCGTCTACGTCAGCGTTGAATCAAGATGGAGCTTTGGAAGAACCGGAGCAAGTGGGGGAAAGCGATTTGTCTGCTGATTTTACGAGCTTTGTCCACTACGGTCAGAGATTGAATCGGATGCTGGAGCTTTATATTGCTGGGGTCCAACATGCTCAAGCGGGGAACCAGTCCTTTGACATAACGGACATCAAAAGACACATCGACCGTTATTATTTTGAGGATATCAAAATTTCGTTTTTTGCCGAAACCTATTTTTTGAGTCGGGAATACCTGATGAAGCTGTTTAAGCAGCAGTTTGGTTACGGTATTCACGAATATGTACAGAAGGTTAGAATGGACAAGGCGAAGGAGCTGCTGGGTGATTCTAACCTGAAAATACAGGAAATCTCGGATATGCTCGGCTACAAAGATAAAAATTATTTCAGTAAGGCTTTCCGTAATTATTATCAGGTGTCACCGTCTGAGTATCGCGTAAGCCTGCAATAAACCACTTTTTTACCCTTAACGCTTCACTAATCTGCCTTTTTAAATGGGAGTATATTTTTTAGAATGATCGCATGGACGTTGATCACAAACAAATGGGGGAGTATCCATGTTAAAGAAGATGATGGCGTTATCCGGCAGTTTGCTTTTGACGGTCGGTTTGTTGAGCGGATGTGGAAGTAGCGGCGGCACGGATGCGTCGAAAGAAAGTGCTGGCGGCAAAGAAGATTTGAAAACGGTTACAATAAACATGTTCACAGCTTCACCAGAGTATACCGATGCTTTTAACGCGTATATCGAGGAGTATAAGAATGTCAAACCTAACGTGAAGATCAATCTGGAGATCATGCAGGCAGACTACAACACGATTCTGAAGTCGAAAATAGCCTCAGGTAGTACACCGGATGTATTCCAAACGACGGCAGGAGGCGACATCGACACGTATGCAGATTATAGCGCCGATCTGACCAATGAGCCGCTGGCAGCAGCCATGACGGATGCTGTTCGAGCGAATATGAGCTCCAGTGACGGGAAAGTGCTGGGACTCCCGGTAAAAGGGAACCTGTTTACGCTGATTTACAATAAGGATTTGCTTACCAAGGCTGGGGTAACCTCCCCGCCGAAGACGATTGCAGAAATGCAAGATGCGGTCACCAAGCTAGAGGCGAAGGGCATTACTCCATTTGCCAATGCATATAAAGAGTGGTGGGTATGGAAACATATCTTCCAACACTATGTAGATGCTGCCGCGCAGGATGCAGGCGTGGAACCGAAACAGCTCGTTAGTGATTTTATCGCAGGCAAAGCAAAAATCAAGGACTACCCAGTGCTGTACAACAACTTCTTTAACTTCATTGATTTGACGGTGAAACATGGCACAGATAAGCCACTGGAACGGGACAGCAATGCGGAAGTAAGTGATTTTGCATCCGGAAAAGCTGCATTTATGACGGGTAAAGGTGCATGGGATGAGGAAGCAATCAAGAAAATTAATCCTGATCTCAAGATTGGCATCATGGGATATCCGGTGAGTGACAAAGCGGATCAATCGGTTATCATTACCGGTGCGGATCAGGCGTTGCGTATCAACAAGGATTCCGAAGTATCCAAGGAAACAATTGAATTTTTCAACTGGCTGTACACTTCGGAATACGGTAAGAACTGGTTCTCCCAGGTAGCGAAGGTGATTCCTCCAATTAAGGATGCACCGCTTCCTGATCTGGAAATGCCTAAGGAAATGGAAAGCATTTTGAAAACGTCGAAGTCCGGTGATCTGTCTGTTAACTACTCGCTGGATACGTTCCACCAAAAATTTGGTGAGCTGATGCAGGCATATATCAGCGGTAACATGAACAAGGATCAGGCGGTTGCAGAGATTGAGAAGGCATGGGTACAATTAGGTTCAGCACAATAAGATTGGTATTGCAGAGGCGTCCGTAAGGGCGTCTTTTTGTATTATAGCTAGGAGGCGGAGAGGGGAAGGACAAAAAAATATTTAATAATATTTAAATATTTACTTGCAAAAAGTTATTGAGTTGTGGATAATAGGTTGTGTGCAATATATCTACAACATACGACATACATAATGACTGCAAGTTGCAAATGTGAGAGATCCCCCGTTGGAGGAATCTCTTTTATTCCGTTTGGACTATGCCGATTATGTTTTTAATAGACCGTGTAATTTGGAGCGTATTTTTCGTTTATGTGACGAAGATAAAAAGGAGATGAACGTTTTGACGAATTCGTTGTTTACACCGTATACACTGAAAGATTTGGAATTAAAGAATCGTGTGGTGATGCCCCCGATGTGCCAATACTCGGTGACAGCCAAGGACGGGATTCCGAATGATTGGCATCATGTCCATTACCTGAGCCGGGCTATTGGAGGCACGGGCCTGATTATTATAGAAATGACGGACGTGGAACCGGATGGACGGATTACAGATTATGATCTGGGTCTTTGGTCAGACGAGCATGTCCCAGCTTATAAGAAGCTGGTTGACGGCATTCATGCGCACGGGTCCAAGGTAGGCATCCAGATTGCTCACGCGGGCCGTAAAGCTGAGGATGCAGCTGAGCCAGTTGCTCCTTCCGCGATTGCATACCCGGATGCGAATTATAAACAGCCACGCGCGCTTACGACGGAGGAAGTCCGTGGCATGGTGCAGAAATTCGCAGACGCTACCCGGCGTGCAGTTCAAGCGGGCGTGGATACGATTGAACTTCACGGGGCACATGGTTACTTGATTCACCAATTCCATTCGCCAGTTACAAACAAGCGGGACGACGAGTACGGTAAGGA
The DNA here is from genome assembly GCF_037027525.1 of Paenibacillus sp. 203. NCBI lineage: Bacteria > Bacillati > Bacillota > Bacilli > Caryophanales > Paenibacillaceae > Paenibacillus > Paenibacillus sp. 203. Next base: position 255,369 of record NZ_JAXCHD010000001.1, read on the forward strand.
TTTATCCCGTTTCGGTGTTGAGGTTATTCAGGCTGTACGCAAGCAAATGCCTGCGGGTATGCCGTTAATCTTACGCATCAGCGCGGTGGAATACGTAGATGGTGGGTACGATGTGGATCATGCCATTGAGCTGAGCCGTGCATATCAGGCGGCAGGCGTAGATGTGATCCATGTTAGCTCGGGCGGGGAAGGCCCTGCTGGCGCCAGAAAGCCGGGCAACTATCAGGGCTATCAAGTGCCGTTCGCACGCCAAATTCGCGAGGCACTGAACATCCCGGTGATCGCTGTAGGCGCACTGGATGAGCCAGCCTTGGCGCAGTCCGTTATCGGCAACGAGGATGCCGATCTGGTCGCTGTGGGACGCGGATTGCTGCGCGATCCATATTGGGCGATTCATGCAGCAGTGACGCTGCGCGGCGAAGAGCCTTCCATACCTGAACAATATCAACGTGGCTACTGAGGCCTAAGTAATCCCACGTTGTTTATATATAAACAAGGCACCTGCAACGAAGTGTACGCTTCGTCAGGTGCCTGTTTTGTTTTATGGACAGATGGTACAGTGTAAGCAATCTTACAGGTAGTAGTGGTTATATTTTGTATACTTGTATTATTTAGTGATTAGGAGGTTTGAAAGTGGAATATATTATCGAAACGAAAAAGCTCCGCAAACAGTTTGGGGGGTCTGTAGCCGTAGACGACATATCCTTACATGTGGAGCGTGGCAGTATCTACGGTTTCCTCGGTGAAAATGGAGCTGGTAAGACAACCACTATCCGCATGCTAATGAGGCTAATTGAGCCTACAAGTGGGGAGGTTTTTTTATTTGGCGAGCGGCTGGAGAAAAACTATCCTTCTATTTTCTCGAAAATAGGTACAATTATCGAAACGCCTGGTTTATATGAAAATTTGAGCGCACGCGACAATCTAAGAATTTGCTGTATGTACATGGGGGTGCAGGATGATGGGAGAATTGAACGAACATTAACTACTGTGGGATTAGAGCATACCGGCAAAAAAAAGTTCAAGAATTTTTCCCTAAGAATGAAGCAAAGATTAGGGATTGCAAGGGCGCTTGTTCATGACCCTGAGTTGCTTATATTAGATGAGCCGACGAACGGACTGGACCCATCTGGAATTAAGGAAATTCGTCAGCTATTGAAGCGGTTGTGCGAGGAAGAAGGAAAAACGATTCTTATTTCCAGCCACATCTTGAGCGAAATTCAGCAGTTAGCTACACACATCGGGATTATACATAATGGAAAACTGTTAGCGGAAGATCGTTTGAGCCGATTAGAGGAAGGTTTTGAGCAATATACAGATGTAAAGGTAGACGATGCAGAAGCAGTGCAAGCATTTCTGCAAGAGCACATGAAGCAACTTCAATCTAATGTGATATCCCCACAACAACTAAGAATTCATAGTCAGATTGAGAATACAGCTGCGTTAAATAAGCAGCTAATAGATCATCAGTTTTCAGTCTATGAGATACACACCTCCAAGCAGACACTCGAGGAGTACTTTCTGACTCTCATTTCAGGAGAGGATGGGCGACGTGATTAGAGCAGAACTTATTAAACTTAAAGGCTCTAAAGCCTTCTTGTTGAGCTATATTATATTGCTGGCTGTTGTGCTGTTGGAATTTGCGACGAGCGCTATTTTTTACAGATATTCAATTGATAAACGGGGTTGGACTTACTATTTCGAGGGCATAGTTCTCTTCGTCAATGTTGCAGCCGGATTTATCAGTTACTACATATTAACCGGTCATATTTTTGCAAGAGAGTATCAGGAAAACACGCATCTATTTATGTTTACCACGCCTGTCACCAGGGTTAAATTTTATTTTAGTAAATTGATCATTATTTATGGATTTATTATTGTATCCTTATTTCTCGTTCTGTTTTTGTCTGCCTTATTAGGCATGTCCATTACAGATCGACCTTTAACGATGGCTATCTGGGTATACCAAATCCAAGTGTTTGCTAAAATGTGTCTGATGCATGTGATGTTAATCCCAATCGCCTCTTTTTTTGCTATACGCTGGAAGAGCATCATGGTGGTTGTGCTCGTAGTTTGTACTGCAATATTTTTGAATTTTATATACAAAAGTGAATGGTATCCGTGGATTGTTCCGTATCTTTTATCTCCTAATGAAAGAAATGCGACTATACCTACCAATGTTTCAGTAGCATGGTTCAGCTTATCGGTGACCTTTCTTCTTGGATTGCTTTTATCTATATGGACATATCAAAGAAAAGAATAAATAGAGAGTTTTCGAGAGGAGGGTTACTATGCTTGACCTGTTTAAAGCAGAGTGCTTGAAGCTGAAAGGAACTAAAATTGTTTGGTTGAGTGTAATGATTTTAGTATTAACCATTTTTTTAGAATTTTATAGTTACGCGGATAGTCCCAAGTATTCCATAGATCGTGATGGTTGGAATGACTACTTTATGAGTGTTGTTATTCTTATTAATTTTCTGACTGGGTATATGAGCTACTATATTTTGACCTGCTATATCTATGCGAGAGAGTATCAGGAGAAGACCCATATTGCACTGTTTACAAACCCGATTCGCCGGACTCGTATTTACTTCAGCAAACTACTCGTTATTTATATGTACATCGCTGTTAGCCTACTGATGGCATTTGTGCTATCTACAGTATTGGGTACGTTTATTACGACCAGACCGCTAACCTTTGAAATTGTTATGTATCAGCTTGGGGTATTTGCTAAGATGATTCTTATGCACGCTATGCTCATCCCGATCATCACGTTCTTTGCTATTCGCTGGAAAAAATTTGTACCCGCCATTATTGGGATGTGTACGGTTATGTGCTTAAATTTTGTTTTGATTAATACACCGGGGAATACCTTTTATCCATGGACAGTTCCGCTATTGTTTTCTCCCCATGGACAAATGGGCAGAACATTCACGTATGTTCCTGGAGGGGTCATCAGTATTTTCTTTATATTTGTGCTGGGACTTTTTTTAGCGTTGCGAAGTTATGTTCGTATAGAAAAATAAGTAGAGTATAACAAAAAGAAATAGACCGCCCTGGAGAGGGGAAACACGGTCTATCTCTAATAGCTAGCCCTTTTCAGCCGACCGCTCTTCAAAGCGGCTGTTGCCAAGAGTAGGGATGTTACAGCATCCTTGCTCTTTTTTTAGTATATCCTTCTACCATTTATTTTAGCACAATTGAATATTCGGTGTAACTTATTTGGTGAAAACTTTAACTTCCTTTGGAGCGAGAGTCACGGTGATCGAACCGTTGTTAATCTGAATGGAGTCGTTGCTCAGCTGGTTGGTCAGACGGGTACCGTTGGACAGATTGTCGAAGTTGCCAATCGTGCGAGTTTGACTGCTCCATGAGTTGTTGATAAGTACGATGGCCTCGTCGCCGTTTTTAGAGCGCTGGAAGCTGTAAAAGGAGTCGTCTACCCATTTTTCCTTTTGGCTCCCGTTTTGCAGGGCAGGGTGGCTGTTGCGCACAGAGTTCAGCTTAGCGATGTACTGATACAGATCATGATTGGCGTTAAACACAACGTTTTCCCGGTTAGCAGGATCATCTCCGCCACTAAAGCCTTGCTCGGTGCCTTGATAGATGATAGGAATCCCGCGTGAGGTCAAAGTAAAGCCTAAGGCAGTTTTGAGCTGTGGCCATTTGTCATAGTTAGCACCCGGCTTGCCGGAGGCGTCATTCAGGAAACGTTTTACATCATGATTGTCGATAAATACACCGTTGGTCTGGGCATCGCGATAGTAACGATCATCTGAGTAGCGCTCCTTGATTTTCCTCATAGATTGATCGTGTCCGAACACATCCTTGATTGTATAATACATCGGAAAATCTAATGCGGCATCGAGATATCGGGTGTAATCCCCCACATAAGCAGGGTCGCCATGGAAAATTTCACCCATGGTGAAGGTATTGGCGGCTTGGTCAAAATCCTTTAGAAAACCCTTCGGTACATGCTTGGCGGTATCCAACCGCAGTCCGTCAATGCCTGTCTCATTAAGCAGCCATTTGATCCAGTTTTTAAGCTCATTTGCGGTAGCGGGGTTTTCATGATTTAGGTCATCCAGTCCAGCCACATCACCGTTTTCAATTTTCCATTGGTTGTTGGAGTTGTAGTCTCCCCCTGTAATGTCGCCATTGTGATGATACCAATCTGCTTTGTCAAAGGGAGCCTTGGCGATGCCGTTCCCAGGTTGAAAATCGCCGGTGTGATTGGGAACTACGTCCAGCATAACAGCGATATTTTTGTCGTGTGCCTTACCAACCAGCTCTTTGAACTTGTCCATGGTACCGAGATGTCCGTCTACCGCATAAAAATCATACGTATGATAGCCGTGGTAAGCGTATTCGCTCTTTTGCATCGTTACTGGAGTAATCCAGATGGCGGTAAACCCCATATTTTTAATGTAGTCGAGTTGGTTAATAATACCTTGAAAATCGCCACCGTGCCACTTGCGCTGATCGCTGTTGTTGGAATTGAAGCCACCGTAGTTATCGTTGGATGTATCTCCGTTGCTGAAACGGTCTGTCATGATAAAATAAATGCTCTGTTTGCTCCAGTCTGTGCCAAGGGGAGTGGGCTTGGAGAGGGTATTCAGATCTATAGGAGTGAAGGCGCTCGAAAGCGCCTCCGTTTGAGCAGTTACTTCAACTCCGTTAACATTGGGTGTGTAGGTAGAAGTGCTTACGTTTAAGGATACACCCGAAAGTTTTTCTGTTTGGATAGGCCCTGCCACTTCGTTGAGGTCGGTTGCGTAGGTGGAAGTCACTACGCTGACGGCACTTCCTGAAGGTGCCCCCGTTCGGATAGATCCTGCAGCTCCGTTCAAGCCGGGTGTGTAGGTAGAAATTCCCGTGCTGAAAAGGTAATTTTTAGTATTGTTGCTGTCCCAGCTGTTATTGCCGTCGTTAAAAGCGGCTTCCAATTGGGGGGCAGAACCGATATCGACGGTAATTTTAGCATAGCCGCTAATTTCGTCTTCCTGCATTTTCACACCCGGTGCAGCAGTCCAGCTACCACCAGCCGGACGGTAGTGAATGTAAGGCGAGTTAAAGCCTTTTTTGTAGTATACCGTTACTTTGTTAGTTGTACCGCCGCCATCCCCGGGATTCACGCCCGCTGGAGCGCCTGAAGTGATCGTTCCTGCATTGCCACTATTACCGGGCGTGTACGTAGAAGTGCTCGTGCTGAAGGAGTAGTTTTTGGTGTTGTTGCTGTCCCAGTTGTTATTGCCGTCGTTAAAAGCGGCTTCCAATTGGGAGGCAGAACCGATATCGACGGTAATTTTGGCATAGCCGCTAATTTCGGCATCCTGCATTTTCACACCCGGTGCAGCAGTCCAGCTACCACCAGCCGGACGGTAGTGAATGTAAGGTGAGTTAAAGCCTTTTTTATAGTATATCGTTACTTTGTTGCCTGTACCGCCATTATTGTCAGACTTGGCTTTGCTGATGATATATTGTTTGAATCCACTCAACTCACCGGTTGGTGAGCCATCATTGTTGACGAGATTGTTGATGCGCAATAACGTAAACCCGTGATAACCGAACTTCGTGATTTTTTCCTCGATTTTTTGGAAGCCGCTGCCGCCTGTCGGGAGTGCATTTTCACCATTCAGGCGAACACCCTTGGCATTCGCGATGGAGGAGACGGTATCAACCAGGGTGGACGGCAACGAATAATTCGGTGCTGTGCCACTGTCACTCATCTCCAGGCAAGTAAATGTCAAGTCTAGATCGGCATCCTTGAATTTCTGAATGAGACGGTTGTAATCATAATATCCACCCGCTTGTTCTGTGCTGTGCGGCATGGCAGGATTGTTCATCTGCCAGTGCAGACCGGAAATCTTGGCTCCGATACGGACACCGAACACAGAATCGAAGTTTTTGTGTGCAGCTGCTCCGATGACGCCCAAATGCTTCTCAAGCACACTTTGGTACCACGACAGAAAATCCTTTCCATACGTGGAATTATATCCCCCATTCGTGTAAAATCCGTCCCCATCGGTCGGCGGATTGATTTGGCTAAGGCTACTCAGCTTGGTACCCCATGCTGCATTAATCTTGTCCATTGATCCGTACTTTTCATTCATGGCCGTGCGGAACGCACTTTTGGCTGTTTCAGTGTAGGCTTGGAATTTGCCCCGTGCAGGATAACTCCATCCCGCTGCCGGATAGTATGAAGGATATCGCAATTCTCCAGAGGGCCCACCACTTAAATAAATTTTGGGAATGATGCTTTTGTAGCTAGCAAAGGTTTGAGCAAATGAGGCATATAGCTCGTCATATTGTTTACCAGTCCCGCTCCATAATGGAGAGAGGGCTTCGTTATTGGCAAAACCGCTTTCGTCCTTGAACTGCATTTCATCTGCACTGCCCTTGCTCGACAGCCAGCTTGGCAGTGGGATGTTGCAGTCATCTCCCACATTTCCTCCACACTTATGCGTTGAGATGATAGGAACCCACTTCAGTCCCGCTTCTTTCACGGCATCTGCATAGGTCTTGTAGTAGCTCCAATCGAACTGGTTGTCTCCTGCGCTCTCCACATAGCCCCACCAGACGTCGGTAGTGATGGCATGCACGCCATTGTTTTTCAACGTTTGCAGTTGCTTTTTAAAGGAACCCCAGTCGTTAATTTTCGCCAGCGGTCCCATAACGGAAGCCTGAAAATCATCTGCAACCGCAGCGCTCGCCGTATTAGAGGGTGAGCCAATGAAGGCGGTCAGAGACAGCACAAGGCTTAGTAGAAGCATACACCCTTTTTTCCATAGACTTCGATACAAGGTCAAACCGATCATCCTCCCCAATGCATAGTCTAATTCGACAACATTTTGTAAACGTCTACAAAAATAGTATAAAGCAAGCGGTTGCATAAAAAGAAGAATTTATTGCACACTCAGAGTGGACAAATATGACATTTTACGTAAGCAACCGTGTGCTTAAAAGTTTCCAGGCAAAAAAATAAGGCATAGGTCTGAGTAAGACGCATGCCTTTTAATGATGTGTGGATAGACAATGCCAGTATAGGAGAAAGCGAATCTAGGCGTAGAGAAGCCTTGTTCCAGTCTGTATGAAAGTATTGCCGAGGCAGCTTGCTTAATAAATAGGGCGATCCTTCTGGTCGGCAATGCCGCTTTTACGGTAGAAATACGTATTGATCCGATCCCGCCATTCTTTGGCATGCTCAGTCTGATGCTCCAGCCGCTTCAGAACCTGTTCATACATGGCATCACTCAAATGCCCTCGTAGACTAACCCATGTGTCTCGGAGAAGGGTTGCACGTTCTGCACCTTCAAAGTGGGTATCATAAATGTGCTGTATGACAGTTTGGCCGGAGTGGAGCAAGTGTGTATAAGGAACATGGTGAAAGAATAAGAGCAGCTCATCCGGGCAGGTGTCCGTAGCTTCGTAGATATTAGTATTGGGAGAAAAATATTGTCCTGCATAGCCCGTTCCGGTTGCGGACGTGCGATCTACCCCGATCCCCCGGCAATCAGCAAAATGGTAGGTGCCCCACATAGAATATTCGTACCCGTCTACATCCGGCCCATAGTGGTGATCGGGACTGACCATCCAGCCGACCCCGAGAGGGGCGGTGTAGGATTCGTAGATATTCCATGAATCGAGCAGCATCTGCTTAATGCTAGAAATCAAATTTGTGTCGCCGTCGCTATTCCCTTGTCTGCCAAACGTCAGCCGAACCCACTCATCAGCGATTTCGTCTGCGGACAGGTCCGGGTCCCAAGCCAACCGACCATAGCCATAAAGATTGGATTGGGCGAGCAAATGTCCGGTCCAATTGGTGTCTGCACCGATATTGGATACAGCGGCTATTCCATAGTTGGTATGCTTGGGAGAATGCAAAGCGCCACTCACGATACGCTTGATGGTGGAGCCTTTTCCTCGGGCGTAGGTGTCAAAATCCAATACCTCCTTCCATTGCGGAACAAGGTAACATAGATGTTTCTGTTGGCCGGTGTACTCTTGTGCAATTTGAAATTCCAGCAGTACCTGAGTGGATTCTAGCGCACCGAACAGGGGGGAGACAGGCTCCCGCACCTGAAAATCCATGGGACCATTTTTGATCTGTAAAATGACATTTTCCCGAAACAGCCCATCCAGCGGTTTAAAATGGTCAAAGGCTGCGCGGGCCCGATCCGTCTTGCGATCGCGCCAGTCCTGCTTGCAGTTGTAGACAAAGCAGCGCCAAATCACGCGTCCGCCATAGGGCTGCAATGCATCTGCCAGCATATTGGCTCCATCGGCGTGATGGCGTCCGTAGCTGAACGGTCCAGGCCGATTTTCGGAATCGGCTTTGACCACAAAACCACCCAGATCAGGAACGGCGGCGTAAACTTCCTGGGCTTTGGTCTGCCACCATTCAGCTACAGCTGATTCTAAGGGATCGGCCGTGGTTAACCCGCCGAGCTGAATAGGACTGGCATAGTTAATGCTCAAGTAGATCTGTATGCCATAGGCGCGAAACACCGCAGCTACTTTAGCCACATCCGGTAGGAATCTATCTGTAATCAGCTCGGTTTCTACCTGATGGACATTCACATTGTTGATGGATAGTGCTTGAATGCCTACAGAAGCGAGCAGACGGGCGTAGTCTCGCAGGCGCTCCATATTTGTAGTAAAGGCATTATTGTCGTAGAAAATAGATCCGCCCGCATATCCACGTTCAACACTACCATCCATGTTATCCCAGTGGTTGATCATGCGGATGGGATTAACAGGGTTGGATAATTGGTCTAGAATGGGGGCGTGCAATGATTCGTTGGTGGGCTTCAACTTCCCATCTAGTCCTCCCTGCAGGTAGCGCAGCAGATGAAAGACTCCGTACAATACGCCTTTGGAGGTCTGCCCTGCGACTGTAACGTATTGTCCTTTGAACTCATCGTTACCATGCGAAGCTGAATATGCCGGATCTGGCATCTCTATCCCGCGAATTCGGTAGCCTTCTGCACCCACTTCTGCCTGTTCCTCTGCGCTGAATCGTTCTGCGACCAAAGGATGCGCTGGGAACGTACCCAGCGCAATGAATGGCGCATTCACAGGAACGGCGCTGATCTTCGGCTGCTGTCCAAACATGGAGGTCAATCCGTGCTGAAGCTCACTCGCAGCCGATTGAAGCACTTCATCTGTCTCATGGACCACGATGACCCTGCACCAAGCGGGCAGCTTTTCTACCTTACTATTGCGGCTGTAATGCAGCCAAGCCGCATAGCCGCTCTCTTTTGGCATATCCATAAGCTTGCTCATATTGGAGCCTCCTTTTGGGCAGGTGAAGATGATCCTCAGGCATGCTGTTCCTGATCCTGACTCATATGCTCAGGGAGAGTCAGACGGTTGCCGTTGCCTTCATACAGCCACAAAATAGCAGTAACTCCGCGTGGATAGTATTTGCTGCCGTGAGCAACACCGGACAGTATCTGATCGCTCCAGCACCAATAGGATTCTTCAGGGTGAAGGAGCCATGAGACGTGGGCAGCGTCTGCGGCCTGCCCAGCTTCTTCCCAAGGCAGTTCCAGCAGCTCGCGGGCAATAAACTGTGACAGATAGATTTTGCTCAGCCAGGAGTTGTTACTGGTCGAGGACAGCTTCCAGCCTCCGTCTTCAAACAGACAAACTCCCGGTACCAGCACAGTTTCCAAATGGCGCCGCAGTGCTTGGATATATCCACCGAACCGTCCATCAGGCTTAAGCGCAGCCTCACATCCTGTAAAGTAAGGGAAGATCAGCCCCTCAATGGCAGGAATAATCTGCGAGTCATTGCCTTCCTTAATAACTGCAGGAATATAGCCCTTGTCTGTCATATGTGCTGTGATTGCGGCTGCGCATTTGTCCGCCTGTAAGCCAGCCTCCTGTGAGAGGGAGTTAAGCCCTTTTGAGGCAAATATTTTTTCCAGTGCAACATATACCGCCCAGCATTTGCTGCCTAGATAAATGTTGTTGCGGGACTGACCCAGAGATACGTCCAGACTGTCGTAGGTTGTAATTTCTGCGCCTCCCCGGGTTCTAGAGCTGTCCAAGCCCATCAAGCCGTTTCGTTGTGCCGGGTCGGGGTGATCCCGCCGCAGCATGCTTTCGAAGCAGTCACACAAGACAGGCAGCATGCGTGTTGTAAATGACTGATCCTGTGTCTGCTCGATATATACCGTGGCGCAGCAAAGCCAGTTCACCAGCTCCTCATGGCTCATGTAAGAGAAGCAGTCGTCAATCCCTGCCAGCTCATAACAGGAGTATCCCTGCCGGGAGAACACGTTGGCCACGCCCATATCATGCGTAAACGTGATACCACCCGGATAGGTCTGTTCCTCTCCCGGAAAGCGTACCTCATCCCGATAGCTGTACCTTTGGACAAACCACTCCAGCTCGTTGCGCACCGTCCATGGATTTAAAATCAATTCATAGTAGAGCTGATCTGCCGTCAAATCGAGTGTATTCATCATCCGATACTCGCCTTCGTTCACAACCCAGATCGGTTCTCCGTCCGCTTGGTGACTAAGCAGTTGGGTGCTGCCGTAGTAGCTGTGGATCGCCTGAGCGAGCATGAATTCCTGATCCGGGCTCAGGTTGGCCGACTCCATCCAGCGATTAGCCTGAACACAGGCTGCGGTGAGGTCTGTAAAATGCTTCAATGCATAGCTCCCCACGTCTTCAATATCCTTGAACAGCCGGGTATAGTAATACGATGCTTCGATGCCTGTCGTTACGATGCCGCCGCGATAGAAGCATATGGCGAAGGTATACGTGCGCTTCTCACCTGCGGGAACGTCCATCAGAAGCGCACCCGTCACGCCTAGGCCAAAGGATAAATTCTCGGCCATGGTCTCCCCAAGCAGCTTCTCCATTGCAAATCCGCTGGCAGGTACTGCTTCGCTGCTGTTGGTCACAATGGCTGTGCTGCGCCCTTGGCCGATGCCTGTGAGTCTTCCCTCCAATGGGGTAGAATCCGTAGTGTCCCTGCGCGGATCTTCTCCTATAATGCGTATGCCGCTATACGGATCACTGCCCTGATAGCCGAAAAAAGCTTTTCGTGCTGCAGTTCCTTGCGTGTTATCGACGGTTAGCTCAGCGAATACCGCCGGAACCAACGCTGCTCGCAGCTCATCCATACCCGCGGTTCCCGGCTCGGGCACCGGGCGAACAGGAGAGTACAGTCGGAACGTCAAATCACCAGCCTGCCATGTATCCGTTCCTGCTTTTAGCTCACGGGTAATGTCTGAATCGGCAAAGGCCATAAGCTGTGGTTCCGTTCGTTTACCCTTTTTCTCCACGTCGTAGCGGGCACTTTCATCCTGTGTGGATGCAAAAAAGGGAAGCGCCTCGTATGATCCGCCATCTCTGGATTGCAGCCCGATATATACATTTTCGTCGGCAGGCTTGCCCAGTTCCAAACCAAGTCCGCCGCGATTGCCCTTAAACCCAAGCGTAAAGCTGGAAAAAGAACCGATCGGTGCATGCTGTGTGTTATAAAATATATTTTTCGACATATAATGAAACCCCTTTCATAGTAAGGTTTAACTTTGACTAACTTCACTTAGAGCCTAGCATGTCATGTGGCGGGGAACCATTGTCAAATCGCGCAACTATTTATCCAAATCGCGCGGAAAGCGATATACTGGAGTATATCCATGTAAGTAAGCCGGGAGGGAAAACATGTCGTCACCACGTTTACCGAAGCAACCTCATCATCCAGACCTTGCAGCTGCCGGAGAGGAGTTCTTTTTTCCTGATGTGCGGACCACAGTCAATTTGTTTGCCATTCATACACGAAGTGTCGGAAGAGAGTGGAGCTATCCGCCACACGAGCATCCTCAATATGAAATTAACATCGTGCTTGCGGGAGAACAGATCATGGTTGTGGATGGTTGCAGCTATACCCAGCGACAGGGTGATCTGGTGCTGCTGCGCCCGGGCATTGTCCATTCGAGCCATAGTAACGGAGAAGGATTTACGTATTTTTGCATGCATTTCGACATTGATGATAAGCTGTTTCTCTCGCTCCTGAGTCGTCTGGAGCAGGTGATGTTTCCAGCTGAAGGCACAGTGGCAGGTCAGATGGGACCAGCGTTGAGCAAGCTGCTTGATCTTTCAACGCCAGAAGACATAGGAATAGGTAGTGATTCGGTGGCAAAGCGTATGCGAATTCAATCTGCTGTGTTTGAACTGTTCGCAACATTGTGGGAGGCTGTATCCAGTGAAGCGGCCCATCTGCCGGGGCGTGGATATGTGCAGGCAGAGCTTGCCCATCAGATTGCCAGTCGTCTTCAGGGCAGAGTAAATCAGCCTTATGGACAGGCCGGATCGGTGGAAAAACAGGATGGGATCGAGGGGATTTCATCCGAGCTAGGTATTAGCGTGTCCCATTGTAATCGTGTATTCCGTAGCGTTTTCGGCGTATCTCCCCGTGTATATCTATCTGAGCTTGTGCTGCATGAGGCCAAGTTGCTGTTAGCTGACCCGCAATGGTCGGTGCAACAAATTGCCGATATGCTCGGCTATGGGGATATTGCGCATTTTAGCAGACAGTTCAAGCGCTGGTCGGGCCAATCGCCGACATCCTATCGCAAAAGCACGGTACAGGAAAGCCCATACGAATAAAAATGAGTATGTCTTAAAAATAGTTACGATATAATCCTTATAAAGGAGCTGACAATAATATGCATTTACATAATCAACGTGTCGTCGTGATTGGCGGCAGTGCAGGTATAGGGCTGGCAACAGCCATAGAAGCAGCAAAGCAAGGGGCAAGCATCGTGATCGCTGGGCATGATCTAATCCGACAGGCAGGAATCAATCTTTAAACAAAAATCGGTTCAACACCATACAAAGTGTTGAACCGGTTTTTTATGATAACAGGCTTGGCCCTCTTGCAACTCTTTAGCTTTGCACATCTAATCCTTTATATTTTCGCATAATACTTGGATAAATCAACTTAGATCCGATGCATACCATCGCCAGCATGGCGAACAGCAAACCGCTCCATAACGTCCCATAGATCCCCGCTCTGGCAATAAACCACCCCCCTGCCAGCGAGCCCAGTGAGACCCCTAGGTTAATAAACGAGATATAAAGACTGTTGGCAAACGCGGGAGCTTCTTTGGCCTCATCAATCACCCAAATCTGGGCGACAATCAGCCCGCTGGTATGAACGGCCCCCCACACGATAATGATGAAGAGCGTAGGGATAAATGAAGAACTGATCCCGTACAACAACAAATAGGTGCCCCCCAAGACTACTGGATGAAAAAGAGCGGTCCGTACCTTATGCAAGCCCATGAGCTTGCCAGCCAACAGATTGCCGAGCATTCCGCCGATGCCGAAAATAATAAGCAGAAAACTGATAACCTTGCTGCTCATCCCTGTATTTTGCCCCAAATATTCGGCAGAATAGCTATACACCGAGAACATGGCTGCAAAAATAAAAGTAGCCGCCCCGATATTGAGCCATAGCGATACTTTACGCAAAATGCCAAGCTGCTTCCGATAGGAGAACATTTCGGCTTGCGGTGTATCCGGCAGCATAAATAAAATACCGATCCCTGCAAGCCCATTCGCTACCGCAGTAAACCAGAAGGAGGCCTCGTATGAAAATTGATTGGCGATATAGGCTGTAATTGGAATACCGAGTACCATTCCCATGCTCGTGCCGAGAAAGGCCTTGGCGGAAGCTTGCGTTGCTTTTTCCGGGGGATACAACGCAGTGGCAGCGACAAAGGCAAGCGAGAAATACACCGGGTGAAACAGAGCCGGAATGATACGTAAAATCACTAGTAGATAAAAGTTGGATGTATAGGCTGACAGCAAGCTTGTTATGGCAAAAACAAACAACGACATTGTCATGATTCGCTTGCGGTTAAACCTGGACATCAATAGCACCATGAAGGGACCGAACAGCGCGATGATCAATGCAAATGAACTGACAAGAAACCCGGCCTGAGCTGCCGTAATATGAAAACGTTCAATGATGACCGGCAAAATGCCAACCACACCGAACTCAATCGTGTATACACCAAATAGGCCAAGCGCAATGAAAAGCAGGGGCTTACTATATTTCATTGGTTTCATTCCCTTTCCACGTCTTCCTGCTTTACGTCCTTGATTTTGCATGCTAATATTTCATTAAATCATAAAATAATAAGGCAATATTCGAAATAATACATAATAATAATTGTGTTTTTGTAATATTACCTTGAACTTAAGGAGGATGGTTTGATGGATCAAGTGGATCATAAAATTTTGTTGTGTCTACAAAACCAGGCGCGTATCTCCATGACCGAGCTGGGTAAGGAGGTTGGGCTTTCCCAGCCTGCCGTAACGGAAAGAGTGCGGCGCATGGAGGATAAAGGTATTATCACCGGGTATCGTGCCATAGTTTCACATGAGAAAGTCGGAAAGCCGATCATGGCTCACGTGCTCGTGCACACGAATCAATGCAATTCATTTGTTGAGTTTTGCCAATCTGCACCTGAAGTCATTGAGTGCCATAGAATCAGCGGCGAGCAAAATTACTTACTGAAAGTCATGGTTGAGTCTATGCTCAAGCTGGAGCAGTTCGGGGATGAGTGTGGAAAGCACGGGCACTCTACCACGTTAATTGTCCTGTCCTCGCCTGTAGACCATAAACATGTAACCCCCACTTTATTAGATCCTATTTGAGCTACCGTAAATGGCTTGGCAAAGCTCGGTTGTAAACGGACCTGACATCCCTTCGAATGCTGTATTGGTAAAGGCGACCACACTAAGTCTTAGTGCGGGATCAACGAACCACGAATGACCGTAAGCTCCTCCGAGACGCCACGTTCCGGGTGATTCTGCTGTTCCACTTTCGTCGGGATTTTGGAGTACGGTGAATCCTAGTCCAAAGCCCCGCCCCGGCCAGCCTGCCAAGGGGAGGTTCCCGGTCTGGATGGTGCCCATTTCACGGACCCATTCCTCTGAAAGTAACGGATTGCCGCCGTTTCGCAGTGTTTCCAGTAGCCGCATAAAATCTTTTGCGCTGCCAATCATACCAGAGCCACCAGAGTGGAAAGCCGAGGGATCAAAGGCTCGTGCAGGCTGAAAACGAAGTCCTGCGGTGCCTTCAAAAACCTGCGCAACCTCAAGCTCACGCATCCGCCGGGGTTCTGATATATCGTTGACATAAGGAGCCGCAAGCCGTCCAGCATCCGCGATCGCAAAACTGGTGTCGTGCATACCGAGAGGTTCGGTAACGAGCTTTTTAACAGCTGCATCAAGGGTTGTGCCACATACACGGCTAATGATAGCGCCGAGCACATCAGTAGCAATCGAATATCCCCACGCTTTACCCGGTGTATATAACAGTGGCACAGAAGCCAAACGTTGCAAGTTCTCTTCCAGCGTAAGATTTGAGAAATCCATGCCATCTGATACGCCTGCACGATGATAGGGACCGCCGCCTTCTTCCTCTAAAAAGCCATAGGTCAACCCGGCAGTATGGGTCAGCAATTGGCGTATTGTAATGGAGGGCTGCTCACCACTGATTAATCGGGGGCGAAAGTCGGGCAACCAGCGTTCAATAGATTCATCGAGTTTAATCAATCCTTGGGCTGCCAAAACCAAAGCCGCAGTAGATACAATCGGTTTGGATACAGAAGAAAGCCGAAATAAAGCATCCTCATGCATAGGACGTTGTTCTTCTCGATCAGCCAGCCCCGCTGCTCGGACATACACGGGTGAACCGTCCATATATATCATGACGACTGCGCCGACTAGGCGCTTCTCGGCAAGGGTTTGATCTATAACTGCATTTACACGTCCGTCCAGACCAGCTTGTATCGCAAAAACTCTATTATCCAAACCCATAAATATCTCATCCTCTCTATGATCCAGCGGTTACCGCTTGATGGAACTTAGTTTACAGGATGGGAAGACGACATTACATAAGGTAACAAAGGTATTCAGCGAGTATTTACGTTAAAATAAAATTATATGGAAAGAATGGCCTTGGATTTAAATGAATGGGGTTTTACAAGAAGTTATGCTGCGTTTTACAGTGCCTTTTTAAGTTGAGATACGTTGAAAATAGGTGGTAAAATTTACAACAAAGGGGGTTATTTATTGAGGATTGTATCGCGTAATAAGTTGGCTTGCTTGGTTGTCTTAGGAGGGATTTTGACCGTAATTGCTACAGGTTTTGGAGGAGGTAAGGAATCTTATAAACTTCCCGATAAGCCCAAAGAGGCTGCTGTCTCGACATTTTCAGAATATATGAACGCTTCTATACTACAGAACGGTCGAGTACGAGCCTGACAAAGTAGACGACAATTTAGAAGGTGATTTCAAGTGACTTTAATTTTTTAATTTTCTAATCAAACGGTCCAAAGCGTATCCAATGAGATACCAGAAAATTAGTGTAGTGAAGTAAACAATAGTTATGGGGATGTCTGCCTCTCGCACAAATCGAAATGATTCATACATCCAAACTAGCGGGCTAATGATAGCCAATAGCATGTTATAGTCGTCGTACCCTGTAATATTGATAGTAATAACTAGACATGAGATTAGGACTAGCCAAAAACGAAAAGATTTCATTGCCTGTACCTCCGCAATTGTATTTGTTATTATAGACGAATAAAAAAAACTGAAGGTAGCATTTATTCCAAATTTATTTATTAAAATGTATTAAAAAGACAATATTTCGATCCTATTTACTTGTCACGATTTTTAGCCGTGCGGTATTCGTATGGATTTGAGTGACGCTGGATTCTTTCAGACTTTTCGATTTATGATATACTCTCGATATATGATTTGGATGGGATGGTGATGGCTGAATGAATCGTACACACGACCTAGGCAAGTTAATCAAACTAACTGGAGATAGAGCAAAACTGGACGCTAAAGCAAATGGCACATATATTGTCTACAAAACGTCGGATGGTCAATTTGTTAAAGAGTACAGTAATGGTCAAGTCGAACGAATTAAAGAGCAGGATATTTTATCATGAGTGAGCCGTTTGCTACTATGTTTGTGTTCGCAGGAAACAATGGAAGTGGTAAGAGTACAATTCGTAATCTAATCGTTGATAAACTTGGTGTAAGTGTTAATATCGATCCAGATGCGTTAGCGCGAGGGATTGATCGTAAAAACCCTGATCGATACAAAGTATCGGCAGGAAAGGAAGCGATTAAGCTAGCACGGGATTGTATAAGAAATAAACGAGATTTTACCGTAGAGACGACACTTGCTGGTGGCAATGTGATTCGACAAATGCGAGTGGCAAAAGAAAATGGCTTTGAAGTTATCATGTTTTATGTGGGCCTTGGTGATTATCGTCTTAATATCGAGCGAGTTGCTGCACGAGTTCGAAATGGGGGCCACCACATTGATACCGCTGATATTATAAGACGGCATCAGACCTCACTAGACAATCTGCTCTTACATCTTAAACTTATCGATCATTTAATTGTCATTGACAACAGCAGCTCAGATGGCGTGATTGTATTGGAATCAGATAGTGAAACGATAAAACATCATGTGGCCTTGTTACCGGATTGGGTTAAAATCATTGATAGTTACTTGCAAAATAAAAATACTGATCAAGAATAAACCGACAACTGTATGATTCAGGGATCGGTTTATTCTGTATTTACATCGTATTATGACCACAATGTCAATTCGATGTGTATTGCATCTCAAGATGGAACCCGTTAGTAATAAACTGTTATTATTTTTCAACAGACTTTAGCAAGACGATGAACAGCATCCTGATCGTAGCGGCTTCTTGGGATTCTTTTTCTCTACACTTTTTTCACTGGACGTAACACTGCGTATCCGTATCTTTCTGGGAAATGCCGCTGATAATCTTGCTTTGTTTCCTCATCCCATTCATACCCTAGGCTGCTAGGGTCAAAGTTCCAAGCCTTCTCCTCCACCATTCTCATAACGTCTCCGTTGTTTTTTTAAATAATTGAAGGGTGGGTGAAAAAACACCAGGTAATCTGATTCGGGGATGTCCCGACACTTCATTCCTGCGGGAATCTCTCCATTGTAGTCAGCGGCGACCGGTATTCCATAGAGGTAGCCTTTCTGACCATCTTGATAGAACCAGCCCGCAGTTTGGCCCAATTGTTCGGGAAGCTTGAGATGAGACATGCTTTCCAATGTTCCGCAAATTTCATCACAATTGTGACCGTTTCTCCAGAAATCACCGTAGTTTCGAGAAGAAGTATCCCAGATTTCAATAAATTTGTGTGCTGGTATATGCTCGATTTTGACTTCAGCTTCTTGCAAATGATCCTTAACCATCTTATCCCGCTCCTTCAAATGGTAATGATAAGGAGAGAACACCTCAACGCGAATGGTCAGCGGAATAGGTCGGGGCTCCTTTTGGTATACAGCCGGAGTTACCTCAAACGCTTTTACAAATGCCCGTGTAAAAGCCTCTTGTGAAGAAAACCCATACTTTATGGCAACATCGAGGATGCGGACATTGCTATCCCGGAGTTCCAGTGCAGCACGGCTAATCCGGCGCATCCACACATAATCCCTTAACGTCATTCCTGTAAGAGAATGAAACTGTTTTGTACAGTAGTAAGGGGAGTAGCCTAACTGACTGGACATTCTCAGCAACGAAGGTGCTGAAGTAAGATTATTATCAATCCAATCGATCATGAGCTGCACCATTTCGTTCCATTCGTACACGAGGGTTCCCTCCTTTCGACTCCATCTTAACAGTCGGAATGCAGGAATATTTGATTTGAGTTGCATGCACTCTTTTGTATCCATGAAGCTTTAACCAAGGGCTGTGTTAGTCCCTTGTTGTCTTGTTCTGTTTACTCCTCTACATAACGGATATATGGGTGTTGAAAGTACCTTTGATCAGACACGAAATAATATTGTTTGCCTATAACCAGAGGAGGGATCACAGACTTTGGGGAAATATATAATTCTTTATATTCACCTCCGCTAGAAGCATCTCTCTGTATGACCAAGTAATCATCTGTAGTTTTAACTAATTTAGCGGTTTCTGCCGAGTGATGACCTGAATAATAATAAATCCAGCTGAAAATCAGTAAAAAAAATATAATTCTTAGAATAGTTGCAGCCGTTTTATTCTTTGTAATCAACATTCGCGCAAACCTCCTATAATCCATTCTTTCATTTGTAATAAAATATGTATGATTGGTTATTTAACCTGTTTATGTATATTGTAAGGCGTATGATCGGTTGACGAAAGTAACTTTCACACAAAAAGCCTATCTGCCGTTGTTCCGGCAGATAGGCTTTTATAACATAAACGTCCACTATACTTCATGTTTATATGCAGTCTGTGCCTCTACATTGCAATTGCACCGACCACATACTCCCTATTTGTCAGTTATCTCTACGCTGACGTGCGCGGGCTTCGCCGCCTTTACGGCCAGCTTCTTCCCTGCTCATTTTCCCGTCGCTATCACTTTGGTCTGAGTTGCCACGGGCTTCGCCGCCCTTGCGTCCGATTTCTTGATAGAATTCCTTGTCATGGTTTTTGGAAGTGGCTTCGCCGCCTTTTTCACCAATTTCCTGGTAGAAGTCCTTGCCATGACTTTTGGAAGTGGCTTCGCCACCTTTTTCGCCAATCTCTTGATAAAATTCTTTGTCGTGATTTTTAGCAGTAGCTTCTCCACCTAAACGTCCTGCCTCTTCGCGACTCATTTTGCCATTTTGGTTGTTGTTAGCCATGTTCAATCACTCCTCATCGAATTTTAGTAAAGCGGGTACGTGTATCTATTAACCTCTGTGTCAGGAATTAAACATGTCTCTTTTATTTTGCGAAATCATAGATAACTGGGGATATTCACCTGATTAGCGTTCCCATGCTTCTGTGTGCAGTTGTTGCTGGCGGTTAAATAATGCCGGATAAATGAACAGGCTGAGCAGCACGCTGGTCAAAATAGCAGAGGTCATGGTGGTAAATACGATGAGCAATTGCAAACGCACGGCGGCAATCGGATTGGCACCTGCGATGATTTGTCCGGTCATCATGCCGGGCAGCTGGACAAGCCCCAGCGTTTTCTGCCCCTCAATGGTTGGAATCATACTGGAACGTATGCAATCCTTGAGTATAGGGAAGATGGCTTGTCTAGGCGTGCCGCCTAACGCCAGAATGAGCATGATTTCAGGCTTGCGCAGCAGGACTTCCGACTTGAGCCGGGACACCAGCAGGCTGGACAAAATCATAGAACTGCCAATGATCATGCCGCTAATCGGAATCATATACCGGGCTGTCGGAGGAATGATATGCAGGCCAATGAGGAATGTCTGTGTAACGATTTCCACACACAGCAGCGTCAGGAATGATTTCCACATGAGACCGGGGATAAATCGTCCTTTGCGCGCAACATTTTGTGAGGCTACGGTAATCATGAGCAGAATGAATAATACGATAAATCCGTAGCTTTGCATCCCAAAAATCAAATGCAATACATATCCAATCGCCAGCAGTTGAACAGACGCTCTGATCGTGGCGATGATCATGTCTCGGTCCAGACCGAGTTTGAAGGATTTGGACATGACGATGGCGATAAATACAAAACCGAGAGAGAGAATCAAGGCAACAATCGTCATACCCATTCTCCCGCTACAAACCTGCGGGTCTCACTATGCTGTGGAGCATCAAAAAACGTCTCCGTATCCGCTTGTTCTATCAGTCTTCCGTCGATCATCAGCCATGTTTCGTGGCCTACCCTGCGGGCTTGTTCCATATGATGCGTAATCCAGATCATCGTTGTTCCCTCTTCTTTGTTCATTTGCAGCAACAGTTCCTCAACCTCTTTGACCGAGGCAGGGTCCAGTGCAGAAGTAATCTCATCCAGCAGTAAAATATCCGGGCGGTTCGCAAGCGTTCGCGCCAAGGCCAAGCGCTGTCTTTGTCCGCCGGACAGTTCCTGCGCCTTTTGTTCCAACAGGTCGCGAGTAAGTCCTACGCGTTCCAACAGGCCGGCAGGATCATCCAGCACTGTACCGTGCAGCCGTTCTACGGTTTGGAGATTGTATAGGACCGTTCCCTGAAGCATGGGGGCATCCTGAAAAACTAATGCTACTTTCCGTCTCAGTTCAGGGATCTCCCACTCCGATATAGGTTTGCCGAGGACATGGATGTCTCCTTCATCCGGTGTCATTAGGAGGTTGCACAGTGAAAGCAACGTGCTTTTACCAGACCCCGATGGACCGACCAACGTGGTGATTTTGCCGGGGGAGACTTTTGCCGTAATCCCGTTCAGAACAGCACGTTGCTGTCCAGACCCGGTGAAATATTTGATAATGTGATTGAATTCAATAGCTGGAAGTGGCTTGGGTTCCATAGATATAGCTAGCTCCTTTGTAAGGGATCGAGAAAGGGATCAGATCCGTTCCGTTTATGATCTTATTTTTTTATTATATCAATAATGAACGCCATGCTCTTCTATAAAGGTTCGATGCAGGTCGGCTGTTGTAAATGGCATTTTCTTTGTATAAACTAACAGGATTAGTTAAAATAGAATCTGGATCGACTCAGTATATGCATAAGGAACCGGATTACATAGAAATTCGATGGAAGGAGACAGGATGATGTCGCCTAGAAACGGAGTAAAACTGCAAGATATCCTGCGGGCTGCCGAGGATATTGCCAATGAACACGGGATGGGGGATGTCACGCTCACCACGCTAGCGCAAAAGCTGCACATTCGCCCTCCGTCCTTGTATAACCACGTGAACGGATTGAACGGACTGCGCCAAGTACTGGCATTGCACAGCCTCGAACAGTTGGAGGAAGCTTTGATGAGCGCAGCGGTTGGTAGAGCGGGCGAAGATGCGCTGACCGCTATGGGGAAGGCGTATATGCGGTATGCTCGCGAGCGACCAGGTTTGTATGAAGCGATGCTGTATGCAACTGACCGAAATGATACCGAAATGAGGCAGGCTGCGGATCGCGTGGCTGAGCTGGTCATTACCGTCCTGTCCAGTGGTTATGGCTTTAAGGAAGAAGATTGCATTCATGCAGCGAGGGGATTCCGTAGTCTGCTTCATGGATTCGCCTCGCTTGAACAAAAGGGCGGCTTTGGTTTACCTGTGGAAGTGGATCGGAGTATTGAGGTGATGATGGCTACCTTTTTGGCAGGTCTGGGTGTGCGGCAAAAGCGAGATGCCGAGCTTACCAAAGAAGTCTGATTTCAACCTGATGCAGCTAACATGATTGCGTCGCAGACCCGAAGGGTAAAATACATCTGTATAATGTAGATGAGAGACTGCGAATACAGGAGGGGTATGAGTGAACGTACTGGTGATTGGCGCAAATGGAAAAGTAGGCAGACATCTTGTTCGCCTACTGGGGCAAAATAAATCGCATCGCGTAAAGGCGTTGATCCGCCATTCGGATCAGGCCGAAGCGCTTGAACGTTTGGGAGCAGAAACGGTGGTAGCTGACCTCGAAGGGACGGTTGGTGATATTGCCGCAGCTATAAAAGGCAGCGATGCTGTCGTATTCACAGCAGGCTCCGGTGGAAAAACAGGAGCGGATAAAACGCTGCTTATCGACCTGGATGGAGCGGTCAAGGCGATGGAAGCCGCCGAACAAGCGGGTATCCAGCGCTTCGTTATGGTCAGCGCCCTTCATGCAGAGAATCGGGAGCAGTGGCCTGAATCCATTAAACCGTATTATGTGGCGAAGCATTACGCTGACCGCCTGTTGGAAGCGAGCAACCTGGACTACACGATTCTTCGTCCGGGTGGCCTGACGGATGATGTGGGCACCGGAAAAGTTGCTACCGGTGAGGAGCTCACCAGTCACACCATTTCTCGTGAAGATGTGGCGGCAGCGGTGGTAGCAGCGCTGGAGGAACAGCAGACGTATCATCGTGCAATTAATCTGGTGTCTGGCAGTACGCCTATTGCTGAGGCAATCCGGCTGTAATTACGGATGAAGTTGTTGCCCAAAGGACGCTTATAAATGACAAAAAAGCGAGAAGACGGCCACAATGGTCATCTTCTCGCTTTAATAACTTTACAGCTTGGTTGGATCTATTTCTTTTGGGAATGTTTCTTCAAAGTTGTCTTTTTTCTCGTATAAGTTGTACCAAGTTTCTGTAATGATATCTGGATTTACTACCTATTTATTCCAATATCATACATGAGGCTGGTTATTTATGGGCATCTGGAATTACTCTGTTTGATAAAGAGGAAATAGCCAAGAAGGCTTCGTTATTAATAACAGGAGGAAAAGATTAATTCTTGTTTTGAGAGGCATCCCCGGGGGCAGAGTCCCGGGGATGCTTTTTGCTGTTTTCTCAGTACGACCGTCCCCGTAGCAGTTCCAAGCTCCAACTCCAGCTGAATAGCAGCAAAAGTATTTGCTTAAAACTAATTATATTATTTATAATACTAATATAATTAGTTTATAATTAAGTCAAGGAGATGAGATAAATGCGTATTGTTCAGGTGCAGCATGTGTATCAATTGACGTTTATGCCCCGGCTGTTCCCGGTGAACTGTTATTTGGTGGAGGAGATAGAGGGGCTCACCTTGGTAGATGCCGGATTGCCATACAGTACCCGTGGTATAGAGCAGGCTGCGGCGCAGATCGGGCAGCCGATTATTCGAATTGTACTTACCCATGCCCATGGGGATCATGTGGGTGCGTTGGATAAGCTCAAGGCAAGGTATCCTGACGCGCAAGTGTTCATTTCAAGGCGGGACGCACCGCTGCTACAGGGCGATGTATCGTTGGAGGCAGGAGAACCGGATACTCCTATTCGAGGCGATGTACCGAAGCATATCCTTACCCAGCCTGACGTTTTACTGGAGGATGGGGATCATGTAGGTTCGCTGTTGGCGATCAGTGCACCGGGACATACGCCGGGCTCGATGGCATTTTTGGATACTCGTACCCGTGCGCTAATTGCAGGCGACGCCTTTCAGACCCGAGGTGGTATAGCGGTATCGGGAAGGCTTAAGCCGCTGTTTCCTTTTCCGGCACTGGCTACCTGGAACAAGGGAATTTCGCTGAAAAGCGCCAAAAAGCTGGCGAGTTTCAATCCATCTTTATTAGCTGTCGGTCACGGCAACATGCTGAAGCATCCACAATCTCAGCTGGAAAGGGCGATTATGGAGATGGAACGACAATCTTCAGTGTGATGATTTCGTATTCAGCCAACATTCAGCCAGAACTCACAAAGTCCTAAGCTAAGACAGATACAATATGGGAAAATAGAAACAGAGAGAGGTGCATCGGGTTTGAACGTTTGGAAAGCGAACGGTCTGAAATATATACTTCTATGTAGTCTCATATTGTGTGCTGTCGCTAGTGTCGTTTCGTTATGGAGTTATTCAGGTAGTTCTGCGTCCCAGTCTGCGGCTGTTAGGCAGGGACCATCCGGCGGGTTTGGGGGAGGAGGCGGACCTGGCGGAGGTATGAGGGGGACGGATTCGGCGAATAGCGCTGACAGCAAGAATCAGGGGACGACAGACCAAACTACCAACTCCTCCACTGAGGGGACATCGACATCGGGTGACAAAGGTACAACGACCGGGAATGATACGTCTGTATCGGGCGGCAGTGGTGTTGCCAGAGACGGACAGCACAGAGGCCCCGGTGGCATGTCTGGTAACGGATCTGGCATGGGCGGTCCTGGCGGTGGTATGGGTGGTGGAAGAAGTGGGAACTCCTCATCTGCTTATGCTACTCCGCTGGCGATTTTCGCCGCTTTGTTCTTCGGTGCGTTCGTGTTTATTGCGTATCGGTTTCGGGCTCGTGAATGGAAGCTCGGGGAACGTAATCGAGGACTGATGTTGTGGACTGTGCTGGGTGTGGGTTTCTTTTTAAGAATGGCGATCGCCCCATGGATTTCGGGTCACATGGATTTAATGCTATTCCGGAACTGGGCTACGACAGCAGCGGATAGCTTATCGGGCTTTTACACGAACGGATCAAGTGATTATCCGCCGTTCTATATTTATATTTTATATGTGATCGGTCAAATCGGCTCTACGGATGCTTTCAGTCCCTATATGTCCGTGCTGCTGCGGCTTCCCAATATATTAGCCGATATCGTGACAGCGTACATGCTGTACCGGTTGGCGAGCAAACGGGTCGGCTATGGAATAAGCCTTGGATTGGCTATATTCTACGTGTTTAACCCGGCGGTGTTTATCAATTCGACCTTCTGGGGACAGGTAGATTCTTTCTTTACGATGCTGATTGTGGGCATGATTGTGCTGCTTGTGGAAAACCGGGTCGGCTGGTCCGCCGTATTGTTTACGGTAGCCGTATTGATGAAGCCGCAGGGAATTATTTATGGGCCTGTTCTGTTTTTTGAGCTGTTGAGACAACGTAAAATACAGCCTTGGCTGTTGTCCATTGGCGGTGCCGTTGTGACGACCATTCTGGTCATATTGCCATTTTCGTGGGGGCAAGAGCCGTTATGGCTACTTGACCTATACAAGGGAACGGTCGGCGAGTATCCGTATGCTTCGGTGAACGCGTATAACTTTTTTGCATTGATCGGTGGCAATTATACGCAGGACACTACAACATTGTTCCTGTTCAGTTACCATACATGGGGTATGATCTGCATTGTGTTGGTGACTCTATTTACATGGTGGATGTATATCCGCAGTCGCAAACCACAATTTGCAGCAGCAGCTGCGCTGGTGCTCATTGCAGGTGTATTTACCTTCGCTTCCAGCATGCATGAACGGTACTTGTTCCCTGCGGCCGCGTTAGCTGTACTGGCGTATCTGTATTTACGAGACCGCAGATTTTTGTGGCTTGCGGGTGGATTCAGTCTTACGATTTTCCTGAACACCTTTGATATTTTCTATAGCTCCAACTCTCGGGATCAATACGGTATTATTTTGTGTGTGACATCATTGTTGAATGTGTTGTTGTTTGGGTATTTGGTCAAAGTAGTGTGGGATTGCTCCAAATCGGCCACGATTGAGACTGCCCCTTCCACAGACAGAGTTTCGCCAGAACTTCCTTCAGCGCAGCCTGCATGGGGAGCGTCTTCCCAAGGTGTGAACACGACAATTGATAGTTAGTGGAGTATAAAATATGCTAAAAAACCGCCTTTTAGCGAAATGGAAGTGGTTGATAGATCAACTGCAATCCATAAGTTAAAGAAGCGGTTTTTTGTTGTCCTCATGTTAGAGTAACATTGTATCTATGTGTCTCAATCCATATATTCGTTCAGTTTCTGTACATCGCAGATGGTAATCTCTCTTGCACCCTTGCTATGAATAATCCCCAGCTGTTCAAATTTTCCGAATTTGCGACTGATGGTTTCGCGGGTGACACCCACATAATTAGCCATTTCCTCGCGTGAAAGGGGGAGGTTTATTTTAATGTAGGAACCATCCGGCTTGCCGTATTTATGTCCAAGCTCAAGAATCATATAGGCGATGCGGATTTCCGGGTCTTTGGTAGCTAGGCTTTGAGCCAGGTTTTCGGTATGTGCCAAGCGTTTAGTAATGGTTTTGAGCAGCTTCAAAGAGATATCGGGATTGTTGCGGATCAACTGCTCCATATCATCCTTGGTGAGCATACAAATATCAGTATCTTTTAAGGCATACGCACTAAAGTTACTCAGCTCATCGCTGTTAAATATGTTCAACTCGCCAAAAAAATCGCCAGTTGTCAGAATGTGCAGAATTTGCTCCTTGCCCTGAGGCGTCATCTTCAGCAGCTTGACATGCCCGCTTTTAATAATGTACAGCGTATCGGATGCTTGTTCCTCGATAATCAGGGCTTCACCCTTCTGATATTTTCGGTGTCGGATCATGGAGCTGACCTTACACAAATCTTCGCAGGACAAAGAGGAAAAGATAGGCACTTTGCGGGCACAGGGCTCCTTTTCGCACTGGCAGGGACAGGACATCTCATTCACATTCATTCACTCCATTCATAAACCGGAAACTACAGGTTATAGCGCATGGTTGTTATTCTGTATCATCTATTGGGGCAAAATGACTTTGATCCTCACCGCAGACGGGACAAACCCAGTCTTCTGGAAGATCCTCAAACGCTGTACCAGGCATAACGTCTTCATCGGGGTCACCGATAGCAGGATCATAAATGTATCCACAGGGCTGACAAACATATTTTTTCATCTCTAGTTCTCCTTGTCATTCAAAATTTTTGTAAGCTCTGGTGCGTCCGGTTTGAGTCCCTGCATGATGGCTGTTTTGTATGGTAGTGAAGCAAGGGCATCTCCAAAGCCAATCACGCCGCAGATAGAGCCGTTTTGTATGAACATACGTGTATAAGAAGCTCGACTTTTAATAATCAGGCTGGTGTCGCAGACTTGTTCATCTACCAGACCGATGGAAAAGAGAGGAGATTCATAGCAGTTTGAAAGGGTTACAGGGAGGGGACGCTGATAGCTGACGGATGCGCCCGCCATATTAGCGCCTGCTATTTTTCCCTGCTCCATTGCGCTTTCCCATAACCCATCTACTTTACTTTGAAATTCGGCTGCATCACCTGCTGCATAGATATTGGCGGAGCTGGTCTCCATCTGTGCATTCACCAGAATGCCTTGTCCAATATCAAGGCCGATTTGGCGAGCAAGCTCCGTATTCGGTACAATTCCGATAGAGTACACGACATGCTCGCAAGGGATAACAGAGCCGTCCTGTAGTTCCACACCTTCTACGTGATCTGTGCCTTTAATACGTTTTACGCCTTGCCCAAGGTGGATCTGAGTACCCCGTTCGGTCATTTGATCGGTCAAAATAGCGGAGGCCTTTTCATCTAGCTGGCGGGGCATAAGCCGATGCGAAGCTTCCAGTATGGTTACAGCATACCCGGCTTGCTGGAAGGACCAGGCGGTTTCCACGCCTTGAATACCGCCGCCGATGATACATATCCGGTCTCCCTGTCGCAATTCTGCTTTAAGGCTATCTGCATCTTGTCGAAAACGGATATTGTGAACGTTCCTTAGAGAAGCCCCATCCAGCACAAGCTTACGGTTGTGAGCTCCTGTACACAGCAGCAGCTTGTCATAAGCAACGGTTTGTCCATCTATTGTTTTGATAGTACAATCCTCTGGATGTATCTCGGTTATCTTGATGCCGGAATACACATGAATTCGTTGATTGGCAAACCATTTTTCCTTTTTGATCAGGATTTTGTCACTGTGCAAATCAGTAAATAGTCCCTTGGAAAGTTTGACTCTGTTATACGGAAAGGATGCTTCCTCCCCGTAAATAGAAATTTCGGCCAGCTCATCATGATCTCTAATCGCTTTTGCCGCGTTGACGGCGGCGACACTGCCTCCGATAATAACGTAATGTTGGTTACCCATTCAGTATCTCTCCTATTCGCTATACGCTACTGTGTTTTAAATAACACTAAGCAGTAGATCTGAGACAAATTCAGCGGCATTTTTAATTTTTTTCACTTTTTCAACTTCTGTAGGAGAGAAACGAATACGTACCGGGAATTCCACATGGGTCATACCCGTTGATTTGATTACATCTGAAGTGCTTTGCACCTTCATGTTAGTACCGTTCAAGTAATCCTGTACAACTTCAATGGCTTCCCCGCTCCAACCGTAGGAACCAAAGGCAGCAGCCAGCTTGCCTTCCAGATTCATCTTTTGCATTTGTTGCAATAGATCTTCCAATTTGCCCGTCATATCGGCATATTTAGTAGAGCTACCAACGAACACAGCATCTGCTGAGGCAATACTATTCAATATTTCTGTTTCATCGGCTTTATCCACGTCCCATAGCTCCACCTTGATTTGGTTCTCCAAAAAGCAGTCCTTCAGGATGTTTGCCATTTTTTTAGTATTATTTTTTAGGGTGGCATAGACAATCGCTACTTTTTTATCTTCCTTGGTTTCGGTACTCATAGAGGCGTACAAATCAATAAACTTGGCAATATCATGCCGGATCGCGAAGCCGTGGGAAGGCGCAATCATCTCAATATCCAGATCGGCAACAGCTTCGATTAATGTGCGCA
The DNA here is from genome assembly GCF_037027525.1 of Paenibacillus sp. 203. Taxonomy (NCBI): domain Bacteria; kingdom Bacillati; phylum Bacillota; class Bacilli; order Caryophanales; family Paenibacillaceae; genus Paenibacillus; species Paenibacillus sp. 203. The sequence continues at coordinate 284,345 of NZ_JAXCHD010000001.1, forward strand.
CATATCTGCGATGTGGATGAATAATAGCCTGATAGTATCCGATAAAGTCCTCGGTGATATCAAAACCAGCCTCATCGGCAAATAGATGCTCTACAGCCACGTGTGTACTGAAAATATCGCAAGGGAACAAGATTTTATCTTCTATACAATACGTAATCATGGTTTCTTCTGTATGCAGGTAAGGTGTTTCTTTGAACAGCAGCGTTTTGCCTCCAATGTCCAGTTGATCCCCGTCCTTGATTACGAGGAAGTTGCGATGCTGAAGCTTGTACATTTGTTGAATTTCCGGAACGGCAATCTCAGTGCAGACAATTGTAGCGTTCGTTGCCTTGGAAGCAAGTGCCGCCAATCCGCCCGAGTGATCTGGTTCCGTGTGATTGACAATGATATATTGAATATCCAATGGATCGATCAATTCGGTTACAGCTTCGGCAAATTCTCTACCGAACGCCATATCCACGGTATCCACAATGGTTGGCTTTCCGGTTTTTAATAGATATGCATTATAAGTTGTACCCTTTGATAGTAGAAGACGATGAAAGGGAACCTCACGATTATCAATTTTTCCTACCCAATAAATATCCTTTGCCAGCTTGAATCCGGGCTTCATAGGAATAACCTCCTGCTTGTTATTGTTTTAGCATCTTGCATAATCCGATTCTAGTTGGATGTGTCGATGAAAAAGATGATTGAAATCAAATTTTTAAATAATTAAAAGTATTTTTTACTTAAATTTAGTTTTGTGATTGCAATCACAAGGCGAGCGAAATAATCCAATACAATAAAGGTATTCATCCATCTTAAGCAAATCTAATTTCAAACAGGAGCGTGAATCAATATGAAAAAATCAAACCTCATTCAATTTCAGGAATATAAGGAAGCTGCGTTTACAAAACGAATTGTGCATAAGGAAGCTGACAATGTAATTTTTATTCTCAACTTTACTCCTAATGCGGAGTTGCCAACACATAATCACCCAGGAGCAAATGTATATTTGCTTGTTCTTGAAGGCAGCGGGACTGTAACTGTGAACGGCGAAGCAACGGAAGTTGTCCAAGGGGATATCATTCATGTTACGGGCGATGAGCACTTTTCCTATCGTGGCGGTGCAGAGGCGAATTCCAGTCTGCATGTAGTGTTAACCCAAACGCCAAGCGAAAGCTATGCGCAGAACATATAAAAGAGGACACAGCACCATCATTGTATAAATGGGGCATTGGCATAAATCGTAAGAGCGGGTCTCCGATCGGCAATATATAGATATTGAATGATGCAACATGCTCATATCAAAAAAAGAAAAAGGTTATTTTTTTACACTCGTATTGATAATGAATATCATTATCAAATTTTAAAAAGAGGTGTTAATAGCCAATGCAGACAGTAGATTACAAACAGGTGCCAGGGCACTGGATATTAGCAAGTCTCGGTAAGCGCGTGCTTAGGCCCGGAGGGTTAAAAACGACACGTTGGATGATAGAGGGACTTGACGTAACCGGGCAGGATGAGGTTATTGAGTTTGCCCCCGGATTGGGTATAACTGCCCAAATCACACTGCGGCTTAATCCCCGTCGTTATATTGCGATTGAACAGAATGAGAAGGCGGCTTCTATCGTAAAAACGTATGCAAGCGGAGCAAATCGGGAAGTCATTATTGCCGATGCTGAACAGGTTCCGTTGCCGGATGCCTCTGCGACGGTGGTATATGGGGAAGCCATGCTGACGATGCACACAAGGGCCAAGAAAGCGCAGATTATTTCGGAAGCCAGGCGGCTTTTGAAAGCAGGTGGGAAGTATGCTATTCATGAGATGTGCCTTGCTTCTAACCATATTGAGCCTGCGCTCAGAAAACAAATTTACAAGGATTTGGCTGTAGCCATGAGAGTTAATGCGACACCGTTGACGGTGTCAGAGTGGGAACAGCTGCTGAAAGAGGAAGGCTTTAAGGTCGTTAAAATCTATACGGTTCCCATGCACTTATTGCATTTGCCACGTATCATTCAGGACGAGGGCTGGTTGAGATTTGGGAAAATTACCTTTAACCTTATGCGTAACCATGCTGCCCGGACAAGGGTTATGGGTATGCGCAAGCAGTTTGTAAAGTACGCCGACCATCTGCAAGCGGTCAGTATCATCGCTGAGCGATAGCCTGAATTCACGAATAAGAGAATAAAGCTTTTTACGCAATACCAAAAAAGGAGACGAACCCCTATTCAGGGATTCGTCTCCTTTTTGTATATTTGCTGCTTTGGCTTGGCTGCTGGCGTGCACATGCTTTGCACCCCTCTATTCGTCATATAATACGCGTAACGAAAATTTCCAATTCCTGATGTTTTACATTACCATAGTGACTGAGATCATTGGAATAGTTAATCAAAATAATAAAATAGGCATACTTCAAAAGGAGGAAGCGTGTTATGAAGCTGCATCGAGCCATTGTGGTGGATGATGAAACCTTTACTCGTAAAGGGCTGCTTCAACTCATGGATTGGCAAGCCTGTGGTTTTGAAGTCGTAGGAGAAGCTGATAACGGTGAGGATGCGCTGGAGCTAATCAGCCGTATTCACCCGGACCTGGTCATTACCGATATTCGTATGCCTGTGCTGGACGGATTAGAGCTGATTCGGTCTGTGCTCGAACAGAGTACAGAACATCCCGCGTTTATTATCTTAAGCGGCTATAGTGATTTTGCTTATGCGCAGCAGGCAATCCGCTATGGGGTTCATGATTTTATGCTTAAGCCGATTGATGAGGGTGACTTTTCGGCTACATTGCGCAAGCTGAGTGAAAGACTGCATCGTGAACAGCAGAGTGCGCAACGATATCAGAATCACCATGCAGGTGGGCTGTTAGAGACTGTGATGATGAACCCAGTGGATGATGTAGTGGTGACACAGTGGGAGCAGCAGCTACGGCTTGGGGAAGCCACTTATATGTACTATGTACTCGTCGAGCTGAATGACCAACATCCCTGGCGCTCCAGTGACAATAATATCATGCTATCGCTTTTCCAATTCAGGGAGCTTATAGAGCAAGCGCTTCATCGGTTAATGGATGGCAAGTACCCTCTCTATGTTCATGAGCATCGTAACCGGATTGGTCTTATCGTACCGGACTTCCTTTTGGAGTGTTTTGAAGGCAAGGTCGAAGTTTTTATGAAAGCGCTACAACGCGAGATAGAGGGGATGAAGACACTAAAAGATCAGCTGGGAAGTCGAGTTTTCATCTATGCAGGAAAGCCTGTGAATCGGTTGCAGGATATCCAGCAGTCCTATGCCTGTGCGAAGGAGGCAGTGCTCCATAAATACATTTATGACCATGGCGGTATTGTTGTATATCTACAGAAGGAAATGCCACCACTTCACTATAAGACCCTCCCTCAGGACGTACTGGATCGCTTGACGGAACAAGTTGAGGAACTGCGGTTGGATGAGCTGCGTGTGGCCGTGGATTATGTATTTAGCAGCTTTCGGGAGGAGTGTTATGCTCCTGAGGCTATGAAAATGAGTCTGCATCAGTGCGTACTTAGTATCGTTCGGGTCATTCAAAACATGCAGGGAGATGAGCGCTCACTTCAGTCACTAGAACCGATGATGAACTGGCAGGACATGAACCTGTCCCTGGGTGAAATACAGCGATTGTTTACAGCTTTTGCCGAGGAAAGTGGAAGGTATATTGGGGTTCTGCGCAAGGATTGTCAGCAGGGAGGCATCCAGCACATCCGTGCTTACATTGAGCAGCATGCCGCCGAGAATATAAGCCTGAAAAGTATTGCGGCTCGCTTTTACATGAACCCGGTATACCTCGGTCAATTGTTCAGAAAAACGTATGGTGTGTACTTTAACGAATTTCTGCTGAAATTGCGCGTTCAGGAGGCGAAACGCTTGTTGCGGCAGACGGATCTGCGAATTTATGAAATTGCTGAGCGCGTGGGCTTCGGCAGTTCAGACTATTTTGTTACCCAGTTTGAAAAGATGGCGCATGCCACACCAAGCGAATACCGCAACAGCCTGATTGTTGGCAACGAGTCAGAGAGGGCCGGCGAATGAAGATGCTGAGAATGACTCTTAATCATGTACGACTGCGAGATAAAATGCTGCTGCTTTATTTTCTCTGTGTTTTTACGCCTGTAGTGCTGACCAATCTGATTTTTTACCATGTCACCTCGCAAAACGTGAAGGAACAGCGTATGCAGGATATTTCGCGCGCACTGGAACAGATTAAAATTGAATTTTACCGTGAATTTGAAGATGCGATGGAAATCTCGTCTATCTTTTATACGGATCATCAGCTCAATGAGGTATTGGAAGAAACATATCCCCACCCTGCTGACTATATCGCCGCTTATGACTCTTATTTACGTCATATCTTGAACAACACTTACAGTCCTGCATACCATTCCGTAGGTGGAATTACGATCTACACCAATAATTCAACGTTGCTGAATTCCGGGGGAATCAGCTTTATAGATGAGGGAGTCAGAAGTTTTCCCTGGTATACCAAAATCTCGCCTGGACGCCAGTCCAAGCCTATATTTGTACGTACCGATGACAGCACAGGTGAACAGATGTACCCTTTTAGCCTGATTCGGCGGATGAACTACTTTTATTCCCAAAATGGTCGTGAAAAAATACTGAAAATAGAACTGCGAATGTCGTCCATTCGGGAGATTTTCAATAACCTGAATTTGCAGGGAAGTCTCTTTCTGCTGAACGAACGAGGGGGAATCGAATATACAACGGACCCCAAAGTGGATATAAACCACAAAAGTGTGGCCTATAACACTCTCAAGCTGCCCGAGGACACGATGGAGTTCAAGACGAATTATGTGCTTACGAGCAATCTGAATGGCTGGAGCATTGTGGCTGCGGTATCGAGAGATGCAGTGCTGTATGAAATGCAGGAATCCCGCAATTTTGTGCTCTTGTTAACCTGTGTAAATATGCTGCTGCCTACATTAATCATTATTTGGATTACACGTTCGTTGAACGTGAGGATTCATCGTATTTTAAAGCACATGAAAAAGGTGAAAAACCAGCATTTTGAGCTGATTCGCGGTATAGAGTCGCGAGATGAGATCGGGCAATTAACAGGTGAGTTTAATCGGATGACGCTGAAAATAAAACGACTGATTAACGATGTCTATATGGCCGATATACAGCGAAAAAATCTGGAAATTCAGCGCAGACATGCCCAGTTGAATGCACTTCACAGCCAGATCAACCCACATTTTCTGTTCAATGCACTGGAGACGATTCGCATGCGGAGCCTGATGAAGCATGAGGATGAGACGGCGCGCATTATTCATAACATGGCACGGATTTTCCGCAATTCGCTGGTGTGGAACAAGGATCGGGTTACTTTGCGGGAGGAGCTGGAGCTGATCCGTTGTTTTCTGGAAATCCAGCAATATCGCTTTGGTGAGCGAATACAGTACGAAGTGCAGGCGCGCTCTGAAGATTTGGACAATCTGCTTCCCAAAATGGTCGCGCTGACACTGGTTGAAAATGCAAGTATCCACGGCATTGAGCCGCTAAAGCATGGGGGACGCATTGAGATTCATTTTGAGCATGAGGAAGGACAACTGATTCTAACGGTTCGGGATGATGGGGTGGGCATGTCTGTGGAGCAGGTACAACGCTTATATGGTTACATGCAAAGGCAGGAAGAAATGGGTGAGCGTATAGGTCTACAAAATGTCATCTATCGTCTTAAACTTTACTACGGGAGTCGCTTTGAGCTTGCCATTCGCAGTGCACCCGGCGAGGGTACGGAGATACGAATTAGGATTCCTGCGGATCGGGAGTGAGGTGGAGAGCAGTACCTATTTTGCGTTGAAGGACCTTTACCTATAGTTTTCTAAGTAACACCTTTAGATTGACAGGTGAACGAAATGAACAGCATTTTATAAAATGAAAGTGCTTACAATTTAGGGTGTGCGGGATTCCCAATGCTTGAGGTACGTGCGCACGATATTCACACACAATCGACAAAAGAGGGCGAAAGGGGAGGGTCTGGCATGACAAGCAAAAGGTTCGGAATCATCACTCTGGTAATGGTTATGATGGCGTCTATGATCGCTGCTTGCTCAGGGAGCTCGGGCAAGGAGCCGGCGTCAGGAGATAGCAAGGAGAAGGTCACATTCACGTATTTTAATGCCACTGCGGGGAGGGACACTAATACCAATGAAACACGGATCGGCAAAATCCTGGAGGATCAGACGGGGGTAAACTGGAAGCTGGAGCATTTGGTGGGTGATTCCAATACGAAGATCGGTACATTTATTGCCAGTAACGATTATCCGGATGTGATAGTACCGGATGGCACGATCGATAAGCTGCTGGATGCCGGGGCTTTTATTCCCCTGAATGATTTGATCGACAAATATGGACCGAATATTAAGCGTGTATATGGACCGTACTACAACTTGATGAAGGCGGAGGATGGGAACATTTACTTTCTGCCGCTAAGTGCGGTGGTAGGCGATTATTTACCTGCGCCTAACTTAGAGCAAGGAGCCTTTTGGGTGCAACGCAGGGTATTAAAAGAAGCGGGATATCCAAAAATCAAAACACTTGACGAGTATTTAGCTCTGATTCGTAACTATGCGAAAAAGCATGCAGATGAGGGCTTGACTGGGTACCTGGCGTTAACCACGCAGGATAGGTTTTATGCTCTTACGAACGCGCCGATGCATCTGGCAGGCTATCCGAATGATGGCGGCACGATTATTGATATGAAAACACACCGGGCCACGGATTATGGAGATATGGAAATCACAAAGCGGTATCTGAAAGAGCTAAATCAGCTCAATGTAGAGGGCCTATTTGATAAATCGTCCTTTGTGGACAATTACGATCAATATTTGGCGAAGCTGACCTCGGGTAAGGTGCTGGGCTTTTTCGACTACCGCTGGCAGGCGGGGCAGGCCCTGAATAATCTGCAAGAGGCTTCCAAGCAATCGGGCAATGATGATATGGAGTATGTAGGGCTGCCTGTTGTATACGACCAGAATATAAAGGATCAGTACATTGATCCTTCGTCATTCGTTAATAACCGAGGCATAGGAATTACGGTCAGTGCCAAGGACCCGGTGCGTATCATCAAATTTTTTGACAACCTGCTGACCGACGAAAACCAGATATTATCCAACTGGGGAATCAAGGGAGAAACCTATGATGTAGATAAAAAAGGACGCTTTTACCGGACTGAGGAGCAAATTAAGCAGACTGGTCAGGACGCGTTCCGCGAATCATTTGGGTTCAAATATTTTGAATACAGTTGGCCGCGATACGGTAGCGGTTCTACCCTGCCTGACGGCAACTCGGTTGGCCCCGGACGGCAGCCTGAGGTTGCGCGTATGTCCTACACCGAGGGAGATAAAAAGCTACTAAAAGTCTATGGTGTAGAGTCCTTCTCGCAAATGTTTTCCGCACCTGACGAGCGCCCATGGTATCCGGCCTGGAGTATTCCGATTGCTCAAGGCTCAACTGCGCAGCTCTTCCAACAAAAGAAGGGGGACCTACAGCGCAAATATTTCCCGCGTTTGGTGCTGTCTGCACCGGAGCAGTTTGATGCGATTTGGAATGAATACACCACTGAATTCAACAAGCTGGATGTAAAGGCGTATGAGGAGCTGATCACGAAGGAGGTTGCCAAAAAAATCGAAAATCCCGGTAAAAAATAAAGGAGGAAGCAGCTATGGGCCACTCGTCACCACCACCTGTCACGATCTCCTCGGATCATTTGCCGCCCTCGCGGCGAACCGGCTTTAGGGGATTTATGCACAAGCTGAATCAGCAACGGGCACTGGTATGGATGTCCGTCCCTTTTTTAATCTGGCTGTTCATCTTCAAGTATTTGCCCATCTGGGGCTGGACGATTGCCTTTCAGGATTTTAAGCCTGCCCGCAAGTTGCTTGATCAGCAATGGGTCGGATTAAAACATTTCCATTTTCTATTTCAGGATGAACACTTTCTGCGGGTCATGCGCAATACGCTGGCGATGAGCTTTATTAATCTGGTGCTGGGCTTTGTCACCGCTATAACATTAGCGATTTTGCTGAATGAGCTTCGTCAGATCATGTTCAAGCGGGTCGTGCAGACGGTCAGCTATCTGCCACATTTTATTTCGTGGGTGGTCGCGGCTAGCATCATCAGTACGGCGCTGTCTGCGGATGGCGGCATCATCAATGAGGTGCTGATGTGGCTGGGGTTGATTAAGGAGCCTATTCTGTGGCTGGGCGAGGGGAGCTATTTTTGGGGCATTCTCGGTGCATCGGAGGTATGGAAAAATGTCGGCTGGAACACCATCATTTATTTGGCCGCGATGACGATGATTGATCCCTCGCAGTATGAGGCAGCCGAGATGGACGGAGCAGGGCGTTTTCAGCGGATTTGGCATGTGACATTACCGGGATTGAAGCCTGTATTTATCATCCTGCTCATTATGAACATTGGCAATTTACTGGAATCTGGCTTTGAGCCGCAATACTTACTGGGCAACGGCATGAACGTGGATTACTCGGAGAATCTGGATATTTTCGTGCTGAAATATGGTATTCAGATGGGTAATTTCTCGCTTTCCATTGCTGCTGGGATGTTCAAAACGGTGGTCAGCTTCATCTTACTGTTTAGCGCCAATCATATTGCGAAGCGGTTAGGGGAGGAGAGATTGTTCTGAAAGAAGAGTGAGTTATGGTGGGGGACGGCCGCTTCGCGTGCGGATTGTTCTTCCGATCGCTGTTATCCCCGTATTTTCTTATTGGAATAAAGATCATAGGTTAAAATCCGGGGATAAAGGCGAACGCTCCGCTTCTTCAGAACAATTCCGCCCGCTCCGCTGCTACCCGCCGTAAAGTCACTTTTTTTGAGAACTGAGGGTAGTGGCAAGGGGAGAGTTTAAGGAAGGCGCGTGACTCGCGCTTCCTTGGGTAAATGTGCCATCATGGCTGGCTCAGCTTCGCTATCGCTTGTTTTTAGGATTGTACTAGTGGTGGTGGTAACAGAAGGCGCATGCTCATGCATACTACAGGTGCAAGTCAGTGGATTTTTAGCAGGCCGCTTCGCTGACCTCATCAAAACCTTATCAAACGAACTAAAACATGACTTCTTATAGTACCAATAATATTCCACCAAGGTTAACTCCAATTGCCACTAATATAACCACTCAAAATAACAGTTCCAAGTAACAGCACCAACAAGCTCCAATAACAATTAGTTGAATTAGGGTGCGGGATCCAAATGCCTAAACTATTTTTTTGAAAGGAGCGGAAAGTCATGGGCAAAGGGAAGGCCGTACACGGGCGATTTCGGGCGCCCTCGGATCGAATTTTTGATGCGTGCAATATCGTGTTTATGCTCTGCCTGATGGTGTTCACGCTGTATCCGTTTTTAAATACGCTGGCGGTTTCGTTAAATGAAGCGAATGATTCGATTCGGGGCGGGATCTATTTGTGGCCGCGTGAATTTACGTGGAGTAATTATGAATTTGTGTTCAAGGAAGCGACGATTTTCCATGCTACGCTGATTTCTGTATTACGTACAGTTGTGGGTACAGTGACTTCGGTGTTTTGCTGCGCGATGGTGGCGTACACGATCAGCCGGCCGGAATATGTGCTGCGCAAATTTGTTTCAATTGCTTTTATTTTAACGATGTATTTTAGCGGTGGATTGATTCCGAACTTTCTCCTGATTCGTGAGCTTGGGATGCTGGGGACTTTCTGGGTGTATGTCGTGCCGGGATTGATTGGGGTGTTTAATGTGATTGTCATTCGCTCCTTTATTGAGGGATTGCCGGAAGGGATTTTGGAGTCGGCGCGTATTGACGGGGCTGGGGAGTTTGCCACTTTTATGCGCATCGTTTTGCCGCTGTGTGTTCCCGTACTGGCGACGGTGTCGCTGTTTACAGCGGTGGCACAATGGAATTCCTGGTTCGATGTGTTTTTGTACAATTCATCATATGAGCAATGGAGCACTCTTCAATATGAGCTGATGAAAATACTGCAAAATTCCAACACGTCTGTTAACACTCAGGACTATGCGAGCCAATTCGCTGGTTCGGAAAATCTGGCGAAGTCGGTCACGCCTACCTCGATTCGGGCCACGATGACGATTGTCGCTTCAGTGCCTATTATTTTAGTTTATCCCTTTTTGCAAAAATACTTTGTGAAGGGTATGACCTTGGGCGGTGTCAAAGGATAGTAAATGAAAACCAATGGTGCCAAATACCAATTCCAAAAAATTGGAGTACGGGAGGGATTGCTTTGCGGTCATGTTGGGTTAAGCCTTTTTGTCTGGTACTGGCTGGAGCGCTGTTGTTATCGCCTGTCGGTTGGTGGGGAGCGTCTGTGGCGAAGGCAACTCCGTCTATAGAACATTCCCCGTCCGTTTCGGATATGGTGCTATCGGCGGGTAGTATCCATAAGACCATTGGAACGTATGGATTTGAGCAAGGAAACAGCGACGGCTGGAAGCCGCGAGGAACTTATACCCAAATTGCATCCGTCACGGAAGCAGCATATGGCGGCACGCACAGTCTGAAGGCAACCGCTCGTACAGCGGCTTGGAACGGGGCGGAGCTGGATGTGAAGTCGCTGTTGCAGCCGGATGTGGAGTATGAAATTAGTGGCTATGTGAAGCTGGATGGTCATTCTGCGGTTCCGAGCATGGTTAAACTTACAGTGGAGCAGCAGCCCACAGGCGGGACTACGACATGGAAGACGGTAGCGCAGACGGAGACGGCGGATACATCGTGGATCAAACTTCAGGGGAAATATACTTTTACCGGGGGGATGGATGCATTGAAGCTGTATGTGGAAAGCTCGAATCCCGCGCAGGCCTACTATGTGGATGAGATAGAAATAACACAGGTACCGAAGACGCCAACGGAGCCGGGCAATGGTATCGTATCCGGGTTTGAAGATGGTACGGCTCAAGGATGGGTGTCCCGTATGGGAGTCGAGACCGTGCAGGTTTCGGACGCCGATGCACGAAGCGGCTCATACAGTCTGCTGACAACAGGCAGACAAAAGACATATGCCGGACCCAAGCTGGATGTGACTGCTACGATGCAAAAGGGCAGCCGATATACGGTCAGTGCCTGGGTGAAGCTGGCGCCGGGTGAGCAGCCTGCCAAGGTGAGGCTCAGCGTACAGCGTGATCATCAAGGGGATAGTGCGTATGAAACTGTTGTAGGCGACACGGCTACTACGACAGAGGGATGGATGCATTTGTCTGGTATGTATACGCTCGCGCATGATGCAGACACTGTTTCTATGTATTTGGAAACGGCAGAAGGAACGTCTTCCTTTTATATGGATGATTTCGAGCTGTCACTTGTACCACCGCTGGCTATTGAAAAGGACATTCCTTCTTTGCATGGATTATATGGGGGACAGTTTAGCATTGGCACGGCGATTGAAGCTTTCCAGACCGAAGGGGCTTACGGAGAGTTGGTACAGAAGCATTTTAACAGCGTCGTTGCAGGGAATGCGATGAAGCCGATCTCCTTACAACCGTCCGAGGGACAGTTCCATTGGGAGGAAGCAGACCAAATTGTGCAGTTTGCTAGACAGCATGGACTGGAAATTCGCTTCCATACTTTGGTGTGGCATAACCAAACTGGGGATTGGATGTTCAAGGATAAGAATGGACAGCCGATGACGCCGACTGTTGAGAATAAAAAGCTTTTGCTGGATCGGCTGGAGACGCATATACGCGCTGTTGCAGCCCGATATAAAAATGTCATCACCGATTGGGATGTGGTGAATGAGGTCATTGATCCCGATCAACCGGACGGCATGCGCCGCAGCAAATGGTATCAGATTACCGGTACTGATTATATTGAAAAAGCATTCCGTGTCACGAGGGAAGCGACGGGTCCGAACGCACGGCTATTCATTAACGATTACAACACGCATGAGCCGAAGAAACGGGATTTTCTGTACAATTTGGTACGTGATCTGCTCGCTAAAGGTGTACCGATTGACGGGGTAGGTCACCAATCGCATATCCGCCTGGAGTTTCCCGCTATTAGCGAGATTGAGCAGTCCATAGAGAAGTTTGCTTCGCTTGGTCTGGATAATCAAATTACCGAGCTGGATATGGGTCTTTATTCCAATGACACAGATCGCTATGAAACGATTCCAGAATCTATGCTCATCCGGCAGGCTCACCGCTATCGGGCGCTGTTCGATATGTTTTCAAGACAGCAGGAACATATCAGCAATGTGACGATTTGGGGTACGGATGATGGAAATACGTGGCTCAGCACGTTTCCGATAGCCCGGTTGGATAAACCGCTACTATTCGACGAACGGTTAAAGGCCAAATATGCCTATTGGGCACTTGCTGATCCGTCCAAAGTCCCGTCGTTGCCAGCAGGGAACAACGAATAAATGGTTTGAATACATGCCGGGCTTGTTTTGCCTTATTCTATGCTGTATCGAACGTCGCCTTATACAAGCATAAAAGCAGGCTGTTCTTCACATGTGACATGTAAAGAACAGCCTGCTTTGCTATCGTAAAGGAGTGCACTTTTATTCCAAATTGGCGTGTTGACCAAACATAGATTTGGAGGTCAGCTTGCGCAGATCCATCGTTCTGAGTACCAATGCGTCACCGTACAACAGCAGGGTTTGCTCAAACAATGAGCCCATGGGCTGGATCGTCTGGTAGTCCTTGTTGGACCGGTCCTTGGCCGCACCAGGCAGCTTGACGATGATATCGGCCAGTTTGCCAATGGTGGAACCGGGAGAAGTGGTTAGTAGCGCCAGAGAGGCTCCGAGTTTCTTTGCTTTTTCTGCCATGGAGATCAGGCTTTTGGTTTCACCAGAGCCTGAACCGATAATGAGCAGGTCGCCCTCGCCCAAACCGGGAGTTACGGTTTCCCCGACTACGTAAGCTTGAATTCCCATATGCATCAGCCGCATTGCCAGCGAGCGAATCATGAACCCTGAGCGGCCCGCACCTGCCACGAATACCTTATTGGCAACGGCGATGGAATGGATCAGCTGTTCCGATTCCGTATCACTGATCAATTGTGGAACCAATTGTAGCTCCTTGAGTACCTCAGATAAATATTGAGAGGTTTCCATTGGGGTTAACCTTGTTTGATGAGCTGTTGCATTTGGGAAGCTACAGCCTTTTTGTCGTCCTCGCCAGTGATACCACCGCCGACGATAACCAGATCCGGTTGAGCCTTTACGACTTCAGCCAATGTACTCAGCTTAATACCGCCAGCCACAGCAGTTTTGGAGTTTTTCACGACTTTTTTGACGGTTTGCAGTGCTTCGAACGGGCTTTGTCCTTCAGCTTGCAGATCGTAGCCTGTATGCACACAGATGTAGTCAACGCCCAGAGCGTCGATTTCTTTCGCACGTTGCTCCAGGTTTTTAACACCGATCATATCCACCAAGATTTTTTTGCCACCTTGTTTTTTCGCTTCTTCTACTGCGCCTTTGATTGTTGCATCTTCAGCTACAGCCAAAATCGTAACGATATCTGCCCCAGCCTCGGAAGCTTTTAGCACTTCATAGCCCCCTGCATCCATAACCTTCAGGTCAGCCAGCACTTTCAGATTCGGGAATGCTTCTTTCATTGCTTTTACCGCATGAAGTCCTTCATTGATGACAATCGGCGTACCGATTTCTACGATATCAATATACGACTCTACTTCTTTTACCAATGCAATCCCTTGCGGGATATCTACTAAGTCTAAAGCCAATTGAAGTTCCATGTTATTAACTTCACTCCTTAAGTGAATTTATATTTTGATGAACAGGTACATGCTCTGTTGAGTACCAATCTATACTTTAGTTTCATGCACAGGTTTGATTGTAAGGCCCAGCTACCCGCTTGAAAAGTACGCACTAATTCGTAACGTAGTTACCCCCACGATACTATAGCATCATAAAAACCATCCATGAGAGAGCCTACATTTTGTTTTCTTTTAGCATTATTTCTATAAGGGGAGTCGACTATTCATAACCGATAACCGTACACAGCAATGTAAGGTTGCAAAAAAAAGAAGATAGCGATGATTGAATTGACTTCAAGTTAGGTTTTGACTATATTTGTAATATAATGGTATGCAAAAGATGGAGGCTAAGAGCATGACTCCTCTGAAGAGTAGCCGCTGTGCTAAGGGGTAATCGCAATTTTCAGATAGGGAGGCGGGTTTTAGTGGAAGAGGTCCTGAACCAAAGGGAAGCCATTTATTTGTTGTCGGACAGCCACGAACTCGATAAAGCTTGTGAGTTGTTTAGAATCAGCTACACACATAATGATTGGGATGAAGCGAACAAAGTAGCAGACTATCTGCATACGTTGGCTGAAAACCTGTATCACACCCAACTGAGAAATGCTGCAGACGGCAAGTATCAGACATTGGACACCAAACACCCGCTAGTGTTTTATTATGCTTACAGTTATTTGGCGAAATCTATTTACTATCAGAATATGGGCAAGTATGAGGAAGCCAGAAACTATATTATGAAGTATAGCGAAATGGGTTGGTTTATGGGGCTGGATCAGAGCGGTCACGAAGAAGTAGAGAGATTCCGTTTCCTCGCCAAGGCCAATTTATTTACGATTGAATTACTTTCGGGGAGAAGGGAACTTTTGCCTGAGTACGTTCAATTTCTTCACGACAATGACGAGGAGCTACTTCCAGGATTGGTTGGTATTGCCGAAGCAGCTAACCTGAATAATTGGAATATAGACGACCTGCTGAACGATTTTGCCGATGATATTAAGATATTTGAAGGTTATGAAGATAGAGCAAACCGCGTATATTATTTAAAACTGGTCAACCAATTGGCCATTTACCATTTCAAGAAGAAGCAGTACTCCGTTGCCTTAAATTATGTCCTTGATTCTCTGCAATTCTCTGCCAGTGTAGAAGCGGATGCCGATTTCAGGACACTGGTTGCTCTGTTTGAGACTTATCGAGATTTGGCAACACCATCACAGCAAGAGCAATACCAAACCATTTTATTAAGGGGGCTTCATAATGAAAAAGGCATTAATCTCGGTAACTATGGTCTTGGCGTTTCTTAGTATTGCTCTTCCGTTGGGGAATATTTTGGGAGGGTTAGACCCTGTGATTCCTTCAAATCATGGTGTTTTTTCTTATACTGCTTGAGTTTCAGATTTAGACCTTCAAGCCCGATATGGCTTTTGTACATAAAAGGAGCACACTTTTACGCATTTTGCGATCAGTGTGCTCCCCTTTTTTATGCCAAGATTTATTTTACGACATACGAAGTCAGGTCATTGGCCAGATGTTGCATCGTTTCACTCGCCTTTTGCATACGCTCCATCACTTCAGTGAAAGAGCCTACCAGAGTCGCCTGCTCCTGAGAAGAAGAAACAATTTGCTCAATTTCCTGCTCCATTTGACGCATGGAGTTCTGTACATCCTTAAGGGCTCCTTCAATATCGACTGTCGCCTTTTTGGATTCTACGGATAGCTTGCGCACCTCTTGAGCGACGATACCAAAGCCTGCACCTGCTTCTCCGACACGCGCGGCCTCGATCGCTGCATTCAATCCAAGCAGGTTGGTTTGATCAGAAATTTCCTTGATGAACACAGCTACCTGATTGATTTTACCCGAGTTTTGTACGGCGATTTGGGTGTTTTTCAAAATCTGTTCACTGGTTGCCTGAAGCTCCTCGGAATGAGCCGCCACATGCTGTACCATATCAATGAGCTGCTCAGTGATGGAGAGGTTCTCGGATACGATTTGATCCAGTTGATTTTTGTTAGTCAAATTATAAGAGGCCGCAAATGCTGCGATGACTTCACCTTTCTCGTCAAATACAGGAATACTGATCATATCAAGAGGAAGCCCTAGAATTTCAGCAGGGATGTGGGTCAGGCTGGGCTCACGTCCATTTTTAAGCATGGCAAAATCTTTATAGTCTTCGAGCAGCTCCGAGCCCGTTTCAAAGCCGAGGTCCATACCCTCCGATTGGGTATACATAAGGACATGAGTGCGGTCGAAGAGAGCAAGAGTTACTTTCTCACGCATAATCTGTTGTATGTAGGGAATGGCTGCAATTAATGCATCTATTGTATTCAAATAGATAACCTACCTTTCTTTACTAGGTATATTTTTTATAGTCTCGTATATAGTTGTCGGTCTAAAGACGGATAAAAGTTATAAAGATATTGAAAATTTAAAGGGAAATGAAAGCTTCAGAAAAAAAAGGCATACCGTTTCCATTACGGAACGATATGCCTTCTATTTAACCTTAACGTGTCAGTGCTGTGTATAGGTAGTTCACTTACCGCGTTGCTCGAACAGTTGTGCGATTTCCACAATAACCTTGGTAGCAAGTACCATGTTGTCCACCGACACGTATTCAAACTTACCGTGGTAGTTCTCCCCACCTGTAAAAATATTCGGGGTAGGCAGTCCCATGTAGGATAGCTGTGAACCGTCTGTACCGCCACGAATCGGCTTAATAATGGGTTCGATATTCAGCTTTGTCATTGCTTCATAAGCGACATCGACGATATGCTTGACTGGCTCTATTTTCTCTTTCATGTTGTAATACTGATCTCTCAATTCCAGCGCAATACGGTTTTCTCCATATGCGGCCTGCAGCTCTTTGACTACATTTGTTAAATAAGCTTTCCGGTTTTCAAAGCTCTCGCGGTCAAAATCACGGATAATATAGTATAGCTTAGCTTGTTCTGCCGTGCCTGTAGACTCCAAGAGATGATAGAAGCCATCATATCCGTCTGTATATTCTGGGGCTTCGTTTGCAGGTAACCGACTGTGCAGCTCCATAGCGATTTTGGCAGCGTGGATCATTTTGTTTTTAGCCGTACCGGGATGCACGTTCACACCGTGAATGGTAATATGGGCGGCTGCGGCGTTAAAGCTCTCATACTCCAGTTCTCCGAGCGGTCCGCCGTCTACCGTATAGGCATATTCGGCGCCAAAAGCGGCTACATCAAAGCGTTCCGGCCCTCTTCCAATCTCTTCGTCCGGTGTAAAGGCAACGCGAATTTTGCCATGTTGAATTTCTGGATGGTCAATCAGGTAGTGGATAGCTGTCATGATTTCTGCGATCCCGGCTTTGTTGTCTGCACCGAGCAGGGTGGTACCATCTGTTGTGATCAGGGTGTGGCCTTTATATTGAGTTAGTTCGGGAAACTCACGTGGAGAAAGAACCACACCAAGCGAAGCATTCAGCGTGATATCGCCCCCATCATAGTTCTCCGTCAATTGCGGCTTTACCCCTGCGCCAGTCAGTTCGGTAGCCGTATCGAGGTGAGCGAGAAAACCGATGACGGGAACCTCTTTATCCGTATTGGAAGGAAGGGTCGCCATCACATAACCATTATCATCAATAGTTACGTCTGTCATACCAATGGCTTTCAATTCGCCCACCAAGAGGTTGCCCAATGTGAGCTGTCCGGGTGTAGTGGGGCAAGTGTGGCTGCTTTCATCAGATTGGGTATCTACCTGAACGTATGTAGTCAGGCGGTCAATCAGTTCCTGTTTCATGTGTGTATCCTCCTTAGTGTCATTTCTATTATGGTACGTATTTTATCATGATTAGGCTTATAATATGAAAAAAATGGTTGACCCTTTTAGGAATGACGGGTTGTGTTGCACAGGGGAGACGAGTAAGATAATAGTAAAATAAAAGTAAAAAATAGAGTAAAACGATTAAAGGAGTCTGCAATGCCTACGTTAAAAGATATCGCCCAGGAGGCAGAGGTTTCGATATCCACGGTCTCCCGAGTGCTGAATTATGATGAAACATTGTCTGTATCAGAGGAAACGCGGCGTAAAATTTTTGAGGTTGCCGAGCGCATGAAATATACGACGGTTAAACGTAAAAATGGCGGTATTGGTCGTCAGCCCCGCAAGAAGGCAGAGGGACCCATCCGGTTAGGTATGGTACACTGGTTTAGTGCGTACGAGGAACTGGAAGACCCTTATTATCTATCTATCCGGTTTGGCGTGGAAAAAGAGTGCCGCCAAAGCGGGGCGCAGCTGGAGCGTATTTTCAGAAGAGAGGACCTAACTACACTGAAGGCATTATCCGAAGGGCTACATGGACTAATCGTGCTGGGGCATTTTAGCAGCGAAGAGGTAAAACGTATGCTGGAACTGCCCATTCCTTGCGTCTTTCTGGATCATCCGGTAGAGCGTACAGGGGCAGACTATGTGGTCATTGACCTTGCTCACGCTGCGGCTGATGCACTGGATTATTTGATGGGCGCGGGCCATCGTCACATCGGATATGTAGGTATGGGTAAGGATGAGCAGTCCCATGATTCCGAACAAGTCGAGCTAGATGCCCGCTATGAGACGTTTTTGCGGTATCAGGAACAGCATAGGCTATGCACGTCGGATGATATTCATGTGTGCGGAGGAACAGCGGCAGACGGCTTCCGTGCGATGGAAGCGGCTATTCTGGCAGGACCAGAAAACCTGCCTACAGCCTTCTTTGTCGCGAGCGATTCGGTGGCTATTGGGGTGTTGAAGGCACTGGAGCAGCATCAGCTTGCGGTGCCGGAACGTATCTCAATTGTTGGCTTCAATGATATTCCGACAGCGGAATATTTGACCCCATCTTTGTCAACAGTCAAAACGCATACCGAACTGATGGGAGAAACGGGCGTTCAGCTCTTGCTGCATACAGTACGCAATGGTGCAAACGAGGTGGGGCGCAAGGTCATCATTCCGACCGAGCTAATGATTCGCAACAGCAGTGCGCCGCTGCATACCGATGCCAAATAAAATCGACGCTATGGATTTGGACAGCCCCGCCTTCCGGGGCTGTTTTTTGATTATAAAAAGATACAAAAATGGATTGACAATTGTCTTGGAAATGCTTACATTGAACATATATTTATTTTACTAAGTTTTACTCGTCATTTTTACTTAAATATTTTACTATGGTATAAGAGTGGAAAATAAAAGGTTGAGGTGACTGCCCATGCGTACCATTTTGCCGTTGAATGACCAATGGTTTTACCTTCCTGAATATGTCGAGAGCGAAATAAGCGCAGGCATTGATGCAGGTCGGTATGAGCCAATTCAGCTGCCGCACACCAATGTAGAGCTTCCGTATAATTATTTTGACGACAAGGCATTTCAGTTTATTTCTACGTATAAAAGAGAGCTGAACATTCCGGCAGATGCCAAAGGTAAGCGAGTGTATGTTGATTTTGAAGGAGTCATGACCTATGCCCAGGTATATCTAAACGGGGTAAAAGCGGGGGAGCATAAAGGTGGATATACACCGTTCAGCGTTGAATTGACCGAACTTGCCGAGTATGGCGGCTCCAATGTGCTCACAGTCATTGTCGATTCCACGGAACGGGACGACATCCCTCCCTTTGGGGCAGTCATTGACTATCTGACCTATGGCGGTATTTACCGCGAAGTGCAGCTGCGAATAGTGGAGCCTGTACACCTTGGAACGATATTCATTCAGACACCGGAGCCGCTTGCGGCAAATAAGGCGGTGCGCGTGGTCGTGGAGCTGGAGGGCATCGGCGATCAGCAGGACGACTTGACGGTCGCGCTGCAATTGCTGGACGGAGCGAGCGTGAAGGCGGAGACCGAGCTGGCAGCGGTGACGGCGGCGGAAGTAACGCTGGAGCTGAAAGAGCTGGGCGGCCTGCGGCTTTGGGATATAGATGATCCCAAGCTGTATGAAGCGAAGCTGACGCTGCTACGAGGCGGAGAAGAGTTGGATCAGGTGACCGTGCGCTTTGGCTTCCGCGAGGCTGAATTTCAGCCGGACGGTTTTTACTTGAACGGGCGGAAGATCAAGCTGCTCGGCCTGAACCGTCACCAGTCCTATCCGTACGTTGGTTATGCTATGCCCAAAAGAGCGCAGCGTCGTGATGCAGATGTGCTCAAGGAGGAGCTGGGGCTGAATATGGTACGGACATCCCACTACCCTCAGTCCCGTCATTTTCTAGACCGCTGTGATGAAATCGGATTGCTCGTTTTCGAAGAGATTCCGGGTTGGCAGCATATTGGCGGTGAAGCGTGGAAGGAGCAGGCGGTGAGGGACGTAGAGGACATGATTATCCGTGATCGAAATCATCCCTCCATTGTAATCTGGGGCGTACGAATTAATGAGTCGCAGGATGACCATGATCTGTACACGCGTACCAATGAGCTGGCACGAAAACTAGATCCGACCCGTGCTACGGGTGGTGTGCGTTATATTGTAGGCAGTGAGCTGCTGGAAGATGTATATACGATAAATGATTTTGTTCATGATGGTGGGCACAAAAAATATTTGGCGAAGGAAATCCGCAATTTTGATACGTATGACGATACAGAAGGCGTAGATGGCGAAACGACAGGCTTGCGCCAGCCGTCTCTCGTTACAAAGCTGGATCATTCGGTTCCTTATCTGGTAACGGAATATAACGGGCATATGTACCCGACGAAACGTTTTGACCAGGAGGAACGGGTAATGGAGCATGCACTGCGCCATACGCGGGTCCAAAATGCTTCCTATGCCGATGAGGGCATTGCCGGAGCGATTGGCTGGTGTGCTTTTGACTATAACACGCATGCTGATTTTGGTTCCGGTGATAAAATCTGCTACCACGGTGTCATGGATATGTTCCGCCTGCCTAAATTTGCAGCGAGCGTGTACCGGAGCCAGAAGAACGTCGAACAGGAAACCGTTATGGAGCCGGTCACTTACTGGTCTCGTGGCGAGCGGAATATCGGGGGTATCGTGCCGCTGGTCGTGTTCACCAATTGCGATGAGGTGGAGTTCGTCTACGGTCATGAGCGCAAAGGTATTTATCGTCCGAACCGAGAAAAGTACCCGGCGCTTCCTCACCCTCCTGTCGTGATCGATGAGTTGACAGGTCACTGGGGCATGAAGTGGGAAGACGCTGTATTCATTGGGTACGTAGATGGGCAAGAAGTGATCCGCAGATACTATTCACGTAATCCGGTGCCGACAGAGCTACGGGTAGCTGCAGATGATATGGTACTGGAAGCTGGCGATTGGGACGTAACCCGAGTAGTAGTGGATGCTCTGGACGAATACGGCAATGCCCTGCCGTTCTATGCAGATCCTGTTTCGGTGGAGGTCGAGGGAGTGGGTGAATTGATCGGTCCTTCAAGCTTATCCCTAATTGGTGGACGCATTGCATTCTGGATTCGTACAAAGGGTGAGGCTGGCAATATCCGCGTGAAGGTTTCAGCGCCTTCTCGTTTCGGTTTGCAGGAATTGAGCATTGACGTGCAATAAGGAAGCAAAGGCAACATACAATCCTGCTAACTGCTTTTATACTGTCTGATACTTCTATTATTTAGTAAGGAGTTGTCCGCAGATTCTGCAAAGAATCTGAGAGGGCAACTCCTTTTTAGCATAGGTTAGGGTACGTTA
This sequence comes from Paenibacillus sp. 203, assembly GCF_037027525.1. Lineage (NCBI taxonomy): Bacteria > Bacillati > Bacillota > Bacilli > Caryophanales > Paenibacillaceae > Paenibacillus > Paenibacillus sp. 203. The sequence goes on from NZ_JAXCHD010000001.1 coordinate 305,740, forward strand.
ATCTATAAGTCTTTCAAATTGTGTCTTATTACTGAGTCACTTAACGTTACGCTCGTAGATTGGAAGCATAGAATACACTATCAAACGCAAGGGAGGTGAAAACTATGGCGATTCTTTTACCTCAACAAAACTTTACGATAGCGGCTGGTATCGGCAAATCGTATTATGAAAATTTGCGTGGTGGTGCAGATGCAGCAGTAACCGTTAATAATAACGGTCCCTTTCCGATTGATCTTGTCCTTACTGTTGTCAATGCGCCTGTGATTACCTATACGATCCCTGCATTCACTAGTCTTACGGTGGAAGTTGCCTTATTGCTGGTAGCTGGTTTATTGACTAGCGCGGCCGGAGGCACATTTGGTACGATTCAGATTGCGACAGCTGATCTTTAACCTGTAACGACCTGATCCTCTAACTCTAGCTTTGCCATGTGGCAAGGTTAGAGTTTTTTTGAAATTTTCTGAAACTTTTTTCATATTGTGCCGATATATACATATAGCATAGCAAACAACAACATCGAAAAGGAGTACCCTGTATGAGCTTTAGCAATCCGGTTTTACGTGATGACATCTTTTTGCGCGAAGATGAAAGAGAAGCTAGTGAACAACGCATGACCATCGGAGGAACGGTGAACAAAACGTTGCTTCTGCTGGTTCTGCTCATCGTCTCTGGAAGTATTACCTGGTACATGACCTACGAAGGAACCGTAGAGGTGCTATCCTTGCTGACGGCAGGCTTTATTGGTATGGCAGGCGTAGCACTTGCGATATCCTTTTTTCCAAAAACGGCTCCATTACTCTCTCCTGTATATGCGATTCTGAGTGGTTTTGCTTTGGGTGGCGTTTCAGCTTTTATGGAGTATGAGTACCCTGGAATTGTAGCCAATGCCATTTTGCTGACCGTGGGTATCTTGTTCTTGATGCTCTTTATGTACACACAGCGAATCATCAAGGTGACACGCGGCTTTATCTCATTCGTGGTCCTGTGTACGATGGCGATTTTTCTGGTGACGCTGGTTGATTTTATCTTGAACTTTTTCGGTATGAATGTTCCCTATATCCATGAAACAGGTTGGCTGGGAATTGGCATTAGTTTATTTATCGTGATCATTGCGGCTTTGAATCTGCTGGTTGATTTCAATTTTATTGAAGAGCAAGCAGATCAAGGCGCACCCAAATATATGGAATGGTATGGTGCTTTTGCATTGCTGGTGACTCTAGTATGGCTGTATGTACGGATTTTGGATCTGTTGGCCAAATTCAGTAAGAGGGACTAAGTGCAGGGTGAGAAGAAAAGGATGGCTGAATGCCGTCCTTTTTTGTATTAAATAGACGGTTTAAAAATTGCATTTTACGTTAAATACATAGAAGTTGGGTAAAACATAAAGACAGACAGGAGAGGAGTGAGTGCATGTATCAAGTGGTGCTGGTTAGGCATGGACAGAGCGTGTATAACCGACAAAACCTGTTCACAGGCTGGACGGACGTGGACCTGACTGAACAGGGGACTCATGAGGCCATTGAGGCGGGACGCATTCTCAAGGAGGCTGGATATACGTTTGATTTGGCATTTGCCTCTGTGCTAAAACGTTCTATCCGCACGCTGTATCATATCTTGGATGAGCTGGATCATCTGTGGATACCTGTGCAGAAGTCATGGAAGTTGAATGAACGCCATTATGGTGCCCTTCAGGGGCTTAGCAAGCTGGATTCCGCCGTGCAATACGGCGAGGAGCAGGTTCATATCTGGCGGCGTAGTCTGACGGTGCGGCCCCCCATGCTGGATGAGAAGGACGAGCGGAGTCCGCATCGGGAAGAGCGTTATCGCAATATTAAGCCAGAAGAGCTGCCGCTTGGGGAAAGCCTGGAGGACACCGTGCATCGGGTCGGTGAGTTTTGGAAGCAGCGGATTGTACCTTTGATTCTCAAAAAGGATCGAGTTATCATTTCTGCACATGGTAACACTTTGCGGGCCTTAATCAAGTATATGGAGAATCTGGACGAAACCGCATTGCTGGATTTGAATATTCCGACAGGCATTCCACTGGTGTACGAGCTGGATGAGCATATAGATCCCATCCGGCGTTTTTATCTCGGTGATCCGAGTCATGTAGAGGCTAAGAAGCAGGCCGTGGCCAACCAAAGCAAGGTAACGGAGTAACTTTCCATACACAAAAAGGACAGGGCGCTTCCTCGCATCCTGTCCTCTTTGTGTTGGGTATAGATTAAGCGTTCGCTTCCTCTTCTTCTGTTTCCTGGCTGTCTTCCTCTGCGGGAAGTGCCCACACCGATACACTGCCGGCACGAACGGGAAATATGCCGTAGCCATCCTGCTCAATTTTTACGGTATGATCGTGATGTCCGGTCAAATCCATCCATTCTTCCCCTGCACGTTGTTTGCCTACGAACATGCGCTTTTCTCCGTCATTTGCGTTGGTGATCACCACAGCACATCCGGAGCCTTCCAGCTCAGGCACGCCTTGACGAACCCATCCAATCGTATGGGGATCATCGAAATAATCCTTTTGCTCACCATAAGCTTTATGGTACCGGGCATATAGAAGCGGGTCTAGCTCAGCTTGCTTGCCTTTCACGGGCGTTTGCCCCTGGATACCGTAGTAATCGCCGTAGAACACACAGGGATAACCGTCCTTGCGCAGCAAGATGAGTGCATAGGCGCTAGGCTTGAACCAGTCCTCCACCCAGGATTCGAGCGCTTCATGCGGCTGGGAATCATGATTATCGACAAAAGTAACCGAGTTCAGGGGATGGGTATGAACAAGCGTATCCTCGAAAATGGTGCTTAAATCGAAATCCTTGCCACCCAAGGAAGCGCTATGTAGTTTGTAGTGGAGGGATACGTCAAACAGGTCGATTTTATAATCAATGGTATCCAGGAACTTTTGACACGATTCCAGATCCGGTTTCCAAAACTCGCCTACCATATAAAAATCCTGCCCGCGTTTTTTAATCATTTCTGTAGCAAACTCTCGTACAAATTCATGATTAATATGCTTGATTGCATCCAGACGGAATCCGTTGCATTGCAGAGTATCTACCAGCCATTTCCCCCAACGGATCATCTCTTTGCGCACATCCTGATGATTATAGTCAATATTGGCGAACATTAAATAATCATAATTGCCGAATTCATCATCTACATTTTCGCTCCAGCTTTTATTTTTACCTAAAATACGATAGATTCCTGTCCGGTCCTGGCTTGCATCGTAATCGGTTCCGTTAAAATGTTCAAAGTTCCATTGAAATGTGGAATACTGACCTTGACGGCCGGGGAACGTAAATTTAGTCCAGCCTTCGATATCAAAGGGCTCAGAAATGACTTCATTGCGGTTATCCGGGTTGACCTCGACGACCTTGAATACTTCAGTTTCATCCGCGCCGGCCTTATGATTCATGACCAGATCGACATAGACGGACACGCCGTGGCGAACACAGGCGGCAACAGCCTCCAGCAGGTCTTCCCTGGTTCCGTATTTGGTGCGCACCGCACCTTTTTGGTCAAATTCGCCCAGATCATAAAGGTCATAGACGCCGTATCCCGTATCCTCGGGCGATTGGCCTTTGGTGACAGGTGGAATCCATATCGCGTCAATTCCTTTGGCCTTCAGTTCCGGCGCCAGGCGGGTAAGCTTTTTCCAGTGAGAACCGTCAGCTTCGACATTCCACTCGAAAAATTGCATCATCGTATGGTTCCTTTTCATGTACGTCCCTCCTTCATATATAACAAGTTACCCACCAAGTGAGGGGGGCTAAACGTCAGACGGCCAATATGATGCTGAATGAAGAACAAGGATCGCTGTATAACGTATGCTGAATCATTAAAATTTGTTATACCTGAGTGTTCACAACGACTCGGGTAGCTAGAAAAGAGAACGTGAAAACGGTAAAATGAATCTAACTTTAACAATAGTTCGGGTTTCGGGCAAACTGTGAAGAGTGAGCAACAGAGGAAAGGAGGGGTGGACGTGACAGAAACGCAGCAGAACAAGGATGAAGCGAGCAAACCGCTGATTAAAAAATGTACGTATTGTCAGGAGATGAAACCTTTAACGGACTTTCAGCGCAGAACGGGTCGCCGGGCTGGTCCTTATTCCCGGCGTGGTCCTTGCCGTTCCTGCCGAGGGTTGGGCCCGCAAGAACGTGCGGCTACGTCCGCTCCTTCCGGCGAGAAAACGAATCCCTCGGCTGCTCCCGTGACGCAGCATAGCCTTGAAGCCAATACGGCTGCGCACAGCCTGGAGGCGTCGCTACCTATGGAGGCACAACACCCCCGCAGGAAGCCGGTCACGGACAAAGCGCGTGAGCGCCACCGGCAACGGGTTCGGCATCTGCTTAGCAGGCTGAAGCCTGCGGATACCCGGGCGTTGCGGCTCAATCGCAATGGCATGATTCGGCTAAGAGGCAAAACCGACCAGGGGAGACGCTGGCATCAAGAGATTGAGCTTGATCTGGCCATGACCCTGGTCAGAGAGCGTATGGCGGTGATTGTTAATCCATACACCGTGCGCAGACTGTATAGCAACAAGGAATTTCGTCAATATGTGCTTAAGCGTGACCGTTATACTTGCTTTTTTTGCGGGGGCTACGGTGACACGATTGATCATTTACTGCCTCGGGCAAAAGGGGGGCACACGACGCCGGTCAATTGTGTATGTGCTTGCAATGAATGCAATCAAGTTAAGGCTGCCCGCGATGTAGATGAGTTCATTGAGTCTGGTGTACCGCAACCGTCTCCTGATGATTTCGAGGCACCTGATAATCCTGATGCTTCTGAAGGCACCCTACATACGTAGGGTGACTCTTGGAGCGTAGATCCCTTAGTACAGTTCTACTTCAAAGCCGGATTCCTTCCAGGCTGTTGTTCCGCCTTCGATAAAAGCTACATTGGTAAAGCCCATCTGCTGGAGTGTATAAGCTGCCAATGCAGCTTGTCCACCTGCCCCACAAGTGGTGATGATCGGGCCTCCGTATGAATATATTTTGTGTTATTTTCATATTATCGAACTAAAACGCACTCTCTTTATTACCCTCCTCTAGCATAAGATGACCCTTTTTTTAAGGGAAACTTGGACAAAAATCGAGCTTATTCTAATTTTTATCTAAAATAACAATAAAAATTTTGCAGAAATTTGTGCAAATTTAAAATTTCTTCGACGATTGTGTCGTGAAAGGTGTAATATAGAGGTATAGGGTTCCGTTTCGGCCTGTTGTAGTCACGAAGGAGTGCTTCGTGGAATATTCCGCAGCAGTAACAACAGAATACCGTCTGAGCAATATACAATTGGCATCTGCGATAAATCAGTCTTGCCCTTTAGGGTATAGGCCGGTTTTAGCTGTGCTTCTTGCATGTTTAAGGGCGTGAATTCGATGAACGTTTTATTGCTAGAGTTTATGGATACAGGTTACGAGAAAGGAATGGACTTCTATTTTCACAGTAAAGGAGGACGTTCACGCATGTCTGAAAACCAACAAGAGGTGGCAGTAACACAGGAAGCTACCAAAGAGTCTCGGGATGTATTGGACCAATTGATGAAACCGGAGGTTCAGCAATCGCTGACCGTGCTGGTAGAAAATCTGCCCAAGTTGACTGAGATGGTTACTTTGATGACCGACGCTTATGATGTAGCTCGCAGTCTGGCGACTGACCCTGTCTTTATCGGAGATATGAAAAGCTCCATGGGAGAGTTTGTGAAGCCTGTTACAGATTCGGCTAAAGGATTGGCTTCTGCTGCAATTGAAGCAAATGACCGTGTACAAACTACGGACGGCAGTGTAGGTCTGTTTGGCCTGCTCAAAATGCTTAAAGATCCGAATGTACAAAAAACGCTGCGTTTCAGCCAGGCTTTCCTGGATATTCTGAATGAGCGCCAACGCGAAAGCAAATAATTACCTGATCGAGAACGGAGGATGGACATGTCGAAGCAAATTTTGATCTTGGGCGGCGGGTACGGCGGATTGCTAGCCGCTCTTACAGCACGCCAGCATATGGACGCTAGCCAAGCAACCATTACAGTGGTTAACCGCTTTGCGTCGCACCAAATTATTACGGAACTGCACCGTTTGGCGGCAGGTACAATTGCCGAAAAAGCTGTTGCGCTTCCTTTGGAAAAGCTGCTGCGTAACAAAGAAATTATCCTGAAAGTGGATACTGTTTCCGAAATCAAGCCTGACGATAAAAAAGTAACCTTGGCCAGTGGCGCTACGTTGAGCTATGACGCTCTCGTTATTTCCCTGGGCAGCGAAACGGCTTACTTTGGTATTCCAGGACTGCAAGAGCATAGCTTCACGCTGAAATCTGTGGCAGAAGCCAATCGTATTCGTGCACATGTGGAAGCTCGTCTGGATGCTTACAAGCAATCCGGTAACCAAGCAGACGCTACAATCGTTATCGGTGGTGGCGGTCTGACAGGCGTGGAGCTGGTGGGTGAATATGCTGACAAATTGCCTGTAATTTGTCGCGAAAAAGGTATTAACTACGAAGACATCAACTTGTATTGCGTAGAAGCTGGACCATCTATTTTGGCAGGCTTCCCTCAACCACTGGTTGATCGTGCAGTAACAAGCCTTGAAAAACGTGGCGTTCAAATCGTAGCGGGTGTTCCGATTACAGAAATGAAAGCTGACGAGGTTCTCTTGAAAGACGGACGTTCGATCAAAACGAACACACTGATCTGGACAGGCGGCGTACAAGGTAATGCACTGGTTGGCGCATCTGGTATCGAAGTAAACCGTGGTCGCGCAACTGTGAATGGTGCACTGCAATCGACTTCTCACGAAGACATCTTCCTCGCTGGCGACAGCGCAGTGGTGTTCCCGGGTGAAGGCGAGCGTCCATACCCTCCAACTGCACAGTTGGCTTGGCAAATGGGCGAATTAGTTGGTTACAACATCTTCGCTTATTTCAACGGAGCGAAAATGGAACGCTTTACACCAGTATTCTCCGGTACACTGGGCAGCTTGGGCAGAACAGACGCGATCGGTACTGTAGGCGCGAATGGCACCCAACTGAAAGGCGCTGTAGCTACTTTGATGAAGGAAGGCAGTAACATCCGTTACTTATCCCACATCAAAGGACTTTTTGCATTGGCCTATTAATATTCCTTACTTTTATATGCTTTATCCAAAGAGAGTGCAATTCTGTACTCTCTTTTTGTTTTGCAGTTTAATCCATTATATACTATTATATGTAAAATTTAATGTTTATTTTTGGGTATATGTTGTAAATTATGGTTGAAATGATATTTTTGTGACGATACACTGGTAACGAACAATAACGAGGAGGGTATTATGATTATGAAAATTAGGTTACTAATCTGTCTTATGATTGTATTGAGTTTGGGTGCTACAAACACGAATTGGGCATCAGCTCAAGCTCAAGGCCAAACGCCCATACACCTAAAGGTCAATGATCATTACGTTTTATACACTTATCCTGCCCCTCCCTTTGTGGATCCGAAGGGCAGACTGTTTATACCACTCCAAGCGGCTGAAGATATACTGGGCGGCAAAGTAACTTATAATGCAGCGAACAAAACGGCTTCTGTTGATTTGCTAGGCCGTAATGTAACGACTACGATCGGATCACCCGAAATATCGGTTAACGGTAAGCCAGTGACAATGGACACAGTCCCCATCATGAAAAGCAACGCGATGTTTTTACCAGTTTCCATTTTGTTGAAAGATACAGATGCGCAGATGGAGTGGGATTCCAAGCGTGGCTTATTGAAGCTAAGGCATGATAGCTTTACAGAAAGTCCAGTTCTTATGAGGTTCAAGGGACAAGACTTGGCCCAAGTCATTGACGCGAATGCATTTGATCTTTTTTCCTTTGGCTGGGATCAAAGGCAAGGTGTATTGAATATTCATGCTACGTATAAGAGCGACTTATCGCCCGCCTTCAAGCAAATTGACTTTAATCCTATGATTGTTTATAGCAAAGGGACCTATAGTGTATATCCTTATTCTAAACCCAGTATGTTTTACAAAGTTAAAATAACCAGTCCTGGTAATTTGGTTTATACAATGAATATCGATACAACCAATGCGGATGAAGATTATATAAAATATATTACTTCTGTTGGCAGATTAATTAAGTAGTGGAATGTATGTTGCTTGTACATCATAAAAAAGCGACAAAGGCTTAAGGGCCTTTGTCGCTTTTTTGAAAAAAGTGCGATTTAGAACGAAGTTATCGTGTTGCTGTTTTCGCTAGACTTAATTTTACCCACTACTCGAGATACCGAGTTTCTGTTTTTAAGCTCATAAAGAACATTCTCTATAAGAGAGTTTCTTTGCGCATTAGTAAGTGTATTGTTCCAAGCGTCAGTCTTTACATATACATCCACGCTAGCTTCACTGCTGTCGCCTCTTACTGTGAAATCAAAGCCAACGCCAGCGTAATTGCCATATCTATTAACCAAATCACGTTGAATCGTACTTGCATCCAAGGAAGAAGCTACATCCTTCAAAGTAACATCTCCTCTGCTGTTGGTTGTGAAGGTCGCCATTTTATCTCTATTACTGGAGTTTTTAACCGTACCCTCTACATCGGCATCTTTATACTCTTTCAAAATATCTTCCACGATGTCCTCCAGGAAGCTTTCCTTTCTGCTGTCAGATAACTCAGTCCATCTGGATTTTGTCATTTCGATGGTCACCGTAATATCGTTTTTGTTACCATCCAGAGTGATATCCGAGTTGGTGTTGTAGTCATCCCTGTGATCATCGTTCAGCTTCTTTTGAAGATCTTTCAAGGAGCTAGAGCTATTTTTGCTTGCTTCATCTTTTAGCGTCTGGTTGTCTTTTTGCAATTGAGCAATGGTAGCGTCCTTCGTTGTGTTCGCTGCTTTCGCTGTGTTGAGCTCTTGAGTCAGCGTCGTAATCTGGTTGTTCAACGCCGTCACTGTAGATTGATCAATCGGGACGCCGTTGTCGGCAATGACTACGCGTTTGTTTGTGCCATCCCATGTTACCTTTTTATCCAAAGCTGTACCTGCCAGCTTCAGTGGGATATACGTTACGCCATCCAGCAGGAATGGTTCTGTTTTGGCATCATAAGGAACCTCGGTTCCGTTGTAGATGATTTTGATATTGTTATATACTGCTTGGATCGGCTTAGTCACTTGTGCGGCATATGTGGATTGGCTGAAAAGAGCCCCGGATATGGCCAAGGCGGATACGGCAGTGATGATGACAGGTTTTTTGATAGATTTCAGTGATTTCATTCGTTGGTCTACCCCTTTATTTAAGAATTATAGCCTGGTTCATAGACTAGAGTAACATTAATGCCTACAAAATCCAACAGCTTGGAGAGTCATTATGGGTTGTGCTTATATTGGTTAGACGCAACAGCAACCGTAAAAGTTGCCCTGTTTGCGCAAAAGTTTTTCCAAAAGTATCCGAACAACACAAAACAAGCCCGCTGCACAAGACAGCGAGACTTGTTGGTAAAACAGTGCGTCGAGGTTATCCATTCAGGATTATTTGCCGTCCTTCAGTTTGCCTGCTGTTTCCTGAAGATGGCCTTTGACCTTATCCAGTTTGCCTTCGGCTTGAAGGGACTTATTATCGGTAGCGTTCCCGATTTGGTCCTTGATTTCACCTTTGGCTTTGTTCACATTACCTTTGATTTTATCGCTAGTTCCGTTATCCTTCATGTTATAGCCCTCCTTATGTGATCGAACTTTCATTCAGCATGCTGTAGTTAGTCATTACCCGAGCGAGGGTAATACGAAACCAGAGGCTGTATATCACAGACGGGGGTATAATGTTGGATACGGATTAAATCAGAACGTGAAGTGGGGAGTGAGCGCATGCTCAAAATTTTATTGTTTATTCTCGTTATTCAAATTATTTACGTATCGGCGTATACACTGCGCATGATTCTGACGCTGAAAGGACAGAAGTACATTGCTGCGCTCATTAGCACCGTGGAAGTTACGGTCTATGTATTGGGCTTGAATGTTGTGCTTAAGTACCTGGATCAAGTGGCAAGTCTTGCAGTATACGCCATTGGCTATGCATTGGGCATTCTTATTGGAGCATGGATTGAGGAAAAAATAGCGCTCGGTTATGTCACCGTTAAGGTGATCAGCAATGAGATCAATGGAGGAATTGCCAATGCGCTGCGGGACAAAGGATACGGCGTTACAGCCTGGCTGGGCAGTGGACGTGATGGAGAGCGCCTGGTAATGGAAATTTTGGCTAAACGAAAAAATCAGAATAAGCTGTATCAGTCCATTCTGGAGCTGGACCCTAAGGCTTTTGTCATTACGGTAGAGCCGAAGCAGTTTCATGGCGGCTTCTGGACTAAGGCTATCCGTAAATAAACATTTTGGTAAATTGCGCATATTTTTTGGAGGTTGGAGCATATTAATACCCGCACAGGTGAGGATTTTGCAAAAATTCAATAAGCGAATTCCAATGAACAAGATATAGATCGAAATGGTTTAGTTCGTCTATATCTTGCACTTCGGAGCGACTGGAATCGAATTTTGCAAAATACTGGCATTGATAGAAATTAACAGTAAGTCGACAGGGGATATTACCCTATAAAAACCGAGGGGGGATATAGATGTACAGACGCCAGGCCCCGGAAATCATTCCAGAGGAAAATACGGCTATTTGGTCGTGTACAAACGAGGGTTGCAACGGTTGGATGCGAACGGATTTCACCTTTTTGAACGAGCCAGCTTGTCCATTTTGCCAAGCCTCAATGGGGCAGGAAATGCGGATGCTGCCGATTCTCAATCGGGCGGGCAATTCCTTTGTCGCCCAGCGCTCCTAATCCAGGATTTTGCAAAATCCACCATTGAAAGTGAGTACGAGATCATACTGCAGAATTTATGAACGTCAAAAGCCGCTCCAGCGACATGCTGAGCGGCTTTTGATTGTGGAATATTGGGGTAGGGGTGACCTGTCCCCAAGTAAAGTGTGTGTTGATCATGGTCTCTGGATGGGCTGTACGGAATCACGATATACAATATGACCCTGTACGAGGACTCGACCAAAGCGGCCGCCGGGATGACTTATTTTTTTCATCATCGAATCAATCGCAGTACGTGCCATCTGCTCGATGTCTACGCCGACTGTGGTCAGTTGCGGAACAATAAGAGTGGCGTATACATCGTTGTCAAATCCGACCACAGAGCAGTCCTCAGGCACGCGGTATCCCAGACCAATGAGCTTGTGTACCAGATTGTGAGCGACCTGATCGCAGTTACATACAAAGGCAGTCGGTAGCGGCTGAGGCAGCTCCATTTCAACAAAAGCACCTTCGTCGTCCCGGTCACTGAGCACCCACTCGTTACGGAGGGGCAGTCTGTGCTCCAGCAAGGATTTATAGTAGCCGAGGAAACGATCCTGAATACTACTGGTGGAATAGATATTGCCTACATATGCAATATCACGATGCCCCTGGGCGATCAAATAGTTGGTCAGCTCATAGGCTCCGTAGAAATTATCCGTCACCACGGAGTCGATATCGGCATGTTCATCATAAAAATCGAGAAACATTTTGGGTAGATCCATGGTTTGTATCAGCTCGATATATGGCTTGCTCACTTGACCCAGGAGAATGAAGCCGTCCACCTTGCGGTCGTAATAGATACGTGGCAGATTAAGCTGTTCTTCGTCTTCGCGATGAAGGATGTGAAGAATGCCATAGTAGCCGTATGGCTCCAGTGCTCGTGAAATTTGCTGGTAGATGTGCAGATAAAACGATTGGCCGGGGCCAGTAAAACGTTCAGGAATGACAACACCTATGTTATAGGTGAAGCCCTCCTTCATGGACTTGGCAACGGTATTGAAACGATAACCCATTTCGCCCGCGAGCGTCTTAATACGCTCTTTTAGCTCCTCGCTAACCCCATCCTTGTCATTGAGCGCCTTCGACACGGTCACGCTGCTTACTCCCAGCTTATCTGCAATATCCCGCATCGTAACGTTGCTCTTCATTCCTGTTCCGCCTTCCAATTTTAAAAAGATAAGCATTTTGCCTAATCCAGAGAATGGATGCAAAATGCTGGGGAATATATCAGTAGCTTAGCCGCCTGTAAAATCCAAAAAACTTAGCAGCGTAGCTGCCCATAGAACAACTATTAGCCTGCGGGTAACAGTTGTTCTATGGATAGTATACATGGTTCCGCAAGCAGGATAAAGCCTGCGGCTTATGTCCGCTGGGAAGGACGGGAGTGTGCTTGTAATAGCGCTTCATTGTGATGAATTAGCTCGCGGCGAACAGCGGCGCTGCCGAGAGAGCGCAAGGGATCGGATGGTGTATTGAAGGTGTAGTCCTCCAGCCGAGCGATGGTGGTCGTCGCTACGTGAATACGGGTATCGCTGGACGCGTAGTAAATAAAGACTTCATCTTGCTCGTTAACAACAGCCCCGTTGCAAAAAATAACATTCGAAACGTCGCCCACGCGTTCCTCATCATAAGGAGCCAGAAAGTGTCCACCGGGCTTGGCGATGACGCGCGTAGGGTCTTCCAGACTGGTGGCAAAGGTATACAGCACATACCGTAGTCCGGCGGCTGTATTGCGTACCCCGTGAGCGATATGAATCCAGCCGCGACTGGTTTTGATCGGGGCAGGCCCCTGTCCGTTCTTGGCTTCGTACACCGTATGATAACAGCGCTCATCAATGACGGTTTCGTGTTCAATCACGGGTTGTGTAATATCTTTGCACAGGCCGAAGGCGATGCCTCCGCCTGAACCGGTGGAAATAAACCCGTCCTGGGGACGAGTATAGAAGGCATATTGACCGTCCACAAATTCAGGGTGCAGGACAACGTTGCGCTGCTGTGGGGACTGGGTAGTGATGTTGGGAAGCCGGGTCCATGTACGAAGATCACGAGTGCGGACCAGTCCGGCCTGAGCGACAGCACTGGAGGTATCGTGGGGTGGTGCGTCAGGGTCCTTTTTTTCCGAGCAATAAATACCGTAAATCCAGCCGTCTTCATGCTTTACCAATCGCATATCGTACATATTTGTTTCTTCCGGGTCGATATCCTCCCATACGAGGGGAGCGTCAATGAATCGAAATTGATCAATGCCGTTATCGCTCTCTGCCAAAGCAAAAAATGACTTTCGATCCAGTCCCTCGGTGCGCGAAACAAGAATGTATTTTCCTTCATGATAGATCGCCCCTGGATTCAATGCCGCATTTACACCCAGCCGCTCCATGAAAAAGGGATTGGTTTGCGCATCCAGATCGAACCGCCAGTGAAGTGGAACATGATGGCGTGTGAGCACTGGGTAGATGTAGCGTTCGTAGATACCATTATAAAAGGTAGTTTTAACCTCATTGGGGCGTGTAATCAGTTCCTCTTGCTGCAACCGCAGCTCATTATATTTGCTATGGATCATTGGTTTTCCATCCTTTCTAGCATTTCTATGCAAAATCGGCTGTTGTGATAAGGGCACTTCCAAGGTCCTGCAATCTCTCTCGCATCAGGCTTACCATCCGCTTGAACTGACCAGAACCATTCGCCTCCGGGGCGCGGATCGATGATATGTTGCCGGGTATAGGACCATAGATTTTTCACAATTTGCAAAAAACGTTCGTCTTTTGTACGTTGAAACGCATTATAAAAACCAACCATTCCCTCGGCCTGTACCCACCAGATACGTGAGGTGTCTACCCGCTCTCCTTCCCGCTCATTGATGAGCGATCCGTCTGGCTGAACAGCGCGCTCTGCTACCGCATTGGCAATATCCATCACCATATCCACGTATTCTGACGGGTAATAACCCAACACACTCATAGCGTCCTCAATCAACCAGCTGGCTTCGATGTCGTGACCATATGAGGTCAGGTCAAGCAGAGAGCGCCATTCACGATCGAAAAATACCCCCAGTCGTCGAGCAGAAGCATCGTAAACACGATGATATAAAATATCCAGTACGTTCGTCAGTGCATCTCGAACCTCTTCATTTGGCCAGACGCGCAGCAATTGGGTGTACGCCTCCAAAACATGAATATGCGTATTCATGGTGATATGCGCGGTAACCCCATTTTCGCTGAGTAGCTCATTAGGCTGCATGTTCCACGAGCGGTCATATTGTTCGCCGTATGCCTGCCGGGTGGGATCATATCCTTTTTGCTCCAGTAGGTGGAACAGCTCCATAGCTAGTGGTAATGCATTCGGGTCGTCTGTGGCACGTGCATACTCTGCTATCGCATAGATCGCGAATGCCTGCGCGTATACATGCTTGCACGTGTCCACGGGTTGCCCGGTGTAGTCCACCATCCAGTACATTCCTCCATGTAATGGATCAAGCAGGTGATCTCGCAGGAATGTGAATGCATGTCGTGCGGCTTCTGCATAGGTATCTTCCCCTGTTACACGGGCAGCCGCCGAGAATGACCAGAGTAGCCGTGCAGTGGCAATCCCTCCTTTGTCGGCTTGGTTATGAATGTGCAGATCCACGTCCACCTCGCCGTAAAACCCACCGTGTGTCTCATCCTTCAGTCCAAGCCAGAATGGGAGTATGTGTTCCTTCCATTCCTGTCTAATTTCGTCCAGTAATGTTTCCAAGAGACAAAGCCTCCTTCGGAAAATAAATTATTAAGTTATCGTTAACTTTACAGGAGTATCATATCTAGCTGTTTGTAAACTGTCAACCATGCTAAATTGGTGTTTTTTCATAAGATGTGACCCATTCCACTTTACAAAAAGAATATTGTAATTGACACAGTAAGCGCTAACATAATAAAATGATTTTGTTACTTTAACGATAACCTTATTTGAAAACAACAGGAGGGGTCGTCTCATGAAGTTGTCCAAGGTTTTGATGTCATTACTATCCGTGGTTTTGTTAGCGGGGCTGTTTACTGGCTGTACCTCAAAGAAGGATGAGCCAGCTGCCAGCTCTGATCCGAAGGGTGTGGAAGGTGAAATTACGGTTATCACACAGCGGACTGATATTGTGGATACCGTATTTCAGGATTACGCCAAGGAATTTAACAAACTTTATCCGAACGTGAAGGTCAATTTTCAGGCATTGGCCGATTATGAGGGTCAAATTAAAATCCGGATGGGGACCAGGGATTATGGAGATGTTTTGCTGATTCCTGGCAGTATTCCAGTTGAAGAGCTGCCCAACTTTTTCGAGCCGCTGGGTACTTATGAGGAGATGAAAAACAAGTATACCGGCCTTGAAGAACGTACGGTGGATCATAACAGCTACGGTATTCCAATTGCGATGGTTTACTCTGGTGTGATTTATAACAAAAAGGTGTTCAAGGACGCAGGAATCACGCAGCTTCCCAAAACACCGGACCAATTCCTGACAGCGTTACAGCAGATTAAGGACAAAACCAAGGCGGTACCGCTGTTTACGAACTATGCCTCTGGTTGGGCACTGACCCAGTGGGAGTCTAGTCTGGCAACATTGGCGGGTACAAAGGAATATGTGAATGTCACACAACCGAATACAGATGACAATTTCACGAAGGGCCAGCCCCACTATGAACTGTATAAGGTCCTGTACGATGCGGCTAAAAAAGGCCTGATTGAAAAAGATCCAACGACTACAGATTGGGAGACCTCCAAGGCGGATCTCGCTCAAGGCAAAATCGGTACGATGGTGCTTGGCTCTTGGGCGATTGACCAGATCAAAAGCACAGCTTCTAACAAGGATGATATCGGTTTTATGCCTTTCCCGACGAATGCCTCCAAGGTGCTTGTGCCTCTGGCTGGTGATTTTAACCTCGGTATTAACGTAAACAGTGAAAATAAACCGGCGGCCCGTGCCTGGGTGGATTGGTTTACCGAAAAGTCCAACTATGCCGTAGAGCAGGCAGGTAGCATTAGCCCGCTGAAGGGTGCCCCAATGCCTAGCATTTTGAAACAATACGAAGATCAGGGAGTCGTTTTTGAAACGCTTACTCCATCTCCAAAAGGACAGGAAGGGATTGTCGATAAAATCGACAAAAAGGGAGAAATCGGCTTGTGGCAGCCTGACTTCAAAAAACGCATTATTGAGGCAGCAGTCGGTAACCGCCCGGAATCGTATGACACCATTATGAAGGATCTGAACGACGCATGGGTGAAGGCGCGTGCTGAAGTGGCTGCAAAGGAAGCAAAATAGCCATCTGAACTGACGAAAAGAAAGGATCGACGTAATAGTAGATGGACGGACAGCCAGGAGGTGCAGCATGTTAAAATTTTCGAATCTCAGCTACTCCAAACAAAGATTGGCGATTATTGTTGCCTTTTCGTTTATTCCGCTAGCGCTGCTGATCACTTTTGCGTACTTGCCAGTGATCAATATGTTTAAGTACAGCTTTTCGGACTGGAACGGCTATAGTAAGCGTCTGGAATATGTGGGCTTTGAAAACTATATCAAAATCTTTACCGACCCCGAGTATTTCTCGGTGTTTAAAGTCAGTCTGTATTACTTTGTAGCCACCTTTGTACAGATGGGGCTGGCCCTTTATTTTGCAACCATTCTTAGCTTTCAAACCTGGTTTAAAAATTTCTTTAAAGGCGTTTTGTTTTTTCCTTCCCTGATGAACGGGGTAGCTATTGGTTTTATTTTTCTATTCTTTTTTAAGCCAGACGGTACCCTTGATACACTGCTTCAGGCGATGGGGCTGGGTTCGTATGTCAAGCTGTGGCTGGGCAACCCGGAGATTATCAATATTTCGCTGGCTGGCACGTCGATCTGGAGATACATGGGCTTTAATTTTATCGTGTTTCTCGGTGCGATTTCCTCCATATCCAGTGATCTGTATGAAGCGTCTGATATAGACGGGGCTAACCGCTGGCATCAATTCCGCTCTATTATTTTGCCGAGTATCAAGCGGATTTTGCAGTTGAATCTCATCTTGGCGATTAGCGGGGCGATCAGTGCGTTCGACATCCCGTATATTATGACCGGTGGCTCCAACGGCAGTGAAACATTCGTCATTCAGACGCTTGATGTGGCATTCAAATACAGCAAGGTCGGTTTGGCCTCAGCGATGGCGGTCGTTCTGCTGCTGATCGTGATTGCTGTCACACTGCTTCAACGGTTGCTAATTCGGGGAGAGGAGGACTAATCATGTATAAGCTGAAAAGAATACTGGGTAGCAGCATCAAGTATGCCGCGCTACTACTAGGTGCGTTCATTGCACTGCTACCGATTGTCGTAATTTTGTTTGCATCTTTGAAGACGAAGGCTGAATATGCGGCAACCAGTCCTCTGACTCCCCCCGTAAACTGGCTGAATTGGGCTAACTATACCAAAGCCTTTATCAACGGAAATATGCTGACCGGATTTGTAAACACAGCTTTTATCCTGTTGATTTCGATCATCGGAGCTACGTTGACCGGTTCCATGATCGCGTATATTTTGAACCGTTTTAAATTTAAGGGCAAAAGTCTCATGCTGGGTGCGTTCTTGCTCGCCACGCTCATTCCGGGGGTGACGACACAGGTGTCGACATTCCAAATAATCAACAAGCTGGAGCTGTTTAACACGCCTTGGGCGGCGATCTTGCTGTATTTGGGAACGGATATTATTGCGGTGTATATTTTTCTGCAATTTCTGGATTCCATCGCGGTGGCGCTGGATGAATCGGCCATGCTGGATGGGGCCTCCTATCTGACGATCTACTGGCGCATTATCTTGCCCCTGCTGAAGCCTGCCATTGTGACGGTGATCATTATCAAGGGCGTTAATATTTACAACGACTTTTACACCCCGTTCCTGTATATGCCCAAAACAAGCCTTCAGGTCATATCGACGGCGCTGTTCAAGTTTAAAGGGCCATATGGCTCGCAATGGGAAGTCATTAGCGCGGGCATAATCATTGCCATTATTCCGACGCTGATTGCGTTTTTATCATTACAAAAATATATCTATAACGGTTTCGCGCAGGGTTCGGTGAAATAGAACAATGGCGAAATAGAAAATTTGGTGAATCAAATATCTCGGTGAGAGGGGAATACACGTATGAATAAATTGAATGTGGATTTGGGAGTAGATAGCGTACGAATTGTGGGAGGTAGTCTGCCGGAAATGCCGTGGCAGGATAAGCCTGAAGGCAGTGAGGCTCCGGTATGGAGACATAGTGAGAATCCGGTCATTGGACGGAATCCGGTACCGGGCATTGCCCGTATTTTCAACAGTGCAGTAGCTCCGTATGAGGGACGGTTTGTAGGAGTATTCCGGGCTGAAACGATTAATGGACGTCCGCATTTGCACCTAGGCTGGAGTGACGACGGGTTGGCTTGGGACATTGACACAGAACGTTTGCATTTGGTTGATGAGGAAGGGAACGATTACCAGCCAAATTATGCTTACGATCCGCGTCTGGTTCGCGTGGAGGACACGTATTATATCATCTGGTGTACAGATTTTTACGGTGCAGCATTGGGGATAGCACAAACGAAGGATTTTAAAAGCTTTGTACGATTGGAAAATCCGTTCCTGCCGTTTAATCGTAATGGTGTGCTGTTGCCCCGCAAGCTAAACGGAAACTTTATGTTGCTATCCCGTCCGAGCGACAGCGGACATACACCATTTGGCGACATTTTTCTGAGTGAAAGTCCTGACTTGGTCTATTGGGGCAAGCACCGTCATGTCATGAGCAAGGGCGGACAGGGCTGGTGGCAATCGGTAAAGATTGGCGGCGGACCGGCTCCGATTGAGACGACAGAGGGCTGGCTGATGTTCTACCACGGGGTGACAGGCACGTGCAATGGGCTGGTATACAGTATGGGCGTAGCCGTTCTTGACCTGGATGATCCATCTAAAGTTAAATATCGTTCCTCTAATTTCGTGCTGACTCCGGAGGAATGGTACGAAGAACGGGGTTTTGTGCCGAATGTGGTGTTCCCGTGTGCTACGCTGCATGATGCGGACACCGGGCGGATTGCGATTTATTATGGAGCCGCTGACACGTATGTAGGTATTGCATACACGACAGTGTCCGACATTATGAAGTATGTCATCGCAACGGATGAAGTGGTCGCAGACGACCGTGAGTCAGGCCGGATGTAGGAGGAACTTGAATGCCGGAGGATATGTCTTTACAGCAATTGCAGTCATATATGGGGAGTAACCCGAAGCCACCGGATTTTGACGCATACTGGGAACGGGCATTACAGGAGCTGGAGCGGCAGCCGCTTGATTATACACTGGAGCCTGCTGATTTTATCTCTCCGATGGTGGAGTGTTACCATCTATATTTTACTGGAGTGGGCGGAGCAAAGGTTCATGGGAAGCTGGCTCGTCCCAAGCACCTTACGGAACAAGGGCCAGCTTTGGCCATGTTTCATGGATATTCCTGCGACAGTGGCGACTGGTTCGACAAGGTAAGCTATGCGGCACACGGATTCACTGTGCTGGCCATGGATTGCCGGGGGCAAGGTGGGCTGTCCGAGGACAATTTGCAGGTTCAGGGAACGACGGTACGCGGCCATATCATCCGAGGGATTGACGACCCGGACCCGGATCGGTTGTATTACCGCAATGTATTTTTGGATACGGTACAGACGGTGCGCATTCTGATGTCTATGGAGCAGGTCGACCCTGAACGGATCGGCGCATTTGGCTGCTCCCAGGGAGGGGCCTTGACGGTTGCCTGCGCTGCATTGGAGCCGCGTGTCCGTATGGCAGTTCCGGTATATCCGTTTCTGTCGGACTATAAAAGAGCCTGGATGCTGGATGCCACTACATCTGCATATGAAGAACTGGTTTATTATTTTCGTTGGTTTGATCCGAACCATCTGCGCGAGGAGGAGCTCTTTCACCGACTAGGCTACATTGATATTCAACATTTGGCAGATCGTATTCGTGGTCGTGTGTTGTTTGTGACAGGACTGTCGGACATCATCTGTCCGCCTTCCACGCAGTTTGCGGTGTACAATAAAATCGTATCAGACAAGGAAATACTCCTGTATCACGAATACGGTCATGAGTACCTACCTTATCTGTCAGATCATGCTATGAGCGAATTTTTGCGGCTGTAGGGGGTTGAACTTAGCCACAGGCTCCTTTATAGTAATAGCTATAACCTTCGTGAATGCGTAATAAATGAATGCCCCATTTGTATAACCTCAATAATATGGTTTGAGGGTCTCTACCAGGAACCGATAAATCCTGATTACAAAAAGTGTACGTCTTGTACATTTCTTGTGGTCAGGATTTTTTTGCGTAATACGAGGGAATTTACATGACAGCAAAGGAGCTAATGTAATGAACTTCAAAGTAGTTATTTTAACGATTGCGACCTTTACGGTGGGGCTGGTGGAGCTGATTATCGGTGGCGTGCTACCCCAAATTGCACAGGATTTGAATGTCTCCGTAAGCACGGCAGGACAGCTTATCATGATCTATGCGCTCGTGTATGCTATTGCTGGGCCAACTCTGTTGGCGTTGACAGCCAAAATTGAACGAAAACGACTGTACCTGTGGTCGATGTTTATTTTTATTCTGGGAAGTCTGCTGGCCTTCTGGAGTCCGAATTATGCAGTCTTGTTTGTATCCCGTATCATTACCGCTGCAAGCGGGTCGCTGATCGTTACATTGTCACTGACCATTGCAGTCAAAGTGGTGTCCAAGGCTTATCAGGCCCGTGTCCTCGGTGTCATCTCCATGGGGGTTAGCTCCTCCATCGTTCTAGGTATTCCAGCCGGGGTGCTGATTGGAAATGCATTTGGCTGGCGGGTGCTTTTCCTGATCATTGCTTTATTGACGGTCGTTGCTATGATCGTTATCAACTTGTTTATGGAGCGGATTCCGACAGAACATGTTGTACCTATGCGTGATCAGTTGAAATCTTTAAAAAATGTTAAAGTCATCAGTGCTCATTTGGTGACCACGCTGACACTGGCGGGCCATTACACGTTATATGCGTATTTCACTCCGTTTTTAGAAAATATGATGGGCTTGAACGCTTCATGGGTTAGTGTGGCCTATTTTGTCTTTGGGCTGGCGGCAGTGAGCGGTGGTTTTATTGGCGGCTCTTTGGCAGATCGGTTCGGCACAGCGAAAAGTATTCTAGTCGTCGTAGGCGTGTTTATCGCCGTGATGTTCTTGCTGCCATTCTCAATTCACTCGATTTATGTATTTGCGCCGCTACTGATTATCTGGGGCATACTGAGTTGGGCCTTGTCGCCCCCGATGCAAAGTTATCTTATTGAAAATGCACCCGAATCGGGTAGTATTCAGCAAAGCTTTAATTTCTCCGCGCTCCAGGTCGGGATCGCTCTCGGTTCTGCCTTGGGAGGAGTAGTGATTGAGAATAGTGAATCTGTTGCCACTAACGCTTGGGTAGGTGGGGCATTTGTGATTGTTGCTTTCGTCTGCGGCGTATTTTCGATTACCAGAGCCGGGACTTCGCAGGCTGTCAGAGGACACCACTCTGTTTCATAGCTCGATGGACCATCGTCCTCTTTCATAATACGAGCAAACATGTTATACTACACACAATTATGAAGAAGGAGGTGAGGTAGGTGAATCACGAGATGCTGAACAACCGTATTAGCCAGCTGCCGATTGCTATGGCTGGCATTGTTCATGCTTTTCCATACAACGGGAGAAGTCTGTCCAATTTTAATCATACGGTTGTAAACATCGCGAGAAGACGCCTACCTTAACTCGAACGGATTTCTGTATCTTCCGAAGAGTCGCGGGGTTGCTCCTGCGGCTCTTTTTGTGTTACCCGGGTAAGGGTCTTCCTAAATAAAGGAGAGCCTGAACATGTATATAGTAAACGGTCAACAATTGAAAAAATACCACGCTGCCAATCTGATTTTGGATGGTGCATCGTTTGATATTCATACGGGAGAAAAGGTGGGGCTCATCGGCCGTAACGGAAGCGGTAAAACCACCCTATTACGCCTAATTGCACGTTTGTCCCGCCCAGATGAAGGGCAGCTCGTCATCGCCAAGGATACGAAAATCGGCTATTTACCGCAAATTCCGGCGGAGTTTGAGAGCTTCACCGTGTACGAAACGCTGGCTTACGCCTATCGTGAGCTGAAGGATTGCCGCAATCAGATGACCACACTGGAACGGGAAATGTCAGATCCGGTTGTGGCAGCGGATGCGAGCCTTCTGGAGAAGCTACTGCAATCGTATGCTGCCTTGCAGGAACGGTTTGAACGCAATGGCGGCTATGAAATGGATGCAAACATTGACCAGGTAGCGGATGGGCTGCGTATTCCCAAAGGCATGTATACGCGCAGCTTCGGCTCGCTGTCGGGTGGAGAGAAAACAAAAATAGCGCTGGCATCACAACTCATCGGACGACCGGATTTGCTGCTGTTGGATGAGCCGACCAACCATCTGGATTTGAAAGGGCTGGAATGGCTGGAGCAATTTTTGCAGGGCTATACAGGTGCGTGTGTGGTTGTATCTCATGATCGTTATTTTCTGGATCGGGTCGCCGTTAAAATGATTGAGCTTGAGGATGGCGAGGCGTTTACGTATTATACGAACTACAGCGGCTATGTTAAGGAAAAGGAAGAACGATTGCTACTGCAATTTGAAGATTATAAGGAACAGCAAAAGCGGATCAAAAAGATGAAAGAGGCCATTCGGCGTTTTGAAGAGTGGGGTCGCAATGGCGATAACGAAAAGTTTTTCAAAAAGGCAGCCTCCATTCGTAAGGCATTGGAGCGCATGGAGCTGGTTAAGCGGCCTGTATTGGACCCGCAGGGGGCGGAATTTCACTTAAAGCTGGAGGATCGTTCCGGTCGCCGGGTACTGCAGTTTGAAGAAATTGTTAAAGCCTATGGAGAGCGACAGATATTAAACGGGGCAACGGGTAGTCTGGAATTCGGCGAAAAGGTGGCCTTGCTGGGTGATAATGGGTCAGGCAAAACGACGTTGCTCAAGCTGCTGCTTGGTCAGGAAAGCGCAGATGCAGGCACGGTCCAGTGGGGTGCGCGCGTGGAGTACGGATATTTGGCGCAGCAAGAAAGAGAACGGAATAGCCGGGCAACTGTGCTTGCCTACTTCAAGGAGGAAGCAGGGGTGGAAGAAGGCGAGGCACGCGGGTTGCTAGCGAAGTATTTATTTTACGGTGCCGATGTGTTTAAGCCCGTGAGCATGCTGTCCGGTGGTGAATGGTCCCGCTTGCGGCTGGCGTTGCTGGTCATGAAAAAGCCAAATTTGTTGGTGCTGGATGAGCCGACGAACCACCTGGATATTGACTCACGCGAGGCGCTGGAGGAAGCGTTAGACACCTACACGGGAACGGTGCTGGCGATTTCACATGACCGCTACTTTGTGAATAAGCTGGCAGGGCGCGTGTGGGAGCTGGAGGATGGAAAGCTGACCTTTTATCTAGGCAGCTTTGATGAGTACCGAGCGAAGAAGCGTGAGCTGGAGAACGCTCGTCTACAGAGCGAGGGGGATACCGGGACACGCCCGACATCTGCAAGCAGAGCCGCATCGGGTGGCGGCTCTGGCTCGGGCTCAGCTGTACATTCCAGTGTAGCGAGCAATGGCATGGGGGCGGCTGCGCATACGGGAGCGACTACGGAAGACGATGCGAGCCGTGCACGCTCAGGTCGCTTGGGCTCGCCCGCTGCCGGGTCTGGGGCACGCGAAGCGAAGGCCGCGAAGCCATCACGCACGCCCGCTGCATCCAGCGAGCGGTTGGAGCGGGCCATCGCCGCCAAAGAAGCAGAATTGGCGGCGGCGGATGCCGAGCTGGAGCTGCTCGGCACAAGCGACGACACGATATACATGGCGGAGCTGTGGGACGCGCGTGAGCGACTGCAAGCGGAGCTGGATGTATTGCTTGGCGAGTGGGTTGAACTGGAGTAGGTGACAGGTTAGTAGTTACTGGATAGAAAACAGTTTATTTTATATAGAGGGTAGCCCTGAGGTAGAACGTTTACCGAAGGGCTACCTTTTTTGCAGTGTAAAGACAAAGAGATCATCACGAAAATTAATGACCATTAATTAAGATAAATGGAATTGATGTATCATTATTATTATATTTTACATATAAAGAAAGTTGTTTGCATTTCGCAACATGTGATATTTTTAAATTGAATAAATAATATGTTTCATTGTTAAGTGAAGTATGTGTTGTCCATCATGATCTTACATATCAAATGCACGCGTTGGAACTTTGTTGTGATTTGTTATGGATGGAGGGAATAGTATGTCAGACTCCTTACTGGAGGTCAGTCAGGTAACGAAAAGAATGGGGAAAAGGCATTTGTTAGACCGTGTTTCCTTTAAGCTTCAGAAAGGGAAGATATATGGATTCATCGGACCTAATGGAGCTGGTAAAACTACAATGATGCGAATCATGACCGGATTAATGCAGCCAACCAGCGGCTCTGTAAAGATAGCTTCATATGATGTACAGACGGATCGGGAAAAGGCGCTGTCCAAGGTGGGGGCTATCATTGAATCTCCGGTCTTTTTTGATTATATGACAGGCAGACAGGTTTTGCGCAATTTGTCACGGTTACACTCTGAGATTGTGCCCTCAGATCGGGAGATACATATTGAAGAGTTGCTTACAAAGGTGAGACTGGAAACACGGGGAGATGACAAGGTGAAAACCTATTCGCTGGGAATGAAGCAAAGGCTAGGTATTGCGCAGTCCATGCTGGGTGCTCCTGAGCTTTTATTGCTGGATGAACCGTCTAATGGGCTTGATCCTATGGGAATGCGGGAGCTGAGAGATATCGTGCTTCAGCTACGTGATTCAGCGAATTATGCCTTTTTTATATCCAGTCATCTGTTGGATGAACTGCAACAGATGTGTGACGAACTCATTGTTATCAAAGAGGGCAGGCTAGTTTGGCAGGGACCTGCTGATCAACTAGTAGAGGACGGCCAACGGCTAGAGGATGCTTTCATGGGATTGATGGGACTATGAAATCATTAATATACAGTGAGTTCGAGCGATTATGGAGACGAAAGTGGTTCTGGCTCATGGTGTTATGTACGCCGCTGCTTGCTTGTTCGACAGGAGTATATTTTTTGCGCACGATGAAGGTTCCTGTTGAGGTATTATCTTTAAACTTTGTCGTTACTGGTCTGCGTGAGAATTTGTTTTTAGTATGCAACATAGCTGTAGCTGCTTTAGCTGCTGCTGTATACACAGAGGAATTTCGAAGCGGGCAACTGCGGTTGTTATTTATGCGCCGATTTACCCGCGGGCAGATTTTCTGGAGTAAACTGCTGGTTTTAAATGCTACTATTTTGTTTCTTCTCATTGTATTTGCAGTATCATCGCAGGTGATCGTTGAAGTATGGACTCTTTCATATGATGTAAGTGATGCGGGGTTGTCCGAATCTCAAGGACTGCAGATGCTTAAATACTATGGTTGGGCGCTTGCCTCATTATTAGCAATATGCTCCTTCTATTGTTTCGTCGCTATGTATAGCAAAAGTGTAACGTATGCCATCGGTGTTTGTATGGTATACAATCTGGGTTCTCTGTTGTTTGATTCATTATATTTAAAATTGGCCTCTTTTGTTTCCCATATCCCATACCTATACAATCTGATCGCATTTATGATTATTCCATATATGCAGCATACAGGATTAGATAGGTCCTTAATGGGCAATTCGTCTGTGAATGGGGCGATTATCACCGTTGTTAGTCTATATCTTATCTTGTTTACTTGGGGCGCATACCGCCGTTTTGTGACTGATGATTATCTGTATTAGGGGGGGACTTCCTCATGCTGGCAATCTGGCGAAGTGAAATGGAACGAATTTGGAATCGCAAATCCACTCTTTTATTATATATAGCCTATATATTCATCGTGGTTGCAATTATATGGAGCCATAAAGTAACGGGTACGAAGGTCTTACGTTTTGGTGAAGGAACTGTGGTCGTAAATAATCTGAACCTGCCGTGGCTGATGATGAGTGAGGTTGCCTTATTTCTAGTTACAGCAATCCTGCCCATTCTGTACGTGGATCAGTTAAGCGGCGATCTCTATTCTGGAGCATATAGGCTATATATGCTACGACCGTATCGACGTTTTCATTTTTGGCTTGCCAAGTTGCTCGCACTATCAGCCTCAACGGCCATTTTTATGGCGACAAGCTTGCTTATAGGTGTATTCGCCGGATGGTTGTTTTTCCCACACAGCTCTACTTTTTTTAAATATGGTTCATCCGTCGCCTCTTCCCCATCAGATGCCGTACCCTACATACTTTCGTTTTATTTGGTATTAACGCTGGTTTGCTTGGTAAAGCTCATGTTGAGTAGCGCTGTATGTTTGTTCATGTCACGGCCACTGTTTGCTTATATAGTGATTCTTATCTTATCCGTATTTCTCTTTGAGTTGTTTAGGCCCCTCATTATGTTAATGGACCCATTTCAGCAAATAATGCTTGCTTTAAGAGTAGACAGTTCTTTTAATTTTTGGATGTGTGCAGGTGGATTGATTCTGGTAAGTATCATTATTAGTTTTACACGATGGGAAAAAAAGATTGTTTAGAAATAAGACTTGTAACCTGAACATCATAAAAGTAAAAGAAAGATCCAACCGACCGTTTGAGGGTCAATTGGATCTTTTTTAACATTGGTTCCTCCTGTTATCAGATTGTTGTAGCGGTATCGTTTCTTTTCCATAAGGGACGGGTATTAATTGTCTAGTCCCGCATAGATTGACATAGGGGAAAAGGAGGTATGAGCATGTGGTGTTGGGTCAAAAAGCTGTCTACACTGGCGGCGATCCTTTTATTGGCTTTTTTTGTAAGCGCATGCAACAAGGGTGATGCTTCGGGTAAGGTGAAAATTGAGTTTTTTCAAAACAAGCCGGAGGCCAAGGGTTCATTCGATAAGCTAATCTCTCAATTCAATCAGGAACATCCCGGTATTGAAGTGACACAGGTCAACCCGCCAGAGGCAGAGACTGTCTTATTGACCCGGGTTGTCAAAAACGATGTACCTGACATTGTAGGGCTTGGGGCCACTGATACCTACTCCATTTTGGCGCAAAGTGGTATTTTTACGGACCTGGCGAATACAGAATTGCCACGTACGATTGACCCGATTTACCTCAAAATGCTTAAGGATGTAACCGGGGTCGATCCCGTGTATGGAATTCCTTATGCTGCGAATGCGAATGGTGTGATGTATAACAAAACGCTTTTCAAGGAAATGGGATTGCAGGTGCCCAAAACGTGGGATGAGCTGATTGCAACGGCGCAAAAGATCAAAGCTGCTGGAAAAATCCCGTTCTATTTTACATATAAAGATGATTGGCAAACGAACCTCCCCTTTAATGCGCTGGGCCCGAATCTGGTGGGCATTGATTTTTTCCTGCAACGGCGTGAAAATCAGGTCACTTTTCAGGACAAGTACCGCGAGGTTGCGGAAAAGCAGCTGGAGCTACTGAAATACGGACATGGTGATAATTTTGGCAAAAACTATGCCGATGGTAACCGTGCCTTCGCTAACGGGCAGGGATTGATGTACATTCAGGGCTCGTGGGCCATATCTGAAATTCGCAAAGCCAATCCGAAAGTGGAGCTTGGATTTTTCCCATTACCAACAGGGAATGACGAAAAGGCAGTCAAGCTGGTGTCCGGTATAGATACGCTATTAGCCGTATCGGAGAGCACTCCGCATAAAAAGGAAGCCGAGGAGTTCATTGCCTTCTTGTTGAAGCCGGAGAACAGCAAGCAATACATTACAGAGCAAACGCTGTTTTCAGCGGTGAAGGGAGTCACGCAGGATGATCCGAGTGTGGCAGAGCTGTTGCCGTATTTTAAATCGGGCCGCGTCGTTGATTTTGCCGATCACTATATTCCCAAAGCGGTCCAATTGAATTCGATTGTGCAGGCCTTCCTGCAAAACAGAGACATCGACGACTATCTAGCTAAGCTCGACCGTGAATGGAATAAGGTAGCTAACCGCCGATAGGAGAGGAGGAGGAGACATGAATAAGCGACTAACGACTTTTTACTGGATGACGGTGCCGGCGGTGCTATTGTTTTTTGTATTTTTGACCTTGCCTGCCTTGCAGGGCTTTTATTATTCGCTTACAAACTGGAACGGCTTTGGTCATCAGTATCACTTTGTCGGGTTTAAGAACTATATTAATTTGTTTCAGGACGACAATGTGGGGAACGCATACTGGTTTACTTTCAAATTTGCGATTGTGGTTACCATTGCGACTAATATCCTTAGTTTGCTGATTGCGCTAGGGCTGAATGCTAAAATACGGTTTCGTAACTTTTTCCGCGGTATTTATTTTCTGCCTAATATTTTGAGCGTGTTGATCGTGGGTTACATATTCAATTACTTGTTCTCGAACGTGTTTACGATTTGGGGGCAAAATTTAGGTATTACCTCATTGTCGACGAACATTTTGGGCAGCGAACAACTGGCTTGGGTGGGGGTTGTCATCGTAGCTGTATGGCAGGGGATTGCCTTTAATACGATTCTCTATCTGGCCGGGCTGCAAACCATTCCGACAAGTCTGTATGAGGCGTCCAACCTAGACGGTGCGGGTAAATGGCGCGAATTCTGGAGCATTACTTTTCCGTTAATTGCTCCGTTTTTCACGATTAATATGGTATTGGCGATGAAAAATTCCCTGATGGTGTTCGATCAGATCGTGGCTTTGACGAATGGCGGGCCGGGACGGGCCACCCAGTCGATTTCCCACCTGATATACACCGGGGGATTTAGAGGCGGAGAATTTGCTTATCAGTCGGCTAACTCTGTTATTTACTTTATTGTGATCGCGATCATTTCCATCTTACAGCTGCGATTCCTCCAGAGAAGGGAGATGGATAACTGATGAAAACAAGCAGACGTACCAACTGGCCTGTGCTGCTTCTAGTAGCGTTGGGGACAATATTTATCCTGTTTCCTCTCTATATGACGGTAACGATAGCACTTAAAAATCCCGAACAGATGGCGCATTCCGCCTTTGCCTTTCCGACCGAGCTGCATTGGGAAAATTTTAGTCGTGCCGTAGAAATGACCAACTTCTTCAGCGCTTTTCAGAACAGTGTGATGGTCACGACATCGACGGTCGTATTAACTTTGCTAACCAATTCGATGGTCGCTTATGCGATTGCCCGTAATATGCAGCGACGCTTTTTTAAGGGATTATATTTTTACTTTGTGAGCGCCATGTTTATTCCGTTCCCGATCATCATGCTGCCGATTGTAAAACTGGCCTCGGGCCTTCATATGACTAATCTGTTGGGTCTCATTATGCTGCATACGGTGTATGGTTTGGCGTTTAATGTTTTCGTGTATGTCGGTTATATTCGCTCCATTCCGGTGGCATTGGAAGAGGCGGCCACGGTAGATGGTGCGACGACATGGGGTACTTTTTGGCGCATTATATTCCCGCTGATGGCGCCGATTAGTGCTACGGTGGGAATTCTCACTTGTCTGTCCACATATAACGACTTCCTGCTGCCGCTCATTATTATTAGCGATGCGGAGCAATATACGCTACCGCTCGTCCAGTATGTATTTCAGGGGCAGTTCAATACCGACTTCAATTTGGCCTTTGCCTCGTATCTAATGGCCTTGCTGCCGATGATTATTGTCTATCTGATTGCACAAAAATGGATCATCAATGGCGTTACGCAAGGTTCTGTAAAGTAGGACGGGAGTCAATCGTTTCAGGCAGAATGTGCCTTCCTAGGAAAATAAAAAGGGGTCCCCTATACCACGGTTCACACAGGTATAGAGGACCCTCTTTTTAAAGCATTGCTATTTGGATGCTTCGCTGTTGCTTGTCAGAGGCTGCAAGGGTACGGTTGTCTCTGCTTCCGGGTCGTCCGTTGTATAGTAGAACATATAGATAGAAGCTTCCTTCCCTTTGAAGTTCTTGTAGACATCCACTGCCTTGTTATTGCCGTCTCCGGAAAAATTGGCTGTGATCGGCTTGCCGATAATCCGTTCTTTACCCAGGCCAATATGCGTCTGGTTAATCCCTCCAAAGTGAGCATCCTCGCTTTCGGTTTCTACGAATAAGTCTGATCCTTGTTTGTAGTAGGTCCACTTCACAGGATAGCCACCGACTTGCGTCGTTAGTGTCTGTTTTTGCTCAGAAATATCAGTTAAACGCTGTGGCGTTTTGTCATCCGAATGGGTCGTAACCTTGTATTTGCCTGTAAAAGTAATAGGAGTGTCCTTGGTAATCACAAGATTGGAAGGTCGTTCAAAACGGATCGTGTTCAGATCGTGTTCCTGATCAGGTGAAGACCAACGACTACCTTCTAATGTTGTGCCGTTCACAGAAAGAAAGTACTTTTGATAAGGTAACATGGCGAATTTCTTTTCGCTTCTGATTGTGACACGGATTTGTGTAGGTGTGACAATCATTTGTTCTAGCGTAAAATTCGGATTGCCGTTCTCCAATGGAGTGTTCAGTACGCTTTTAATCGTCCCGCTTTCCATTTTCTTCTTGCTTAGCTGCAGATCAAAGTTTATGGGTTCATGTATACTTTTCTCAGTTTGTGCATATTGCAGTTTGAAAGCAGTCTGTCCTTCCGGTATATCTGCTTTAGTAAAATATTGTTGTGCGGTATACTCCCCGTTATCACCGGGTTTGCCAAAAGCCCCTCCAGGCTGCGACATCACAGGCTCGTCGCCTTTGTAGGCAATAATTTGTGGATTGTCCCATCTCTTGGGTATGGACGAATCGAAGGTAATCGCTGAGGACAGCATCAGTTTGTCCTTACCTTGTTCGAATACCTGTACCTTCATATCTTGTAAGCCGCTACGATCCAGCTTGAACGTCTGTATTTGAGGCGACCGAATATCGAGCGGCAAATCCAGTTCCTGAACGCTGGTGAGCTCTATATGATCTATGGTCAGCTGCACGTTCTCTGTTTCTTGCTGCGGTGTCCAATCACTTTCAAAGTACCCGTTGTACCGTTGATTTTTCGGGTCCCATTGCTGGAAGTTATATTCCCCTGCACTGCTTTCCCCCGCAGCACTTTTTAGCGATACGCCTTTAACATTCCAAAACTCGTTGTCTGCACGTTTTCCGACCTCCAAGCTGTACAGGATCACGGTCCGGTTCTCATCGACAATAGCTGTATGCAGCGTTAGCTTCACTCCGTCTCTGGTCACGGACTGCTCCAGCGGTTGCCCGAGGTTTTGCTTTAATGCTGTCTGGATGCCACTTCTTCCGCGTAGCAGATTGTCCCAGTTGTAGTGGATGGCGGCATAGACAGGAACTGCAACCAGAAGTGCGCTTAGAGAGGCGGCAATAGCTATTTTGCGCCAGTTTCTGTGTCGGTGGGGAGTGAATGAATCGGAAGTGTCGGTTAGCGTAGGGGCAGTATGCCCTGTCTGTTCCATCCGGTTCCACATCTCATCGAAGTCAGGATAGGCCATTTCCGAATCATCATTTAACTTGCGCTTCAATGCCTTTTCTATGTTGTTCATAGTTCTCTCCTTCCATCTCGGGAATTTGTACCCCTGCATCCCGCAATATTTGCTCCAATAACTTTAGTCCTTTGTGAGTCCTCGATTTGACGGTTCCCAGCGGAATTTCCAGCAGTTTTGATATTTCCGCCAGCGTGAAATCATGCATATAGCGGAGTGTCAGCACAGCGCGGATTTTGGCCGGAAGGCGATTCATATAAACGGCCCATTCCTCTGCCGATTCGCGTTCTTCCACCAGCCTGTCTACAGGTTTACCTTCCGCGCCGCTAAATAGATAGGGATTAGCCGATACCTTCAAATGCAGGCTTTTCTGGCGTTTAAGGTAATTCAGACAATGATTGACCGTAATCTTCATAATCCAGGCTTTTAGACGTTCGATCTGTTCACGATTGCTGCGAAACAGGATGATAAACACTTCCTGCGTT
The DNA here is from genome assembly GCF_037027525.1 of Paenibacillus sp. 203. Classification (NCBI taxonomy): domain Bacteria; kingdom Bacillati; phylum Bacillota; class Bacilli; order Caryophanales; family Paenibacillaceae; genus Paenibacillus; species Paenibacillus sp. 203. The sequence goes on from NZ_JAXCHD010000001.1 coordinate 337,538, forward strand.
AAATCCTCTGCATCCGATGCATTATGTACCATGTAGTAGCAGGTTCGGTATACATCTCGTTGATACAAATCAAACAACTCTCGATTGCTCTCCAATGATGTGCTCTCCTTTCTCGTGCAGTTTATCTATATAACAACTGAGGTTCTCAAAAGGTTCATTTGGTTGCGAAAAATAAACCGTCTGCTTCAAATGTACCACACGAAAAAAGAAGCCTGTAAATCTCAAAATTGCAGATTTACAGGCTTCTTACATGTTCCTAAGCTAGACCCTAAGGGATGACACTTCTTCACGCGAAAACACGTCAATGGATAGCTTGCGGACTACTCCGCTTAGTCGACCAGCCGTACTAGCGTTCTTCCTTGCGAGCGGGCTGCAAGGATGTCTTCGAGCGCGCTTGGCAGGTCAGCCAATCCGACTTCGCGCTCAACGAGCTGCTCCAGCTGTTCCGGCTTCCATTCGCTGCCGAGCCGCTTCCAGATTGCTACGCGGGTGTCGTATGGGCAGAAGACAGAGTCTATGCCCAGCAGACTTACGCCGCGCAAAATAAACGGCAGCACCGTCGTAGGCAGCTTGGTGCCTGCCGTCAGGCCGCTCACGGCAACGGAGCCGTTGTAGGCGATCTGGCTTAGCAGCGAAGCGAGCGGCTTTCCGCCTACAGGATCAACAGCCGCTTGCCAAAGCTGCTTGCCCAGCGGGCGGACGCTCTCCGCACCGTCGTAGACCTCCTCGCGGGAAATAACCTCGGCTGCTCCGAGCGCCTTGAGGTAATCATGCGCATCGGCTTTACCACTGCTGGCTACCACATGATAGCCCCTCTTGTTCAGCAAGGCAATGGCTGCCCCGCCCACACCGCCCGTCGCTCCGGTGACGAGTACCTTGCCCTGCTCCGGAGTAACGCCGTTTTGCTCCAGTCGATATAACGACAGGGCTGCGGTGAATCCGGCTGTCCCGAAAATCATTGCCTCTCTCGGCGTGAGTCCGTTCGGAAGTGGAACCACCCAGTCCGCAGGCACGCGTGCATATTGGCTGAATCCCCCGAATTGAGTCACACCCAGCCCATATCCGGTAACGAGCACCGCTTGTCCTTCGCTAAAGCGGCTATCCTCCGAAGAGACGACGGTTCCCGAGCAATCTATGCCTGGTACGAACGGATAGGCTTTGACAATATTGCCATCCTTGCGGGCAGCAAGCCCATCTTTATAATTGATGCTGGAATAAGCGACACGAATCAATACTTCTCCAGCAGGTAAACTGCTAGCTTCCAGAGAACGTACCTCTGCTTGAACTTCACCGTCCTGTGTCTGATCGACGACAAGAGCTTGAAATGATTGAGTCATCTGTAAAAGCCTCCTTTATTACCTTTTAACCCTATGAATGTCCTATATATTCCATCTTTACTTCACAAATTATGCTTAGGAAGCATACAACAATCTTCACAACCTGTCAGCGGCAATGCTCACAGGCTCGTATTCTATTATACTCTTTAGCTCATAATTGCGTCGAAAAGACCAGACTACTGATATATTCTTGCAATATCCTGTTTCAATAAAGTTCGATAATCAATTATAAAGAGGGTGATAAATGAATTCTTACGCATTTTGCAAATCATTTTACGTAAACGGGATGTATTTTCAGAATGACTGTGCTAACATACCTTTTGATCGTTAAATAAATCTATGAAGAAAGGTGAATGAATGACAACCAGAGCACTAAAAAAAGGTTCGGTATTGTCCGAAGCTAAGGAACTGAATTTGTTCCGTTTAACATGGCCTATTTTCCTTGAATTGTTTCTGTTTATGCTAATGGGGAGCGTCGACACATTCATGATCAGTTCTGTATCTGATAATGCGGTGTCGGGTGTGGGCGCGTCCAATCAAATTATTTCAATTGCTATCCTTGTACTGGAGGTTATCGGCAACGGCGCTGCTATCGTCGTAGCTCAATATATCGGTTCTAAGAAACTAGTCGAAGCGGCCCAGGTTACAGGTACGGCCATTACGTTGAATTTGATGGTAGGTCTTTTGCTTAGCGTAATTTTTCTCGTATTTGGTACGCACATGTTGCAATGGCTGAATGTCCAGGGTGAGATTCTGGCTTACGCGGAGTCTTATATGAGCATCGTCGGAGGTGCCATTTTTCTTCAAGCATTGATTAATGCGCTGGCGGCGACTATTCGTACACATGGTTTTACCAAAGAAACAATGTATGTATCGGTTTTTATGAACGTGATCCACGTGGTCGGCAACTATGTTTTGATTTTTGGGCATTGGGGAATGCCTGCACTTGGAGTAGAAGGTGCTGCTATTTCTACAGTAGGTAGCCGCTTTATTTGTCTCCTGATCTTCTTCTGGCTGATGTACCGGGTCACTGAGGTTCGTGTCGAGTGGAAATATTACGTCCAATTGTCCAAAAAGTTCATCTCTAAAATATTGCGCATTGGTGTACCATCCGCGCTGGAGTCCATTATGTATCAGTCGTGTCAGCTCATCTTCACACTGTACGTGACTTATCTGGGCGCAGAAGCAATGGCGACACGTCAATATGCGAATAATATTTCGAGCTATATTTACTTATTCAGTATGGCAGTTGGTATGGGTACGGCTATTGTGGTAGGAAGGCTCGTGGGAGCCAGACAGAAGGATACGGCTTATAAACGTGTATTGACCAGTGTGAAATGGGCGCTACTCGTGACCGTGATTATTGATGCGGTGGTCATCTTTTTCCGTGTTCCCTTGCTTGGTTTGTTCACGGAAAACCCTGAAATTATTCGTTTGGGAGCACAGGTCATTTTACTTAGCATTCTGCTAGAAACTGGCCGGACCACGAATATCGTCATTATTAACTCGTTACGTGCTGCTGGAGATGCGAAGTTCCCGGTCTTTATGGGTCTGATCTCCATGGTCTGTATGAGCTTGCCGCTTGGTTATCTGCTTGTGTTCAAGCTGGACATGGGGCTCGCCGGTGTGTGGCTGGCCATTGCTGCTGATGAATGGACTCGTGCTGTCATCATGTATGCTCGCTGGAAAAGCCGATTATGGGAAAAGCATGCGCTGGTCGAGCACGATACACCAGATCAGTCTGCAACGCCCGTTCCGGCACATTGATGTCGAGCAGCATTTAGGGCCAGCTGGAACCTAGCTTTTCGATAAAGTTGTGTACGCGGAGGCAGTTCAAGAGAACATCTTGAACTGCCTTCTTTTTGCTGCTGGAGAACCATACTTCTACACGGTGGCACGATAGGCAACTTTGAAGTTCGACTTATATCATAATGGCATTCATAAATTGAAGTGTGGTAAATTTACTAAAAAAAAGATATACTTTTGTTGCACTAACGCAGTACATGAAAGACAAGGAGTGTACCGATGAAGAAGCCGACGATTGAAGATGTTGCCCAGAAGGCAGGAGTGTCTAAAAGCACTGTCTCGCAATTTCTGAACAAACGATATAAATATATGAGCGACCAGACCAGAGACCGGATTGCCGAGGTTATTCAAGAGCTGAACTATCAGCCTAACGGGCTGGCCCGCAGCTTGAAGCAAAACCGGACGTTTATGGTGGGGGTCATTGTAGCCAACATTGACTATACCCTTTCGATCCAGTCTATCCGTGCGATTGAGGAGGAATTGCAACGTTTTGGCATTCAGGTGATCATTTGCAACGCCGATGAAAACCCGGACAAGGAGGGTCAGTATATTGAGATGCTCAAGGCTCGGCAGGTGGATGGCCTGATCATCTTCCCGACAGGCAAGCATGCAGACATTTACAACCAGCTCATTCGTGAGAAATATCCATTGGTGTTTTTAGACCGCTTGGTGGACGGTGTCAATACGCGCAGTCTGCTGCTGGATAACGAAATGGCGGTTAAGTTGGCGATTCAGGAACTTGTGGCTCACAAGCATGAGCGAATTGCGCTGATTACCTTGCCCCTTGGCCTGAATCGGATTACTCCACGAGTGGAGCGGCTTAGCGGATACAAAAAGGCGCTGGAGGAGCATGGCTTGCCATCTCGTGAAGAATATATGCACAGTGTGCCGAGAGAAGAAATCCAGCGGACGCTGAAGGAGCTGTTCCAACTGCCGGAGCCGCCGACTGCGCTGTTGGCCGGGAATGATATCGTGTTGGCTGAGGTGTTAAAGTATGTGAATGCCCGCCGTATACGTATTCCGGCAGAGCTGTCCATTATCGGGATTGACGATGCGGAGTTTGCCCATATTTACAATCCGCCGATTACGACCATTACACAACCCATTGCGGATATGGGGAAGCAGGCAGCAAAAACACTGCTGTCCAGCATTGAGGAAGGCGGCGAATCAGTCCCGATTATTTACCGATTTGTGCCGGATATCAATCGGGGAGAATCCGTCAAAACGCTGTAGACGAGCAATGTGTCATATATTATAAAAATAGCCCGTATTCCTTTGTACGATCTGAGTATGCGTATGCTGCTCAGATCGTACAAACGCGAATACGGGCTATTGGAAGTTAAGGCTGACTTTGGATTCGGCCTTGTTGAGCTTGCGCTTATAGCGGTGAAGGTTATGCGGGGAATAAACCCCGACTAATTTGTGCTGGCGCTGAGCAAAAAGGATTCCAGCTCGGCTCGTGTCGGATAGCCGTCCATATCTCCGGCTGACATGACGGCCAGTGCGCCGAGGGCATTCCCGCGTTTGACTGCTTCTGCCAGGGGCAAGCCCTCCAGCAGCGCGCTGATAACGCCTGCGGCAAATCCGTCACCGGCACCGACGGTATCCACGACATGATCTACGCGGAAACGTTTGACATATCCCTCCGCATCTGCGGATTTGTAATAGGCGCCTTCGGTTCCCAGCTTGATAATGACCAGCGAGGTACCGCGATCGAGGTAGAACGAAGCGATATCCTCCGGTGAGGTGTAGCCTGTTAATATTTTACCTTCATGAATGCCGGGTAGAAGCCAGTCACAACCCTCGGACGCTTCGTTAATCGCCTCCACCATCGTTTTCGTGTCAGGCCATAACTTAGGTCTGAGGTTCGGATCAAAGGATACGGTTTTGCCAGCCTTTTTCATAAATTGCCGTGCATGACGTGCGAAATCACGGCACTCAGGGGAGAGGGCGACAGAAATACCTGTAAAATGCAGATGGCGAGCTCCGGAAAAGTAAGCCTCGTTAAAATCAGCGATGCTTAATGTAGAAGCGGCGGAATGTTTGCGGAAATATTCCACCTCGGGGTCCCCACTTGTAACTTTGGATTTAATCAGCATGCCGGTAGAGTGGTCTTTGGTAAACATGACGTTCTGTGTGTCGATCCCTTCCTCACGTAGCGCACTGGCAATGAACTTGCCGAACGTATCCTCGCCGAGTTTAGTCACGAGTCCCGCCCGTAGACCCAAACGCGCCAAACCGGCTGAAACATTCGTCTCTGCCCCGGCCAACGCTTTGGTGAATGAACGCACCTCATCCAGAGAGCCTGCTTCATTGGCATAAAACATGGCCATCGGTTCTCCGAAGGTAACAGCATCCAATGTTGCGGTCATTTGTATTCCTCCTTATGTTTAGTAAACTTAATCTGTAAGCGCATGCACCAACTGAATAAATTGAAATTATCACATAAATCGGTTTTTCACAATGATGAAGTTGATATATTGGATAAAAACTTTTTAGGTAATACAGATAAAAAAATGTGGTTTTGTTTATCAAAAGGTAAAAAGTGTGTAAAACTTCGTATGTACTAAGGTTTTTTCTAGGAATAGTGAAGTTTTGGGTTGACACCCTCTTAGATAATTATTACAATTCTAGCTAAGAAGTAGAGTTAGAAACCGCTTTTATAACAATTCCGTTGATAAAAAAGTTTATCTAAACAGGAGGAATGTTTTTATGGAAATGCGTTATTCAACTCATCCCGAACATGCCAAGCATTTTACGACTGAAGAGTTGCGTCAGCACTATTTGATCCAGGAACTGTTTGTACCTGAGGAGGTAAAGCTGGTCTATACGCATGAAGATCGTGTCATTATCGGGGGCATTTATCCCGTGAATAAATCTGTTGCGCTGGAAGGTAACGATCAAATCAAAGCAGAAACTTTCCTGGAGCGCCGCGAACTGGGCATTTTTAATGTCGGCGGCAGCGGTACGGTCAAGGTGGACGGTGAAACTTACGAGCTGGCCACAAAAGACTGTCTCTATGTAGGCAGAGGGGCCAAGGAGTTGATCTTTGAAAGCGATTCCAGTGAAAAGCCTGCGAAATTTTATATCGTTTCGGCCCTGGCTCATACTACGTATCCGACGACGAAGCAGTCTTTTGCCGATGTACCGTCTGAAAGTCTGGGTTCACAGGAAACAGCTAACAACCGTACGTTGCGTCGCTTTATCCATGATGAAGGCATTCAAAGTTGCCAATTGGTTATGGGGATGACGACGTTGGAGAACGGCAGTGTGTGGAACTCCATGCCGACACATGTTCATGACCGTCGTATGGAAGTGTATTTCTACTTTGAACTGGATGAGAATGCGAGAATGTTCCACCTGATGGGTGAACCGAACGAAACGCGCCATCTGGTCATGAAAAATGATGAAGCCGTTATTTCTCCACCTTGGTCTATCCACTGCGGTGCGGCTACGGGCAGCTATACCTTCATTTGGGGCATGGCCGGTGAAAATAAAACATATAAAGACATGGATCAGGTTGCCATGAGCGAGTTGCGTTAATCCAATCAGTGTATTGGAGCGTGGACCTGCAAGTGGCTGAGGGTACATGGTCATCCCATTCGTGGAAAGGATCAGGAACATGACGAAAAAGAAAGTTTTGGAACATATCACTTCAGTAGGTGTCGTCGCAGTCATTCGGGGAAACACGGCGGAGGAAGCATATCTAATGTCTAAAGCCTGCATTGAAGGCGGCTTGGATAATATTGAGCTTACGTTTACGACGCCGGATGCGGATCAGGTCATTCGAAGATTGAGAGACGAATTTAAGGATCGGGCAGTGATTGGTGCAGGAACGGTACTGGAGTCACTGACGGCAAGAATTGCTATTCTAGCCGGAGCAGAGTTTGTCGTGAGTCCTTCTTTTGAAGAAGAAACAGCGAAGCTATGCAATTTGTACGCGATTCCTTATATGCCCGGCTGTATGACGCTGAATGAGATCAAGGAAGCCATGAAATTGGGTAGCGATGTCGTGAAGTTGTTCCCAGGCAGTGCGATGGGGGCGGACTTTGTTAAGGCTGTCAGAGGTCCAATGCCTCATGTACAGATTATGCCAACTGGTGGCGTTGATCTGGACAATATGGAAACCTGGCTGCGTAACGGATGTGTAGCCGTGGGAATTGGGGGTAATTTGACGGCTCCAGCCAAGGAAGGTCGCTACGACTTGATCACAGAAAATGCAGCACGTTATGTAGCTAAATATAAGGAAGTACGCGCAGCGCTATAGGCTTCAGGAATTATAGGTTTTTATACTAATTTGTGATGGAGGCGTAGGCATGGGTCTGGACAATTTTTCATTGGATTTTTTCAGTCTAAAAGGTAAAACGGCGATTGTAACAGGAGGCAACACTGGTTTGGGTCAAGGATATTCCGTAGCTTTGGCCAAAGCAGGTGCAAATCTGTTCATTGTAGCTAACAATGATGAATATGAAGAAACAAGACGTTTGCTGGAGCCAACGGGTGTGAAGGTTGCCTTTTATCAGGCTGATCTGACAGAGAAAGAATCCATTAAGAAAATTGTAGAAGAATGCGTCAATGAATTCGGTAAAATTGATATCCTTGTAAACAATGCAGGTACGATTCGTCGCGCCCCTCTGCTGGAGTATAAAGATGAGGATTGGGACGCTGTTATGGAGATTAACCTGAATGCCGTATATCACCTGAGCCAGGAAGTGGCAAAGGTGATGGTAGAGCAAAAAAGCGGGAAGATTATCAATGTCGCTTCTATGCTTGCTTTTCAGGGTGGCAAGTTCGTTCCGCCGTATACAGCGAGCAAGCATGCGGTAGCTGGTTTGACCAAGGCATTTGCGAATGAGCTGGCGGTTCATAACGTTCAGATTAATGCGATTGCGCCGGGTTATATTGCTACGGCAAATACAGCTCCAATCCGTGCGGATGAAAGTCGCAATCAAGAAATCTTGTCGCGTATTCCTGCGGGTCGTTGGGGCGATCCGTCTGATTTGATGGGAGTTGTGGTTTTCCTCGCTAGTCAGGGTTCCGACTACATGAACGGTCATATCTTGGCGGTGGACGGCGGCTGGCTGGTACGTTAAGCAGCGCTGGTCGCATCGAAGTTTATGAACTGAAAGCTGCCTCAAAAGGAAACTATCCTTTCAGGCAGCTTTTATTTTTTAATGAAGCTATATGCTGAACTTGAAGACTTGGAGCGCTGTTTCGATCCGTCCTATGCATATGGCACGAATGCCTTTATAATTTAATGAGATAAAAATTGCTAGGCTCCAGCCGTACACTTGGTTGGAGCCTTTGAGCATAACACAGATAGATAGGAGAATGGAGAGATGAGTTCACAGCAACACCAACGAGCTTTGGTATACAAATCTTTGTGGCATGCCGGTCCTTGGGTGCTTGCCATAGGGATCATTCTGGTAGGTGCCAATCTGCGCGCCTCGATTACCTCGGTAGGACCTCTTATCGGTTTGATTAAGGATTCTTTGCATATTTCGAATACACTGAGTGGCCTATTAACGACATTGCCGTTGCTGGCTTTTGCCCTGTTGTCGCCTTTTGTAGCCAAACTGTCGCGCCGCTTCGGGTCATCTCTTATTATTTTTGCAGCCTTGCTGCTGTTGACCGCAGGTATTGTGGTGCGCTCAACGCTGGGGGTGACCGCATTATTTGTCGGGACTGCCATGCTGGGACTGGCTATAGCCGTGTGTAATGTGTTGCTGCCCAGTCTGATCAAAGAGGAGTTTCCTCGCAACAGCGGACTGATGACCGGCGTATACTCAGTATCCATGAATGTGGTTGCTGCAACAGCATCCGGGCTGAGCATACCGCTGGCTCTGAACGGAGGTATGGGCTGGCGCGGTGCTTTGGGAATATGGGCAATTGTGGGTGTCGTAGGTATTTTACTCTGGGTGCCCCAACTCCTTAAGGCCCGCAAAACAGCCAATAAAGCGGCAGTGTCTGCCCGAACTGTGAATGTGTATACATCGTCTTTGGCTTGGAAGGTGACGCTGTTTATGGGGCTGCAATCTGCCCTGTTCTATGTTCCTGCCGCTTGGTTTCCCGAAATGATGAGCGGACAGGGGATGGATTCAGAGACTGCGGGATGGATGCTGTCCGTGCTGCAGTTTTCACAAATGCCATTTACTTTTATTGTGCCTATTTGGGCAGCGCGGGTGAAGGATCAGCGGATATTGGTTCTGATTATGGCTGCGCTGTATTTTATCGGTCTGGGTGGATTTCTGCTTGGGGCTACACAGTGGAGTGTGATTTGGGTCATTTGTATCGGTATAGCGGGTGGTTTTGCTTTCCCGTTAGTGATGATGTTCTTTAATTTGCGGACGCGGACACCGCAGCAGGCAGCAGAGCTGTCTGGTATGGCACAATCCTTTGGTTATTTGCTAGCAGCAACAGGACCGACGCTGTTCGGTTATCTGCATGATGCGACGCAAGGCTGGACAATCCCGCTGCTGCTGCTCTTGTGTCTGAGTGTGTTGCTTATGTTTATAGGGCTAGGTGCAGCTAAGAAACGATATATCGGAGGCGAGGTGGATGATCAGGCTACAATTTGATGCAGATGGCTACAGTGTGGTCTGTAATGCAGATCGTGTTATGTTGTTGGCTAAAGAATTTGCGCTGTTGCGCTTTCTGTATGATAACCGGAATCAGGTGTTCACCCGGGAACAACTGCTGGATCGCGTGTGGCCGCTGGAGTATCCGGTGGAGCGTACGGTGGATGATCATATCTATAGATTGCGCAAAAAACTTAAGTCATGGGATGGGCTCCGTATTCATACGGTTAGAGGGTATGGCTACAGCTTGACCTTGACTGACGTGCAGCCACAGAATCATCCGTCCTTGCTCGATCAGGAGGTGCAGGACGCCGTACATGGACTTTTCCGGAAATACCAGCTGTTGGGGCAGGGGAATTCCATCGTAGCGCTGGCTGCCCAGCAGGAGCAGATGGGTTTTCAAATGTCTGCCTTTTATCAAATGTATACCCGTTTTGTACAGGCGGATGTGTCCTGGTTCTTGGAGCGGGAGGATTTTGCCCCTGTAGACCGATTGTATTGGATGTTGCTGCTATTTACGGGCACAGCAGGGGTAACGGATGAGGGGATTACTCTATGTGAGTGTGCGCTTTCCAGCAGGCTGCTGTCCAGTGAACAGGAACGAGAATTACGCATTCTCAACATCTTGGAGGCTTATGTGGAAAATGGAGAACCTGAACGCGCACAGGAAGGTCTACCACTAACCTTGAGAGTCATGGAACGGGATAATCTCGATAAATTTGTGATGCCAGTTGCGCTGATGGAGATGTACATGCATCTGGTTTCCGATCATATGGAAAAGGCTGCGGAACTGTCTGATCGTCTGGAAGGCATGCTGTCGGAGGCTCCATATTTACGCGAACTGGGCCGTTATCGCATGATGCGCGGACTTATGCTTTTGCGTACTGGAGATGTGAACAACGCCGAGCGGCTTATGGATGAAGGGCTGGATACCCTTGATATGGCTAAACAGGAATTGCTAAAAATCAAAGCGGTCTGCCAAATCCGCGGTTTTTTGAAGCTCTGCGGTTCTTATCCCACGCTGGAAGAGAAATATGCGGCTCAATATGATCGGCTTGACCGGGACAACAGTTTAACACTGCATCGTCAGGCGCTAAGGCACTGGTTGGAGCAAACACTTTCTGTTGTCTGATGTTTTTAGCTGTCTGATTTTCCTCTGATATAGACCCGCTAGAATGTTCTTATTGCTAAAAGAAGCTGAAAATGAGAGCAGGGTGAGTAGATAATGAAGGAAAAGAAAGAACTGCAATCCACGCCTAGCATTTGGCGCAATGGCCGTTTTCGGCGGATGTTTGCGGCGCACACGGCTGCCTCCTTTGGCGATTGGTTTGATGCTATCGCCATTCAGGTGCTTGTTGCCTATCGCTGGGAAGCCGACCCTATGATGATTGCGCTGATTCCGGTAGTGATGGCCCTACCGGGTCTGCTGCTGGGTTCCATCGCGGGCACGTTAGCCGACCGGGTACACAAGGCTCGGCTGATGATCGTCTGCGATGCAGCTATCGCCTTATTGACGCTGGCGATCCTCGCCGTCCCGGGCCCGGCGTGGCTGCTGCCTTTGCTCGGTCTGCGCGCGGCGGCTGGCGTATTCCAAATGCCTTCACAGCAAGGCTTGACCCGCACGGTAGTCGCCAGCGACGACCTGTTTCGGGCGACCTCACTGAATGGGCTGGTCAATCAGGCCTCCAAAGTGGCGGGGCCATTACTGGGCGCTATGACCTTGACTGTGTTGTCCCCTCAGGCATGCATTATTCTCAATGCATTGCTGCGTCTCTGTTCCGGCCTGTTGCTGTGGCCGCTCCGCGGAATCGGTCCGGCGCTGGCCAGCGCAGACCAACAAGCTGTTGCAGCCGGGCAGCAAGGAAAGGCGGCTGCCCATACAGCGCCTAAGGCCGATGAAGCCAAAATGCGGGAGGAGCATGTCCGCGCATCTCGGTTTTTCAACCAATGGCGCGAGGGCTGGGCGTTCTTATGGCGCAGTCGAATGCTTTTGCATACGCTTATATTCGGACTTTTCGGCTTAATCGCCATTCTCATGATCGACTACCAGTTCCCTACATTGCTGCGAGTGCTCGCTCCGGGTAATGAATCACTGCTTGGCTGGCTGGTTTCAGCCATTGGTGCTGGCGCCGTCGGCTGCATGCTTGTGCTTAATCGCTTGAATCGCATAAGCGCAGGCTGGGGGCTCGGTGGTGGATATGTGCTGGTTGGCGGAGCTATTGCTGCTTTAGGCTGGGCACAACCCGGAACAGGATTGCCCGTACTGCTTATGATCGGGGCCGTGCTGGGCTTGGGCAACGGCCTGTACATTATCACCCAGAATTATATATTACAAGCCAAAACCCCTGCTGATATGGTGGGGCGCGTCTTTGGTATCCAAAGTACCGTGATTGGAGCAATCATGGTCGTTTCCCCGCTTGCAGGGGGAGTATTGATCCGAATAGCAGGGGCGGGAACGGCTTTTGTCTGGATCGGGATGACTGTTGGAATCTTGGGTTTGGCAGGCCTGCTGCTTCAATCCGTAATTTGGCGCGAGTCCCTCGCTGATTCTAGCCTGCCTACGGAGCAAAATGCAGACCTTGCGTAGTCGAACTTGCACAATAATTTGCTTTGATTTTCGTCATTTATATTTTTAGCATGGGAGAGATCATGATGACTCAACAAACTTCAGCCTCAGAGCCTGTGGCACGGTTACTTGAAGGATCACAGGTGTACTTGCGTCCCGTTAACGTAGAGGACACCGAGCTATACTATAATACATTGTTCCATCAGGATGTGCGGAGGCTGACAGGCACACAACGCAGCTTTACCAAGGATCAAATTGCCCGTTATATTGAAGCTAAAGGACAGGACACCTCAAGCCTGTTGCTGTTGATTGCGCTTCGCGAAGATGATCGTGTCATTGGGGATATAGCCCTGCAGGATATGGACAGCCTGAACCGCAGTGCCAACATCCGTATTGCGATCAATGAGCAGGGAAATCAGGGGAAAGGCTACGGCACCGAAGCGCTTGTACTCATTCTGGGTTACGGATTCGGTATCTGTAATCTGCATCGGATTGAGCTGAATGTGTTTGATTTTAATGAACGTGCCATTCGTTGCTATGAAAAAGTAGGCTTTCAGCGCGAAGGTGTGCAGCGGGATGCTTTATTCTACAATTATGAATACCATGATTCGATTCTGATGAGTATGCTGGACCACGAATACCGCGACCGCTATGTGAAAAAAGCAGAAAATTGATTCAACACGTTTACACGGGTTTGCAGAAGAGATAAAATTGCTCGTTTGCGCAAGTATGACCGACAACATTAAAAGAATATATGAATTTACCGGAGGAGCCTGTCACCAAGGCTCCTTCATGTTTTTTTTAGGGGAAGCTGTGCTTTATTTCAGGTTTCCCTTTTTATTTTATGCAATTTATACTATATCTTCTGCTGATTCTACTGTTCACAAAAGTCGTGGGTCATGTGTCTGTCAAGCTCGGTCAACCAGCGGTGTTGGGAAAGCTGATCGCAGGAATTGTCCCGGGTCCAGCCGTATTAGGATGGGTTCGGAATGACTCGCTGATTCATAATATGTCTGAAATCGGCGTGCTGCTAGCGGTAGTAATGAGTATATTCGGTATGGGTGGAGAAACTTCGTTGGGACTTCTTGTTGGCAAAAAGCTAGCTTTCTTCGTCGTAGCTATTCTGGGGAGGACTCGGGGCGCGGCTGACGGGCTTCGATAACCGTTCTGCCCTTGCGATCGGCTCCGGGATGATATCTCGCGGCGAGGTCGCACTTATTATCGCAGCTACCGGTCTACAGTCGGGTCTGTTGGCACAGCAATATTTTACATCGGTGATCATTGCCATCATTCTGACGACCTTGGCTTCGCCTCCGATTCTCAAGCTGTGTTTTAGCGATAAGAGGGAGACTTCCGCTCACGATACAGAAAAGAAGGTCAGCACGGACAAGTCATAGCGAGAGTATCAACAGGTCATAACAAAAAGACCCTTCGGGTTCAATTTCTCATAGCGTGCAGCATGAGAGAATGGGCGAAGGGTCTTTTTATGCTAAATGTGCTGCGAGAACACAGTAATTAGGACTCGGATACGACAGTGAAACGTTGGTTCAGATGTTGTGGTTTTTCGATTTCGTCCACTACGGCAACCGCATAATCTTCGTAGCTGACATAGCTTGCACCTTTGGAATTAACCAACAGCGTGTCTTTTCCCACTTGGTAAGAGCCTGTGCGTTTACCCAAAGCAAATTCCGCAGAAGGACTAATGAAAGTCCAGTTCAGGTTGCTGGTACCACGCAAAATTTCCAGGTTTTTTCCTTGGTTATTTGCTGTTGGATATACGAAATCAGGGAAGCTGGGAGCATCTTTTACCAAAAATGTTTGGGATTCGTCAGTGAACAAGCTGCCTGCACCACCTACAACAATTAGGCGAGTACCGGATACATTACGCAGGCCTTCAATTAGTACGTTACCTGCATCGACATGCAGATGCTCTTGTCCGAGTGGAGCGGCAAATGCATTAACGACTACGTCAAAGCCTTTCAGATCATCTGTTTTCAGACCAAAAACGTCTTTTTGTACTACAGTAGCACGATTTTCTGTAACTTTAGCCGAGTCACGGACGATGGCGGTTACTTCATGCCCTCTGTCTAATGCTTCTTTTACGATGTTACTTCCTGCTTTACCGGTTGCACCAATAACTGCAATTTTCATAATAGATAGCCTCCTATAAATATGATGTGGATGATTCATTCGTTTGATCGTAAGTGTACCCAGTGCATTTACGAACTTTAATATGTAACTATTATAGTTACAACACAAAATAAAAGTCAAGCTCTTCTATTGGGCAAACTAAAGTCCTCCGATTGGAAAGAGAGGAACTCGTTTAAATATATAAGGTGAAACTGAATGAGCAAACTTAAGCCATATTGGATATATGTAGACCACAGATAAGAAGGGAAGAGTGAATCGATATGAGTAAAAAAGTACAGCTTGAACCCGCAGCACAGAAATTTGCAGACGATAATGCCAAACCTCCGTTTCTATATGGTTTGGGTCCTGAAAAAGGACGTGAAACGGTCAATGAGGTTCAATCCGGTCCAGCAGACAAACCTGCCGCAGATGTAGAAGATCTAACTATTCCAGGTGGGCCTGGCGGTGAGGTAAAGGTCAGAATTGTTCGTCCACAACAAGTGACAAGCGATCTGCCGGTCATTGTATATATTCACGGAGCAGGCTGGGTATTCGGTAATACTCACACGCATGATCGTCTGATTCGTGAATTGGCAGTCGGCTCACAGGCAGCCGTTGTATTCCCGGAATACAGCTTGGCACCTGAAGCTAAATATCCGACGGCGATTGAGGAAATTTACGCGGTCGTTCAATGGGTGGCACAGCATGGGCGCGAGCATGGACTGAAGCCCGATACGCTGACGATAGCCGGAGACAGTGTCGGCGGCAACATGACCGCGGCCGTAACGCTGCTGGCCAAAGAACGCAGTGGTCCTGCCATCCGGCAGCAGTTGTTATTTTATCCGGTGACGGACGCTTCCTTTGACACGGAATCCTATCAGGAGTTCGCCACAGGATATTTCCTGAGCCGCGAAGGAATGCAATGGTTTTGGGATCAATATACGACAGATCCCAATGAACGAGCGCAGATTACGGCGTCCCCGTTACGTGCCACCATAGAACAGCTCAACGGGCTACCGCGTGCGCTGGTCATTACAGGCGAGGCCGATGTGCTACGTGATGAAGGTGAGGCCTATGCGAATAAGCTGCGTGAAGCAGGGGTAGAGGTAACCGCTGCACGCTTTCAGGGCATCATCCACGACTTTGTGATGCTGAACCCATTGTCGGAAACCGCGGCCAAGCGCGGTGCGATCACGCTCGCTACCTCATGGCTGCGCCAAGGGTTTGAGGGCTAGTACACTATAGAGCATTTTAAGGGTGCCGTCGTGTGATTTGATCCAGTTCCTTTGAACGATTAGGCTGTCTTCTTCCTGCTGACATCTATTGCAGGGAAGGCAGCCTTTATACATATCTACAATGAAACCGCTTCACGTTCGTCGAACAGAGTGATAATATAAAATTTGAACGAGTTTGACCGACATTCAGCCTAAGGGGGATATCCATGCCATTTCAGGGACAACGCATTTTACCTGCAGCTAAGCATATGAAGCAGCTGGAGGGTATTTTGGACAGTTCTTATGAGTATGCTGTTTTTCTGGATACGCATGTAGCGCAGCTGCGCAACCTGTACCAGATGGCTAGAAGTCGCAGCAAGCAAATGCTCCTACATGCCGACCTGGTGCAAGGTTTGAAGAATGACGAATATGCGGCTGAATATTTGTGTCAGGAAATTAAGCCATTTGGGATCATTTCGACCCGGTCCGGGGTGATCGCAACCGCTAAAAAGAAGGGGATTCTTGCTGTACAGCGGGTGTTCCTGCTCGATACGATTGCGCTGGAAAAAAGCTACGCGCTGGTGGAAAAAACACGACCTGATTATATTGAGGTACTGCCCGGTGTTGTTCCGCCGATGATTAAGGAGGTCAGCGAACGCACGGGCATTCCTATTTTGGCGGGCGGACTTATTCGCACCCCAGAGGATGTGGAAGCGGCGTTGGCTGCGGGAGCTACAGCAGTTACGACCTCCAATAAACAACTGTTCGAGCATTATAAGCAATAGCCTTTATTTGAATCAAGTGGGCAACAATACATAAATATGCAAGGAGGCTGGGAAGTGATGGAGCAATACATTCTTGCCTTGGATCAGGGCACAACCAGTTCGCGGGCCATCTTGTTTGATCGGCAGGGAAAAGTGGTATACAAGGCACAACGGGAGTTCCCACAGTATTTTCCCCAGCCGGGGTGGGTAGAGCAAAACGCAAATGAGATATGGAGCTCTATTTTGGCCGTCATCGCCTCCTGCTTATCGGAATCAGGGGTGAAAGCCAGCCAAATTGCCGGGATTGGTATTACCAATCAACGGGAAACCGTAGTGGTGTGGGATAAACATACGGGTCTGCCTGTATATCATGCGCTGGTATGGCAGTCACGGCAAACAGCCGGGATCTGCGAGGAATTGAAAAGCCGTGGATTTGATCATATTTTTCATAGCAAAACGGGACTACTCATTGATCCCTACTTTTCTGGCACCAAGGTCAAATGGATACTCGACAACGTCGAAGGGGCACGAGCTCAAGCAGAGCGCGGGGATTTGCTGTTGGGTACGATTGATACCTGGCTAATCTGGAGATTGTCCGGTGGTAAAGCACATGTAACGGACTACTCCAATGCGGCCCGTACACTCATGTACAACATTTATGAGCTACAATGGGATGAGGAGCTGCTGGATATTCTCGGCGTTCCCGCGTCTATGTTGCCAGAGGTGAAATCATCCTCTGAGATATATGCGCATACGGTGGATTATCACTTTTTTGGACAGGAAATCCCTATTGCCGGAGCGGCGGGTGATCAGCAAGCAGCTCTGTTCGGTCAGGGTTGCTTTGACAAGGGCATGATTAAAAATACTTACGGTACGGGATGCTTTATGTTGATGAATACCGGAGATGAACCCTGTGAATCGGAGCATGGACTGATTACAACCATTGCATGGGGGCTGAACGGTCAGGTGAAGTATGCGCTGGAGGGCAGCATTTTTGTAGCCGGATCTGCTATTCAGTGGCTGCGTGATGGGTTGCGTATGTTCCGCGAAGCCAAAGATAGTGAAGCGTATGCGGCGCGTGTGAACTCGACGGAAGGGGTATATTTTGTCCCGGCCTTTGTGGGTCTGGGCAGCCCGTATTGGGACAGTGACGTGCGCGGTGCGACATTTGGTTTGACGCGGGGAACGACCAAGGAGCACTTTATACGAGCGGTACTGGAATCGCTGGCCTACCAGACTAAAGATGTCCTAACTGCCATGGCGAGCGACTCGGGTGTACCTGTGCGTTCATTGCGTGTAGATGGGGGTGCAGTGATGAACGAGTTCCTGATGCAGTTCCAGAGCGATATTCTCGATCTACCTGTAGAACGACCTGCTGTGAACGAGACAACTGCACTCGGTGCGGCGTATTTAGCGGGACTGGCAGTTGGGTTTTGGAGCAGTCTGGATGAAGTCCGGGGATATGCTCAGAGTGATCAAACCTTTACTCCGTCCATGAGTGAAGACGTGCGGGCTAGGCTTTATGGTGGTTGGAAAAAGGCAGTTCATGCCGCAATGGCGTTCAAGTAGGGATGGTTTTACGATAGAAGGCAGCCATGTGGCAACAGGCAGATTTCCCTTTTCATAGCGTATCGTGTGTGCTACGATATAGATAAGTTAATACTCGTCAGGAGACTTGGAGAGACCATGAACCGCTCGGCATCCGCCGCAGCGATGTTCGTGGTCTTTTTTTGTACCTTATGATGATTCGGTTGGCAGTTTGCATCGTGAATATATACAAAGCTGGAGGGATACATGATGGTAGAACAGGGATTTGCTGCGCAGGAGAGAACCGCTGTTTTGGAACGTATGGGAGATGAGCATTTTGATATTTTAATTATTGGCGGCGGCATTACAGGGGCGGGGATTGCGCTGGATGCGGCGGATCGTGGTTTGAAGACAGCACTGGTGGAGATGCAGGATTTTGCAGCAGGTACGTCCAGCCGCTCGACCAAGCTAGTGCATGGGGGTCTTCGTTATTTGAAGCAGTTTGAAGTTAAGATGGTAGCCGAGGTTGGGAAGGAGCGGGCCATCGTATTCGAAAATGGCCCACATGTGACCATACCGGAGCGTATGCTGCTTCCTTTTCACAAGGGCGGCACGTTTAACGCATTTACCACCTCTGTCGGGCTACTAGTATATGATTTCCTTGCTGGCGTTAAGCGTAGTGAGCGCCGTCGTATGCTCGACATCCAGGCTACGCTAGAGCGCGAGCCTTTGCTGAAGCGTGATGGACTGAAGGGGAGCGGCAGCTATGTGGAGTACCGCACAGATGACGCTCGCCTGACGATTGAAGTCATGAAGGAAGCTGTTACACGAGGGGCGCTGGCGGTGAACTATGCCAAGGCTGACAAGCTGCTGTATGACGAAGGACGAATAAGCGGTGCAGGCGTAACGGACCGGTTAACGGGAAAGCCATACGAAATTCGAGCTTCGCTGGTTATTAATGCGGCCGGACCATGGGTAGATACGTTACGGGAAATGGATCGCTCCAAAGAGGGCAAGGTGCTACGCCTGACGAAAGGTGTTCACCTGGTGTTCGATGCTGAGCGCTTTCCACTCAAACAGGCAGTGTACTTCGATACGCCGGATGGACGCATGGTATTTGCCATCCCACGTGATGGAAAAACCTATGCAGGTACGACCGACACGGTGTATGAAGGGGATACGGCGCACCCTCGGATGACCGCCGAAGATCGGGCCTATGTGCTTCAAGCGATCAACGGAATGTTCCCAGATGTGAAATTGACTGTTACGGATGTAGAATCCAGTTGGGCTGGGGTACGGCCGCTCATTTATGAAGACGGTAAAAGTCCTTCGGAAATTTCACGCAAGGACGAAATTTGGGAATCCCGTTCAGGTCTGATCACGATTGCAGGCGGCAAGCTGACGGGCTACCGGAAAATGTCCGAACTCGTCGTGGATCGTGCGGTACGGGAGCTGGGACGCTTGCACGGGCAAAGCTTCCGGGCATGCCGCACCAGACATATCCCGATTTCGGGTGGCGGCGTAGGCGGCTCGGCGGGCTGGGACGTGTACGTAGGTAAGCAAACCGCAGCAGGTGTTGCGCTCGGTTTGTCGTCGGATATAGCTAGAGCATGGGCTACCCGCTATGGCTCCAACACAGAGCGGCTGTTTGCCATAGCGGTACGGAGCATGAAGGAGGCTACCGAGCAGGAAGCGGCGCTCCCTGTGGAAGTGCGTGTCCCGCTCCTGTATGCGATGGAACAGGAAATGACGGTGACACCGTCTGATTTTTTCATACGCCGAACCGGGGCGCTGTTCTTCCAAATTGACGAGGTGAAGCGCTGGAAACAGCCCGCCATTGCATTAATGTCCGAACATGCAGGCTGGAGCGCTGCGCAAGCACGACAATATACGGCTGAGCTGGATGCTTACCTGTATGAAGCTGTAACGCCTGTAGAGGCAGAGGCAGAGAAGAAATCTGGCGTCGTTAAGGCAATCTGAGTGCAGTGAAGGGTGCGTTTTCTTGAGCGTCTCCTTGCTTTAGAGAAGGATATTCGTCGGTACTTCAGATGGACGCTCCGCGAACGGACCGTTGTTCCAATAGCTGTTGCGCCCGCTTCGCGGCATAGACCGAAAGCAAAGAAGCAGCGATTCTCCAATAACAAGAGAATCGCTGCTTCTTTGTATACATATTGCTTACAGCATCAAGTGGAACAGGAACGGGGCGGCTGCCAAGGTAAAGAGAGCGGCGAGCACCATCGAGATGCTGGATATCGTCCCCGTCAGCGAACTGAACTCGAAGGCTTTGGAAGTGCCAGTACCATGAGCACCGGTACCGAGCAGCACCCCACGTGAGACTTCATTTTCAATACGGAACAGTTTTACAATCATCGGACCGATAATAAGACCGCTCAAACCGGTCAGAATAACGAATACAGCTGTGACCGTCGGATTGCCGCCAATCGTTTGCGATACATTCATCGCAATGGGTGTCGTAATGGAGCGAGGAATCAGGCTGCTCAGCAGCGAAGAATTCAGGTGCATCCACTTGGCAAGCGCCATGGAGGACAACACGGCTACAACAGACCCAGACAGCACGCTAAGCACGATTTGAGTCGCGTGTTTTTTTAACACAGGGAAATATCGGTACAAAGGGACAGCAAATGCAATCGTAGCTGGCTGTAGCAGCATGGACAGCAAGTGGGCGCCCGAATTATAAGAACGGTAGTTCACACCCGTCAGCGTCAAAATCAAAATGATAACAATAGGTGTAATGAGCAATGGAGACAAATACACTTTGGGCAGTGTGCGGTACATGCGTTTGGCCATCCAGTAAATAGCAAGTGTCAATACAATACATAGAAGACCGGTCATGATGATTTATGCTCCTTTCGTTTACCAAGCAGACTGGCGACCATACCTGTGCAGGCCATCACCAGAAAGGTGCCGAGCAACACGACCAGCATGATGCTCATACCATCGTGTTCCAGCATCGGCCAATAATTCATAACGCCGACAGCGGAGGGGATAAAGAATAATAGCAGCTCGGCCAGCAACCAGTTTGCGCCAACTTCAATCCAGCTTAGCCGGACCAAGCCGGTTTGCAGCAGAATAAAAAGGAGCAGCATACCAATGATACTACCGGGTACAGGCAGGTGGAGCCAGGAGACTACCGCGTTCAGGATGAGCGAAAAGGCCATCAGGACGGCGATCTGGAGGACACCGCGTATGAAGCTTTTCATATATAATGGCTCCTATCTTTGAGATCGGTTATTTTCAAACTGTAATGAAATTTTACATCACAAGCTTTCATGAGTAAAATGCATATAAAGAATGTGATCTATTCCGTTTGTCTATGAGAGAAGGTGTAGGTTTGGATATCCGACATTTACAATATTTTTTGGAAGTCGCGCGGTTGCGTAGCTTTACAAAGGCAGCCCAGAGCATGTTTATTACCCAGCCGACGATCAGTAAGACGATTAAAAGTCTGGAAGATGAACTGGGGGTCGCTTTGTTCGACCGAATTGGCAAAAGAATCGAATTGACGGATGCGGGCAAGGTAATTGAGCTTCAAGCACAAGCGATTGTAAAGTCCTTTCAGAGCCTGTCCTCGGAGCTGAGTGATTTGATGAACCTGAAAAAAGGACATATCCGTATTGGCCTGCCCCCTATGGTCGGATCGAGCTTTTTTCCGCGTGTCATTGGAGAATTTCATAAGGCATATCCTGATGTGACCATTCAATTATTTGAGGACGGGGCGAAGAAAGTGGAACAGGACGTAGAAGCCGGAGCATTGGATATCGGGGTGATTGTGCTGCCTGCGGTTGGAGATATGTTTGAGACATTTCTGTTTGTGGAGGAAAAGCTGAATTTGCTCGTTCATCCTACGCATGCATTGGCAGAGTGCAAGGAGGTACCGTTATCTGCGCTGGCGGAGGAGGCATTTGTACTGTTCCGTGAGGATTTTACGCTGCATGACCGTATTATTGCGGAATGTGTACGGGCTGGCTTTCAGCCGCGTGTAGTCTACGAGAGCTCACAATGGGATCTGATTAGCGAAATGGTTGCTGCAAATCTGGGGGTAGCTCTGTTGCCGGAGGCCATTTGCCGAGATCTGGATTCTGAGCGCTTGCGTGTTCTTCCATTGGTGAATCCCGTCATTCCTTGGCATTTGGGGATGATCTGGCGGAACGATCGCTATCTGTCCTTTGCCGCCAGAGAATGGATATCGTTCACACAGCAATTGTTGCGGACGGAATATGGCGGGAAGTAGTCAGTCCGCGAGAAGGTGAGTACGATGCAGATGTGTACCGAAGGAGGACAAATACTGTTTACATCATAAAAAAGCTGCCCTGAGGGGCAGCGATGTAGCTTGCTTCTATGAGTGTGTTTGGTTTATTGCACGCTTGGTGTGAAGGTACTTGTCCATAATACGGTCAAGTCTGGAGGATTTGTCCAATACACGTTCATCTTTTAATCCGTGTAAGTCAGCCATGCGATTCAGTTCACGGCGTTCTTTTTCCATGAGTTTTTCCAATTGTTCGAGGTTCACAAAGCCCACCCCCCATGTCGATTGTAAGGCATGTCTCCACTAGCGGCAGAAGTTTTTTTTGATAACGATGTTATTTCCATTTTACCACTTTTTATTAACAATAATCCAGCTTTCCTGACATTTAGCGACTAATATCTATGGTTTTGCCAGTTTCACCTGATTGCGTCCTGAACGCTTAGCTTCATATAATGCCTCATCTGACTTTTCCAGTAAGTGCCTCGATGCAATGACAGGTGAACTGCCTGCTCCGATGGATACGGTTAGAGAGATCGAGGTTCCGTCATTCAAAAGAAAACGTTCATTTTCCACAGCTTTCCGAATTTTTTCGGCAAAGCTTGCTGCTTTCTGACTATCACAATTTCCAATCAGAATGGCAAATTCCTCTCCGCCCTTACGGGAGGGGTACGCCCTCGTTGTAGATTCCCGGGTTAACAGCATTCCCAATTGGCTTAAGACGGTATCTCCGTTCAAATGACCATACGTATCATTAA
Organism: Paenibacillus sp. 203; assembly: GCF_037027525.1. Classification (NCBI taxonomy): domain Bacteria; kingdom Bacillati; phylum Bacillota; class Bacilli; order Caryophanales; family Paenibacillaceae; genus Paenibacillus; species Paenibacillus sp. 203. The sequence continues at coordinate 360,482 of NZ_JAXCHD010000001.1, forward strand.
TATTCTTAAAGTGGTCAATATCCAGCATCACGAGTCCGAAGGGTTGTTTTGTAGTCTTGGAAGTATGAAAGACCTCTTCAAATAGCGCATCGAAAGCACGTGGACTGTAGAGTCCGGTTAAATGATCCCGATTTGCAGCTTCTTCCAGCAGATGAACAGCCCGTTCTGTTTTTTTAATATAGGACATCATAAAATAAGTGAACAGGCCGCCAAGCAACTTAACAGTTGTGATGATTATAATAGATTCATTATCAGGAGGGTTAACTACAAAGAAAGTAGATAACAGCGACACTACAGCAGCTCCAAGTACGGCCGACATCCACTTGCGGAGTGTTAGGCTTTTTTCTCGAATAAAGATAAGTGAAATGCCCAGTGTCATGAAACAATTGACGGTAGCAGTCAGAGAAACATCTGTCCAACCACCTGTGATGTAAATACGGTACAGGCTTATGATCAAGGTGGTCAGCAGACCGGATACCGATCCTCCCATATAAACAGATATGATAATCGCCAATTGGCGCAGATCGACCACAAAGTGCCCACGGACCCATAAACCGGTCATCATTAACAGAATGCCAAACAGACCCAGCATTAAACCGTTCATTACCCGATAAATGAATATATGTTTTTTTAGGTAACGTTCATATTTCCGGAAAAATAAATTTCCAAAGAATAAGAAGCTTGTTAATAACGCAAAATTGTTAATTAATTCTTTTAACATATCCCTATCCTTTATGCTGTAATGAGAGTTGTAGTATCGTGGGGAATAAAGCAAAAGGCCTCGTTTCTATATTTCGGTAAAAAGTAGGCATGAGTGAATACCAATTGAATACAAACGATTCTTATGTCCCTTACGTTTCGTCTATCTACGTGGTACAGTGAAAGGACTATGACCGGAACGGGTGATCGTATGAAGGAACCAATTCACATATCGGTGCGTCCACTTGTGGAATATGTGCATCGGAGCGGCAGCATTCATAGCGGCTTTCGATCGAATAGCAGTATGCTCGAAGGAACTCGCGTGCATCAGGTTATCCAGAAAGGTTACAAGGAGCATGACCGCAAAGAAGTACATTTACGTACAGAAATTCCGTATAAGGACGAATTGTTTATCATTGAAGGACGCTGTGACGGACTGATTGAGCTGGATGGCGTATGGACGGTCGATGAAATTAAATCGACCTCTTTGCCCCTCGAAGATATTCAGGGTGACGGCCAACCTGTACACTGGGCACAAGCATTTCTGTATGCCTATATGATTGCTCGTGAGGAACAACATCATTCGTTGCAGGTCCAGCTTACTTACGTACAGGCACACAGTGAAGACATTCGCCGATTCAGACGAGAACTATCCTTTACTGAGCTAGAAGCTTTCGCACAGGAGATGATTGCTGGTTATGCACCGTATGCATTCCTGCTGAGAGCACATGCGGAAAAGCGGGATGCCAGCATTGCTATGTTGAACTTTCCCTTTGACACGTATCGTTCGGGTCAGCGAACGCTCGCGGGTTCGGTGTACAAGACGATTACCGAAGGGGTTAACCTGTTTGCCAAAGCACCTACAGGTATTGGTAAAACGGTATCCACCTTGTTTCCTGCGATTAAGGCGATCGGCGAAGGATTGGTGAGACGAGTATATTATGTGACGGCTCGTACCACCACTCGGGCAGCAGCCGAAGAAGCTTATGCCAGAATGCAGGCCCAAGGGCTGCACATGCATGTGGTGACTTTGACTGCGAAGGATAAAATTTGCTTCAAGGATGAAAATGATTGTGATGCTGGATCATGCAGCATGTGCGAGGGTTATTACGACCGGATCAACGGTGCGGTTTCCGATATTTTGGCGAATGAGACGTTAATGACCCGGGCGGTGATTGAACATTATGCGCGCAAGCACAACGTATGTCCCTTTGAATTTTCGCTGGATGTGGCGTATGCCTCGGATGGTATAATCAGTGATTATAATTATGTTTTCGATCCGCGAATTTCTTTGAAAAGATTGCTGGAGGAGCACAAGCGAAAAGGTGTCGTACTGGTGGATGAGGCGCATAATCTGGTAGAACGCGGCCGAGACATGTTTTCGGCGGAAATTTTGAAATCTTCTTTTCTGGAACTGAAACGAGAATTTAAGTTGCTAAGCCCAGAAATTGCTGTGGCTGCGAGTGCAGTGAACGCACATATGATTACGCTACGCAAGCAATATGCAGATACAGGAAAAGCAGTAGAGACAGCAGCACCGCAAGAGGTGCTGGAGCTGTTGGTGCCTTTTGTGGAAGCAGCTGAACGTGAACTGGTAACGGGGGGCAGCACAAGCCATGCAAGCGGTGAGGGTACAGCTTATGCATTGCTTCTAGATACGTATTTTACCGCTCAGAATATGCTGCGAATTGCAGCTTTATATGATGAGCGGTACGTTACTTATGTGGAAGCAGGACGCAGTGAAGTGAGGGTCAAGCTGTTCTGCCTCGATCCTTCTCACTTGTTGGGACAAGCTACTAAGGGCTACCGCTCAGCCATTTATTTTTCCGCGACGTTGACACCGCTTGCTTATTACCGGGACATGCTCGGAGCAAACGAGGAAGATTATACATTACAGGTTCCTTCCCCCTTCCATCAGGAGCAGTGGGATGTACGTCTGCTGCCGCTCTCCATCCGTTATCGGGATCGTGAGCGTTCCAAAGGGGCGATTGCGGATATGCTGGCTGCATTGGTTGTGGAACGGAAAGGAAATATCCTTGTATTTTTCCCGTCCTATCCATATCTGCGTGAGGTGTATGAGGAATTCATGCTTCGGGACGTGTCCGCAAATACGTTGGTACAAAGTCCGGGGATGACCGAACCAGAGCGGGATCAATTTCTAGAGGCCTTCCAGCCTGGGCAAGAGCACACCTTGCTTGGCTTTGCCGTATTGGGTGGTGTGTTTGCTGAAGGTGTCGATTTACCTGGGGATCGCTTAAATGGGGTAGTGGTCGTCGGCGTCGGCTTGCCGCAAATTGGAGCAGAGCGGGATGTGCTGCGGGATTATTTTTTGGAACAGGGACGGAATGGTTTCAACTATGCGTATGTATATCCGGGAATGAACAAGGTTCTTCAGGCAGGTGGCAGACTTATTCGCACGGAGCACGACGAAGGATTGCTGGTCCTGGTAGATGATCGTTTTGCCAAGGAACCATATGCTTCTTTGCTGCCTGACGAATGGAAAAGCTACCGTCTGACGGAACAAGCGGGATTAAGGAAGGAATGGATAGACTATGAATTTTAATTTTCATAATGACTCCATACGCGGGGTGCTGCGTAGCTTTGGGCATGAAGATGCCGAAGTGGATAATATAGAGACTTTTGTGACATTTGCGCGCTTGGCTAATGGTATTTTCAGAGAAATGGATACGGATTTTAGCAAGTTGGGGGCTTCTCAGGGTCGGATTATTGTTCTTAGCCTGTTGCATTGCCATTCGCCGCATCGCATGACACCATCAGAGTTGGCGGAAAAAGCTGATGTGACGCGTGGAACCATGACGGGGCTGATCGACGGATTAGAGCGAGATGGCATGATTGAACGTGTGGCTCATGAGAGTGACGGACGGATGGTGACTGTCGGATTAAAAAAGGCAGGACGAGAGCTGTTGAGTAAGATAGTCCCTTATTATACGAAGTTGATTCGGTCGTGTATGTCTGAGTTTACGCCACAGGACCATAAGATGATGAAGGGTTTACTGGGAAAAATGAAGGGCGGTTTTGAACGGTCTTTGCCGAAATGCTGAGTTCCTAATATAGGGAATAAGGAATAGGAGAGAGAACATGTTCTTTTATACAGATGAGGTCTACGAAGCCCGTGATTTTGGCTCAATGGATGCCAGAGAAGGCGAGTGGAGAAATTGTGAGTTTACCCGATGTCGCTTTCGGGGGGTGGAGATGAATGAGTCCCTCGTGGAAGGCTGTACTTTTGTGGACTGTGATTTTACCGGAGCCATCCTGAATGCATCTCACTACAAGGAGTCGGCTTTTACCAATTGTTTGTTCACCAGCGCCAATCTGTTTGTAGTCCGGTTTGATAACTGCAAGCTGGTAGGTTCAGATTTTGCGGGGGCGAATATGGATGGTATCACAATTACGGGCGGAGACTGGTCTTATACGAATTTGCGTCATGCAGATTTAAGAAAACAAGATTTGCGAAAAATACGATTCAAGGAAGCCGACTTATCCGAATGCAATTTGGAAAAAGCAGATTTGCGGGAGGCGGATCTTACCCGGGTAAGACTGCACAAAGCCCATCTTCAAGGAACAGACCTGCGCGGTGCGAAGATGGTTGGCGTGAATTTTAAAGATTTGGACATCACCGGAGCCAAGTTGGATATCGAGCAGGCAGTAGCGATGGCCCGCTCCTATGGAGCCAAGGTGGAAGGCTAAAAAGCATGGGATACAGGACCCGTCTCGATCTGCGGTACCCCATGCGAAACTTAATCTTTAGGGGGTGCCGGCAGTAGTGGAATCGCTGCTTCCGGGTCCCGGTTTGGCAAATGATCCACTCCCACAGGCTCTAGAGGCTGCTGTGGAACTGTCCAGTTGCGTGCGGTATCCGCGGCAGTTCGCTGCTCCAGCAAGCGTTTGGCTACTTCGTAACATTGATCGACATGCCGATTGCCAATGGTTCGCATGGCAGTAAAGCCAATTGCCGCGGCTAGCCCTTGCCCCAGAAGGGGGACAAACTTGCTAACCTGCTTGGTAGCGATACGAATGCCCATTTTTTGCAAAATCTGCACGATAACTTCAAGGGTGATGAGTCGCCCGATCAGCTTGCTGCCAATTGAGGTGATAAAACCATACACCATGGATTTTGTTTCTGCGTCCAGACCTTCCAGCTGCTTCTCAGATAATCCGAATTTTCCATTAATGGCTGGCAGTAGCTGCATCAAAATGCCAACATCAGCAAGAACGTCAGCCCCTGGAACTGGAACTAATACCGCTCCACCCGAAGCCGCAGCCCTTTTCGTCACCATGGATTTACACTCTCTACGGATCTGCTCCAACTCTTCTATTGTTCGGGCTGTCATATGCATCTCTCCTTCATACGCTTCCGATTAGGACCCATGATTCTACCCTGTTATTACACACATTTCTACCTATCTTAAGCATGGAGTAAGCAAAAAATCCCTGATTCACGCACTATCCCACATTTACTCCTGTGAAGCGATCAGGCATAATGAAGGGTGGTTGCCGATAAGAAGAAGCCTGTTTTACGGGGATAAAGGAAGGAAGAGACAGATGAGTCAGACAAACGTTTATTTTAATCATGATGGTGGAGTGGATGATTTAGTATCCCTGTTTATGTTGCTTCAGATGGAGCAGGTTCATTTGACCGGAGTATCGGTGATTCCAGCAGATGGTTACCTGGAGCCTGCGACGGATGCCAGCCGTAAAATTATTGATCGTTTTGGACAAAATAAAGGGCCTGTGGAAGTCGCCAAGTCTAATTCACGCGGTAAAAATCCGTTTCCTGCCGCTTGGCGTTTACATTCCTTCTATGTGGATGCATTACCGGTACTGAATGAATCGGGGCGAATGGAAGCACCGCTTTCATCCCTGCCAGCTCATCAGCATCTGATCGAAAAGGTACGCGGAGCTGAAGGTAAGACGCTGTTGCTATTCACTGGACCGCTAACCGATCTGGCGCGGGCGCTGGATGAAGCACCGGATATTGAAGCAAAGATTGAAAAGCTGGTATGGATGGGCGGCACCTTTGAAAAAGGGAATGTGGAGGAGCCGGAGCATGACGGCACAGCAGAGTGGAATGTGTTCTGGGACCCAGAAGCGGCATATCGGGTGTGGCAAAGCGGCATCACGATTGATCTGGTAGCGCTGGAAAGCACAAGCAAAGTGCCATTAACTCCAGCAGTACGCAATCGTTGGGCTGCCGAGCGCCGATATGAAGGCGTGGATTTCTTGGGTAATTGCTATGCAGGATGTCCGCCGCTCGTCTATAGCGAAACGAACTCAACCTACTACTTGTGGGATGTACTGACCACTGCATCCGTAGGACGCCCGGACATTGTCAAGAAAAAGACGGTGCATTGCAGCGTTATCGCAGAAGGCCCGAGTCAGGGCAGAACGGTGGAACAGGCAGAGGGACGCCCTGTGAACCTGGTATACGATACAGATCCAGAAGCCTTTTTTACGTATATGGCGGATTTGGCCAAGCTGGCTGCTCCCAAACGTTACTAAGTCTGACTATGCACAAACGTGCGGCATAGGGTGATAATATTGCCTAGGGACACGTACTCATAACATAAAGCCCGTGACGTTATGCGTCACGGGCTTCTATTACATGATGTGTCCTATAATTATCACAAGCTAGTTTCTATTTCATGCTGACTCCTGATATGTTTTCAGAGTGAACTGGAGCGTTATTTCTGTCCCGCTACCAGGTTCACTGATCCCAGTCATTTTACCATTCATTCGTTTTAATAGATGTTTGGTAATCAGCCAACCCAATCCTGGATTGCCATATGAGGGAGAGTTCCCACGGTCATGCTCAAGCCACAATTTCAGTTTGTTAGGAGATATACCGATCCCAGTATCCTTCACCTTTAATTCCAGTTCAACCTCAGGTGCATCGGTCACGGATTGGGCGGTTGCAGATAAGATGACAGCTCCTGTGCTTGTAAACTTCACTGCATTATCTACCAAATTAATCAGCATACGGCGAATTTTAGCTTCATCCCCGATAAAAATAGGCGAGCTGGTGAGATTCCAGTCGAGCTTTAACTCTAGATTCCGCTGCGCGGCTACTTCTGCATACAGGCTCAACACATTTTCCATCATCGTTCTCAGATCAAATGGATCTTCAATATCATCAATCTGTCTGGATTCCATATGGCTGTAATCCAAAATATTACTCAATAACGTCATGAGCGAGCGACTGCTCGACTCCATGATGCTCATATATTGCTGTTGTTCCTCGGTTAACTCCGTCGTCAGCATGAGATCGGTGGCTCCCCATATTTCGGTCAGCGAAAACCGAATTTTATTACTCAGGGAAGATATCAAATCCAGCTTGCTCATGGAAGATATTTCAGCATCGATCTTGCCTTTCTCCAGTTCAACTACATAACCCAGAAATACGGCCATAGCCTGTAGTGCCTTCAGTTCTGATTCTGTCAAATGTACAGATGGCGCGTTCAAGATACAAATGGTTCCGTAAGCCTGACCATTTTTCATGCGAATAGGGATTCCTGTAAATGAGTGGTTTCCCATGGTTTTAGTCGCATCTAAATCACGTGTTTGTGGATGAGTAGACGTTTCCGAAATGGTGAGGTAATCCGCAGAATGGTTCAGCACCAGACTGCAATAGCTAAGCTCAAAAGGAAGCTCCTCTCCATTACGAACCAGCACCTCTTCCCGGTTAAATGAATCTACAATTACATTTGTAACCCCATCATTAGCGGCAATAAAAATGGTATTAACATGTAAAATATCACTCAACACATCAATGACATGCGCGGTAGCCTCTTGAATACTATTATAAAAACCTGTAGGTGAAGTAGTCATATGTCTCCAATCTTGATGCAAAGTGGTGGTTAACAAAACTCTAATAGTTTGTGTATCCCATTCCTAGTCCTCTGAAAGTATTGCTGGAGCGTATTATTAATTATACATGATTATTTCGTTATAAACCTGAGTCTTCTACTTCGATTTACCTATTCGCTTGCACAAACCTTCATTTTTTAGGTCTAATCCTGGCCTTTCTTGGATAATTTTTGCATATATTATTACACATTCACGAAAAAATGTGATTATTTTCATTCTGTTTTCATACATTCATATGTAATCTCATGATATGAAAATTGTGTAATAAAATAGGAGGATAGAACCAGTAATATCATGTAAATATTCTATATAATAGGTTCAGAGGTGGGATTATGAATAGACAGGAAGCCCTACAACACTTCCATAAGACCTATGCGGAAGATGTACTGAATGAGAAATTACATCAGGCAGCGTCTTTATATGAGCATAGAAAAGAGGAACTCATTTTTTCTTTTATTCAATCCTTTCAATCAATCTGCCTGCAAGCCCATTCTGCAGAAGTGGCCAAGACAAGGATCGGATACATTACTTATTCTATGAGGCGCACGTATCTGATGGATCGTAACTATAACTATGTCGTCGAAGCCTATGATAAAAATTGGTTCTTTGATCCTCAACCTTGTTATGGAATCTATGATGCAGGCTGGGCATTCAGCTTTTTAGCAGAATTGGAGGATGAATTGAATCAGCTTCGAAAACCCTATATGAATAAGATTTTTCAGCCTGATGTGGAGCGATTTGTACTCCAGGCTGCAAGGGAATTTCATCAATATATTCTGAAATTAGCGAAAGATGCTATTCAGCAGGCTGTACACTTACCTGAATTCAAGGCGTTGAAATGTGAGAATGATTTGGAAGTAAGAATAGGGGAGTATAAAGGAATCAGTGAGGTGGTGTATTCAACAGCTTATGGAGTACTACATGATTCAACAGGATAATCGTATTACGGAGTATATGTATCCAGTAGAGACAAATCGCAGGCAGTTGTTAGAATGGGCAGAAAGCCCATCATGTGCCGATGAAGAATCTATTTTACAATTTTATGTATCAGGTGATGCGGACTATATTGATTTTATAGAGCATCCGGTATCCATCGTTTCGGAACAACTAAAGGAAATCTTGGATATATATCAAGCCGGATTAAGCTGGAAGTTGGTTGTTTTTGCCGATATGCAGCGAATGCAGCAAACAAGGTATTGGCTGGCAAATCCGCCTAGCCTGATGTGTTTATCACCACGTAGTGAATATCATAGGGACGGTACACTGAAGAAAATCCTTCTAGATGAATATAAAGTAGAGAATCATAAAATATTCAAGGTTCAGGATGCCAATCATCATATCATTGTAGATCTTGATGTGGCTGAATGTATTTTGAAGTTCAATCTGGCAGGCTTGAAATTACAAAAGGTCGATACAGAGGGGCCATCTATACAAAGGAGAGTCCAAGAATGAGTGAGAGCTATGTAGTGGATGGGGCACAGATACATTGTAGCTATGGAAGTCATACGGGAAGATTTAGTGTTTCAGCTAACAGGGGGATTAGTATTGGCGACAAACTGCAAGGGAATATTCAGGATTTTCACCCGCAGACGCATATCCCTTCTTTCGGAAAGTGCCGTAGTCTGTATAATCCTGCAGTCTCTTCTGCTAACAAAGGAAATTCCGGAAAAATCATTCCGCAGCCCTGCAAACCGAGCGTTTCTATGCCTTGGTTGAATGGAAAAAAGGATGTATACGTAGATCAATCTCCGGCTCTGATGAGCTGCTCCACGAACTTATGCATGTGGTGCGGCAAAATTTCATTCACGACAGATGGGCAGGAATAGCTAACAGATTGTAGGAATTGCATCATATGAAAAGCAAACGGGGGGAGTAAGATGGGACTGGCAGGAACTATGCTGACTTATGGAAATATTAGAGTGAATGCACCGTATGAAATTATCCGGCTACTTGATTTTGAATTGACACAGAAGATAAATGAGCACGGCAAGGTGTACATTACTGCTCTCATACCGGATGAGGACCATGCGAAGTATGACGGTTTAGCGCATGATGAGGATGTGCTAGAGGTATATGAGGTGGATGAAGACCGAGGGACAGTTAGCATTTTTAAAGGAATCGTCACCAATATTAGCATTGGATTCAAAAATGGTGTATATCACATGTACCTTGAGGCTGCGTCTTTTACATATTTATTGGATCAACAACGGAAAAACCGTTCGTTTCAAAACAGCAACTTGACGTATTATCAATTATTTCGGGAACTTATAGATGCTTATCCACATGGGGATTTTATTGACCTGACGGACAGCAATCAAAAGTTAGATGGCTTTACTATTCAGTATAGGGAGAGTGACTGGGAGTTTCTAAAAAGAATGGCCTCTCATCTACAAACTGGACTGATTGCCGAGATCACATCCGTATTCCCGAGACTATGGTTAGGTACCTCGAAAGAACAGGTGAAAGGTGAACTACGCAGCATTAACTTTTCCCTCCAAAAAACAAAGTCAGGTCCCCAGTATACATATGCTGAAGTGGAGGATACGAAGCGTTTTGAACTTGGAGATGTCGTCGTGTTTCAACGAAAGCATTGGGTTATTGATCAGATTCATGCAGAGATGAAGCAAGGCATTATGACATATGGCTACGTTCTCGTTCCGGGAGCAGGCATTCCGAGGGAGGTTATACATAACCCGTTAATCAAAGGTACCTCTATTGAAGGGAAAGTTATTGATTTAAATAGTGAAAACGAATCCGTTAAACTTCACTTGTCCGTGGATTCTATGCAGTCCAAAGTTGAGGGTTGCTGGTTTTCATACCCCACCATGTATACCGGAGATGGAATTGGTTGGCATTGCATGCCTGAGCTAGGGATCATGTCCATTTGTATTTTCCATCTAACAAAGAAAAGGAAGCTCGTGTAGTCCAATCTCTGCGTAAGAGAGACTACAAAGGAGATGAAATCAGCAAGCCGTCAAGAAAGCTATTTCATACCAAAACTCAAAAAGTGGCGAGATTCGACGACAAAGAAGTGGCACTTTCCACTCAAAAAGAAAAGATACTTGTGCGCTTGAATCCAGCTTCCGGTATTCACGTCTATAGTCATCACGATCTTACATTTCACGCCGATACAGACCTGGTGCTGCATGGCAAAAAGGTACAAATGACCGCTACTCGCGAAATATCTCTGACGTGCAAAAGCAGCTATATCCGAACCGATGGAACGCTTCATATCAAGGCTAGTAAGCTCATGAAAAATCAGGTGCCTGATGCAGAGCTGAAAGCCTATAAATCCCTAGTTCAAGAATTGAAAGGGAAGGGATATCCGCAATGGGTACAGGACTTGCTGCTTCAATATAAAACGGACTACTACAAGGCCGTGGCAGCCGGGGACAAAAAGGGGGCCAAGGAAGCAGCAGCCAAGGCCAAGCAATTGCGTCAGCAGGTGGCAGAAATAGATCGTATGCCTGCCTGGGCCAGAGCGCAAATGCATGAATACACGTCCCAGTGGTGGGAAGCGCATGGAGCCAACGACAAAGCCAAGCAAAAACAGATGCATCTTCTCGCGAACCAGCTGCGTGACAATGTGCTAATCAACGAGCTGATTCGTGGGCATTCAGCCAAATCCTATCTGGATGCGAATCGGCTGGAGGAGCTGTCCGGGCAATATTCAGATGCAGCCCATAAGCTGACCGTTGCTGATCAAAAGGCTATTGCTAAGGAAGCGGCTGCTCTGCGTAGTAAGTATGGTGTGAACAGCCTGCTTGCCAGAGATAATTTGAACAAGCTTGCCCAGAAGTATCCAGACAGCTTCTCGTACAAGCTACCAACTACAGGCGATTGGGATCAGGAGCTTAACGCCGCACTGCATGATTTTGCGAAAAAATACGGCTTGGAAAATAAGGGTTATGGTCGTGATGTGCTGGCCGTATACCTGCATCAAGTAGCCAATGGTATTCTTTCATGGCCTAAAGTTAATAAGGCTGCAGCACCAACATTTCCAGCAACGACAACAACAACGAAAACGGAGCCGGGCAAGAAGCCGCCGACTACTTCTGAAAAGCCGTCGAAGGAGGAACCAAAGCCATTAGATCCTGAGAATTATAAAGATGGATTGGTAGCGGTGAAAAAGATTGAAAGCTATATAAGTAGTAAGGGTATAAAAGGTAATCAGGCTCGAGCTCTGTACAGAATAAACGATTACACGAATAACAGCATTGTTCAAAAGAAACTGTCATCGAACCGTAAGGCACCCCTTGTGTTTTTCTTTGAAGGAGACGGTTCTTATAGTCACAAACAACTCGATCATCCAGAAGGTCGGTATGGAGCGATGGCTATTGTGGTGATAGACGGCGAGATTAAGTACACAAGTAAAAATGCTAGTACGCTTCCAGATTACGAGAGCAAGGATAAAACTGTTAAAGATGGAGTTTATGAATTTCTAGGGGGAAGACATCGGCATACTTATCCTGCTTTGCGTATTCGAAATGGTGGAATAGTTCCTGCTACCAAGGGAAGTCAAAAAAAGGATTGTACTGCAGATGGAATAAATATACACAAAGGCAACAATAACGATACTGTAGGTAGAGCGACTTCGACAGGTTGTATTACAGTCCATAAAGATGAGTATGTAAGATTTCTTATTTCAGTAGGTGTGATAGAGGACTCATTGGGAAATCATCCTAATGATATAAAAGGACTAGCTATTCTTGATCGGAAGGATAGATCAAAGTGAAGATTATTAGAAACATATTAATAATTATTTTTTTAATCGTGTTAGTAGCGTGTAATGCTTTTGCCAAAGACCCTACTGCCTTTTCTTCGAAAACGGTGGATGTGGCCTCAGAAGTGGTGAAATCATCTGATAAAACGGAGCTTGCTAAAGAGAATAGAAAGAAAGAATGGGCTTTAACGATAGAAGAAGGCAAAGAAGATCCAGCAGCATTTTTAGTTCAGTTGGAAGGTGCAAAAGTTGAACGGTTCTTAAATGCCGAGAAACTGATTAGTCTCCTACAGTCGAAGGAGGATAAAGAGAAATATCGAGATTCCTATATAAGTGTAGGGAGAATCACAGATGATGGGAATCAAATCGCATTCGTATTAGATTTATTTAAAGAAGCAAGATTAATAATACAAATTTATGATTTAGATTCCGGTAACAAAGCAAATGAATTTGAGTTGCCTTATAACCACCCAGTAATTTCTTCTGATTTAACTAAGTATTTATATGAGAAAAAAGATAAAGCGTATATATATGACACGTTAACTGATCAATCAACAGCTATTCGATTAGATGGAAGTTCTATAGATGTAGATGACATTAATCAAGGACGATTTTCTCCAGACAGTACCCAGTTCTGTTTTACTGACACCCAGCAGAATATTGTTATATTTGATGTATCAAAATATAGAATCATTAAGAAAATCCATATAGATTCTGGTATGGCGATAGTTAACCAATGGGTTCAGAAAGATAAAATAATCTATTCCCTTGATTCTATGTCAGTAACTAAAACGTACCTGTTAAATGTAAGTAATGGAGAGGAGCGCCTTTTAGGCAAAGGGATGGAACGACCTTTAATGTCTCGTGATGGGTCGAAGTTATGGTTTGAAAAGTTAGACTCACCGTCCAATTATAAACTGAATATAAATACAGGCTTCGAAAGTAAAGCTGCACCCATCACTACAATTGATGGAAGTATGGCAACACCTGTGCAGTGGTTTTATACCGCTAATGACTTTTCTAAATATGAAAGTGAAATAAAAGTGCATCAAATCAAGGCTTCATCCACTCTATCAAGTGAAGGTAGCCAGTCTTATGATGCCAAAAATCTGGTGGATGAGAATAAAGCTACTGCATGGTGTGAAGGCGTGAAGGGCAACGGGGAAGGAGAAACAATAGTATTAGATCTTGGCTCTTTACACAAGGTAAATGGCATCCAAATTATTAATGGATATGCTAAGTCTGAAAAAAGTTATCGGGAAAACAATCGAGTTCAGAAACTAAAGTTGCAATTCTCAGACGGCTCCTCTCTGGTATTGAATGAATTTAACGCACGCAAAAATTTTAAAAAGCCCATATATACCTCATTTATTAAACTTATTATTTTATCGGTTGAACGTGGAACGAAATATCAGGATACATGTATATCTGATCTAAGACTTTTCTAGCATTCTTAAAAAAGGAGATAGGCTATGAAGTGGAAAGAACCAACGTTTGGTGCAACACCTATGTTGAAAACTTTAACAATTGCTAATGCACACAGGAAAGCAAAGGCTTTTGATCTTGCAGCAGAACAAAAGAAACAAAAACTAAATTATCCCGACTGGGCCCAGACCTGGATGCGTAAATACAAAGAAGATTGGTATATTGCTCAAGTCAATGGTGACGAGGTTGGTATGCGTAAAGCGCAAAAGCTGGCAGAAGGACTTCGTAGCAAGCTCCGCGAAATGGCGACGATGCCTAAGTGGGCACAGGAGCAGATGCAAAAAGAAACCGTTCGTTGGATGACTGCGGAGGCAAGTGGAGATATCAGGGAAAAGCTGGCTGCCGAGAAGGCGGGACGAGCTATACGCGAGAAGCTAGGTCTGATTGATACGAGTACTAAAGCACCACCAGAAGTACCCGTTACCACCGAATCGAAAGATGAAGCTACAAAAACGAACGTAAAGACTCCGGCTGGAAAATGGATACCTGCTGAATTCCAGTATAACGGTAGTTCTGAAGCTGAAAAAACATTCAAAAGGCGCTCATTAAATTTCACCAAAATGAAATGGAATCAGGAAAAGTTGCATGGTTTGTGGGAAGCTACAAAGAAGATACAAGAAACATATGATATTCAGATTGATCCCCGTTTTTTGTTAGCAATTATTATTCAAGAAGGAACTGGCAGTTTTAACACTAGTAGTACAAATAGGGCGGCCGATGGTGAGCATGGTGCTGAAACTAATTATGCTAAAGATTTGATGAAAGCCAATAGCTTAATATTTGGAAAAATATTGGGCTATATATATTATGGTCAGGGATTTAGGCAAGCAGTAGTAAAAAACAATAAATTGAGTGGTATTACAGGCAAAGGAGACGTTTTTCAATACTGTAATTGGTTCACGCCGATTCTTAGAATGAAATCTAAGCGAGTTGAATGTGGTATATACGCTAGCGATAACCGTTGGGGTGAGAATGTGCGGAAAATATACAATACCTTTAGTGGGAATGAAGCTTCTAACTATGAACAATACCTGTTGAGTCTTGATAAAAGTGTAACTCAGAAAATTGCTGCATCCGAGGGTATTAAGCTTCCTAATTTTAAATTTAAACCTACCCAAAATGGTAACGATAGCAGAAAAAATGATACGAGTGAGTGGAGTATCGTCGGTGAAAGATAAATCACAATTCGAAATGAGGAAAAGAAGTGTACAAACCAAGTTACGGTTATTTCATTATAATGCTTATAATGATTTTTGGAGTAACTGCGTGCGGTTCCACAGATATCAATAATTATAAAAGTGAGAAAACAGTTAGCGTCAAAGACCAGAGCACAGGGAACTATCGAGGTGAAAAAGTCGAAAAAGCCCAGAATATTGCATCTGCCGATCCGGAGTCCCTTCAGGACGACGACTTTGAAGTCTCATATCGATCACATAAGATTGATAAGAATACGGATATTAAAGAACTTATCCATAAGTGGGGTTACAGTGAAGGATTTGAAGCTAACAACAGGGGATATGTTAGTGGGAATGGGACCTATAGAAGATGGAGTCTGTCCTATCCTAACTATGAAGATCCAGAAATTGATTTTGTAGTCTTATCTAAAATTGAACTTGAAGGGGAGGAGCTAGTTGATGGTGAAAGTTATCTAGTAGCCGTGAGCTTGGAAAATCCCAAGTTTAAAACCAAAAGAGGATTGAAGATTGGTGATACCCTTGGTAAAGTGCTACAACTTTACGGTCAACCAAGTATCATAACAAATAGAAGTCTGGTTTACTCCAAAAATGGCCTACATTTGAATATTTATTGGGATACTAAAACAGAGAAAGTAGATAATATTTTTATCGAATATAACATGGAGAAATCCGTGGAGCAGCAACGTAGTGCTGATTATGTAGAAGAAGATGCTCAGCCCGATCCTGATCTGGAACCATATACTATCCAAAAAGAACAATCGTTTACCACCACTCTTAATGGAAGGGGGGAAGTAAAGTTTATATCCACATTGAAAGATGAGGGTACGAATGATCTGATACAAGCAAAGTTTTTTTTGGAAGTTAACAGCCAAAAGTATGGGGATAATAAGATTTTATACGAATTCCCCGAATTTTATGGTAACAACGGTAGGATGATTGACAGGATTAAAGCAGTAAGCTTTAAGGATTTAAATCATGACGGGCGTACGGACATTGTCATAATTGCAGATTATATCACAGGGGTAAATGCGCACGGAATAGAAACGCGCCCTATCGCGGGGATTTTCTTTCAGAAAAAGGACAATACGTACACTACCCTATCTGAATTGGATAAGAATATCAATCAAACAGGCCACAATCGAACACTTCAAAATATCATTCAATACGTAAGCAAACAACGTATAAACGTGCAATGAACAATGTGAGAGAGGAGTTTTTTGAAATCAACTTTATAAAACAAAATAGAATATTATCTTTAATATTGTTATTTAGCCTGCTATTGAATGGATGTTCGGAAAAATCTACGAATGAGAAGCAGCAGGCAGTTGATCCCATCAAACCTAGCACTCAAGTGGTAGAGCAAAAAGCTGTGACTGAACCAGAGCCTGCTGCTCAAGAACTAGATCAAAATAGCAATATTGTTGCTCCAATAAATAAAATAAGTAGTGCTCGCGCTACAGATTCTGACACATTAGATCAGTTTATAAAGAAAATTCAACCCAAGGATGAGCACCTTCAGAAAATATTGAAAGCAGATTTGGACCTTGATGGAAAGATGGAATACGTACTCGCATTTGGATTAGAAAAAGAGGAAAATGACAACATATTTGTAGTCCGTGAGGATGCTGGCTATCATATCATTGGTAAATTAGAGGACCCAGTTATGGTTGCGCATCTTAATACAGACATAAAAATTATGGAATTAGATCAAACAGAACAAAAATTTATCGTAGTATATTCAACTAGCGAAGTGAATGAGGCAGAAGGCTTCTCTATATTTGCTTTGGACCATAACCAAATTAATAACCTTAATTACAGTTATCCAGAAGCAACAGGGCAAGGGAGCAGGAAGCTAGAGGACATTAATAAAGATGGTGTTTTTGAGGATGTGAGTTACTACCGTTTTCAGGATACTCAACAACATACGATAATGACTTATCAAAAATTCGACAATACCGGACCAGAAAAAACAAAAGTACTATATGAGAATGAAACTAAAAAATTTGCATACCCCATGGTTCCTAAAGATATTATTCAAAATTATTTGGAAGATCATTATCTTATGAATCGCTTCTTGATACACTTGCCCGAAATGGAGGAATTCACTGCTTTGTCAGCAAGTCTAAAAAATAATTTTGAAGATATTATAGATTTTTCCGCTATGGACTATACGGGATTAGATCTAAATATAAAAGAGATTGCTAATAAGGCTAATCAGCGGGCGTTTTTGGTAAAGAGTAACTCAGAAGAAGAGGAATCAAACCAAGGACTTGTATTTACGTTAGAAAAGCAGTCAGACAAGTGGAAGATTATGAGTATAGAGATGAACGATAAATTGTAGAGAGTGTGATATCCAGCGTGAGTCTCTTGAGGCATGGGCGAATTTGTTACGTGCTGTTATTACTAATTTCCTATTTAGTAATGAACGGATGTACGAAGGGAAATGATTCTTCAAAAGCAGCAACAAATCATACGTGTTCTCTCCAAAATGAAGCCAAAACGATTTCCTATTCTAAAAAGTTGGATACGTTGCTAGAGACACTTCATATAATTAACGATGAGAATATGAATTCTGATGTCAGACAAAACAAGCTACAGGACTTCACACAGGATCTTAATTTGTTGCTAAATGAACCAGAAAGTGTAGAGATGAAGGACGGAGAATTTGCAGAAAAGTTTGATAACAAACTTACTGTGATAACACAATCGTTCCAGTTAAAAAGTGGACGGCTAAACGTTAGAGTTGTAAATTACAGAGCACCTACGACGCTGACAGGCACAATCGGAGATAAATACACATTTATTCAGTGGTGGAGTACGAAGCAGCTTGTACACGCTCAGATGCTTGAGGATGGCGGGGCAGAATTAACTACAGATTTTGTGGTTCGAGATTCAGAGCACGGTATACAGTTGTGGTTAGGGGGGCATGTCTCCATTTATCATCCATACCCCGTATTTGTTGATTTGTGGAAGTTGTCTGGACAAAAATGGACGCAGAAAAGCATAGATGTAGGTAAGATGAAGCTCCCGAATTCGTGGGAATTAACCAAGGATGTGGATGAGCTTATTTTAGAAAATCGACAACATGATAGCATGAGTATCGAAGTATTAGACCACGGCGATGGTTTCTTAATAAGCAGTGATGATTCTGAACAGAACATTATCATTGAGTTCTCAAAAAGTGGAGAAGTTCGTATTGATTCTGAATATAGTATGGCCTCAAATACTCATAGTGAACGGCAAAGTTATGAACTCATTCAAGAGGAATATTCAAAAAATGGGATCGTGATTAAATACCCTCAAATTATAAAACTCAAGGATATTGCAAAGCAGAAATCTTTAAACCAAATTCTTAAGACTGATGCTTTAGAAGGATTACAAAACTATGCGGATTCCAATGCTGGAGTCCATGTCGAAATTGATTATGAGATCAAACGACAAAGTGAACGATTCTTGAGTGTTCAATATACGGGTATTCATTATGTGAAGGACGCAGCCTATCCTACTCATATGTTTTATACGACGAACCTGGATATGAAGCAGGTTTTAAGAATAAGGTTGAGAGATTTGGTAAAGGTCGAGAAACCTTTTATTGAGCTTATAAAAAGCAGGAAGATTACAGCTGTTCAGCCAGAGCAACAAGGATTAATTGGTGATTTCACAAAAGATGATTTGATTCAATTGTTAACAAATGCGGATGTAACCAAAGGTTCGCTTGCGGAAGTAGAAATGGAATCGTTTAGTTATTTCACAAATGATTCATTGGGGATGAGTGTACCTATGGCACATGTAGTAGGGGACCATGCGGAGTATGAAATTCGTTTTGCACAAATTCCAGAGAATATTAGGCAAAATGAGGAACTATGGAGTGAGTTAAGTTCCGTTGAGGATCAGTCTGTTTCCACAGTTGGCGGTGAAAAGTTGAATACTGACCAATATGAAATTGAAGAGTCGCAGTCTTTTCAAACTACTTTCGAAGGCTTTGGGAAAGTACGGTTTGTATCGACATATGGGTATACGGAAGGTTTTCGTAAATTCTTTTTCTTCCTATTGGATGACCAAGGACATATTCTGTATCCATTCCCGGATTTCTACGGGAACCGTGAGTGGGTTGCACGTTACGGAGGAGTAGAAGCAGTGGCCTTCAAGGATGTCAATAAGGATGGATTGAAGGATGTTATCATCATTGCCGATGTTGACAACGGGATTCATGGACCTGGTAGAGTTGACCAATTCCCTATAGCAGACATATATTTTCAAAAGAAAAATAAAACCTTTACCACGCTCTCTGCATTAGATGAGGCTCTTAACGATCAGGGGCATAATCAAACCATTAAAGCTGTCATTCAATACGTAAGCAAACAACGGATAAACGTAAACTAACCGACATAGAGGAGCGGTAACATGGGATATCCAATCATCAAGTATAATGGAACAGTTTTATCTCTTAAAAATCCAAAAGTTAAAGTTGTACAGAAAATGAATGAGCATGTGAAGGTCTTTTTGACAGGTGTGTTAACGGGTGCTCAAATGGAAGAATATACAGATCATATGGAAGCAGGGGCGAAGTTAGTTGTTTCTTATATGAATGACGATCATAACCAGAGTGTGCTATTTCGAGGGCCAGTCACGCAGTTCAGAATCAAGATGGTATCCAATGTAGCTCATTTGGTTGTCGAAGCTCTATCTTATACATGCCAGATGGATGAAATACCTCATAGACAATCCTTTCAAAATGTGAAGATGAAGGTGCAGGCATTGCTTGAACATGTACTCAAATCATATCCCAAAGCGAATTGTACGAGCCGCTTAAAAGATCAGCTTCTACAGGAATTTACGATGCAATTCGACGAAACGGACTGGTCATTTCTAAAACGTATAGCGTCTCGGCTTGGTTGGGGACTAATACCTGATCCGATTGGTGAAAAACCTCAGTTTTATTTTGGATTACCGGATGGTGTCAATCAAGGTGAGCTCAAACAGTATAACTACTCGATGACCAGAAAAACCAAGCCAGGGGCCAGCAAGGAAGACAACCTTTTGTATTACAAAATACAAACGACAGGGGCCAAAGATGTTCTGCTGCATATTGGCGCAGAGGTCAAATTCAAAGGGAAAACCTTATACGTCCTGCAGTCTGTTGCGTTTATACGCCATAGTGTCTTGTGGCATGAATATGTGCTGACCACATCGGATGGAATGAAACAGGATTTGATTGTAAATGAGAGTATTCGTGGCATCTCGTTAAAATCGAAGGTTATTGGAATCGAGCAGGACCATGTGAATGTTTTCTTTTATGAAATGGACAAGGTCAAGCCTAACGTCAAGGAAACCTGCGCTTTTCCAACGGCTACATTTTATACATCGGAAGGGAATACGGGATGGTACTGCATGCCGGAGCTGTTTGACTTTGTAGATATCTACTTTCCAACCGCTAAAGAAAAAGACGCCATTGTAACTCACTCGATCCGCAAAAGATCCAAAGGGGGCGACTTTATTAAGGACCCATCGACGAAGATCTTTATGACCAAGTACCGCAAAGCCATTATATTTGAGAAAAATGAAATTTTAATCACGGGGAATGACGATGAAGTGGTGATTCGACTGCTGGATGACCATGGAATTGAACTGCGGAGTAAAAAGGACATACGTGTTAAGGCTGATGGAAACTTAGTATTCAATGCGGGTAACACAATACAAGTCACCGCGAAAGATACCATCGGGTTAAAATGTAAAACGAGTTTGGTAGAAATGGATGGTAACATTAAAATGACTGGAGAAAAGATAAAGACGCAATAACTAATCCATCGTGAGAGGGTAAAGAATATGGCTAAAGTAACTACAGGAGCAATCGTGAATGAGAAACCGCCTACCCAAGAGGATATGATTCAAGAATGGAAACGTAAAATAAGCAAAGGCGAATATCCCTTTATTCATGTAACTAAGCATAGCACCCAAAGTGAAGAGCACTAAATATGTTTAGCAACGAGTGGAAAAGGCTCCTAAGGAGCCTTTTCTGCATTATGGTTCAATATTCTAATTCTTTTTGGGATTCCGACTATCAATGAACCAACCGGGTCCACTCACATCTATGATTTCCTTTTTCTTATAGTCATAGGTGATGGAGACTGTTTGACCCTCATGTCCCTTTATATAACCATAAAGAAAAACCGTAGAGTGAACATAAGGGCCATTGATTACATAATCTTTCAATATGAAGTCTGCGCTATAGTATTGTTTAATATATTCTTTCCCAAGAGGAAGAGCGACAGTTTGGACAAGTTCTTTTTTTTCTGCACTTGATGTGTACTGCATGTAATAGAAGACTCCTACCAGAATGACAAGTAATATAAAGGCAAAAAGCCATAATTGTTTCTTCTTCAAGTTGAATTATTCTCCTTAGAATGGGGAGTGAATATGCTACACGCTTTCTTAGGAATAAGGAGCATTCTTATCTATAACCTTACTATCAATAAACCAATCGGGTCCCGTAACATTGACGATTTCTTTTGAGTCCAAGTCATAGGATATCCTAGCTTAAGTCTGTATCGTTTCCTTTTATATAGCCGTAAAGATGTACTCTTGCAAAGACACTGTTTTCTTCAATATTGTAATTTTTTAATACGAAATCCGTATTATAGTGAGTTTTAATATATTTGATACTGACAGTAGTAGCAGACTCCACTATCTCTTCCTCTTGAGCGGTAGAAAAACCACAACCGCCTAGAATAGTTAATATTATGATGAGAACTGTGCAACATTTAAGGATTGTGTTCATTTACGCAACATTCCCCTAACATGCTATTTATAATTTAATGTGAACTACAACCAGAATGCAGTGAACAATGACTTGGTTCTTATTTTTGTTGCAAATATCTCTCAGTAACAGGAAGTATTATAATGATACTATTTCCTCATATTTAGGAAAAAATCATCTGTAATGGGACTAATTATTTGAATACAGACTTGATTTTAGAATGGCGGAACAATCTTATTAGGATTCCTACTGTCGATGAACCAATCCGGTCCAGTCACGTAGAGCACCTCTTTTTTCTTATAGTCGTAATTTATTGAGATTATCTGGCCTTCATGTCCTTTTATGTAGCCACGGAGATATACGGTAGAGTTAACGTAACTACCAATAAAGTCGTTATTTTGGTATATAAATTCAGCATTATAGTATTTCCTAATATAGTCTTGCCCGATAGGTATGCCGGATTGGACGTACTCTTCTTTTTGTACATCCTCCGTATATTGCATGTAATAAAAGATTCCTACAAGGATTGAAACTACTATAAAGATGCTTCCCCAATCCTTTTTCTTCTTCAAGTTGAATTCTTCTCCTTAGTATCTCCTGACTATAAACTCATAACATTATTGCTTTTTATAATAATAGTAGGATAGCTCATTTATTTAATAAAAGGATTAGCTCGGTACAACGTTTAAAAATTGTGTTCATATACGCAAATCTCTTCTAACATACAGTTACAAAGTCCTAATCGTTATTAAGTATGAACCGCGACCAGAAATGCAGTAACCAACGACTTTATACTTATTTTTACTTTCAACTATACCCCAAGTAAATAGGAAGTATTATAATGATTTTACTTCCTTAGATTGGAAAAATGTATTTCCTTATAGAGATTGATCACGGGCGCTTTTTTTTGTGTAATTATTTTAATTTTCAAAATTAGGGATTATTCTTTTTGGGATTCCGACTATCGATGAACCAACCGGGTCCACTCACATCTATGATTTCCTTTTTTTTATAGTCATAGGTGATGGAGACTGTTTGACCCTCATGTCCCTTTATATATCCATAAAGAAAAACCGTAGAGTGAACATAAGGGCCATTGAATTCATAATCTTTCAATATGAAGTCTGCGCTATAGTATTGTTTAATATATTCTTTCCCAAGAGGTAGAGCGACAGTTTGGACAAGTTCTTTTTTTTCTGCATTTGATGTGTACTGTATGTAATAGAAAACTCCTACAAGGATGGAAACCAGGATAAGGGTATAAACCCCGATTTTCTTTTTCATATTATGTTTCTCCTTTTTTGGTAGTAATAGCTTTTTATAACTTTATAATATATAGGTCAATTAAACAAGGTGGGGAAAAGGTGCAATATATCACAGATGAGACTTATTGGCACATAGCAGAAAGAGTATATTTGCGAAGTAATGATGTAAAGGCTTATGAGAGTGAAAGCATACCTGGTTGGAAAGCTGTTAAGTTGGACGAGAAACTATTACATGACACGAATGGTTCTGGATTTGATGCGACCGTTTTTCAGAATGAGAATAGCAATCAGGTGATTATAGGGTATAGGGGAACTGAACCAGGAGGAAGACCAATATGGAGTAGAGCGATGGACATAGGAACGGATATTAGCGATGTCGTGGGCGGACGAGCAAAAAATTTAAATCAACTTCACGATTATTATGTAAATAATCAAGAAGAGATAAAAAATTCCCCCCCACAGGTACAAAGTTCATTTCATCAGTATGAGGCCCAGTATCAGGATAATCAATTTACAAAAGCTCAAACACTGTACGACGAAGTGAAGAAGAAGTATCCCGCTGCCGAAATATCTACGACAGGTCATTCTTTAGGCGGTGCAGAAGCAGAATATGTTGCAGTGAAGAATGGTTTATCATCTGTGAGTTTTGCTGCTCCGAGCATTGTACATTTATTGCCTGAAGATCTTCAAAAGAGGGTAAAAGCAGGAGAATTCAAGAAGACTAATGTGGCTTTTGCCCATCCCGGAGATAGCGTTGGTGGGGGAGCCACTAAGGCTAACCAACATGTGGGGGAAACGTATCATATTGGGAGTGATTATAAGACTGCCAATGTAGCCAAGTTTACTATTCCTGTTTCAATTCCCTTGGAAAGAAAAACCGAATTGGAAAGACTTTTTCTTGGCCCCAAGTGGACTCCTATTGTTTATGTTCCGATTACATTGCCTATGATACAGCAAGATGCATTCACCAAATTCTATAATTCTGTATTAGGTGGAGAGCACACTCATAGCATGGAAAAATTTACATTTGATGAAAATGGCAATATCAGCAATCCACTGTACACCATGGACGGTCAATTGGTGGAAGGCAATCCACGGGTGCAGGCATACGAGCAGATGCTGGCCGCGCGAGCAGAGCTCAAGGAAGTCATGGGCGATCTGGTTGAACGCTATGGTGGACAAATGGGGGCCTTCGGGCAGTTTGCTGCTAATGCACTGGGAGTGAATATCCTGGGAGTAGGACAACAGAATGGTCGCTTCAATGGCGGTGCATATTTTGTGGGCAACAAGAATGCAGGCACAATTCAATTAACACCTGAGGAGCTAAAGCATGCGGTTAACCAGATGCGTTCCAGCCTGCATGGATTTTCTAGCGATACCCGAGCATCCATCCAGTTATTTCAGGCTCATATCGGGACAAGTGAAAGTCAGTCTTTGACCCCGCTTGCGCATAGTGCTACGGCGACACTGGATCGGATTAATCGCTGGTATCAGGAATCGATTACAGAGATAGCAGAGTATATAGATCGCAAGGGCCAGGAATTTACGATGGTGGATCAATAAAAAGAGCAGCTGGAAGAACACAACGGGAGGCAAAAGAGATGAGTAGAATATCTTTGAGCCTGGGGGATCTGCGTAGGGCTGTACAGCAGTGCGAGCAGCTAAAGCAAAGACTTCAGCATCAGGAGCAGCAGATGAGAAATATATATGGTCGTCTGCAAGACTGGAGGGGCGAATCGGCTGCTGAATTAACACGTAAAATGGAGACGTTTCTCCAAGGAACCACGGTACGAATACAAGAATTGGACGATCATAAAGAGCAGTTGAAACGTTATATTCGGAAAATGGAAGAAGCTGATCGGCGTGAGGAGAGACGCAAACGGGCTGCACAATGGTGATACAGGTGAACTGCAATAGTTAGGAGAACATCATGAAAGATCAAAATGCATTTGTCATTTTACTTATATTGAATATCGTTTATGGCTTAACGCTATTTGCCTATCCGGCCATGCTGATGGTGGTCGCATTTTCTTTCGATGCACCAACAGCTGGAGATTATCTCATCAGTTATATTTTTGCCTATGTCATAATGAGCTACCCGATAGGAGTATTTATCTCATGGAGCTGTTGGTATTTTTATCATCGTTATGCTTTTAAAAAGGCGTATATCATAGCTAACTTTATGCTGCTGTGGCCAGCTACTCTTGTAGTGTCCTCGTGGATTCAATCGGCTTTTTCTTGAAGGGGTTCCCATCTGGCCAGTCAGCTACATAACATAAAAAAAACGTACAATCGCTAGGGGGCTCCCGCGGGGTACGGTTAAATGCGTTTAAATAAAAACTACATATATAGTAGTAGAAAAAAATATTCTCCCAGAGTGATGACGATAACGACTTTGTATTCTACTTTAATTTTCCTACGGGGAATATAGCAGTGTTCGGAAACTTAAGGGTTAGACGAAAAAGTGTAAAAATGTTGAAAAGCTACAAAGTTCGACATATTGTTCGCTTTTTCGCATCATATGTTATTAGATTAGGGATTTTCGTTTGCTATTTATCGTATATTTATGTATAATCTATCGTGTTGAAAGATTGATTGTACGTAATATGCTGATGAGGGTGGGTTCATGACGCTGCTCGACAGTAACGAAAGCAAGAAGCGGATGTGCCAGATTTACAATGAAGTTTCAAAGGAACTGTTCGGCTTCGGGACCACGCTGCTGCGGGCCACCGTTGAGAACAACATTGTTACCTTTGTGGCGAAGCACCGGCGTTCTCCACGCTCGGCGGCATTGGAAGTGGAAGCCCCCGGCTTGAAGCTGGAAGTGGATTTCCGAATGTCCATGCTGTACAAGAAGAGACTTCGCGAGAAGCTGATTGAGGATATGGAGCTCGATATAGAAGCTTTACTGCGTGATTATGATTCAGCAACGCAGTGGGCAATTACGAACATCATACTGAAAGAATCCTAATAAAATTGGATATTCGGCTTTTCGCTTCGGATCTATCTGAGGGGAGAACCTGTTATAACGCGCAGCGGGATCAACTTATTCTTTGTTTACGAAGAAAAGTATTCTTGTTTTACAAGAGTACTTTTCTTTTTTGTGTCATAAGGTGTGCATAATAAAAAAATAGGGGGAGTTTCATATGAAAAAATGGTTTAAAGGGTTTATGGCTGTGACCTTGGCATCCGTGGTACTGGCAGGTTGCGGCAGCAATGCTACTGGCGGTCAGACAGATGGAAAAGATGGTTCAGCTGATGGGAAAAAGAAACTAGTTATTTCCACATGGGGCTTTTCCGAGGATTTTTTTAACAAAGAAGTGTACGAGCCTTTTGAAAAAGAACATAACGTTGACATTGTAGTCGAAATTGGAAATAACGCGGAACGGTTGAACAAAATCAGTCAAGGCAGCACAGATGTCGATCTGATTTATCTGTCTGATTATTATGCTCAACAGGGAATCCAACAGGGATTGTTTGAGAAGCTGGATCGCAGCAAGGTGCCGAACCTGAACCAAATTTATGATATTGCCAAAGCGCCGCTGGGTGAGGAGTATGGTCCTGCTTATACGGTCGGGCGTCTCGGTATTGCCTATAATCCGGAGCTGGTGAAAAAGAATGTGACCTCTTGGGCTGACCTGTGGGGAACTGAGTTCAAAGGAAACGTGACTTTGCCGAATATTACGGCGACTGCCGGACCGATGATGGTAGATGCAGCCTCCAAGGTAGCGGGTAGTAAGGAGTTTAATGAAGACCAAGCCTTCGGAAAACTGAAAGAGCTGAGTCCGAATATCGTTAAGTTTTATAGCAAAACGTCCGAGTTTGTAAACATGTTTAGTCAACAAGAAATTGCGGGCGGTCCGATCATGGAAATGTACTTCAAAGATTTGCAGGCGGCTGTGCCAGGAGCGAAATTTGTAGCTCCTAGTGAAGGTGCTTACGCAGTCATGAACACGATTAATGTAGTGAAAGGCTCCGACCAGAAGGAGCTGGCTGAGGAATTTATCAACTGGCAGCTGAGCAAGGAAGTTCAAGAAAAATCCGCCAAGGCGAAAGTTGATTCTCCGGTGAACACGCAGGTGGTACTGTCCGGTGCGGATACAGAAGGAATTACGTACGGTACAGATGTAGTGAATAAGTTGACCAAGCTGGATATGAAGTTCGTTAATGATCATATCAAGGCATGGACAGATCGCTGGAACCGGGAAGTAGCACAGTAATGAAAAAGGTTATATTAGATGTAGATACGGGCATTGATGATGCGTTGGGGATTTTACTGGCCGCCAAAAGTGGTCAGTTGGATATCCAAGCGATTACTACAGTATGCGGTAATGTCTCACTTAAACAAGCAACATTGAACACATGCAAAATCCTCGACCTTTTGGATAGACCGGATATTCCGGTTTATCGGGGGGCGGAGGCTCCCTTAATACGTAAAGGTCTGCACGAGCACCGTGTCCATGGAGAAGACGGCATTGGAGGTGCATTGAGTGGAGTAGTCCCAGCGATGTCTGCATCCGAAGGTTTTGCGCCGGATATCATCATTGATACCGTGATGGCTCACCGGGGGGAAGTGACGCTCATTTGCACCGGTCCGCTCACCAATTTGGCACTGGCGCTGCTGAAGTGTCCCGAACTGACGGATCACGTCGATGAGGTCATTTTTATGGGCGGTGTTATTCACGGGTGCGGCAATATTACACCTGTAGCGGAGTACAACATGTATGCTGACCCTGAAGCCGCACGGATCGTATTTCATGCAGGATTTGGCCGGTTGATACAGGTGGGACTGGATGTAACACGGAAGGCTCTGCTGACTGCCGATCATATTGCTCGTCTGTCCCATCCTACAATTCGTAATTATGTAGCTGAAAGTACGGCCGTTTATACCAAGCGTTATGAAGAACGCAACGGGGTAAAAGCGTGTGCGCTTCATGACCCGCTTGCCGTGGGTGTCGCATTGAATTCGAGGTTAGTAGATACCTCGTCGTTGTATGTCGACGTGGAAACCTCCAGTCGCATATGTGACGGACAAACGGTGGGCGATGTGCAGAACCGCCTCAATCATAGCCCCAATATGAATGTGTGCGAACAGGTGGACAGCAAAGCTTTTCTGGAGCTGTTCATCCAGGTGCTGAATAAGGAATAACATTTCGATAACCGCAAGGAGCTACCCATGAAGAAAACATACTTGTATTGGCTGCTGCTGCCAGGTCTGCTCTTTCTGGCGGTGTTCATGGTCATTCCGATTGTGTTGACGATCGGTTCGACCTTCGTACAGAACAGCTCATTCACCCTAGAAGGCTATCTCCATTTCTTCAAGGACCCTTATTTTCTGAAAATATTGCTGACTACGCTGGAAGTCAGTGTCGTAACGACACTCGTGTGCGTATTACTCGGCTTCCCGACGGCTTATTATATTTCGCAAAAGGCCCCGCGTCGTAAAGGTATTTTGCTTGCGCTGGCTATCTTTCCCTTATTGACGAGTCCAGTGGTGCGGTCATTCAGCTGGATGGTCATTCTGGGTCGCAAGGGGCTGTTAAATAACGTGCTCATCGGTTTAGGACTTGTAGATGAACCGCTGAATATTTTGTACACCCCGGCAGCGATGATTATTGGTCTGGTTCATTTGTTTTTACCACTGATGATTATTTCACTGATTGGTGTGCTCGAAAATATCGACGGTGATCTTGTTCATGCTGCTCAGAGCCTCGGGGCTTCCAGATTCAGCGCATTTCGTAAAATCGTATTTCCGCTGTCTGTGCCGGGCCTGATCATTGGAAGCATTCTCGTTTTCGTAGGCAGCCTGACTGCATATACGACACCAGCACTACTTGGAGGAAAACAGCGGGTTATCGCTACATTTTTGTATCAGAACGCGATGACGCTAAACGACTGGTTTTTAGCTTCTGTTATTGCAACAATTATGATTGTTATTACATTTATCGTGGTCGGTCTCTTAAATAAGGCGGCCCATAAACTCAATCCGAAGGGGTAGGTGGATATGCGGGAGAAACATTACGGACTAGGCTTCTTTAGCCTGCTGGTCTTCATCTTTCTGCTCGGTCCGCTGTTGATCATATCGGTCACTTCTTTCGAGCCGGGCACGGTATTAAAATTTCCTCCGCAGGGCTTTTCTTTGCGCTGGTATGAAAATATTTTTGAAGTGGATTTGTTTATGTCCACGTTCAAAACGTCCATTGTCGTCTCTCTGCTAGGCAACATCTTGGCACTGCTGATCGGTATGCCTGCCGCCTATGCACTTAGTCGCTTTTCGTTTCGCGGGAAGGATGCGCTGAATGCTTTGTTCCTTTCCCCGTTGCTTATACCGGGTATCGTTCTTGGTTTTACACTGCTGCGCTATTTGATCATTGTTTACCATTTACCAGTATATGCTGGACTATTGATCGGACATACGGTGATTATGTTGCCGTTCATTATTAGAGTCATTGCATCCAGTTTGTCTAACTTTGATTTTGCGATTGAGGAAGCAGCGCTTAGTTTGGGGGCTGGACGGCTGGAAACCTTTTTCAAGGTGGTTCTGCCCAACATCCGCTCAGGTATTATTGCGGCTATCCTGATTGCCTTTCTGGAATCATTCAACAATGTCGACATCTCCGTCTTCATGACAGGACCGGGCTTCAGCACCCTGCCCATTCAAATGCTGACTTACGTCGAAAATTATTTTGACCCGACGATTGCAGCGATTTCGGTTATGCTGATGATTTTGACCGGTATTCTGATGTTCTTGATTGAACGACTGATGGGATTGTCTTACTTCACTAAAAGGTAATGGAGGCTTCAACCTTATGGCACTGCTTACTCTGGATCGCGTATCGGTCGCTTATGACAACCAACTGATCTTGCAGAATTTCGATTTGCAGCTCGAACGGGGGCAATTGCTCTCGTTGCTCGGACCGAGTGGTTGTGGCAAAACGACCACACTTCGTCTCATTGCAGGATTTCTCGAAGCTAAACAAGGAACATTTTTGTTTGGCGATAAGGATTATACTCGGGTTCCGGTGAATAAACGGAACTTCGGCTTTGTATTCCAAAGTTATGCACTCTTCCCGCATTTGTCCGTTTTTGATAATGTTGCCTTTGGTCTGCGGTTACGTAAGGTAAAGGAAGATGATGTGAAACGTCGCGTTATGACCATGCTGGATACGGTTAGCCTGGGGGGATTCGAAAAACGTTTCCCCGGTGAATTGTCAGGTGGACAGCGTCAACGTGTTGCGATTGCGCGAGCGCTTGTGATTGAACCCGATCTGCTGTTGTTTGATGAACCTCTGAGTAACTTGGATGCTAACCTGCGTGTAAATATGCGTGTGGAAATCCGCCGTATTCAACAGGAACTGGGCATCACTACTGTGTATGTATCGCATGATCAGGAGGAATGTTTTTCGATTTCTGACCAGGTTGCGATTATGAATAAGGGGAACATCGAACAATTAGATGCTCCATCGACCATTTTTAAATATCCGACGACCGAATTTGTCGCCCGTTTTATTGGGTTTAATAATTTTCTAAGCTTTGACGAGCGTACTGATGAAGGGGATCGTATTCGACTGAATACAGGCGATCTTTCGTTCGGCGTAGCGCGTAATCAGGGTACTGCCCAACCGGGTGCTCGTCAGGGCGCTATTCGCCCGGATGATTTGGTCATTCGAACAGAAGGCAACGAGACAGGGGAAAATGAGCTTCCCGGTATTATTAAAGTAAGTACTTACCTGGGGCGTAGCTATCAGTATGTGGTAGAAACGGCGAAAGGCAACTTTACGGCTAATCAGGAAATGGATACGCCTTACCTGAGTGGTCAGCGGGTTACCCTACATTTTCCGGCAGATAAAATGGTGCTGGTCCAATAATCAGCGGGTTCGATGAAGGAGATACATCATGCGTGCAGACAAAATGATTTTACAAGTTAAGGTGTATAACAGTTACTACAAGACGTTCGAAGAAGGTAATGTAGCTATACTTGGCGGTAAGTTTATGTATATCGGTCAGCGTGGTCTGGAGTCTTTCGAGGCTGCTGAAATTGTCGAAGGGCACGGGAAATATATGATTCCCGGCCTGATCGACATCCATTTGCATATCGAAAGTACCATGGTGACACCGGCAACCTTTTCCTATGGGCTGATTCGCAATGGGGTAACGACGATTGTACCGGAACCGCACGAAATGGCGAATGTTTTCGGATTGGAAGGCATCCAGGAAATGATGGAAGCCAGCAAAGATTGCGTGGCTGATATGTTCTACGGCATTCCAAGCTCTGTCCCGGCAACGCCGCTCGAAACCTCAGGGGGCGAGATTGGTATTCCCGAGATTGATGCGCTACTGCAAACCGGCGAAATGATCTGCCTGGGTGAAATTATGAACTATGTGGATGTCATTCGTGATCCGGAGAGCAAGACGAATCGCATCTTACGCCATGTTCGTGAGCACTACCCGGAGCTGATCATTGAAGGCCATACGCCGCAGCTGCTTGATCTGGACCTGCATCAGTTGATCTATGCGGGAATAGGCTCGGACCATACTCACCAAAGTATTGAAGGTATGAAGGCGCGGATGGCTGCCGGAATGTTTATTGAAATCCAAGAAAAGTCCATGACCCCTGAAGTGATGGACTATCTTATTCAGGAAGATGTGGCACAGCATTTTTGCTTCGTAACGGATGATGTCATGCCAGACTCTTTCGTAGAGCGAGGGCATCTGAACCATATTGTAAGTAAAGCAATCGGAATGGGCATGAAGCCTGAGGATGCTATTTATGCAGCTACGTTTACTCCTGCTGCACGGATGCGAATGCATGACCGCGGAACAATTGCACCAGGAAAAATAGCTGACTTTGTACTGCTGTCCGATCTTGGTCAATTTGATGTGGAGCAAGTCTATAAGGACGGACTCAAGGTATTCGATAAGTTCGAGGAATACCATCAAGCACCGATAAAAAGCCGCTTCC
This sequence comes from Paenibacillus sp. 203, assembly GCF_037027525.1. Lineage (NCBI taxonomy): Bacteria > Bacillati > Bacillota > Bacilli > Caryophanales > Paenibacillaceae > Paenibacillus > Paenibacillus sp. 203. The sequence goes on from NZ_JAXCHD010000001.1 coordinate 392,454, forward strand.
CCGCCCATTTTTATCAAAGTGTGAAGCTCAATCCGCTCACGGAGCAGGATTTTACGGTAAAGATGGATGTAGCTGATGGCACACATCAATGTCGTATTATGATGGTCAAGGATGGCTCAACTTTTACGAGCGAACGGATTGCACCTGCACATGTGGAGCAGGGTGAACTGGTATGGGAACATGGTGAACATGGACTCATCGCTACGTTTGAACGGTATGGAAAGAATGGCAACCGTGCTTACGGTTTGATCGGGGGAGATACGATTAAACGTGGGGCAGTGGCAACCACCTATTCGCACGATAACCATAACTTGCTGGTCGTAGGGCATAACAAGCAAGATATGATACTGGCTGCGAATACGGTTCTATCCAGCCAAGGCGGCTTTTGCGTAGTTGAAAATGGCAAGGTGCTGTCCCATTTGCCGTTAACCGTAGGCGGGATTTTAACAGAAGGACCGCTGGAAATGGTTGCAGCCCATGTGAAGGAGCTTCGTTCAGCCTTGCTGTCGCTGGGCTACCGTCATTACAATCCAATCATGTCACTGAGTACGCATTCTTTGCCGGTCAGCCCGGCCTTGAAGATTACCGATCACGGCCTGATTGATGTAAATGCAGGCAAGGTTGTATCCTTAATCGTGGAACCTTCAGAGATGCAAGAATAATAAAAGAGCCGACCCTCTTATGGTCAAGACCCCATTTTATAGACACTAAAAAAAGACCCTAGGCTATAAGCTGCTTCCGATACTCTTTCGGAGGCAGCTTATTTAACTTTCGTTGTGGTCGACACTGGTTGTAAAATTGGATATATTTTTTTATTCTCCTTTGTGCCTCGTCCATATTTCGGATATCATATGGGTAGAGCCCTTCCGTTTTGAGATGCGAGAAGAAGCTCTCCATCGAGGCATTATCATAACAATTGCCTCGGCGAGACATGCTGATTCGGGCGCCAACCTTTGGCAGCATGTCGTGGTACGCATGGGACGTGTACTGGAATCCCTGGTCGCTGTGAACGATGAGGCCAGTCACGTCTTTTTGCTGTTTCCAGGCTTGTCGAAACGTCTGTAAAACCAGTTCGTTATCATTTCTATGGCTCATCTGGTACGCGATAATTTCGTTATTGAACAAGTCTTTAATCGCAGACAGATATAGCCAGCAATCACCCACACGATATTGCGTGATATCTGTGACCCATTTTTGGTTAGGTTTGGCCGCCTTGAAATCCTGTTTTAGCAGATTTTTCGCCACACGACCTTCCGTAGAAGAAGCATAATTGCAGCGATGCTTCCGGCGAATTTGTGAGCGGATCCCCAAGATCTGCATGAGCCGGAGTACCTTTTTATGGTTCATCCAGACTCCATGATCGTGCTGCAAACATAGTTGAATTTGGCGATAGCCGTAGACTCCGTTATACTGCTCATACACTTTCTTCACAAGAGCTTTCGCGTCCTGATCCCGATCAGTTCCTCTCCGTTTTAAGAAGGCGTAATATCCACTTCTAGAGACCTTAAACAGCTTACAGAGTTCGCTAACTGGATACTCTTTAGCGGCCTTCTCAATCGTTACATACTTGTGCGCCTCATCTCCTGCATCCAGATTTCCAAACACTTTTTTAGCATATCATTTTCCCGTTTTAACTTTTGGACGTACCTGTCCTGGTCCATATATTCCTTCCGTCGTCCTCGTTGGTCCATAAGTCCGAATTCACCGAGTTCCTTGTACTTCCGCATCCATTCTTTCAACCGATGTCGATCTGCAATCCCGAACTTCTCCATGAGTTTACGATATGTCCAACCTTCTTCGATATGAAGCCGTATGGCCTCTACTTTGGTTTCAAACGTATATTCTTTAAACTTCTGTCCTTTTTTCGCTGGCATAAAAAATGCACCCCCTAGAAATTCATCGGATAAACCAGGGGTTTATTCCAATGTCTATTCTAAGGGGTGCACTTCACTTACGGGCCGGCTCTTTTTTTGTCGTGGCTAGGTATGAGGTAGTAGGTTATGGACTTTGCCTACAATACAGATACTTTAGCAGACAAAATTAACATCTTCTTTACTCCTATTGATGTAACCTATGTATAAAAGATAAATAAGTCTTGGTCTGGATATCCTATTGCCTATAGAGTTGTTTGATTTACAATCAATTCACGTAATCTTCATGATTAAAACCGAATAAAGTCTTGAAAAACATCGACATAGTGTTATAATTAAAACAGGATTTAGATTAAGTCTAAATTAATTAATAAATATTTATTGGATTCACGCATGGGATTTTGAAGAAAATCAGACACTACTGTTAACGAGTATCCAAGCTTTACACCAACTATATTTTGAATGAAAACGAGAGGGGATTTTAACATGAGTACATTAAATCATACGAACGCACCTACACAAGAGGCTATTCAAGAATTGCACAAGGCATTGAATCGTCAGGTAGCTACCTGGTCTGTATTGTATACGAAACTGCATTATTTCCACTGGTATGTGAAAGGACCTAAATTCTTCACACTGCATGCTAAATTTGAAGAGCTTTACAATGAAGCAACAGCTAATCTAGATACGATTGCTGAACGTTTGTTGGCTATTGGTGGCCGTCCGGCTGCGACCTTGAAGGAGCATTTGCAACTTTCAGCTATTCAGGAGTCTGCGGGTGAGCAGACAGCTGACGATATGGTGAAGTCCGTTGTTGCTGATTTTAAAACCATCACTGTTGAACTGGCTAATGGGATGGAAGCAGCGGAAGCAGCACAGGATAAAGCGACAGAGGATCTTCTTAACGGCTTGAGAGAAGCAATGGATAAACATATCTGGATGCTGAGTGCGTATTTGGGATAATTAATTGGTGTATATTTCCATGTATATGGAGATCAGGTGAACAAGATACACATCCCGTTGGTTCCAGTCTGCCACAGGAGTATAATGACGAGAAGGCGTGGAAGACCACGGGCTCTCGAGTCATGGAGCTGCCGGGATGGGGTGTATGATATGGAAGTAAAACAACAGCTTTTGCATGAAGCGGAGCAGTTTATATATACATGTTATGAGGAGCTGGGCCGAAGCCGCGATGAAGCGGAAGCCCGGCTTCTTAATATTCGTTACGACATAGAGGCTACGGGAACGTATGATCATACTTACGAAGAGCTGGAACACGGAGCGCTCATGGCTTGGCGCAATAGCAATCGTTGCATCGGGCGCTTATTTTGGGACAAGCTTTTAGTCAGGGATGCGCGGGGCGCATCAGATGCGACGGAGGTGGTCAGCGAGCTACTGGAACATATACGCATAGGAACGAATGGCGGTAAAATTAAGCCAACGCTTACTGTATTTCGCGCCTCCAAGCCAGGGCAGCCGAATATCCGCATCTGGAACCATCAACTCATTCGTTACGCTGGATATGAAACCGATCAAGGGATCATCGGGGACCCGATCTCGGTGGATTTTACCAATGCTTGTAAAGACATGGGCTGGCAAGGGGCGATGACTCCTTTTGATATATTGCCACTGGTTGTGGAAGCAGGCGGACGGTCTCCAGAGCTATTTGATATTCCTGAACATTTGGTGATGGAGGTAGCCATTGAGCATCCAGAACTTTCGGGTTTCGCTTCCTTGGGATTACGTTGGTATGCCGTGCCTATGATTGCGGACATGACGCTGGAGATTGGCGGTATCATCTATACAGCGGCTCCCTTTAACGGCTGGTATATGGGAACAGAAATCGGCGCCCGTAATTTTGCGGATACCTTCCGCTATAATAGGTTGCCACAGGTGGCTAAGCTGATGGGACTGGATACGACGAGTGAAACAACGCTTTGGCGTGATCGGGCGCTGGTGGAATTGAATATTGCTGTGCTGCATTCTTTTAAAAAAGCGGGAGTCAGCATTGTCGACCACCATACCGCAGCGGCACAATTCAAGCTGTTTGAGGAACGAGAAGCCAAGGCTGGGCGCGCGCTGACAGGCAATTGGACATGGCTGATCCCCCCGCTATCCCCGGCGACAACGCATATTTTTCATAGCTCCTATGATAATCGGCTTGTGAAGCCGAATTTCGGAGTTCAAGAGAAGCCGTATACGTCGAGACAGGCTACTAGTACAGCAACAGACACAGTGCTTCAGCAGAAGCGCCAAGGCTGCCCTTTTCATTCCGGATAACGATGGGAATGACCTAATGGCTGGATTAGGACTCCAGCTTATCCCATGCAACGATAAATAGGGTAGCCAGTGGCCCTATTAATAGGGAGAGCAGAAACCAATTTAGCCCGCTCCGATTTTTGGACTGTGCCAAGCCGGCATTAATCAGGGCAAGCGTTCCCCAACCTATATAATAATCTTCTGACATGGTATTCTCCTTTGTAAAAAGGTATAATATCGTACTGTATATGGTATGAACACATCCATGATTTCATAAGTTTAAAGTAAATATAACTTTATATATCCTGGTTTGAGGAGCGAAGCTAAGTTGGAAAGAAATCAGGCAGAGCGCATTGTCGCTGAGCTGTTGGAACGGGCTGCTATAGGTGTGACAGTCAAGCTGGAGAAACGTTTTTCTGGTGGAAGGCTGATTGGGGGCAAATATGCTATGAATGCTCACGCCATTACCATGTATACGGACGTTATCGAAACACAGTGTGTACAGATGTTCGGCAGCGTTGATCGAGTTGAGGAGTATTTTACGGTTGTGCTTGCACATGAGATCGGGCACGCCGCCGATACGGAATTAGTGGACCTCTCCGATGCGTTGGAGCAAGAGAACGGGATAGGGACCCGGCAACGACTTGCGCTGCAAATTGAAGAAAACGCATGGAATTATGCGCTTAGATTGGTGCCTGAAATAGAAGCAACGTTTATTTCTGCCGTAATAGACGAGTCCTTGCTGGCCTATCGGGTCCCGGTTATAGAGCAGTCCGACATTGCGTAACGATGATGATCCAAGAGCCGTCAGGCTCTTTTTTTGTTAATTAGAACATACGAGATCGGGTCGGATGATTTAAAGAAGTAGCTTTTTAAGCTGCGACACGCGTCCTTGGGATAGTTCGAGCATTTCGGCTAATTCTTTTTGAGATACATTAGGATGCTCCTGCATGAGCTGTTTTAGTTTATTCAGGAGATCATTCTGATTTCTGTAACTCCTTCTTTTCTTGGGCTGGACAGGACGGGATTCATTCAAATGACTGGAAGGATTATCGCTCTTCAGATTTTCAATACAACTTTTACATATCAGATGATCCCTAAAATAGCTCAAATGATCTACGGCACCACAAAAATAGCAAGAAACCCCCGTATACTTGCGAATCATCAGTCCCTCTGGGGTAATAAAAAAATCGAGGGCATCTCCAATATTAATATTCATAGAATTGCGCAGCTCCTTGGGCAGCACAATGCGGCCCAAATGGTCTAATGGCCGTGTCATTCCTGTATTCTTCATCATTTTTCCCCTTTCCTGAAATGCGCTTATAGTTGTAGGAATTGTATGTATATATGCTGGAAGTACAAAGCGCTTATATTACAGTTTGTTTTGGTATAGCTATGCTGAAAAAAAAAGCTCCGGCATGACGAACAATTACGTCTGCCGGAGCATTGTACAGCCAATGAATCTAAGATGTCATGTCGAATTACTGTGGGTTGGTTGTCCAAATACCGGCTACTTTTAATTGAACCCGTGGAGGCAGTTTCAATGCGGCTAATGTCAGATCGGCCAAATCCTGCGGTTGAAGCATGCGATCCTCATCACCAATAGACAATCCTGCGTTTGCCGCCAGTTCTGTATTGACAGTACTTGGAGTCAGCGCGGTGACACGAATATTGGATTTACGAACTTCCTGCATCAGTGCTTCCGTGAAGCCCATCAAAGCAAATTTGGATGCGCAATATGCCGAGCCTGTTGCAAAACCTCGTTCTCCTGCCGTCGAGGAAATATTAATAATGTTTCCGCTCTTTTGTGCCAGCATGCTTGGAAGAGCAGCATGTGTAACATAATAGGTTCCCATCAGGTTTACGCGAATAATACGTTCCCACTCTTCGGGGTCCATATCTGCGACTGTGCCAAAGGTAGCAATGCCTGCATTATTGATCAAAATATCGACAGCGCCCAACTCGTGTTCCAGTGAAGCTACAGCGGCAGCGGCCTGTGCGCGATCAGATATATCTGCAACAGCACTCACCACTTTCACACCGTATGTACTCCCCAGCGAATCCTGCAGCTTTTGCAGGTCAGTCAATGTTCGTGAGATTAATCCCAGGTTAACGCCTTCCTTGGCTAAAGTTTCGGCAATTGCTTTACCGATTCCTTTGCTGGCTCCTGTAATAATGGCTGTTTTATTCTTAAGTTCCATCCAGTCTCCTCCTTTTCACTCCATAACGTGATTGTGCATGTGAGCACATGGTTACATTATACAAGGTTAAACTCATTGAACCAAACTTCGCCTCTGCTGAGGTATTCATCTAGAGGTCTCCTATTTGGAAATATTAATATCCCCTGAGGTGGTTTCTACCTTTATCACGTTCACACTACCGGGAACAGATTCGGGAGTATCTATACTCCCAGAGTCAGAGTGGACATTATAAACACCTTTAAAATCGGGAGCTTGTTTAATCTTCACGTCACCAGAATCAGCATTCACTTCCAAGTTGGCTACGGCACGTTGCGTAATATTTGTCTCCCCTGAGGTTAGGGAAATAAGGCCATTACCGCTATAATCGCGGATGGTAACATCGCCTGAAGTAAGCTTCAACTCCATATCTGCTGCAAGCTGACTGGCTGTAAAATTGCCGGATGTTAAATTTGCGATCAGGTGGGTACTTTGGAGGTTTGTAATCTCGGCAGTGCCTGAAGTAGCGGTGATGGAAGTATTCTGCACGGAGGCATCTTGAAGTTTTACATTCCCTGAATGTGCATCTACCTGTAGGTCAGTTAGTGTTTCGCCGGAGGGCATCTCTACGGTAATCGTTTGATCTAAATCAGGGGTGATCGAAAGAAATGACAAGGAAGCGGCCGGCTCCGATTGAATCGTAAGCTTACCGTTCTCAATTCGGGCATTATGAATTTGGTCGGCTACCTTTGTCTGAACTTCTCCACTAATGCGTATCGTACCTTGGTCGCCAGAGCCGGGAGTAAACAAAATAGAGACATCATCAGAACTGTCCACTTTCAGCTTCTGTAGCTGACCACGTGTGAACGTCCATTTTTTGTTAATCGCAGTTGTTTCCTTCATGACTTGTTGACTCCATGGGGCACCGTAAGCCACCATTCCGGCTACACCGATCACAATGCACAGACCTGCAGCAATAAACCACTTTTTATTCATGTTGTTAGTAAGCTCCCCTCAGGGTAGTCTGATTCCATTTCCAGTATCGTACTGTGCCTTTGACCATAAGGAGTAAGAGATAACGTACTCCAGGCAGCAGCAATAGACCTATACCCGTCAACGTGATAGAGAAAAAGAATTTGGCCGGGTAAAAGGTGCTGTTCAGCGCATAATCAGTAACGGCGAGAAGGGGGGCTGCAATGAAGCTGACCGCTACCACGGTCAATGAAACCCATACTACCCATAGGGTAGCCATAATCGGGATGGAGATCAGCAAGTTGAGAAACAGCAGTCCTAAGAAAGTAAAAAGATTGCGTGCGAAGCTTCCCTGGCGAAGCGGAGGAGAAGCGTTCCAGGCTGCATTGGGATCATCCAAAGCTTCTCGGGCAATATCCTCTGGGTTACCCAGCTCATTGGCAATCTCACTTTCGCTTTTTCCATTGACCAACCCGTAGTCAAAATGCTGGCTCAAATCACTAAGCAGCTCATTGCGTACCTCTGCAGGGAGAGGAGAAAGACGCTGCTCCACCTCTGTAAGAAACTGTTTTCTATTCATCGGAATTTCCTTCCTCCAGTAGGCTTGCGACATGATGGACAAAATCATTCCATTCCCGCGTAAGTATTTTTGTATAATGGCTTCCAGTATCAGTCAGCCGATAATATTTACGGGGAGGCCCCTCGGTCGATTCCTGTAAATACGTTGTGCAGTATCCTTCTGATACCAGACGGCGAAGCAGTGGATATAGGGCTCCCTCAGCTACTTCAATATGACGGGAGACGGCTTGAGCCAACTCGTAGCCATAACGGTCTCTGCGTCCAATTAGAACTAGAACGCACAGTTCCAGTACCCCTTTTTTGAATTGGATGTTCACATTCACGAGCGGTGCTCCCTTCCTGGATGTTATCAATGATTCATAGGTGTCGTTCGGAATAAGGGGAAGAAACGTGTGTTTGTGTATAATTTGTCACGGGTACTAATTATAGAACAGTAGTCAGGTATAATTTAACATCATGTACTGATTAATGCAAGGTACTAAATTTTTAATAATAAAATATTTTTGCCGAAATGGGTATATTTTCTTTCTTGAAGGCTTTATCGAATAGCGAATGTTGTAGAAAAAAGTAGTTTCACTTGGAAATTCCTCGAAATCTGGCTGGAAGCCCAAATAAGATGCCGCTTTAATTTCATTCATTAAAATGATAGATTGTAAAGTATTCAATAGGGTTAAAGATTACTTTTTATGAAGAGGTGGTAAAGGGTGGATTGGAAACACTGGTATATGGAACTGGAACACGATGATGAGTCTTGGGATGTATCTGAGGAGATTGTTCTGCGTGGTGTAGTACATGTTGATTTTTGCGGGCAGCCCTCGGAAGTAGAAGTCGAATTTATCGTGGGAGCCGACTCCGAAGAACAGGCACAGACTATAGAAGAACCTACACAGTTGCAAAAAAAGACATGGGAGCAGTATATGGAATATTCGTCAACTATTCATCCTCAAGTGTTGGAGTCCATACACCATCATTATGCTGGCATAGTGGAAGAGTACCGGAATGCTTACAGTACATGGGGAGAGGACCCAGATGAATATGCGCCTTATGTGGAGCGGCCGGAACAATTGTTGGATCGAATACAGCTTATGTCTATACTGATTTCCGACTCATCGGCAAAGGATGAACTGTATTTGAATTTTAGTTGCTCCTGGGATCGAGAACATGGCTTAGGCGTACATATGAAGCAGATGAAAATGGAGCATATTCAAGGCGTATATACATTATATGATCTAGAATAAATCCCCTTCCTGGCTTTTAGCAAAAAGGTCGGAAAGGGGAATAGGATAAGGCGAAAATGATGGCGCGATTGGATACGATAAAAAAATTAGTTAGATACAGCCAATGCAGCCCGGGCTGCTTGAGCCGCTTGTACCATTTGTCGCAAGGCGGCGACAGATTCCTCTTTGGTGCGGGTTTTCAGACCACAATCCGGATTAACCCAGAACAAATCTGATGGCAGTACGCGCAAGGCACGCTGGATCATGCTTAGCATTTCAGATACATCGGGGATGCGCGGGCTGTGGATATCGTACACGCCCAGACCGATGCCTTTGTTGTATACCTGATCTTCAAAGCTGACAATCAGTTCTCCGTGGCTTCGCGAGGTTTCAATAGATATAACGTCGGCATCCATATCGGAGATGGACTGAATCATATGCTGAAATTCGGAATAGCACATATGCGTATGGATTTGGGTCGCTGGCTCTACGGTGGCCGTGGTCACAAGGAAGGCTTGAACCGCCCAATCCAGATAGGCTTGCTGCTGTTCTTTTTTCAGCGGAAGCCCTTCACGAATTGCAGGCTCATCGACCTGAATCATGCCGATGCCCGCTTGTTCCAGTGCCTCTACCTCTGCCCGTAATGCCAGAGCCAACTGTAAAGCAACTTGACTACGTGGAATGTCATTACGTTCGAAAGACCAGTTCAAAATGGTAACAGGACCCGTAAGCATTCCCTTAACAGGCTTGGAAGTTAACGATTGGGCGAATGCCGTTTCTTCCACGGTCATGGGCTGATCGAAGGAAACGTCTCCGTATATAATCGGCGGTTTGACACAGCGGGAGCCGTAGGACTGCACCCATCCGTTTTGCGTAAAAGCAAAGCCGTTCAGCTTTTCGCCAAAAAATTCAACCATGTCGGTCCGCTCAAATTCCCCATGTACAAGCACGTCAATGCCAATGTCCTCTTGGATATCAATCCATTCCTTAATTTGCTGTTGGATGAACGTTCGATATTGCTCGGCAGACCATTCTCCTTTGCGATAGTGCAGGCGGGCCTTGCGGATCTCGGCGGTCTGCGGGAAGCTACCAATGGTCGTCGTAGGCAGTGGAGGCAACTTCAGCTTATTTTGCTGAATCTCACGACGCTCGGCGAAAGGAACGCTGCGTGACAGAGGCTCTTTGGCCAACAGGTCGGCCAGATCGGCAGTTGTCTGTACGCGTGCCGCTGAACTGTTGAAACGGGCTACCGCATCTGCACTTTGTCCAAGCTTGGTGAGTGCGGATGGATCGTGTTTGCCAAGTGCAGCTGTCAGGATGGCGATTTCCTCTAGCTTTTCATCAGCAAAGGCCAGCGCTTGCACCAGCTCCTTGTCCAGCTTGTGCTCTGCCTCCAGGCTGACTGGCACATGCAGCAGACTGCATGATGGCTGTACGATAAGCTGCTCGGCAGTGGTCTGTTCTGCTAACTGACCCAGCAGTGCAGCTACAGCGTTCAGGTCGCTGCGCCATATATTGCGTCCGTCAATGACACCAGCGCCCAGCGTTTTTCCTTTAGGAAAGCCATGCTGCAATATATGCTGAAGATTTTCGCCACCATCATACACAAAATCAAGACCCAGCCCCTGTACCGGAAGTGCGGACAGACGCTCATAATGATCTAGGCTGCCAAAGTAGGTTTGCAGCATTATATTTAAGGAGGGCGCAGCTTGGGTCAAAGCTTCATAGACTTCTTGAATAATGTCCAGATCCTCTACTGGGAATGAGGTGGTCAGGACAGGTTCATCGATTTGTACCCACTGAACACCTTCTGCTGCTAGCTCAGACAGGACACGGGTGTATAAAGGCAGGAAGGTTCTTATAATAGAGGCAAGCTCCTTACGATCATAGCCTTTGGAAAGGGTAACGAATGAATAAGGGCCGATGAGAACCGGTTTACCCTCAATGCCTAGTTCCTGTTTTGCTTCACGATAAGCCTGTAAGGGTTTATTTTCAGTGAATACCGGGACTGCATTTGCCAATTCGGGAACGATGTAGTGATAATTGGTATTCATCCATTTGGTCATTTCACTGGCGGTTGCTCCCTTCTGACCGCGAGCGATCCCGAAGTACACGGACAGAGGAATCGGACCTGCGGGACGATAGTTGAACCGTTCAGGTACTAGACCGAACATCACAGATGTATCCAGCATGTGATCGTAATAGGAGAAGTCTCCGACAGGAATGCGATCAATCCCCTTATCGCGTTGCTTGCTCAGATGCTCCAACCGTAATTTTTTCATTTCCGTCTGCAGTTCGCTTTCGTTAATGCTGCCGTTCCAGAAGCGTTCCAGTGCTTTCTTCCATTCCCGATTTTCGCCGATACGCGGATATCCCAGATTACTGCTAATTAAGCCGGACAATTCAGGCCATTCAATAATGGACATGTACTTTTCCTCCTAGCGGGTAGCTGTTTTATTTTTACGTACCAAAAAAGGCATTCTTCCCCCCAAGGTTAAAAATAAGTAGGGGAAAGAATGCCTCCGTGATTAAAAAATCAAAAATACGGCGACTGCTCTTAACACCTCCCTATCTTCCGTAGGTACTTGCGATGTTGTTAAAATAGGCAGGTCTCCTGACTTACGGATCATGACGCTCAGCATTCCTTCCCGGTCTGTGGACCAGTGGATATATGAACAGCTGAAAGTTCCCCGTTTACAGTGGCGGGACCGTGCCGGATTTGCACCGGCTTCCCTTTTAAGCCTGATCTGAATAGAACAGACACCTATCTCCAAGCTATGCGGTTAAGGTATGACGAATAATTATGCACTCGTATACTTGTTCACCATCATAAGTGAAACTTACAGGATGCGCAATAGAAACTCCAATGGAATCTGTTAGCTATATGAAAAAAAGACAAGCCTTACCCATGATGGGGGCTTGTCTTAGATTAGATATAGCATCTTGCTTGCTGGGTAAGCATCGCCTTATGTCAATGAAACGGTATAGCCTGCCTGAATACTGGCTTTCACATCTACCAGACGCTGGTTGCGACTGCCCCGGAAGGGAAGGGTCAGGTCCTTTTGCTGTTCTACAAAACGACCATCCACAATCACATCGCACAAAAGCGCCAGTTCCTGTCGCTCCGGATCTGTGAGTAGATCTTCATAGACAAAGCCAGTGTAAGCCCACACGGTTCGGTCGGGACAGGCCTCGCGGAAGTCACGCACAAATTGCGAGCATTCTGCTGCTGAGAAAAACGGGTCTCCCCCGCAGAGAGTCAGTCCGTCCAACAACGGATTTTCCATGATGTCACGAATGACCTCCTGTTGTCGTTGGGGGGTGAATGGCTCGCCTGCACGGAAGCTCCATGACTCTGGATTAAAGCATCCAGGACAGGCATGACGGCAACCGCTAATGAACACGACGGTGCGCAGGCCGTATCCTTCGTTCAGAGATTCCGGAATGTAGCCACACAAATTCACTTATGTTTCACCCGGTCTCGAACTTCTGCCTGTTTTGCGGCATTAAAGCGAACGGTATAATCTCCTGTCAGATATCCGGTTACCCGACGTAAGCGCTGAAAGTGTGTGTGCTCCTCATCTGTGCCACATTGGGGGCAGCTTGTCCCGATAATCCCTTCATAACCACATTCCGTACAACGATCCACCGGATGGTTGATGGAGAAGTAGCCGATGTTCTGATGCAGCGCATACTGAACAATTTTAAGAAACGCATCCGGGTTATTCCGCGCATTACCGTCCAGCTCAATGTATGAAATCGCACCAGCGTTGCATAGGTTATGGAACGGAGCTTCCAAGCTGATTTTACGAGCAGCCGGGAGCGTGTAATACACGGGAATATGAAAAGAATTCGTGTAATATTCTCGATCATTTACCTCAGGAATAATCCCGAAATCACGTTGATCCAGCAATGTGAACTTGCCCGACAGACCTTCGGCAGGCGTAGCGAACAATGTAATATTTAAATTGTGGTACTCACTCATTCGATCGCAATACACGCGCATGGAAGTGATGATTCGCTGTGCCTCGCGGTATACGAAATCATCCTCCCCGTGATGTTTCCCGTATAGTGCCTTCATGCACTCAGCCAGCCCGATGAACCCGATCGAAAGCGTACCGTGCTTTAGTACACTTCCCACCTTATCATCTGGTGCCAGTTGTTCTCCACCTTCCCATACCCCTTCGCGCATCATAAAGTCCGAGGCTTTGGCCGGTTGGCTGGTCTGGATTTGATAACGATGAATTAGGCCATCTACCGCAATGCGCATAACTTCTTCTAGTCTCGCATCAAAGCGATCACGGTCAGGTGTCAGGCGTTTGCCTGTGCAAATACCATACTCAATGCCAAGTCGCACCAGATTAATGGTATTGAAGGAGAGATTCCCCTTGCCACTCTGCCGGTTTCTACCGAAACGGTCAGAAATGGTGCGGGTACGGCAACCCATTGTCGCTATAATGGTATCTGGATCATCAGCACGGTAAAAAGGCAGGTTGAAGGTGGCATCCACATTCACAAAATTGGGATACATCCGTCTACTAGAGCATTCTACCGCCCGTAAGAACAAATCATAATTGATGTCGCCTTCTGCCTGGTTGATTCCCTCTTTACATTGGAAAATATGTTGTGGAAAAATAGGAGTTTCCCCGCTGCCCAAGCCGCGAATAGTGGCCTCCAGCAGCGATTGAGTAACAAGCCGTCCCTCAGCAGACGTGCACATTCCGTAATTCAGTGAAGTGAATGGAATCTGTCCCCCCGCCCGACTGCTCATGGTGTTCAGGTTATGAATGAGCGATTCAGCAGCCTGCCGGGTTTCCGTTTCCGTTTCTTCGCGTGCGAATGCGTAGGAACGAGGGCAGACTTCTTGCAAATGGGGATTGGCCATATGTAGTTCGTCTTCAGACAGACTGGATTCTATCTCTTCCTCGAACAACCGGAGTCCCTTGCGCAGATGCTTGCGGAAGGACCGGGCAACGTATGGGGCAAGGTCCCAATCGATTTTATTGGCAGAGACACCTCCGAATTGGCTGTTTTGCTGAGACTGGAATATGATGGCGACTAGTGCCATAGCAGACATAATCGTTTGCGGTGTGCGCACAGAGCCGTTGCCTGTATTGAAGCCGTCTCGCAGTAAACGACCAAAAGGGATAAAGATACAATTTGTAGTTCCGAGTGCATATTGGTCCAAATCGTGAACATATACATACCCGTGGTCAATCGCGTTCGTCAGTTCAGGCGGAAGTACCCGCAGGCGCGCATACCATTTGGCATACTCGGACCCAAGCTTGCTCATTTTGCCGCTGAACGATTCTCCATTCAAATTTGCATTCTCCCGCAGCATGTCCAGATCTTGTGCCCCAATGACCCGCTCGCCGATGTCGTATAATTGATGTTCCTCCAGCACCTTCATCGTAAAACCCTCCATATAGTAAAATATATATATTTTTCACAAAAACAACATATTGATGATATCTTGTGTTAACCAATTGTTTCGATCTATATATTGTATATACGTATACATTGAGAGTATGTGACTATTGTCACATTGGTAGGAGCAGGCAGCATAAAAAAGCCAGATACAGAGTAAGGGACACATCCACGGATATGCACCTTACTCTATATCTGGCCATCGTAGTTGCGATGAAAATGATAGGCTTGCGAGTACATAGTATATGATCTTGGGATATTGTTTTGAGAAGGTTTAGAGTAGCTTTTTCAACTGGGACACCCGGCCTTGAGAAATATCTAGCATTTCTGCATATACTTTTTGTGGCAGGTTCGGGTGTTCCTGAATTAGCTTGCGTAGCTTTTTTACCATTTCACCTTGTTGCACTCTAGATTGCTTGGGTTGCCAGGTTGTGTTGGTTCGGGTCGGCTTAGAATCTTCTTGAGCCTGGATAGCATCGGTGCTTGTGGCATGCACATTTTCATCGGTCTTTAATACCTGGATGCACTCTGCGCAAATAAAGCTGTCGCGAAAATAAGTTAAATGATCCACCGCGCCGCAAAATTTGCAGGAGACACCGGTGTATTTTCTTAGTACAAACCCTTCTTCATCTACGAAAAATTCAAGTGAATCACCGATATTGATATCCATTGTGGTCCGCATTTCCTTAGGGAGTACAATCCGGCCCAATTGATCTAGAGGCCGTGTCATTCCAGTATTTTTCATTAGCGCTTCCTCCTTCCATGATATATCCTGATTATACCAAAAAATATTATTTTTAGCTTTGTATATTGAAGGTAAAATACAACTTTTTTTGTCTTTATGCTGCGGTCTCTCTTTCAACCAGTATAGGATGTTTTCGGTACTGTTGCCGGGGTATCCCTTTTTAGCTATGATCTATTAAAACGCTTTCATAAATGAACTTTTTATCATCTTAATTAAGCTTATGCCACAATTGAGCTGCGTTTGGATGCGCCGGACAACGAAGCTGTGGCACGTGTGAACGTGGGCAATACAGGAGGGGCGCAAGCATGGACTACGCTCGCGGAAGCGGTACATTCAGTCTCTGGCACACGTGATGTATACCTGTTGTTGAGCGGAGAAGTGCGGCTAGCTCATTTTACTTTGGGCGCTAATGCTACAGAGGATTCCGGCTTTCAGGCTTGAACTTACTTCTGACATCACGTACAATGCATTCAACGAAGTTTCTACAGCTTAGGGGTGTCATCTCATTTGAATAGTGAAAAACGACTACGCACCGCAACGCCCAAATGGCTTGGGGTGGCGGTAAAGGCGCTTGTCTATTTGGAAAAGCACGGAGAACTCTGTGCCAGCGGTTCAATTGCCCGTTCCATTGACTGCGAAGTCACTTTGGTGCGCAGGGTGCTGACGCGACTTGTACAGGCAGATTTGATTGCAGCACGCGAAGGTCGTGAGGGAGGCTATGTGCTTACCCGCTCGGCCGACCATATTACACTTGCCGATATATATCACGCCATTGAAATATGTGATCCGATTTTCCCGGGTATGATGCATGAACCGGAAACCAATCCTTTTTGTGAGGAGTTGGCGATAGCCGTATCCGAAATTTTAGCCGAGAGCGAACGACGTATGCTAGAAGTATGGGGGTCCCATACGCTGGCTTCGCTTGCCAATCGTACATCACTCGTGGTGGAGAAATGCAATCATAATGAAGATTCAAAATGATAATAGCCGATACGACTCTCAAGAGAGGGTTGTATCGGCTATTTCTATGAAATGGTCATGCCTCAAATTATATTTCATATGAGCAAACCCGGTTACGCCCTGCATTTTTAGCTTCGTATAGTGCTTTATCTGCCTGCTCCAGCAGGGCTGCCCCGGACATATCTTCCCCGGTACCAGGAAAGGTCGTCACGCCGATGGACACGGTGATTTTAAGAACAAGATCGTCCGCTAAAATAAACTCGTGCTGATTTACTCCACTTAGAATCTGATTAGCTATGCGCAGCGCTTGTCGAAAAGCACAATTCGGTAAAAGCACAGTGAATTCTTCCCCCCCGCTGCGGGTGACTACATCATTAGGACGACATTTTTCCATTAAAATCTGCCCAAGCTGGCGCAGCACTGCATCTCCTGCCGCATGTCCGTAGGTATCGTTGACTTCCTTGAAGTGATCAATATCCAACACCAGTACAGATAAGTGCTCATGACGTTGGCGAGCTTGAGGGAGCTTCTCTTCCAATGAAAACTCAAGCTGTCTTCTGTTGCTTAAATTAGTGAGATGGTCTGTGTAGGATGTATGCTCCAGTCGAAGTAACAGCTCATTGGATGTGTTGATAGATTCAGCAATGAGGTACAGAAGACATCCGCCGACCATGGAAATGAAGAATTGGAGCGGATACACGTGCAGAACATCATCAAGATTTTTCAAATTAATCATAAGAGGACAGAATATAATGCCCAAAGCAAAAACGTTCATAATCATCAGCTTGGGTAAACGTGACCAGGACAGATGTGACAATAAAGCGCACCCCAGGCCAACGAGCATCATAAAAATAGCGCCTACAATGGCTTGAGTGTTGATACCAAACAGCAGTAATCTACCTACACATACAAACAGGGTAGCCATGAGCGCTGCTGGGCCGCCGATGTAAGTGGCGGTAGCTACGATGGCCAGATGACGAAGATCGGCAATCGTATTAAATCCTACTGGAATTGAATAGTACATCATAACAATGCCGTAGCACCCAAAAAGGGCACCTCCAATCCAATGTATCTTACGCTTCAAGGTGTGCAGCCGGATTTTATATCTTTGTGATATAAGGCCGGTTATGTACAAAAAGGTGACAAGGATACAGGTATTTACAAAAAACGTACTGAACAAGATGCTAACCCTCCCGAGAGGCATATTTCTTCATTTTATCAAAAAAACTGACATTAAGCTTGCAAATGAAGAATTTATTGAAATTTATTACGCGGGTGCGCATATAACGTTTCGTCCACGTGTTTGGTGCATAACTGGGAATAGATTGAGCATACTCCAAAGATACAAGAATAAGGAAAAATGGGCGGTATCTATTGCTGCCTTACTGGAGATGAGGTTTGCTCATGATTCGCTATCCCTATCGCAAACATAATAAAAAGTCGGGTGCGGACAAGAATAAAGAAAATTCTTCACGTTCTTTAAAGATCGAGGCTCATTTGGATACCAACTTACAGCAAATTAAGGAATCGACGTCAAACAGCCCAGACTTCTTGATTCGCCGTTTTAATGTCGGACTAAAGGCGGATGTCCCTGCCGCCATTGTATTTCTAGATAGTATGGTCAAGACGGATACAGTGAATGAGCTCGTCATGAAATCATTGCTTAGCCGCCCATCTGCCGAGGTGGCTGCTGAGGTAGAAAGTGCAGAAGAGCTTTACAATCGGATACAGGCTCATGCGCTGGAACTGGGTGAAGTAAAGGATTGCGATGATTGGAATTCCATGATGGAACAACTCTTGATGGGAGATACGATCATTCTGCTGGAAGGCTGTAAAAAAACCATCGCATGCGGCACACGCGGAGGAGAGACGCGGGCGGTTAACGAGCCCTCCACACAGTCTGTCGTCCAGGGGCCGAAGGATGGATTTGTGGAATCCCTGTTCACGAACGTCTCTCTTGTACGTCGGCGGATTAAAAGCTCCGATCTTACGATGGAGATGTTCAAAGTGGGAAGTACGTCCCTCACGAATGTGGCCATACTGTATATGAAAAATATTGCAGATTCTAGTGTCGTAGATGAAGTTCGCAAACGGGTTAAAGCCATCAATATTGACGCCATATTTGAATCTGGCATGGTAGAAGAGATGATACAGGACCAAAATCTCACACCATTTCCAACGATCTATAACTCGGAAAGACCGGATACGATTAGCAGCAACATTATGGAGGGTCGGGTGGCACTCATCGTCGATGGAAATCCATTTGTACTGGTGATGCCCACTGTATTTGCTCAATTTTTTCAAAGTTCTTCCGATTATTCGGAACGTTATGACATGGCAACTGTCATCCGAGTCATCCGTTATATCAGCTTTATTATTCTAATTTTGGGGCCTTCTCTCTACATCGCCTTAACCACTTATCATTATGAAATGATACCAACCCCACTGCTTATTAGCATACTAGCGCAGCGAGAATCCGTTCCTTTTCCGGCATTTCTGGAGGCGTTTATTTTGGAAATCACCTTTGAAATCTTGCGAGAAGCAGGTATTCGAATGCCCCGTGTGGGCGGACAAACGGTATCCGTTATCGGTGCGCTTGTATTGGGACAAGCGGCTGTGGAGGCTGGAATTGTCACCCCGCTACTCACGATTGTAGTAGCGCTGACGGGAATTGCCAGCTACGCGATTCCGACATATAACATGGCGGTAGCCGGGAGACTGTTCCGGTTTGTTTTTATGGTGCTGGCTGCATTTATGGGGCTGTATGGCATTACATTGGGGCTCATTGCGCTGATCGCCCATATGAACAGTCTTCGCTCTTTTGGGGTGCCCTACATGGCCCCTTTCAGTCCTTTTGTGCTGGAGAGTCAAAAGGATGCGGTATTGCGAATGCCGTTTTGGATGATGCGGAAACGTCCTAAAAGTATTACATCAACAAATCAGACACGAATGAAGGATGGAAGCGGGATTTCCCCTTCCGATAAAACTTCACCAATGCGGGAGGGGGGCGCTCAGGGTGCATCTGGAGAAGGAGAGTGAACGAAGCACAGTAACCTTTAAATGGAGAATATGGATGCTGAGTTTGGTGGGGCTACTAGTCATGCCGCTTCTCTCTGGCTGCTGGGATTCAGTGGAGTTGAACCAGCGGGCAGTAGTCGCGGCTATAGGCATTGATGCGGATGGTGAATCCGATTATGTGGTTTCACTACAGATTATCGTAGCGGATGAAATTGCCGGGGCTAAAGCCCGAGGAAATACCCCAGTTGTGCTGTATCAGCAAAAGGGAAGCAACCTTTTTCAAGTGATTCGCAAAGCTTCACAGAAGATTCCGCGGGTAGTTTCTCTGGCCCATGCGAGGATTGTCGTTTTTGGAGAAAAGCTGGCTCGACGTGGTATCGGGGATACGTTGGATTATTTGGAAAGGGCTGCGGAGCCCCGACTAACGATGAAAATGCTGGTAGCACGTGGTGAAACGGCCAAGAACGTACTGGCATCCATGACTGCAATCGGTCGTATTCCTGCTAATGATATCTCGGGTAAGCTAGAAGCGTCCCAGCGTATGTACGCCGGGGATTACGCAGTGAGTCTAGACGATGTTATCCGGAGTATGTCCAATAAAGGTAGTGGGCCTGTCCTTACTGGTGTAGAAGTAGAAGGTAATTTGGAGCAGGCTCCCCTTAAGGCTAACGTGGATACTATTTTGCCCGAAGCGGTTGTTCGCATTAACGGTATGGGTGTGTTCCGTAAGGATCGTCTCGTCCATTGGCTGGACGATAACCGAGCTATTGGATTATCTATAGTAAACAATAAAGTGAAAAGTGCTGAAACCGCGTTGAGCTGCGGCAAAAAAGGTGAAATCATTGGAATCGAAACCTTGTATTCTAAAACACATGTACACAGTCTGATCGAGCAAGGGAAGCCGGTATTTGTTATTAATTTGGAGCAGACCGGGACGATTCAGGAAGCCGAGTGCTCGATTGACTTAAAAAGTCCAGAGGTTATGTATAGCTTGCAGAAACAGTGGGGAGAAGAAACAAAAAAAGTGATTACTTCAACGGTTAAGGAGGTTCAGCGTAGTCGCAGTGATGTACTCGGCCTAGGCCATGCACTGGAGAAAAGCCATCCTGAACAGTGGAAAAAACTCTCACCTGAGTGGAACCGCTATTTTGCAGAAAGCACCGTTCGTGTTCAGGTGACTTCGGTACTGAAGCATACACAGGCACGGACTAGCCCTTATTCAAAAGGAGAGTCCAATCAGTGAAATCGGGAAAGGAGGGAAGGCATTGAAAAAGATACAAATCGACGCAAAAGAGATGATTTCCCTGATGATGCTGTTTGAGTTGGGGACGTCCATGATGTCTATTCCCGGAAGAGATGCGGGCAAGGATGCGTGGATTGCTATTCTTATCGCCGCAGGTTTGGGAGCCCTACTTTTTCTATGCTACGGCAGCCTTCACCGCCACTTTCCCGACCTACTCATGACACAGTACTGCAAGGTGCTTCTGGGCAAAACTGCTGGGAGCATGCTTGCCTTTTTATATATTGTGTTTTTTCTTTACGGCGGAGCACGCGATCTTCGAGATACTGGAATACTGATTGCCGACCGGACATTACAGCATACGCCGTTAACTATCGTCTGTGTCCTGATGATTGGTCTTGTGATGTATGTGATGCATTTGGGAATTGAGGTCGCAGGCCGGACGGGACTTATGCTTTTATTCTTGCTGCTGCTGCTGGGCTTCGCTACGAATATCTTGATTTTATTGTCAGGTATTGTTCATATGAGCAATATATTGCCTATTGCCCAGCATGGCTGGCAGCCGATATGGGAGGTTGTCTATTCACAAGCCTTGATGTTGCCATACGGTGAGATGGTCACGTTTGCGATGATCCTTCCCACATTAAAGAAAGGCTACCGTGCCAACGGGGTTGGGGTCACCGCTGTATTGTTGGGAGGCGCAATCCTGTCTTTTGTTACACTGTCAAATGTGGTTGTGCTTGGGGAGGACGTATTCAAACGGGCCACTTACCCGCTGCTTTCTATGATCAGCAAGGTGGAAATATCAGATTTCGTCGATAGAGTGGATGTAATTGGGGTCATGACTGTCATTATTTTTGATTTTTTCAAAATTTTTATTTTCTATTATGCAGCGGTTAAGGCTGCTGAAGATGTATTACGTGTTTCATACCATAAACTGATTCTGCCGTTTGGGCTTATCATGCTTGTTTCTTGCGTGTTGATGGCTCAGGGCTATCAAGAACATCTTGCAACAGGCGAGTTTGTACTGAAATGGGTGTTTCCGGTATTTGCTGTGTTCCTTCCTTTCTTGTTGCTTATGGTGTCATGGCTGAAAAAGTTTCGCAACAAAAAAAGAAAGGAGTATGCCTCGTGAGTCATCGTCTTGAAAACAAAACATACATCAGCACGGGGCAATTGCTCATTCTTATGTTTCATTTTCTTACAGGCAACGCAGTCACCATTAATATGGATAGTTATATGGAGCGGGACACGTGGATTATTCAACTCGTTGCTATGATTCTGGGGATGGTATTGTTCCGAATGTACTGCTACACAGCTGAAACGTTCCCTGGTAAGCCTCTTACAACCTATGCTAGTGAATTGGTCGGTCATACATGTGGAACAGTCATGGGAGTATTATATATTTTATTTTTTTTATTTCTAACAGGTGGGAATTTGCGCGATGAGACAGAGCTGATTCGTATTTCCGTACTGGAGCAAACGCCCAACCTGGTCGTTGCCTTCCTTATGGTTTTGTGCGTAATGTATGTCCTTTGGTTAGGATTTGAAGTATTAGCTCGAACAGGACAAATCATGCTTATTGCAGTGGTGACCGTCATTTTTGTGGGGAATGTACTGTTGATTTTATCGGACAGCATTCATCTGCATGAGCTGACGCCGGTGATGGAGCATGGCTTTAAATCTGTGCTTCATTCAGCCATTCGGGAACACTTGGCATTTCCATACGCAGAAATGATTTGTTTTATGATGTTCGTGCCCCATTTGAAAAAAACGTCGCAGATGGCCAGAACAGGCTATGCGGGCATTATCGTAGGTGGTTTCGTTTTAGCTGAAGCCGCAATACTAAATGTGGCTGTTATGGGCACTGACATTGCACAGCGCTCCATCTTTCCTTTACTCAGCACATTTGGGAATGTACAGTTTTCAGAATATTTACAGCGTCTGGATGTGATTGTTCTGATGACGATGATTGTGGGCGATTTTTTTAAAATTGCCCTGTTCTTCTATGCTGCGGTGCTCGGGATCTCCGATATTTTTAACCTCCCCTACCGGAAAACACTACTTTTTGTCGGGATCATTGTCTTACTGTGGTCACAGGTACAAACACCCAGCATGATTGAGCATCTTTCTCTTGGACGATTATCGTTTATTTATATTCATCCGTTATTTGTTTACATCTTTCCCTTGCTGCTCTTTTTGGCCGCTCTTTTGCATCGAAGCAGAGTTAGAACCCGAGGAAGAAGCGGAAACTTTCAGAAAACGGGACCATCGTGAAAAGAGGAAGTGAAATCCGTATTTAATTTGTTTTTTTGCCACGGTCACAAAGAATACAAGCAGCATTCCTGCCAAGACGATATATTCGGATGGACGCATAGTACTAAAAGCCAATGCCATCGATTCCCACGGGGTATGAGTACTGAATAGCCAGTTCACTAGCAGATTGGTGCCGAGCATAAGCATCATAAAGAGTGTGAATATCCACAGTATTTTCATAAAATATTCCTCCTATGTGTATGAGCTGAGATGTACCATGTATACATTGTGTTGCAAAGCTGTTCAATTTATCCGATCCCATTGACTTGAAATAAATTAAGATTTATACTTATTCTAAATTGATTTTTATTATGATTGTAAGTTTGTAATTAATATAATCTGCGTTGGTTAAGGGAGATGCGGTATGAGAACTTTAAATTTAACTTCGCAGCGCCAAGCGGTATATGATGTGGTTCGTGAAGCCCACGATCATCCTACTGCGGCCGATGTTATGAATCGGTTGATGGAGCGCGGATATAATCTGGCCTATGGAACGGTATATAATTCACTGCGTTATTTGACGGATAAGGAATTAATCCGTGAATTGAAGCTGGGGGAAGCTGCTAGTCGTTATGACGGACGGATGGACGATCATCAGCATATTATTTGTCAGGTATGCGGCCGGGTAGATGAAGTGATGAGTGAAGTCCCACATGATTGGATTGACACGGTTGCGCATGAAACGGGGTATAATATTGCCCATGCCCATGTCGTATTCGGAGGAGTGTGTAAGGAATGTCAAAGCAAGCGAATCAGATAACGAATCGTTTCAAAGTGGCTGACATGCCTAGAAGGGTGAAGGGTAGTTGGACATCGATGTTAGCAGCTCCCTCTACACCTACGGTGCAGACCGTTCCCTCCAATGAGCCTTTGTATTGTCCGACCACACGTCGTATCATTCTAATCAGTTCGGTACCGGGTGTAGTTCACGGGTTGGTGCGTACGTTGTCAGATGCGTGTTTTGATGTGATGGTATTTCATCGCTGGGAGCCTGAAGTGCAGCGTCATCTGGGAAGCGATCTATTGATTTACGATTTGACCGCCACCGAACCACAGAGTGAATTACTGGATATCCGCAATCGTCTGGAGGTAGAACACATGAAAGACACACCGGTTATGTACGTGGTTCAGGATCGGGTGTCTGTACATGCGAATGAGCTGCTTCCTTCAGAAGAGGTGCTGGTGTGGCCGCTGGCTTCCAATCATATGGTGCATGACATTGAACGGATGATTGTACGCCATCCTGCCGCTTCCCGTCAGGCAGCGCAAGCCAGCCGTCGTACGGTGTTCAAGGACCTCTGGATTGACCGAGATAAAATGCTGGTATATAAAGAAGAGAGTCAACTGAATCTGACTAAAACAGAATACGATTTGCTGCTCAAGCTGATTGATGCTCAAGGCAAAGTGATCTCTCGCGAGCAAATGATGCACGATATCTGGGAGACGGATTTTGTAGGCGGCAGTAACGTTGTAGATGTGCATGTCAAAAGTTTGCGCAAGAAGCTAGATGATCGACCTGCGGAACCTGAATATATTGCAACCGTAAGAGGTGTAGGATACAGATTGGCAGATTGACCTGAAAGTTATGAATACCGATGAATTTCCGCCGGATGGAGACATTCGGCGGTTTGTATATGATTCCATGAAGAAACTGACATTAGGTGTGACGGTTGACTTTAGCCGGATATATACACTACAATCGGTAGTGTGAGGTGCTTCTTATGAAACGACTGAATTTTAAAGCTGGCGAAACCGGGCTTAACCGATTTTTCGGGCCTCTGGAAGCCAAGATAATGGATATTTTATGGTCCACTTCGGATCGGAGTATCAAAGAAGTGCAGACCGCGTTGGAGGGGGATCGGGACTTTAACTTCAATACGGTAATGACCGTGATGAACCGTTTAGTGGACAAGGGAATACTGAGTAAGAGTATACGTGGGAGAACGTCTTTATATCGTCCAGTTTTAAGTAGGGAAGAGTTCATGGATGAGCAATCCAAGGGACTCAGTCACGAATTGGTGGATGAATTTGGCCCGCTTGCTGTCAATCATATGATTGATGCTCTGGAGGTGGCCGATCCGAAGTTGATCGAACGTCTGGAACAAAAAATTAAACAATGGAAAAAGGATATGTAGCGATGTGGAAAACACGTTCTAAATTACTGTTTACAGCAGGCGCCTTGATTTCGGGTTTCGCCCTTATACAGATGGGTATGTACGCCGGGCAGCATGTTTTCGGCTGGAAATTGAATTATAACGTGTTTCAAATTTGCAGAAGTTTGTTGCAGCACTACGGAATTGGCTACATGGTAGATGCGCTCAGCGGGCTGGTTTTCGTTACCTTTGCTATTGCTGGAGGAGAAGCAGTCAGACAGTGTATGGCTACCAGGGCAGCTTTTCGCAGACTGCACCGAATGCGAGATCTTGCGCTGACCGAAGCACTGGGTGAGCGATATCGTGAACTCGGGACCGATCGGATATGGGTCATTGATTATGCCAAGCCAGCCGCCTTTACCATGGGATTATGGAAGCCACGCATTGTATTGTCCTCTGCACTATTGTCCGTACTGGACAAGCACGAGGAAGAGGCTGTCATATACCACGAAGCCTATCATATGAAACATTATGATCCGTTGAAGACCTGGTTGCTGCAAGTGTGTGCTAAACAGCTGTTTTACTTGCCGGTGCTGCGCCACATTACCAATCATTATAAGACGGCCCGTGAAATTTTGGCTGATAACGAAGCGATCCATCGAGCTGGTTCACCCGTTGGGATTGGGAGCGCATTGCTCAAGCTTTTGAGTATGACGCCTGCCAATACTCGCCTGGTAAACTCCGCCGCTTGTTCCTCGTTTGCAGAAACGTCCATTAATTATCGTATCTCACGTATTTTAGACCCTCAGCAAGAACCGGTCATTCAAATGCCTTGGCGTTCGATTATGTTTTCCAGCTATGTGCTAGTGATGCTGACACTTATGTTCGCACTGGCGCTAATCTAGTTGGACAAGATGTTTCTTACGGGTGGCGCTTTTCGCGCTCCCGATTCTCAATGTGCAATACACTACACTATGTAGTTTATTGCAGGATTTTTATACAATTTAAAAGGAGATGAGCAAATGAATCAAACGCTTATGAATATTGGATTATTGTTGGTACGAATCTTTACAGGGGTTATTTTTATCGTTCACGGTGCACAAAAGTTTCAGGGATTAGACGGAACCTCCGGCTTCTTCCAAAGTATTGGACTCCCTGGTTGGATGGCCCCTGTGGTCGCTACGGTTGAGCTGGTTGGAGGAATTGCACTGGTTCTGGGTATCGGAACACGACTGGCTGGAGCGGCATTGACCATTGTTATGATTGGTGTATTGCTAACCGCTAAAAAAGGACAGCCTTTTGGCTCGATTGAATTTGATCTGCTGATTCTGTTCACCAGCCTTCAGCAAGCGCTTGTCGGTGGACGTTTTCTGGCAGTGGATCAGTTATTTGGCCGCAAAAAAGCTGAAAACAGTAACGTACAGGTCTAAATGTTCATATAACCGCGTCCTTAGTCTTATAGGGCGCGTTTTTTGTTTTTCCCCTTTGTGAAATTTCATTGTAAATCATTTGCTACTTTCAACCGATATAACTAACACGGAATGTAATTCAAATATATCGTTTTATGAGCAAAGGGGAAAAAACATGGGAACAACGCGAAAGAGAAAAACTATATGGACACTCAGGAACAAGCTAAGTTTAGGCTTTTTACTTGTTTTGCTGATTCCGAGCTTAAGTATTTCCATTGCGACCTATAAATCATCATATAATGCTATGGAGAAACAGCTTCACGGGAGTGCGAATCAGGGGGTAGCGACAGCTAACTCGATTATTGAATACGCAATCGCCAGTAAAATTAAAGATGCGAGTTATTTGGCGGAGCGTCTGGACGGCTCGATGATAAATGGTCGAAACAGCCCTTTGATTCAGCCCAAGCTGATCCAATACAAGGGTTTGCACGAAGATGCGACGGATATTTTTGTTGGTACACCGGAGGGGCTGATGATCCGGGGGGTGCCCAAGGAGGATGAAGGGACATTTGACCCTCGCAAACGTCCATGGTACATCGAAGCGATGAAGCAGCCCGGTAAGGTTGCAATTACGCCTGTGATCATCAATTCATCGGGTATTCCTGTAGTCGTAGTATCTCAGACGCTTTCCGACAAGTCCGGGGTTATTGGGATCTCTCTGAATCTGGAAAGTGTACGTAAACTGGCCTCCATCAAAGTGGGCCAGGAGGGGTACATCATCATTTTAGATCATACGAAGAAATTCGTAGTTCATCCTACGGCTAAAGCGGGCTCATCTCCTCAGGAGAGTTCGCTTGATACGTTGTATACTGCGCCGAGCGGGAACTTCAACTATATGCATGAAGGTCGTGAGAAATATTTGACCTTTGTAACGAATCCGGATACCGGCTGGAAAATTGCAGGTACCTTCTATCAATCTGAGATTAGCGATGCCACCGCTGCCATGCGTTATGTAACCATTTTCGTGTTGGCTGCCTCACTAGTGATTGCTCTTATCGCGATTTTCCTGATTACCCGTTCTGTTTTGGTACCGATTCGTAAGCTGCAAAAATCAGCAGAACGAATCAGTGAAGGAGATTTGACGGGCGATTTGGAGACTGGAAAAACGGATGAGGTGGGCGAATTGTCTGCTCACTTTCAAACCATGGTGGATAGTTTGCGCACGATGATTCGAAGCGTACACGAAACGACAGATCGGGTAAGTTCTTCAGCGGAGGAGCTGGCTGCAGGTGCAGATCAGACAACTCAAGCGATTGAGCATGTCACCATTGCTATCCAGGAAGTAGCTGTGGGCAGCGAACGTCAGGTGGAGAGCGTCAAGCACGGCTCCGTAAATATGGAGGAGCTTGCTCAGCAAGCAGCGAATGTATCTGAGCGTATGGTGGGCGTATCTGAACATGTGAAGATGAACGCCGAGTCGGCTCAGGAGGGCAGCAAGGCTGCTACGCAGGCTGTCCAGAAGATGCATGACATCGATGAGACCGTTAATGATCTCGGACAGGCCATGGACTCCCTCAATGAGCGCTCCGGTGAAATCGTGAATATTATCAGCGTTATATCCGGTATTGCCAAACAGACGAATCTGTTAGCTCTGAATGCGTCCATTGAGGCCGCACGTGCTGGGGATCATGGTAAGGGATTTGCCGTGGTCGCTACGGAGGTACGTAAGCTAGCTGAGGAATCAGCGAACTCGGCTACCTTGATCTCGGAGCGTATTGAAGCGATGCAGGTGGATATGAATCATGCTCTGGGCGCTATGCATCAAGCGCGGACACGGGTGACGGAAGGCATTGATTCGGTAACCACGTCTGAGCAATCCTTTGCGGAGATCAGCCAGGCCGTGGAACGAGCTATGGTACATATCAATGACATTACCGGAGTGACTCAGGAAATGGCACGAGGGACGGTAGGTGTCGTAGATATTATGAGCGATATTGCCCACATTTCGGACGAGGCAGCGAGCAACACCGAGTCGATCTCAGCAGCGGCTGAGCAACAGCTTGCTTCTATTGAGGAAATTGCTTCATCTACAGCGGACCTGAGCCAAATGGCAGAGGAATTGCGTGAACTGGTTGGACGTTTTCAGGTTGAAGGAAAATCCTAAAATGATAAAAAGCGCCCGGATACAGGAGATTGTACTCTGTATCCAGGCGCTTTTTTAATGTGTTTAGCATAATTTCTGGTTTGCAGGGTTAGAAGTTAACGTTGGAAGGACTTGCGGCGATCCAGACGGAAACGGACATCCCGTGAGCTGTCGGAAGGACGCAGCGAACTTCTCTGAAACATATTGTTCAGAATCAGTGCGAAAATGACTAGCACTGTCCCATATAGTTCAAAACGGCTAATGACATAACCTTGGAAGTACATGAGTACCAGCGTGGTGATCGGTACAAAGTTAATAAATAGAATTCCGTTCAGTGGAGACAGCTTTCGGATTCCGGCATTCCAGCTAAGCAGGGCAGCTAGTCCTGGAAGCAGGATCATAAAGCTCATTTCGTATTTAACTGACCACACAGCCTGCCAGTCCGGCACCACAATCCAGTTGAAAGCAGAGGCAAATGTGACGACTACGAAGGAGACGAGAGTTCCCAGCAGGCAGGTTAGGGTTGAATACCGAAGAGTAGACCATCCTGCAAAGTGGCTGCCTCCCATGGAATATACGACCCATCCGACGACGCCTACGAAAATAAGCAGCAGCGGCAGTAAATGTTGTCCGGCAAGTGTGAAAAAGGTCCATTTTCCGTTCGTGATCACAAGTAAAGCCCCAGCCAGCGCAATCACCATGCTGATTAGTGTATATTTTGGAGGCATTTTACGGGTCATGATCCACACCATCGCAATGGAAATCATCGGCATTAGCACTTCCATTATAGAAGCTACGAGAGTACCTGCTGCCCCCATCGCGTGCTGTCCCTGGAAAACGGCCATATTATAAATGGTGAATCCCATGGTCCCAAAGAATAACAACGTCTTGCCCTTGCCCTCAAAGCGAAATGCCGTCCGTCCCTCTTTGAGCCACAATAGCACGACTAAAATGAGTGTAACCGATAAATAGCGCAAAAATGAAAAGTACAGTGGATTGATATGTTGTAATGCAATGTGCGAAACCGGAAACATCGCCCCCCAGGACATACTGGCGATTAGGCATAATAAAGATCCGGTCATGATTTGTTTGTTCATGATGTACAAAAGCTCCTCCTTGCCGGTCTCAGCGGACATATCTTATGGACACATCATAAAGGATAGGAAGCTGTTGGTAAAATGATTGAAAATAAACATTATGATCATTTAAAATGATAATAAGTGACAAGGCGCGTCAATTTTGATGGCCCCTTGTCCTTCACAATAAGGAGGAGCAGTAGTGGATCTGAACGATTTAAACATTTTCCAGACGGTGGCTGCGCATGGCAGTGTCAGCAAGGCTGCAGCCGAGCTTAGCTATGTCCAGTCCAATGTAACGGCCAGAATCAAGCTGCTCGAAAAGGAACTGCAAACGCCTTTATTTAATAGACATAAGCGGGGAATGATCCTCAATGCAGAGGGCAAGCGTCTGCTGCAATATACGAAAAGCATTTTATCGCAATTTGAGGAAATGAAACATGCGTTTCAGAATACCTCTGCACCTTCGGGGGTACTGGAGATTGGCATTGTAGAGACTGTCATTGCCCTCCCGGCCATTTTACATGCTTATTATAGCAAGTACCCGGATGTCGAGTTGTCCCTCAAGGCCGGGGTTACAGAGTCTCTGGTGCAGGAGGTTGCAGAAATGCGGCTGGATGGAGCTTTTGTGACCGGGCCGGTCAAGCATCCGCTGATTGAACAGTTTGATGTGTTTCAGGAAAAACTGGTCCTCGTATCCCAAGGAGATGACTTTTCTGTCGAGGATCTTACAACCCGTCCACTCCTGCTGTATAAAAAAGGTTGCGGCTACCGGGGACGGCTGGAAACTTGGCTCAAGATGGAGGGGATTATTCCCAAGCAGATTATGGAGTTTGGGACATTTGAGACAATTATCGGCAGTGTGGCGGCCGGTATTGGAATGACTGTTTTTCCCGAATCGTCGATCAGCGGGCTGGTGTCTCAAGGCCTTGTATGCGGTCATGCGATGCCTGAGCCGTACAATGAAGTAACAACGGTGTTTATCCGGCGTAAGGAAGCCTTTGTTACCAGTACTTTGCAGTCTTTTATAGATGAGATTATCACTCAGACAGAGGCGTAGCTTTATCGCTTGGGCTCGGTTACAATGAGAGGGATTTGATCTCATTTTTCTTCCTGAAGGAGGGCTATTATGTTTACAATATATCCGGCGGCTTCCCGATTCAGCTTCGATAAGGGCTGGTTGCGGGGAAGTCACAGCTTTTCATTCGCGGAGTATCAGGATGAGAACAATACAGCGTTTGGCCCTATGCGTGTCTGTAATGACGATGTCATCGCACCGGGACGGGGATTTGGGGCGCATCCGCACAGTGATATGGAGATTGTTTCGATTGTGCTGTATGGGGAACTGCGTCATGAAGACAACCATGGACATGTAGCGGTAACCCGTTTTGGAGGCATTCAGCGAATGTCAGCGGGGCACGGCATCATTCATACGGAGCACAACGCTTCACAAACGGAGGATGTCAGTCTGCTGCAATTGTGGTTTAGCCCGCATACGAGAGGACTGAAACCGTCATATGAGGCTACAGCATTCAATCCTGAGCGTCTTCACGGTCAGCTTCTGCCTGTCGTTGCCGGAAAGCGCGTACCAAGCACGGAGGGTGAAATAGCTGCAATCAACCAGGATTTAACGATTTATTTAAGCAAGCTTCAGCCTGGAGAACAAGTAGAATTCACACAGGCCGAGGGTCGGCGCGTGTTCCTATTCGTCATTGAAGGCTCGCTGCGTGTGAACGGTGAACATATTCTGCAAGGACGCGATTCCGCTCGTATTGAGCAGGAGCCGAAGCTCTCACTGAAAGCAGAAGATTCTGTTTTTTATATGTTGATTGATTTGCCCTAAAAGGAGGTGCGCACAATGGCGCAGCAGGAAACATGGCTGATCAAGCATGCCGTCACGGGACGTAGCTTTGCTGACAGCCGCAAGCAGAGTTTCGATTGTCATTTTGAATCGGTGGACGGTGTGTTTCGCTTTACGCTTCAAGAGTTGCCGCGTGAGACGGCGGAGGCGATTGTGCGTTATAGCGGGGAGTTGAACGTATTTCGTTTTGTAACCCCGGTAGATGATGGCCCCCTGGTGAAGCATTGGTATTACGTCACCCCGGAAAGCGTGGAATATCATGATCAGACAGATAAGCTTACGTTCGAAGCTAGTTCTAAGATTGAATACCATCCCGAGGAGTATTGGGGCGATTAATCATTCCTTTATCATAAATTTTCGGATATATGATGGATTTTCGAAGGCTCTGCATCATTGCAGGGTCTTTTTGTTATCCGTTCAATATGTTGAGTTCATTGGATACATAATCCTTTGCAGGCTGGTACATCCTATATGTCATATTATCTGTTCGGCTCATTTGTAAAGGGGGAATAACGATGAAGAAAGGGCGCTTTCCCAAGTTGCCGAAGCCACCGTGGAGCCGGAGAGCGATTCCAGCCGCAGACCGCAAGACACGAAATTCCAATGTGCCTAAAGGACTGCCTGAGTCTTCGTGGCTGGAACAGCCGCTACGTAGCAGTGTGGAAGACAATTTGATTGCTTTGCGTGATATTTTCAAGGATTGCTCTGATATCGTCTATCGAGAGCTCATGATTTCCCCTGAACGCAAAGGGGTGTTGGCTTATTTTGAAGGTACGGTAAAATCGGAGGATTTGCAGGATCATATCCTGCGGCCTGTCATTCTGGGCATGATGCTCAAGGACCCTGAAGTGAACGGCAAATTGGAGCCGCTGGATGAAACTCGTATCTCCATGTCCCAGACCAAAACGATGGAAGAATGGAAGATGGTATCGGCAGCGATACTGGACGGCAATGCCGCCTTATTCGTAGATGGCACGCCTCGTGCGTATATTTTTAGCGCCAAGGGGGGCGTTCGTCGTGGCGTAGAGGAACCACAGACAGAAGCGGTTATTCGAGGTCCGCGTGAGGGCTTCACTGAGACTCTTCGCGTTAATACGGCACTGTTACGCTTCAAGCTGAAGACCTCCAAGCTCAAGATGTACAGCATGACCATCGGAACAGAAACTCAAACGAGCGTCGTCCTTACTTATATTGAAGGGATCATAGATTCGAAGCTGGTGGAGGATGTGAAAAAACGGCTCAGCGATATTAAAATTGATGGTGTTCTGGAGACGGGGTATATTGAGGAACTGATTGAGGATCATCCGTTTTCACCATTTCCGCAAATGGAATACACTGAACGTCCGGATACCGTCACTGCGCAGTTACTGGAAGGACGTTTTGCCATTTTTGTGGACGGAACGCCTTTTGCTCTGATTGGGCCAGTCACCATGTGGCAGATGATGCAAGCGAGCGAGGATTATTACGAGCGCTTTTTCATCAGTAATATGGTGCGCTGGATTCGTTTTCTTTTTCTCGTAATGGCTCTCTTTCTACCCGCATTATATGTAGCGGTGACGACCTATCATCATGATATGCTGCCGACGACGCTCATCCTGAGTATTGCGGCGGCTCGCGAATCCATCCCTTTTCCAGCACTGGTGGAAGCATTGATGATGGAGATTTCCTTTGAGGCATTACGGGAAGCAGGGATTCGTCTCCCCAAAACAGTCGGTCAGGCCGTCAGTATTCTTGGTGCGCTCGTCATTGGGCAGGCCGCAGTACAGGCAGGAATCGTATCGGCGCCCATAGTCATTGTTGTGTCGCTCACAGGTATTGCGTCGTTTACTATACCGCGTTTTAACTTTGCCATCACGGTTCGTCTGCTGCGATTTCCCATCATGCTGATGGCGGGTTTATTCGGATTGTTTGGGATCATTATTGCGACAACGCTGATTGCTACGCATCTAACCAAGCTAACCTCGTTTGGTGTCCCTTATATGAGTGGATATAGCCCATACAACCATATGGATCAAAAGGATATCGTCGTCCGCGCGCCTTGGTGGAAAATGACCAAACGTCCTTCCTGGATTGGTAAAGACAACAACAAACGAGCGAAGGAAAAGATGAATGGAACGCCTAAAAGCGAGGAGGGATGGTGATGAAGCCCAAATCGAATACACAACAAATACGTAAAGTCGCTGTGCTCTGTTGTCTGCTGCTATGCTCTGTTCTCTTGGGAGGATGCTGGGATCGCCGTGAAGTGAATGATGTTGCTTTCGTGATGGGTACCGGGCTGGACAAGGAAGGCGATCAGTACCGGGTAACGATGCAAATCGCTCTACCCGGACAACTCGGATCTTCGGGCAGTACAGGAGGAGGGGGAGGTACCAGTGGTACGAAATCCTACTATCTGGAGTCCAAAATAGGCCCAAGCTTTCGAGGAGCAAGTACCGAGGAACAGCGCGGAGTTTCGCGAACACTCAATTACTCCCATCGGCGGGTGCTGCTGTTCGGCGAGGCGCTCGCACGAGAAGGGATTAGCAAAATGATGGATGTACTGGCACGTGTTCCGCAGAACCGTCTGTCGTCCCTGGTTGTTATTACGAAGGGGTCAGCGATGGAAATGCTTCAGGCAGACGCACCGATTGAGCAATATCCAGCGGAAATGGTGCGTGAGCTCAATATTTCCTATATGAAAAAACCTCGTTCCGTTAAGCTGTTGATGAATTCCGTCCTGCTGGAAGGCGTTGACCCGGTGGTACCAGTAATGTCTCTGGTGAAGAATGGGCCCCCTAACCTTAAAGAACAGAAGACGAATATTCAGGTCGATGGACTGGCTGTGTTTCGCAAAGACAGGTTAACAGGAATTATTGATAACCACCTCAGTCGGTTTCTGCTTTTGGGTATGGAGCAGGCCAAGGAGACAGAAATATTTATTCCCCCTCCCAAAGGTAGAGGTTACATATCTGTACACCTCATCGAAAATAAAGTCCAAATTAAGCCCCATATCCAAGGGGATGAGATTCGAATGACCATTCATATGAACTGCAATGGGAATGTGAAGGAAAATGAGACGAGTTTCGATATTTCCAACGAGAAAAATTTGAAGTGGCTGGAGCAGCAGACAGCCGAGGAAATTAAGAGGGAGCTGGGAGAGGCTGTTCAGGTGATTCAGCAAAAGTATCGTTCAGACGTACTTGGTTTGGGCCGGGCTATTATTACGAGTCAACCGGATGAATGGAAACGGATCAAACCTCAATGGGAACAACTGTATCCCAAGGTGAAGGTCACCATAAATCCGGTCGTGCATATTGAGAATATCGGTGCGGTCACCAAACCATTCGGGGTCAAAAAGGAGCAAATCCAGAATGAATAAAGTATTTCTGTTACCTTTGGTGCTGGTTATGCTCTTCATGTATCTGATGGACCGTAAAAATATTCACAATGCACCAGCCATCAATCGCTGGGTCTCCCGCGTACTGTATGTTATTAGCATTGGTATCTGGATTTACGGAACATCAACGAAGAGCACCGTTTATGTGGCTACATGGCTGACCCGTTTTATTGACTTGTGGCTCCCCCCTACGTTGTAAATCGTGTAATGGATGCCTGCGGGCAAAAGGAGGATGTACCTGCATGAAACAGTTCACAACCAGACAAATTGTGCTGCTTGGTGTATTGATGGAGGTCGGTATTACCCTTATACATGCTCCGGCGCAGGCAGCGGATCACGCGAATCAGCATGCTTACTGGACCTGTATAATTGCGGCTATCGTGCTATGCTTGCCGATCTGGGCGATGTTGAAACTTAAACGCCGGTTCCCTGATCAGGATCTGATGCAGGCGATGGTGAGCTCTCACCCTGTGCTGGGCCGTGTGCTGCTTGCAATCTACCTTATTTTATTCCTGATCATCTTTGCACGGGATTTGAGGATTATTACGGATCTGGTGGAGGTGGTGCTTTTGCCGCTGACTCCGATTGTGGTCACTTCTCTTATTGTGCTGTTGACTCTGGTATTTATGGCTAAAGGTGGAATAAGCACCATCGTGAATATGACCGAGAATTTTATACCGCTGTTGATTGTGACGCTGTTGACTATGCCTCTTTTTTTTGGGCGTAATATGGATTTTTCGATGCTGAGACCCTACTTACATCCAGAAGTAGAGGGAGTAATCAAGGGGAGTTGGCGCATGCTGGGTTATATGGCCGATATTATGATAGTCCCCTTTGTGATTTCTGGGAAGAGCTATAATGGGCGTAGTGCGTGGTTTGGGCATTTGCTCGGAACCGCTTTTCTGACCATGCTGGTGCTGCTATCCGAGTTGGTTATTGGTGTTCCTATCTTGTCACGGCTATTTTATCCATCGTATGAACTGGTGCGTCAATTGCAGCTAACAGACTTTCTGGATCGGTTCGATTTGTTCGTGGCAGTACTGACCGTACCGACCTTTCTTACGAAGATTGGGGTTGATCTGTACGTTACCAGTTTGGCGGTAAAACGGATGTTTGCCCAAGCCTGGGGGAGCCTGATGGTTTGGCCCGTAGGTTTGTTAGGCTATGTCTGTTCGTTTATGCTGTTCTCCAACATTGTGCAAATTTATGAGTTCAGCCGGGAGTGGACCGCGGTAATAATCATTTTTTTTGTACTTATGCCCTTGGTGCTATGGATGTTGCTCCGACCCAAATCTAAAGAAAAAGACGACGGTGAGCATTCATCTAGTGGGGAGCGGGATAGTAGTAGTCAGAAAGAAAGCCAGCATGGAGGCAGAACAGAACACGGCCGCTTATAAGATTACTGTATTCATCGGAAAAGTAATTCTTATTTGTCTTTTACCCCTCTGATTGTATACTTGGTAGAAAGAAATACGACTTCTACAAGGGAGGCAACAGAATGGCACAACGCATGGCAGGTAAGAGAGTCGCTCTTGCGGGTCCCCGTAAAGCAGAAGAAATGGCGCTGCTAGTTGTGAAGATGGGGGGTGAGCCAGTACAACGTCCGGCTCAGGGCACGGTTTTTCTGGATGATATCGAGCTGCGCAACGCTGTTGTATCGTGGGTGAAGAACCCTCCGGACTGGTACATCTTCACGACAGGTATGGGGCTGGATGCCTTGTTCGATATGGCAGAGGATATGGGCGTGGCTGAGCAGATTATGGAGCTTCTACAATCTTCCAACATTGCAGCGCGGGGCTACAAGACGGTCAATGGACTCAAAAAGCGTGGCTTTACGCCAGTAGTACGAGACGAGGACGGAAGTTTGATCGGATTGACAGGAGCTTTCGCCCCATACGATCTGAAGGGGAAAGAAGTATTGTTGCAACTGCATGGCGATCCAGCCCCACGGTTGGTAAAATGGCTGGACGAGCAGGGGGCAGTGACCCGCCAGGTACTTCCTTATAAGCATATCCCACCTGAGGAAGCAAAATTGCAGGCGTTACTGGAGGATGTTATCCATCGTAATGTTGATGCTGTTACGTTCACGAGTGGTCCGCAAATCCGATTTTTAGCCCAATATGCGAGAGAGCAAAATCGAATCGAGGATTTACTGGAAGCTTTCCGCGAGGATGTGATTGCTGTATCAGTAGGGAAGGTGACTGCGCAGTCCATTGTGGAAGAGGGGATTGAACGAGTCGTGTTTCCAACCGAAGAGCGCATGGGCGCGATGATGGTGGAGCTTGGCAAATATTTTGAGCATAACGATTCGGTGCATGGCTGTGGTCTGAAGATCGTGAATGGTCATTGAAATGAGATAGAATTATAAATATAGTATGCTAAAAATGAACTTATATTTTTGGATAAAGCGTAAAATAAAGATAAGGGCCTGCGAGGTCTTTATCTTTTTTTTATTGGACATGCATCGACAAAGATTTTTGTTATAGCGAAAATATTTAGCTAATATAATGAATAAGTTTCGATGCATGATACTTAGGACAGGAGCTGAGACGTTAATGAATTCTATTTGTGTATTTGCCGGGTCCAGACCTGGACATTCATCGGTATATGTTGAAGCGGCAGGCAAGCTGGGAGAAGCCATGGCTCGCCATCATATCCGTCTGATCTACGGTGGCTCCAGTAGGGGGCTGATGGGTCAGGTTGCGGATGGCATGCTGGCGGGTGACGGTCAGGTCACTGGCATTATGCCCACCCTGTTATTTGATGCAGAGATCATTCATCGGGGAGTTACCGAATTTATTGAAGTAGCGAGCATGCATGAGCGTAAAGCGGCAATGAGCGAGATGGCCGATGCGTTTATAGCCCTTCCGGGTGGCTTGGGAACCTTTGAGGAGCTGTTCGAGGTATTGTGCTGGGCTCAAATCGGCATTCATCGCAAGCCGATTGGGCTGCTGAATGTGAATGGATATTTTGACCCGTTAGTAGAAATGGTGCGCCATAGCGTGCAAGAGGGGTTTACCGGGGCTGAGCATCCAGCGTTATTAAGTATCTCTGCGGACCCGGATGAATTGCTACATATGTTAAAAAATAAAGCAGAGAACTTGAAATAAAGCGTTTTTCGTGCTTGCACAACTGATTGAGGCAAGGTTATGATAAGACCCATAATCAAATAGCGGACAGACAAGGTGCCTTTGCGGTTGAGCAAAGGGTAACAGGGAATCGGGTGCAAATCCCGAGCGGTCCCGCCACTGTAAGGAAGAGGATTTTTTTAAATGGTCACTCGTGAAAAACGGGGAAGACGAAAGAATCTGTTGATGCCAAGCCAGGAGACCTACCTTGATCTGTATGCACCGTTAACCTTCGCGGAGAGGATGGGTGTACGAAATCAGGAAATCAGGCACACGTTGCTTTTTCCATGTTGGTTAGAGGTTTGCGTGGATATGAACGTGCAGCAGCGTTTGAAGCGTAAACAGACAGGTGGAAAACAACGGCAGGCTGGAGGAAGACAAATAGTGTCTTCTTACGCTGTTTGTTCGTCTGATGAGAGATACGTACATAGAAACCCCATCCGGGCAGGATGGGGTTTTTTGAGTTACAGGATGTCCATAAATCATTGAAATAGATAGGATAGCTGCCCTGAAAAGGATGAATAGGAGGAGCACGATGAGCCCATTAGGAAAATTGTTGGTGATTGGATTTGGACCAGGAGATATGGAACATATCACAAAACGGGCGCTGGATGCGCTGGCCGAAAGTGAGGTCATTATCGGCTACAATACCTACGTTGATTTGATCCGTCCGTTGTTGAACGGACAGGAGATTGTACGCACAGGGATGACAGAGGAAGTGAGCCGTGCGCAGGAGGCGGTTCGCCAAGCAGAGATGGGCAAGAAGGTAGCTGTCATTTCCAGTGGAGATGCAGGAGTCTATGGTATGGCAGGGCTGGTGTACGAAGTGCTGATGCAAAAAGGCTGGCGACGCGAGGACGGGGTTGAGGTAGAAGTCGTGCCAGGGATCTCTGCTATTCAGTCCTGTGCTTCACTGTTGGGCGCGCCAGTTATGCATGATGCTTGCACGATCAGTCTGAGTGATCATCTGACCCCATGGGAAACGATTGTGAAGCGCGTAGAAGCAGCGGCTTCTGCCGATTTTGTGATTGCATTATATAATCCGCGCAGTGGCCGACGTACCCGCCAGATTGTGGAGACGCAGTCCATTTTGCTGCGTTACCGCGATCCGCAAACTCCAGTTGGGTTGGTGAAAAGTGCTTATCGTGAACGTCAGCAAGTTATTGTCACGACGCTGGAAGATATGCTGAATCATGACATCGGGATGCTGACAACTGTAATCATCGGTAATTCCTCGACAACGGTGTATGACGGCTTGATCGTGACTCCGCGCGGATATCAGCGCAAATACACGCTGGATGCGACCGAGCAAGCGCTCAAGCCGCATCAGCGTCTCCGTACGGAAGCGGAGCCGTGGTCGCTGGGCGCGCAAGAGGCCGCACCGCAGGCAGGCGCAGCCCCGACTACGCTCGCTGGTCCCTCCGCGAGCGGCGCTGCGATTGCGACGCAGGCACGCCCGCAAGCGATGGCTGCCGTGCAGGCAACGACCGCTGTGCAAACCGGCGCAGCAACCCCGGCATCGCTGGCGGCAGAGGCACTAAGCCGCCTCGCTGTTGGCGGCAAGCTGCCTGACGCAGCCAACGCTCGCTGGAGCGGGCAAGCGCCTACCGCCGAGAGCACCGCAAGAACGTCAGCGGTGGCCGGAGCGGGGGCTACGGCCGGGATGGCGACAGGCGGCTTTGGCAAGCCTGCGCTGTTTGAGGTGGGCGTTTCCCCGGGTGTGGGAAACAAGAAGTTCACCGCTCGCCAGATGGCAATGCTCGCCGAGGTAGCGGGTGATGACGGCGAGCTGGAGTACACGCCGGATCATCAGATCGTGCTGCGTGTGCCGTGCGCAGACCCCGAGGAACTGGTCGGACGACTGCGGGATGAACGATTCATTGTCATGCCGATCGGCGATGTGTTTAAGGTGAAGGCGTGCGACTTCTGCAATATGGAGAAGGATGACGCTGTGCCTGTGGCTGAACATCTACAGGTTGTACTTGGCGGATTACAGGCACCCAAGGAAACGAGCATTGCTTTGAACGGATGCGGTATGGCCTGCTATGGAGCGGTGCTGGAGGATATTGGCATCGTCTATCGCAAGGGAGGATACGACCTCTTCCTTGGTGGCAAAAAATTCGGGCGCAATGCTCATGCCGCTCAGCCCGTAGCGGAAGGGATTCCGGGTGATCAAATTACTGACATTGTGGAGAACGTCATCGCTGAATATAAGGAAAAAGGGCATCCGAATGAGCGTTTTCATAAATTTTTTAAACGTGTAGGTGTCGTTGCGGGTTTCCGGCATGAAGATGCACCAGCAACGGTAGAAGTGAATGCGGTTTGTGGTGATTAATGGACTGAAGGCCTGATGAACTGGATACAAGCATATATATAAAATAGGGCGTCATGCAGGCTATCCCTATTAAAGAGGAGGAAAAAACAGCAGTGGATGCAATATTGTTAGTTGGACATGGAAGTCGGGACCCGGAGGGGAACCAGGAACTGCTGGAATTTGCACAGGCAGTGGCAGACCGGGTACCGGATATGTGCGTGGAAACCTGTTTCTTGGAGTTGACACGTCCCAGCATTGCTGATGGGATGCAAACATGTGTGGAGAAAGGTGCGACGCGTGTCGTTCTCATTCCGATTATCTTGTTCGCAGCGGTACATGCCAAAATTGATATTCCGATGGCTATTGATCGGGCAAAAGCAAAATATCCACAGGTGGAATTTGTATATGGACGCCCGATTGGCGTTCACGAGAAAATCGTCAGCATTCTGCAAAGCCGCTTGAAAGAGGCCCGTCCGGTTGCAGTTCCAGCGGGAATGAATAGCGCTGTAGAGGCATTTTCCGAGGTATCCGACGAAGAAACGGCGGTACTTGTGTTAGGACGCGGAAGTAGCGATCCAGATGCGAACAGTGACTTTTTCAAAATCACCCGTATGCTATGGGAACAGCTTTCTTATACGTGGGTAGAGAGCAGCTTTATCGGTGTGACGCAGCCTTCTTTTCCCGATGGATTGGAGCGTTGTGTACGACTGGGGGCCAAAAAGATTATCGTGCTTCCCTATTTTCTGTTCACGGGTGTGCTGATTAAGCGCATCGGAGAAATGACCCAGGAATTTGCCGAGGCTCACCCTACATTACAAGTGGAAATGGGAGGATATTTTGGTTTTCATCCTCAATTGATTGAACTGGTGCTGGAGCGAGCTAAGGAAGGCTTGTTCGGCAAGGTTACGGCCAATTGTGATAACTGCCAGTTCCGTCTGGAGGCGCAGGAGCACCACCATCATCACCACGACCATGACCATGACCATGACCATGACCATGACCACCATCACGATCATGAGCATCATCACCATCACCATGCACATGATCACGATCATCATGATCACCATACACACAGCCACGATCACACTCATGAGCATGTCGATGCTCACAGCCATGATGACCATGATCACCATCACGAGCATTCACATACGCCATCTGTAGTGAATGGAAGCGGGCAGGTGAAGGGCTCATGATATTCATGCTATGTGGAACGAGCGATGCTCGGGAATTGGCGCTGCAAATCCGTGACAATGGCTACAACGTATTGACCTCGGTCGTAACCGAAAGCGCGGCAGCCAGCTTGGCCGAAGCAGGACTGGACGTACGTACAGGCCGAATGACAGCCGATGAAATGAGTGCAATGATTCGGGAGCAGGGAATACAGGCGGTTGTTGATGCCAGTCATCCTTTTGCAGAAGAAGCACATGCGAATGCGATGACAGCCGCTCGCGAGTCCGGAGTTCCTTATATTCGCTACGAGCGGGCGGGACTGGTGTATGACAATCATCCATTGCTCCACATCGTTTCTTCCTATGAAGAGGCCGCATTAGAAGCGAAGCAACTCAAAGGCTCTGTCATGCTTACGACAGGCAGTAAGACGCTCGGCACGTTCACCAAGCATTTACTCGGAGACCCGGAGATTCGTCTGGTTGCACGCATGCTGCCGCGCTTGGACAATATGGAGAAATGCGGCGAACTGGGCATGGAGCAAAAGAATATTATTGCCATGCAGGGACCCTTTTCCCGCGAGATGAACGAAGCATTGTACAAGCACTATGGCACGACCGTGATGGTCACCAAGGAAAGCGGACGCACGGGAGCAGTGGATGAAAAGGTTCAATCTGCATTGGAGCTGGGGATTCACGTACTTTTGATTTCCAGGCCGGAAGTGGAATTTGGCACAGTATTTGATCATTTCGACGGAGTCATCGACGCACTGC
Organism: Paenibacillus sp. 203; assembly: GCF_037027525.1. NCBI lineage: Bacteria > Bacillati > Bacillota > Bacilli > Caryophanales > Paenibacillaceae > Paenibacillus > Paenibacillus sp. 203. The sequence continues at coordinate 434,575 of NZ_JAXCHD010000001.1, forward strand.
GCATAGCAAAAGAGAAAACTTCAATTTGAGTTGAGCCTTACCCCTGCGAGTCCAGTCCATCAGGAACGACTTCTGGCATGTATTTAAAATATAGTCATCTTAAAACAGGTGTTTTTAAAAGGTATCTATGATTTTGTAGCAATGAATTGTCATTTTCCTAAACTATTTTCTAATTTTCCATAAGGGAGTGGTCGATACGATGGATTTTAAAACAGATTTCAAACCGCTAACGGTACAGCCGCAGGAAATTGAGGGTAAAAGCTTCGAGATGATCACAGAAGAATTGGGAGAGCATCCTTTTACAGCAGAGCAATATCCCGTTGTACAGCGTGTCATTCATGCATCTGCTGATTTTGAGCTGGGCCGCAGCATGGTGTTTCATCCAAAGGCGATTGAAGCTGGGATTGCAGCTATTCGTGCAGGACAGCAGGTAGTGGCGGATGTGCAGATGATTCAAGCGGGGCTGAGCAAGGATCGTATCCGTCAATTTGGCGGGGATGTGCATGTGTACATATCTGACCCTGACGTCATGGAAGAAGCGAAAAGACTGAATACGACACGCGCCATTATTTCGATGCGCAAAGCGATTCAGGCGGGCGAAGGTGGCATTTATGCCATTGGTAATGCGCCGACAGCGTTGCTGGAGTTGATCCGTCTGGTAAAAGAAGGAGCGGCTAAACCCGGACTGGTGATTGGCATGCCCGTCGGTTTCGTATCGGCAGCAGAATCCAAGGACGAGCTGCGCAAGCTGGATATTCCGTTCATTACGAATATTGGACGCAAGGGCGGCAGTACAATTGTCGTAGCAGCATTGAATGCGATCTCCTTAATGGCTGTCCGCTAGATGCGGTTGTCCGTTTGCTGTATCATGAAATGAATTAGAACATGATCAGCAGAAGAGGTTAAGGAGGAATTGGCATGGAAAAGGAAGCGGCGTCCGCCAACAGGCCCAAACGGATGAAAAGTGGTGAAGCTCCCGCGCCGGACAAGCCGATGCGGTCAGGCTTTACGACGGGGGCTTGTGCGGCTGCAGTGGCCAAAGGAGCGGTACAACTGCTCATCACGGGCATTCCACCGAAGGAAGCAGTGATATCGCTGCCCGCGGGCTTCGATCATGCGTTTGAGCTGATCGAGCCTGTGTTGGACGCGGACGAAGCTTCCTGCACGACGATCAAGGACGGTGGCGATGACCCAGATGCCACGCATCAGGCGAAAATTATCGCCTCCGTTAGCTGGCGCGAGGAGCCGGGTATTGAGCTGGACGGCGGCATCGGCGTGGGACGTGTAACGAAGCCTGGTCTGCCTGTGCCTGTCGGGGAAGCAGCGATTAATCCGGTGCCGCGACGGATGATTACGGAGGCTGTGACAGGCGTGCTTGAAGAACACGGATCGGCCAAAGGTGTCCGTGTCGTCATCAGCGTACCGGACGGCGAAGAAATCGCCAAGAAAACGCTGAACGGGCGACTTGGCATTCTAGGCGGTATTTCCATACTAGGCACGCGTGGTGTGGTCGTTCCGTTTTCCACGTCAGCTTATAAAGCCAGCGTCGTGCAGGCCATATCGGTTGCACAAGCGATGAACTGCCAGGAAATAGTCCTGACTACAGGCGGCAGCAGTGAAAAATATGCCATGCAAATGTACGATCAGCTGACGGAAGAGGCCTTTATTCAGATGGGGGATTTTGTCGGCTTTGCCATTAAGCATGGGAAGCGGCTGGGAATGAAAAAGATTATTCTCGTCGGTATGCCTGGCAAGCTGTCAAAGGTAGCTCAAGGTGTCATGATGGTACACTCCAAGAGCGCTCCGGTGGATTTTGGATTTTTGGCCCAGGTTGCACGTGAAGCAGGTGTGGATGAGTCACTTGCAGCGACAGTGGCAGAGGCCAATACAGCTACGCAGGTGGCGGATATGATGACCGAAGCGAATGCGCTTAGCTTTTTTGAAAAGCTGTGTACCTACGGATGTCAGCATTGTCTGGACCATGCAGGTGGTGGAATTGTCGTGGAAATGGTACTGGTAACGATGAAAGGGAACGTGCTGGGGAGGGCGAGAGTCGGTGAGTAGAGTGATTCGTGTCATTGGTATCGGTGAAAATGGAGCGGCAGGTCTGTCGCAGGAGACGCTGGAGCACATTGAGCGTGCCGACCTGCTGGTTGGTGGAGAACGCCAGCTAGCCTTTTTCAAGGCATTCGTAGGGGAAAAACGAACATTAAAGAGCGGCTTATCTACCGTGGTAGAAGAATTGGGACGGTTGCGCAAGGACAAGGATATTGTCGTGCTTGCGTCAGGCGATCCGCTTTTTTTTGGAATTGCAGGTTATTTGTCTGCCAAGCTGGGGTCGAAACATCTGGATATTTTGCCGCATCTCAGCTCGGTTCAACTGGCGTTTGCGCGTCTCGGTGAAAGCTGGCAGGATGCGGTGCTGGAAAGCGTACATGGCCGTCCGATGACTGGATTGGCGCAGCGGATCGATGGACAGAACAAGGTCGCGCTGCTGACGGACGACCGCAATCATCCCGCCGCACTCGCTGCCTATCTGCTGCATTATGGCATGACGGAATATGATGCCTTTGTCGGCGAGCATTTGGGCGGACCGGATGAGGCGTATCAGCATTATACGTTGGATGAGATGGCGCAGGGAACGTTCCAACCACTGAATGTGGTTATTTTGCGCCGCCGTAAGGGTGAAGACGTGCCTGCAATTCGTCGGGGATTTGGCTTCGAGGATGAGGAATTTCACCAGCGTAAGCCGGAAAAGGGACTGATCACGAAGCGTGAAGTACGCGTATTCAGCTTGTCCGAGCTGCGTCTGACCGAACGAAGCATCGTATGGGATATCGGCGCAGGTTCCGGCTCTGTAGCGGTGGAATGTGCGCGGCTGGCCAAGTATGGGCAAGTATTTGCCATTGAGAAGAACGAAGGCGATCTGGCTAATGTGGAAGCGAACAAAATCAAATTCCGTACCGATTTCCCGGTTATTCATGCCAAAGCGCCTGCCGGACTGGAAGATCTGCCAGACCCGGATGCGGTGTTTATCGGTGGGAGCGGGGGAGAATTGGCCGAACTGATTCGTCTGTGTGCTTACCGTCTGCGGAAGGATGGACGAATTGTAGTGAATGCTGCAACGATTGAGACGCTGCATGACGGGATGAAGGCGATGCAAGCAGCAGGTCTCGATACTTCGGTGACGTTATTGCAAACAGCGCGCAGCAAGCCGATTTTGAATATGACTCGTTTTGACGGACTCAATCCGATATATGTCATTACAGGACAGCCGTCGGTGGACGTGGCTGACGAAGTAGCAGGGGAGTAAGCTGGTAATTCAAGAGGGGGAGAGAGACAGCATGAATACGGCGGCAACAGGAACACTTTACGGCGTAGGCGTGGGGCCGGGTGATCCCGAGCTGATTACAGTCAAGGCGTATCGCATGATTCAGGAATGTGCAGTTGTGGCTTATCCGAAGAAACGCCGGGGAGGTAAGTCGTATGCTCACGAAATCGTGGAATTGTACGTCAACCCGGAGGAAAAGGAGATGCTGGGACTCATTTTTCCAATGACCAAGGACCCGGTTGTACTGGAGCGGGAGTGGAACAAAACGGTGGTTGCTTGCTGGGAGGCACTGAGCCAAGGCAAGGATGTAGCCTTTGTCACAGAGGGAGACCCTAATCTGTACAGTACCTTTATTCATTTGGCACGGCTCATGAAGGATCTCCATCCTGAGGTGCCGATTGTATCTATTCCGGGCATTTCGTCTGTGTTGGGAGCGGCGGCAGCGCTGGAATTGCCTTTGGCAGACGGAGATCAGCAGGTCGGTATTATTCCGGCTACGGATGATCGGGAAGCGATGAAGCAGGCGATTGAGAATCACGATACGGTCGTGTTTATCAAGGTTGCCAAGGTACTGGATTTGATTTTGGATGTGCTGGATGAACTCCATCTTGGGGACCGTGCATCAGTCATTACCAAGGTCACTTCCCCTTATGAAATGGTATGGCGCGACGCACGTGAGCTGCGCGGACAGGAGCTTGAATATTTGAGTTTAATGGTGGTGAGCAAATGACGTTGGAGCCCAAAGTATATATCGTAGGAGCAGGTCCCGGCGACCCGGAGCTGATTACTGTCAAAGGCTCCCGGATTCTACGCACGGCCGATGTGGTATTGTACACGGATTCACTCGTGAACGACGAGCTGATTGCCACGGCCAAGCCAGAGGCGCAGGTATTGCAAAGCTCAGGCATGGATTTGGAGCGGCAGGTCGAGATTATGAGCGAGGCTGTGCAGGCTGGACGCAGTGTAGCTCGCGTACATACAGGTGATCCGGCAGTGTACGGTGCGATTTTGGAGCAAATGGTGTTGCTGAAGCAGCGCGGAGTAGCATACGAAATCGTACCAGGCGTCAGCTCGGTCTTTGCTTCTGCGGCGGTGCTGGGTGCAGAGCTAACTGTGCCTGACCTGACGCAGACGGTCATTCTGACGCGTGCCGAAGGCCGTACACCTGTACCGGATCGGGAAAAGCTGCGGGACTTGGCGTCCCATCACTGTACAGTGGCACTGTTCCTCAGCGCAACGCTGGCAAAGAAGGTGGTCGTTGAGTTTCTGGCAGCAGGCTGGAGTGAGGACACGCCTGTAGCGGTTGTGCAGCGCGCGACCTGGCCGGATCAAAAGATCGTACGCACGACGCTTGCTCAATTACCCGCCGATTTGCGTGCAGCAGGCATAACGATGCATGCCATGATTTTGGCAGGCTGGGCGCTCGACCCGGAGCTGGTGGACAAGGACGCGCATCGTTCCAAGCTGTATGACAAGTCGTTCACCCATGGCTACCGGAAGGGAGTGAAGCCCGGTGAGTAATCCATTTGCCGCTGTGGCGATCACGAAGCATGGAGTGGAGATGGTCCGCAATTTGGGAGCCAGCTTTCCGGGCACGGATGTGTATTACATGTCCAAGTTTGAGCGTGGCGACGAGCAGCAGCGTGGCATTCAATTGTTCGAAGGCTCGGTCAAGCTGATTTTGCCGGATTTATTTAAACAATATAACGGTATTATTTTGTTTATATCTCTCGGTGCAGTGGTTCGTATGATTGCACCAATTTTGGTGGATAAAAAGGTAGACCCAGCGGTAGTTGTCATTGATGATCGTGGCGAGCATGTCATTAGCGTATTGTCTGGCCATTTGGGTGGCGCCAATGAATTGACCCGCCATGTAGCGGCTGTACTGGGCGCACGTGCTGTAATCACGACTGCATCGGACGTGCAGGGCACGATCCCGGTGGACATGTTTGGTCGGGAATTGGGTTGGGTGGTCGATAGCTTCGACAAGGCCACTCCTGTGAGCGCCGCTGTTGTGAACGAGGAGCCTGTTGCGCTCATACAAGAGACAGGCGAACGGAACTGGTGGCGTTATGACAAGCCTGTACCTGGACATATCAAGGTATATGCTTCGACGGCAGAAGCATTGCAAGAACCGTTTAACGCCGCATTGGTCGTGAGTGACCGTTTATTGGAGCCGGAGGAAGAGGAGCAGCTTCTTTCTAATGGCGTGCTGTACCGTCCGAAAAGCTTGGTGCTCGGCATCGGCTGCAACCGTGGAACTGCATTAGAGGAACTGGAGGCGGGTGTGCTGGACACCTTGCAAGAGCTGCGTTTGTCTGTGAAAAGCGTACGGAATATTGCCACCATTGATCTGAAAAAGGACGAAGAGGGCTTACTTGCCCTTTGCGCCAAATACGGTTGGGAACTGGTGACGTATACTCCGTCAGAGCTGAATAAGGTGCAGCTTCCCAATCCATCGGAAACCGTCTTCAAATACACTGGCGCATATGGGGTAAGTGAACCTTCAGCCTTGTTGTCTTCTGGTGCAGACCATTGGCTGCTGGAGAAGAAAAAAAGCGGCAATATGACGCTGTCTGTAGCGCGGGTTTCCTATGACTGACATCATGAAGCAGGCTGTACAGTCTGATCCGTCTGCCGCTACGCGCAGAAGCCGTATTGTTGTTGCCGGAACAGGCAGCGGCGCAGGCAAAACGACTGTTACCCTCGGGCTGATGAAGGCGTTCGCCGACAGCGGCCTGCGAGTGCAAGGGTTTAAGTGCGGGCCGGATTATATCGATCCGACCTATCATACTGCCGCGACCGGGACTTCTTCCCGTAATCTGGATTCATGGATGACCTCACCGGATACGGTGCGTGAAACCTTTATCCGTGCTTCCGAAGGCGCGGATATTTCCGTGATTGAAGGCGTCATGGGGCTGTATGACGGCAAGGACCCGCTCAGCAACACCGGCTCGACCGCTGAGATCGCCATGCTGACGGACAGCCCTGTATTGCTGGTGGTCGACGTGCGCAGTATGGCACGAAGCGCCGCCGCTATTGTGCTCGGCTTTCAGCGCTTGGAGCCCAAGCTGCGCATTGTAGGCGTAATTGTGAATCGCTGCGGTAGCCAAGGGCACTATGGCATCGTCAAAAAGGCGATTGAGCAGGAGTGCGGCATCCCCGTGCTAGGCTGGTTAAAGCGTGATGACGGGCTGGATATTCCTGAGCGTCATCTGGGTTTAGTACCCGCTGTGGAACGCGGCGAGCTGGAGCCGCTTTTCCAACGGGCGGCAGAGCTGATCCGCGCGGGTACGGATCTGGATGCACTGCGGGCATTGGCGGATTCGGCTCCGCCGTTGTCTCTGCCCGCACAACCGTTGTTTCCCCCGGATTGGCTTCCATCAGCAGGGCATGAAGCTGATACCGGGGAACGTCCCGTCATCGCCGTCGCCAGAGATGCGGCGTTCAATTTTTACTACCCGGAAAATATGGATTTACTACGTCAGGCGGGAGCAGAGATTGTCTACTTCAGTCCGCTGGCGGGAGAACGCGTACCTGAGCAGGCAAGCGGCCTATACCTGGGCGGCGGTTTCCCCGAAGAGTTTGCCGCAGATATCGCTGCAAATACGGGCTTTTTGGAAGATATCCGCAACGCGGTAAGCCGGGATATGCCAGTATTCGCCGAATGCGGCGGTTATATGGTACTGGCACGGACACTTACGGATCGTATGGGGAATGCCTATCACATGGCCGGGGTTATTCCGTCGGACGTCCGCATGCAGGAGAAACGGGCTGCACTGGGATACCGGGAAGCAACCGCTTTGCAGAATTGCTTGCTGCTGGAGGCTGGAGAGACCATTCGGGGACATGAATTTCATTATTCTGTCATGCAATATGATGAATCATCCGCCCCCTACTCCTACGCCTATCAAACCAAGGGGATGCGTGGTCTCCAGAGCGAGGGTTATGCGAAAGGGAACCTTTTGGCAGCCTACACGCATGTTCATCTTGCATCTCTTCCCAAGGCGGCAGCACGCTGGGTAGAACAATGCCGGGTTTACGGTCAATAGTTTTGCAAACGAGTGCATCACTTCATATAAGCGAAAAAAAGCCGAGTCCCTAAAGGGCCCGGCTTTTCTAAATTCAATAGATTTAAACCTTACATAGTATGGAAGCGTATACATTAATTTTTTGGTGATTCGCTTACATGAGTTTTTTCAGCTGGGAAATCCTTCCCTGGCTCACGCCAAGCATGGAGGCAAGTTGCTTTTGTGAAGATGCTGGATGTTCTTCCATAAGCTCTCTCATTTTTTCCAAAATAACGTCTGTGCGCTGATAAATTTTTTTCATATGCATATTTTGCTTAAGTGGGGGTGAATGGGTTTCAGTCGCTGTGACCGGAACTAAATCTTCCGTTTTCATCGAGGCTGCACATTCATCGCAGATAAACTGATCTTTAAAGTAGGTGTTGGTATCAACCGCACCGCAAAATATACAGTTGGTTGATTTGTACTTACGGAGCATGAGTGTCTGGTCTTCAATAAAAAACTCTAATGGATCGCCGATGTCAATCTCCATCGTCATGCGCAACTCTTTAGGAAGCACAATTCGCCCCAAGCTGTCCAAGGGCCGGGTCATTCCAGTCCTTTTCATTCATGCAACCTCCCCGGTTTTTTAAGATTTATAGAATGTATAAGGTTTGAGGCAATTCTTATCAATTCTATAACCGCAAGCATAAATTCTTACAAAAAGCGGCCCTTCATTGTTAATCAAGCATGGACGCACTTTTTTTCTTACGAGTATACCATAAACAGGCCGAATCGCCATCGTTCAGATTTATAAATTTTGAATAAGTTTTAATAAGTTTATTGCGAGCGAACATATATGCTATAATCGTCTGCTAAAGGATTTAATAGGTCGTCTGTAGAATTATTTATATATGCCGTAGCTCGGACAATGATGGCGGTGTTATGGGAAATGGATAAGGGCCAAACGGAATTTTCTGAGCGTTTTGACCCCACAAACAAGAATAAATGACACGGGCCCCGCCTTTAAAGTCCTTATATACAAGTCAGGCAAGGAGGATTTATCATGGAAAAAAGAAAAGCATTGTTGTTAGGAGATTATTCGTATCCGGAGTTTCACCCGCTGCAAGGGGTGGACGAAGAGATTAGCCATATTTTACAGGATTGGATGACCGTACAGTGCAGTGAGAATCGTAAAATGCTGCTCAAGGAAAATCTAACCTCATTTGATCTATGTATCTCGTACTGCGATAGCCGCAAGGAGGTTCTGTCACCTCAACAAACAGCAGGATTGCTGTCTTATGTTAGTGGCGGGGGTGGATTGCTTGTGCTGCATAACGGAATCACATTGCAAGGACGGTATGAAATTGCACAGTTAATGGGGGCACGTTTCTTGCGACACCCGGCTGCAGGTCCACTTTCCTTCAAAGTAACGGAGCCGGATCATCCGATTATGGAAGGAATCGAGCCGTTCGAAATGCAAGAGGAGCCGTATCGTTTTGATTTTGATCCATTCACTGAAAAAACACTACTGATGGAATATGAACACGAAGGCCAGTGGTGGCCGGCTGCATGGTCACTGTCCTATGGCTTGGGTCGGGTCGTCTATTTGATGCCTGGACATAATCAGCCAAGCTTCCAGCACGAGGGATACCGCAAGCTGCTGCTTCAGGCTGCCAAGTGGGCTGGACGCTTTCCGGGTTAAACATAGATCATTCCATTCATTGAGGAAGGGGAGCTGCGAACTTTATGCGGCTCCCCTTTTCAGGTTATACTATAGGTAATCACAGGTAGGGGAGGATATATTATGAGCGATTTGTTCAAAAAAGCCATCTCATTGGGGTGGGGCCTCACCGTTGTCAGCAAAGAAAAGGTGGAGAAAGCCGTCGAGGATCTTGTAAACCGGGGAGAACTTGCGCCCTCGGAATCCAAAGCGCTGGTCGATCGTCTGATCGAACGAGGGGCAGAGGAACAGGGACAATTCAAAACAGTGATCCGCGAACAGGTTAGCCGCATTTTGCAGGAGCTGGAAGTACCTACCGAAAATGATGTTACAAGTTTGGAGCAGCGTGTGGCATTGTTGGAAAAACAGGTAGCGGAGCTGGAAAAAGAAAAGGCGGCGCTTACGGGTTCGAGCGACGCTGAAGAAGCGAACCGGCTGGATTAAAATGGCGGTTCGTATGAAGCACGCCGGTCGTTACCGGGAAATTGCCATGGCGCTGGCGCGTCATGGCTTTGGCTATATGGTGGAAGAAATGGGACTGTTCCAGCTGCTGTCATTGCCTCGCAAGTGGCTGACGAGAGAAACTCCCGAGTCCAAAACGCTAGGTGAACGGATTCGACTTGTGCTGGAGGATCTGGGGCCTGCATTCATCAAGCTTGGACAGTTGGCAAGCACACGTGCTGACCTGCTGCCGGAGCCTATTATCCGTGAGCTGGTTAAGCTTCAGGATCAGGTACCGCCGTTTTCATCTGAAACGGCGCGTGGCATTCTGGAGCAAGAGCTGGACACGTCATTAGAGGACATACTGGTTCGTTTTGACGATGTTCCGCTGGCCGCTGCTTCGATCGGGCAAGTGCATCTGGGCAAGCTGCACAGCGGCGAAATGGTCGCCATTAAAATCCAGCGTCCTGGCGTTAATCGCATCATTCGGCGAGATTTGGACATTTTGCGGGAATTGACCGCTATGGCAGCCAAGCGCTGGGAGTGGGTAGAGCGGTATCAGCTTCGCCAGATGGTAGAGGAGCTGGGGAGATCGCTCATTCAGGAGCTGGATTACAACCATGAAGCCCGTAACACAGAGAAGATTGCGCTCCAATTTGAGCAGGACCCACATATCTATATTCCGAAAATATACTGGGATCATACCTCTTCCCGTATACTGACTATGGAGTTTCTAGACGGAACTCACTTGGGTAGTCGTGAAGAGCCGTGGATATAACTTGAAAGAACTGGCGCAGCGGCTGGTGAACAGCATGCTGCATCAAATTTTTATAGAGGGATTTTTTCATGCCGATCCCCATCCGGGGAATTTACTCGTTTTGAAAAATGGCAGTCTTGCTTATTTGGACTTTGGCATGACGGGAAGGTTGAGCGAAGAGATGAAGAATCATCTCGCTTCCCTCATTATTGCCCTGATGCGCAAAAATACCGATGCCATGGTTCGGTCTATCGAACGTTTGGGTCTGGTCGAACCGGACACCGACCTGAATGCGCTGCGTGCTGATCTGGACAAGATACGCGAAGATTACTCAGACGTTCCTTTCTCACAGATCAGTATTGGTGATGCTTTGAACGACCTATTTGGCGCAGCGCAGCGCCATCGGATTGGTTTGCCGTCGGATGTCCTGTTGCTAGGCAAGGCGTTGCTGACACTGGAGGGGGTCGTGGAGCACCTGGACCCCGATCTCAGTATTATCGCTTTGGCTGAGCCCTTTGGTAACAAGCTATTGAAGGAACGCTTCAGCGGTCGTCGTATCCGAGGCAAGCTGCTGGGTGGTGCGACTGAGCTGGTGGAGACGCTGATGGAACTACCAGGACATGCGAGGCATTTGGCCTCGATTATCAGCAAGGGCAAGCTTAAGCTGGAGGTTACTGTGCCGGAGCTGGAAATGCTTCTGCGCAGGCTGGATCAGATCAGTAACCGCCTGTCATTCAGTATCGTGCTGTTAGCGTTCAGCATTATTATGGTCGGACTTATTATCGGTTCATCGCTGAATCATCAGGTGACCATGCTGTGGAATGTACCTGCCATTGAAATCGGCTTTGTTGTCGCTCTCTTAATGGTTGCCTTTTTACTATATTCCATTTTTAAATCGGGAAGATTCTAGATACTGACCAGAAAGGAAAACTTATGGATACACATAAGATGAATAATCTCCAAATTGCAGATGTGCCATGGCACCGCCTGACTACTCCTTATGGTAGGGGCACGGAGTTGCCACAATTGATATCCAACGGGGAGTACGCAGCCATTGCTGATCTGATAGAGCATCAAGGCACATTGTGGCAGGTTACGCCATGGGTGTTACTTTTCTTATTGCGTAATATGCATATGGGAAATTCGGATGATATCACGCGGAGTGAGTTGGAACTGTACCATGCGGTTGTTGGAACATTGGACATGGAAAACGCACAAGAGGATTCACAGAAGTCTGTAGAATCCCTAACCATGCTGCTGGACGAAAAATATCTATGGCCGGCAGACAGCGATCCAGAAGAAGATGAACTGGAGTGGGAAGAGGAAGAAGCACGCGGTTATGATCCGGTAGCTTTTTGGAGTTATTATGACTATAGTTATCGATTATTGAAGCAAGCACTGCCTGACTTTGAAGGCTTACTCCAGCAGCATGCGGACTCTGAGATTGCTGAATCTCTATCGGAGCTTGTACAGAAATTGCGAAAATTTTAATTATAAGAAAACGAATAAGATGAAGATAATGATCGTTATTTCAAGGAAATAGATGATTTCTTTCTGTAAACAGCCTTTTAACTCATTCGTCTCTGCGAATTCCTTACGTTATAATGATGGACTGAATGTAACGGACCGGGTTCGTTTGGGAGAGACGAACTGAATGATAGGAGAGCCTTGGCGATTGGTCGCTGGACGGAGACCCGAAACACACGGGGTGCGAGTCAACACGCTACTCTCCGTAAATATAGGAGGCTGGAACGAGACAGTATGAATCTTAGACAACAATGGTTCGGTAATATCCGGGCCGATATACTTGCGGGCATGACCGTAGCGCTAGCACTAATTCCCGAGGCGATTGCCTTCTCGATCATTGCGGGGGTCAATCCCATGGTCGGACTGTACGCCTCCATATCGATGGCAATTGTCATTTCTTTTGCAGGTGGACGTCCGGCGATGATCTCGGCAGCAACTGGAGCGGTAGCGGTACTGGTCGTTGGCCTGGTGAAGGATCATGGCGTCGAATATCTGTTTGCAGCTACCATTTTGGCAGGAATCATTCAAGTGCTGCTGGGTGTTTTGAAAATAGGTCGCTTTATGAGCTTTATTTCGCAGCCGGTTATGACCGGATTTGTGAATGCGCTGGCGATCCTCGTCTTTATGGCGCAACTCACCCACTTTCATGGAGCTAATTGGATCATGTACGCGATGGTAGCGGGGACGCTGCTCATTGTGTATATTTTACCGAGATTTGTGAAAAGCATTCCTGCTCCATTGACGGCAATCATCATCATGACGATCATTACGTATGTATTTGGATTGAATGTGAAAACGGTAGGAGATATCGGTATGCTAACCAGCTCGCTGCCTTCATTCCATTTGCCGCAAATTGAGTGGTCGTGGCATACTTTGCGGATTTTGTTGCCGTATTCCTTTACGATGGCACTGGTTGGACTGCTGGAATCGCTGCTGACAGCCAGTATTTTGGATGAAATGACCGAAACGAAGAGCAATAAAAACCGGGAAGCCCGCGGGCAAGGGATTGCCAACTTTGTAAATGGCTTTTTTGGTGGTATGGGTGGTTGTGCCATGATCGGACAATCCGTCATTAATGTCAGCTCTGGTGGAAGAGGGCGTTTGTCCACTTTTACGGCTGGGGTATTCTTGGCCTTTCTGCTGCTCGTGCTTGGCGGGGTTGTAAAGGAAGTGCCAATGGGTGCATTGGTAGGAGTCATGTTTATGGTGTGTATCGGAACCGTAGACTGGAAATCGCTCCGAAACATTGCTAAGGTACCCAAGGCGGACACGTTTATTATGGTGGTCACGGTGATCATTGTGGTGGCTACGCATGATTTGTCCAAGGGCGTGATCGTAGGCGTACTGCTGAGTGCTCTGCATTTTGGCTGGAAAATGGCTAAAATTCGCATCAGCGCAACGGAGAACAACGACGAAAAGGTGTACCATGTCAGGGGTCCGATGTTTTTTGCTTCAACGACTCATTTTGTCGATCATTTCGAACCTTCGGATGATCCAGAACGTGTCGTGGTGGACTTCAGTCATTCTCATATTTGGGATCACTCCGCAGTTACTGCCATCGGCAAGGTGTTGCAAAAGTATACGAAATCCGGCAAATCCATCACCCTGCGGGGATTAAATGAGGAGAGCCGTTTAATTGTAGAGAAGCTCGGCGGCCCTCTTGTTACCGAGCCGCTCGTATGATGAATCGTATAGCATAAATCAAAGCTTGAAATGAAATTTATTCATTTCAAGCTTGTTTTATTTATTTCTGAAATAAAACAACACTTTTATTCCTGAATCATAGATAAATATGACAAATTTTCATCCAAGTATTGACGTAATAATTGGGCAGGAATACAATCATTGTTATTAAGCAGAGCAAGTACATAGGAATAATTGAAAATCGAAAGGTATACACATATGAACTTAGACTGGGAGTTTATTGTAGAGAGCTTGCCGTTATATGGAGAAGCTATGTGGTTGACGTTGAAGATCGCCTTTTTTGCTATTCTATTTTCATTAGTCGTCGGTTTGCTGTGCAGCACAGTACTGTATTACAAGGTAAGGGGAATTAGCGGCATCGTTGTTGCCTATATTGAGCTTTCCCGAAATACGCCGCTGCTTGTACAGTTATATTTTCTGTATTACGGGTTTACGAAAGTAGGTCTGCATATGAGCGAAATGACGTGTGCCATTGTGGGCATGACCTTTTTGGGCGGGGGTTATATGGCTGAGGCGTTCCGTGGGGGAATGGAAGCAGTGAGTAAAACCCAGACGGAATCCGGGCTGAGTCTCGGACTGTCCAAGATACAACTGGCGAGATATGTTATTTTGCCACAGGCTTTTGCCATCAGTGTTCCGTCTCTGGGAGCGAATGCGATATTTTTGCTCAAGGAGACTTCCATTGTTGGCGCCATTGCTTTATTAGATCTGATGAATGTGGCAAAAGACCTGATCGGCATGTACTACAAAACGACAGAATCGCTAATTCTGCTGGTATTGGCATATCTCGTTCTGCTTTTACCTTTGTCGATACTGCTGACATGGGTGGAAAGGAAGGTGCGATATGCTGAATTCGGGGATTAATGTACTTTTTGAAGGTTCCAATTTCGAGCGTCTATTAGGGGGATTGCTCGTTACGCTGGAGATTGCGTTACTTTCCATTATTATCGGTACTCTATTAGGCATTTTGATGGGGTTGCTGCGCACCTTAAAATCAAGACCGATTCGGTTTGTGCTGAAATTATATTTGGAGACATTCCGCATTATTCCAATTCTGGTGTGGTTGTATGTTGTATATTTTGGATTTACTCCTTTGTTGAATGTGAATATCAGCGGGGAATTGACAGCAATTATCGTATTCAGCCTGTGGGGAGCGGCCGAGATTGGTGACATCGTTCGTGGTGCATTGGAATCACTGCCCAAGCATCAGGTGGAATCCGGGCAAGCATTGGGACTGACATATGGACAGTTATACCGCTATGTGCTCATTCCCCAGGCGGTGCGCCGAATGCTTCCCGGTTCTATTAATCTGGCGACACGGATGATCAAAACTACTTCATTAGTGGTGCTGATCGGTGTAGTGGAAGTGGTCAAGGTCGGGCAGCAGATTATTGAGCTTGGTGTAATCAAGGCGCCCTCGGCATCCTTCTGGGTGTACGGCTTTATTTTCATATTGTATTTTCTCGTATGCTATCCGTTATCCAGACTTTCCAAAAGATTTGAACGCAGATGGCAAAATTAGCAGGATGGGGTGGATGTCATGGGAGAGGCTGTGGAGGTTTTACTCGAAATTCGAGGGCTGCACAAAAGCTTCGAAGACCGAAAAGTACTGCAACAGATTAATCTGGACGTAACGAAAGGGGAAGTCGTGGTCGTTCTCGGTCCTTCGGGATGTGGAAAAAGCACGCTCCTCCGATGTCTCAATGGTCTGGAGCCGGTCCAGAGTGGAGATATCCGTTATAGAGGGCAGGACCTGACGGATAAGAAAGTGAATTGGCGTGAGGTGCGGCAGCATATCGGAATGGTGTTCCAGAACTACGAGCTGTTTCCACATATGACGGTCTTAGAAAATATATTACTCGGCCCGCTTAAAGTTCAGCGGAGAAGCAAGCAGGAGGCACTTGAGCAAGCGGAGCAGCTATTGGAGCGAGTGGGTCTGCTGGATCGCAAAGATGCGTATCCGAGACAATTATCAGGCGGGCAAAAGCAACGGATTGCGATTGTGCGCGCCCTGTGTATGAACCCGGAAATTATGCTCTTTGATGAAGTCACCGCATCCTTGGACCCGGAGATGGTCAGAGAGGTGCTGGATGTCATGCGAGAGCTGGCACAGCAGGGCATGACCATGATTATCGTGACGCATGAAATGGGATTTGCCAAGTCGGTAGGAGATCGTATCGTTTTTATGGATCAAGGACAGATATGCGAAATGACTACGCCACAGCAATTTTTTACCCAACCGGAAACAGAGCGTGCCCAGCACTTTCTGGATATATTTCAGTACGAAACGATATAAACAGGGGGATGAATACAGATGAGAAAAGGAATGAAGTTCACGACGTTATTACTGGCTTTGAGCTTGCTGATTGTTGGTTTGGCGGGATGTGCAGGAGGCGGAAATACCAACGGTAGTTCAGGCTCGGCTAAATTTGCTTCGATTGAGGACATTAAAAAGAATGGCAAGATTCGAATAGGTGTATTTGCAGATAAGCCGCCTTTTGGCTACGTGGATTCGGAAGGGAAGAATCAAGGCTTTGACGTCTATATTGCGAAGCGGTTTGCCAAAGATCTCTTGGGTGACGAGTCCAAGGTGGAATTTGTTCTGGTGGATGCTGCCAGCCGGGTCGCCTATTTGGAATCCAACAAGGTAGATATCATCATGGCTAACTTTACGGTGACGGATGAGCGTAAAGAAAAAGTCGATTTTGCCAACCCGTATATGAAATTATCCTTTGGCATTGTGTCACCTGATAGCGCTCCAATCACCACGATTGACCAATTGAAAAATTCGGATCAGAAGCTGATTGTCGCAAAGGGAACAACGGCTGAGACCTATTTCACGAAAAATTACCCTGACATCAAGCTGCTTAAATTCGATCAATATACAGAAATCTTCTCAGCCCTCAAAGACAAACGCGGCGCCGCCATTGCCAACGATAATACAGAGTTGATCGCCTGGGCAAAGGCCAACCCTGGCTTTACCGTAACCATCCCGGCCTTTGGTGGTCAAGATACGATTGCACCCGCAGTCGCAAAGGGAAATAAGGAGTTATTAGACTGGATCAACAATGAGCTGGCTACATTAGGCAAGGAAAACTTTGTGCATCAAGCCTACAAGGACACATTGACCTCTGTTTACGGAGAAGGCTTTACAGATCAACTGGTCGTAGAGGGCGGCAAAGTGGATTAATCATAGTATAAGTTGCTTATTAATTATAAAGAAGCGTTGGGCTTGCTGTCCCAACGCTTCTTTCATTTGGGGAAAAGGGAGCACGGGCAACTACTTATTTAGTCATGGAGATGTCCGCTGGGCAATAGTAATCTTCATTCTCATGTTACAGTCTCACTGTTTCTCCATTCCATCTTCGGAGATGTATTCTATAATATCAGCAAGAGTAATAGTCCTTGAAAATCTTCGTTGATAGGCAATTCTGTTCAAAGAATCCAGGATATGGACAAGTGTTTCTAATTCAAGTCTTTGGTTTTGCCATTTACCATATCTATTACGGTAGCCGGACGTATTTTTGCTTCTACGGCCAGTTTATTTCGGGAAATATCAAGTTCTTCTAAAATATCGCCAAGTTTAAAATGATATCTCTCATGAATATTCATGATAAAAAATACTCCTTTATCAGTATAGATTCTAGTTACACGTACTCTGAAATAATGATAACGATTATGCTAAATAACAAGGAAAAAAATATCCCTGCCAGGGCAGAGATATAAGGTGCAGCGGACTATTCTGTGAATGTATCAGTGTTTCTCTGATTCATCCTCAGGTATATATTCGAGAACATCATGTAGGGTTAATGGACGACCAGAGAGCCGAATCAGTGTTTCCATCACGGTATTAAATGTTTTAAATTCGATTCGCTTGGATGTATTGTTACACATCTCATAGATGGTATTAGGCCTGATTTTTGCCTCACGAGCGAGAGCGTTTTTAGTA
Organism: Paenibacillus sp. 203; assembly: GCF_037027525.1. Lineage (NCBI taxonomy): Bacteria > Bacillati > Bacillota > Bacilli > Caryophanales > Paenibacillaceae > Paenibacillus > Paenibacillus sp. 203. The sequence continues at coordinate 452,014 of NZ_JAXCHD010000001.1, forward strand.
ATCCCGATTTCTCGAAGTAATTCTTCAAGTTTAAAAACAATTCCCATACATACACCTCATTATAGAAATTTAAATAGAAATAGCATTACCTATTGAAGTTTATCTTTAAAGGATATAAAATAACTACAAAGGTTAATCTTGAAAAGTTATAAAAATTACAAATCTAATCTATAGTAAAGGCCGATTTAATAGATGTGAAGGGAGCTAAATCTAAATGAACAAAGGCAATTTTGAAAAAGTAAGTGTCATTCTTGGTCCCTGTGATCTTCCGCATATGTATGAGCTTTTTGAAGGCTATCTGATCAAGGACCGTTACGTCATGATGATCGACAATAGCGTGCTTACTCTTCGACATGTAAAAAAGGAAAAGCATTATTCGCATCTATATGTTGATGGTGACACGGGAGGAATCACTCTTGCAAGACATGTACAACGTGAAGACATAGATGTGATTACTGAGTTGGTCGAACGATTGCGCAACATGGATGCATTAAGTTTTCTTACAGATGAACTGTTATGGAACACATGTCGGGAAGATATAGACTTTGACTTAGTTCGGAATAAAGGACTATGAAAAATGGCGAACGTAAATTCTGATTCGAATTTTTGTTCTCGTTTTACTTATATAATGTAACACAGAAGCGTAAAAGGGTGAAATGAACACTGCCGTAATAAAGATACATACTTCTCCCAAAGCTCTTGCATGCTAGTAGATTTCATTATATAATTTTAAATGATAATGAGAATCATAATCATTAATAACAGTCTTTAGGTGCATGCTCCCAATATGAGCCTAAGTGAATAGGATGGTGATGTGCACATGGCTAAAGCAGATGTGGCAACTGCCAGAAGACAGCTTCGGAGTCCAAACAAGGTAACTCGCAGACGAGCTTTGAGAACGATCAAAGCTGCGAAACGCGCGAAGTAGCAGGTTCCAAGTTAACTGCAAATGGCAATACCAGTGTCAAATTTTTCAGTCTCCTCGTTTTGATATTGCACCTGCCTTCCTGATGGTGGTACACAGGAAAGTAGGTGTCTTTTTTTGAATAATAAAAAAGCGTCAGGCGGGTATCGAACCGTTCTGGCGCTATTTTTTATAGATATGAAAAACAATTTTATTTCTTTTGTGCAAACAGCCATTCAATCATATCCTGATTTTGCAAAGCGGGAACCCAGGAGAAGTGTCCCGTAGGTTTGATAATCCCTGCTTCGTATTCAGTGAAGTGAATGAGGTTTCCGTTTTGTGCTTTAATGGCAGCGACCATTTCTTGCGAGTTTTTAGGACTTACTGTGGTATCGTCTGCAGCATGGAAGGCCCAAATCGGGACGTTTTTCAATGCCTCGACGTGTGTAGGTTCAACAGGCGCATACATGTTAACGGCTTTTTCATAGTTGGTCAAACCGGCAATCGGCACACCTGCGGCGAACAAGTCCAGATTTTTTTCCAACAATCTCCACGTTCCCATAGCTCCTTGAGAAATACCAACAATATAGATTCGGTTGGTATCGATCGGGTATTTTAACGCCGTATCACGTACCAAATCGGCTACAGCGCTGTTGCGTGGCTCATCCGCCCAAATGAATTTATGCTCCAGGTCAATCGGGCTTTGTGGAGCGATGACGAAGGATGGGTGTTTGGCTTGCTGCTCAGGAGAAGCCCAAGTGACAGCACCAGCATTCGCTAACAGGTTGACTCCGTTTCCATCACCGCGTTCGCCGTTTCCGTGCAGGAATACAACCAACGGGTAGGTTTTGTCAGGCTCTACTTTAGGCTCAAATGTAAAGTAGTTCAGCTTGAAGCCTTCTTTATTTTCAAAGGTGTTTTTTTGGAAGTCGTCCACGATTGGTGTAATTTTATCTGTTGCTTTTACAGTCTGTGTAGAGGCTGGGATGACTGTTTTCTTTGAAGTTGCAATATCTTTCTTTTGACTAATCGTATAATTCAACGTGTTGATGCGGTTAACTGCGCTTGTTGCATCGTAAGTAAGGGTACTTGCATTTTTATCTTGCGTATCCAGCTCAATCACGACATATTTGCCATGAGTACTGCGGTTGGTGATGGCTCCAGTATCATTGGTATATACATCGGTTACGGTTCTGTCTGTATATACATCATTGAGTACAGATTGAACCTGAAAGCTGGACGTAGATAAGGATGCCCCGTCAATATTGGTGCTGTATTTCAGTACGACAGCAGAAACGACTTCACCCAAAGGCTGTACCTGAGTAAGTAGGGTAGCCTGTGGCGCTGGGACATCGGCTGCTGCGGCTGAGCTGGAGGATGGGAAAAAGATCGTAAGCAGGAACACGAAAGATAATAATACAAGGGCAAAACGTCTTCTTTGCATGAGATTAATCTCCTTTGGTGTCATTTTTAAAAGCGCTTACTACATGTTCGGGATGGTTGACTGTATGCTGTGGAATTCATACAAATCAAAAAAAGGCAAACTCCGGGTACACGTGTGTACTCGGGTTTTGCCTTTTCAGTAACAATCCCACTTGAAGGATAGCACCTTCATTGGAATCTGACAAGTGAAAGCGCTACATTTTTGGGTGTTTTTTATATAAAAAGTTTTACTTTCGTTACGGATGATTCTACAAAAATCCTTAAAGCAACTTGCAATTAGAAGTGGATATGTCGAACTCATGGTATTCATCTATAGCAGGAAAACCAAGTCATAGGGGCTTTTCAACGGTAATATTGTGGTATATAATCTCCTTAACTTAACAGTGTTAACTTATATAACGATGTTAACAAAAGGGGATGAAATCATGAACCAATACGATGTTATTGTCATCGGTGCAGGACTGGGTGGCTTGTCCTGTGCAGCAAGACTTTCCGCGCTCGGTTACCGAACAGCTGTTTTTGAAAGCCATACTTTAGCTGGCGGTTTCGCAACTGAATTTACAAGAAAGGGATATACCTTTGATGTCTCCTTGCACGGTGTCGGCGGACTCGAGGAGGGCAGCTTCGGTCGGCTGTTAAAGGACTGCAATGCGGACCAGCGAATTGTTCCTCTCCGCAAAAAGCACCCTTACTCCATTCGTTGGGAAGGACAGACCATTGATATTCCGTCCGATGTTCAGGAGTATGTGCAGCTCCTCAAAAATATGTTTCCTGCTGAGGTGTCGGGCATTGTCAGTTTATTCGCGGGCATTCGCCGTTTTGAAACAGGCTTTTCTGCTTTTTCTACTCTCACTTCCTGGCGCAAGGCGGTTGGCCTGCTCAAAGCAGGAACCTTCTTCCGTTGGACGCAAATGACGACCTGGGAAGCTGTAAGCCAGTTCGGTTTGTCTGACCGCTTCATAGAATTCTTTACCGCGCTGTGGGCCTATTATGGATTGCCTCCAAAGCGGCTTGCGGCCTTGTATTTTTTCATTCCCTGGATCGGCTATCATTTGGAGGGGACGTACTACATTGAGGGAGGCGCACAGGCTTTATCCAATGCATTGGTTGACGCTATTAAGTCAGCGGGAGGAGAAGTTCACCTGCGCAGTCAAGTATCTGAGATTATAATCGAACGCAGTAAAGCAGTTGGAGTCCGTCTGAAAAAAGGCGATGTATATAAAGCCAACTGGATTGTGTCTGGTATCAGTCCCCATCATACGTATGGCCGCCTACTGGAAAACCATGATGCTGCCCGTCGTGAGCTGGAAGCTGTCAGCAGTCTGGAGACTGGCACGTCTCTCACCCAGCTATATCTGGGATTATCATGTGAGCCTCATGAGCTTGGCATTACCGAAGAAGACTTAATCCTGTGCAATGAGCCGGATTCGGAAACAGATTATGAAGTTATGATGAGCGGCCAGTATACCAAAGGCAACTGGATGCTCACGAATTATAACGCCATGGACCCTAAGCTTAATGAACCGGGAAAGGGTGTCATTGCAATTACATTTTTGGACAGATTGGAGAACTGGCCAGCCGCACGTCCCCAATATAAAGCCAAAAAAGAAGCCGTGACACAGCAGATACTGGGATGTCTAGAACAGCTGTATCCGGGTTTTCGCAGCAAGGTAGTGGTCGCCGAGTTGGGCACACCGCGCACGATGCAGCGTTATACCGCTAATCCCGACGGGGCCGTTTATGGCTACGCACAAACGGTCCGGCAGTCCGGTATAAAAAGACTGAAGCACAAATCAGCTGTGAATCGTCTGTCATTGGTAGGGGCCTGGACACAGCCTGGGGGCGGGTTTCAAGGGGTTATGAACTCGGGTATAATGGAAGCTGATCGTATCGCCGCCAAATTGGGGTAGGCAGAAAGGGCAAGTATATCTACTCATGAAACATATCAAACGCCGAGAACGTGAAAGCAGTGAGATCCGCCGGAAAATCATTGAGGCCGCCCGGTCGCTTTTCCTGAATCAAGGATATGCCGAAGTCTCCATGCGCAAAATTGCGGATCAGATCGAATATTCACCAACAACTATTTATCATTATTTTGCCAATAAGGAAGCCGTGGTCCGTGAACTGCTGGTAGAAGGAAATACCTTGTTCCTGCAGGCTCTTCAGCAGCGTGTGGATGAAGCACAGGCAGCGGGATTGAACGCTCTGGACACACTGAAAACGGTATCTGATGCGTATGTTCGTTTTGGAACGGCTAACCCGGAATATTACAACATCCTGTTTATCAGCAACCTGGAATCTGTAAGCTTGGTCAGCCTTATAGACAGTGGGCGTTTTAAAGGCTTTGAGCTGCTTGAAGCTGGGCTCAAAGCCGCTATGGAGGAAGGCTGCATCATGCAAGGAGATGAGCGCCTGATCGCCAGATCCGTATGGAGCATGCTGCACGGATTGACTTCTTTGCTCCTGAATTTTGAACTTCCTATGGCAAAATCCAATGATGAATTGATCGCATTCACTATAGATACTTTCCTCAGGGGGTTAAGCCGCTGACGCAGCGGCTAACTTTCTTTGCCTCGCATCACTGTACATGCGAATCCGCGTCTGAAAGCTGCTTAAGCACGGCTTCAATGCGACGTTTATCTTTTTTGAGCATAACGAGCTGCAAAGAAGCAAGAAGCAGATCTGAGATATTGGCCCAAGCGTCTGCTTCCAGAGCGGGAAGGAGATCCCGATGAATCATGATATCCAGCGCCTCCGTTGCAATTTTCTGATGAAGCTCGCTATCGGATAGCCATTCAATCAACTGCTCAGCTGTAGGACGGGAGTGAGCGAAAAGTATTGCCCAGCCATCCACCGGATGATTGACTTTATCCCGCATCCAGTTAATGATCTGTGGTGAACGAAAATGCTGTAGCTGCCCATTAGCCGTGTATCCTTCTAATTTGTCTTCTGCAACCGAATCCTGTAGCAGGTGATTGCAAACACATACCAAGCCTTCCTGCTCGGGTAGGCAACGGGCGCTCAGATAGGCACGTGTGGACACAAATGCACCCTTAGCATGTAGGGTATTGTTTTGAGCTAAAGATGTCCATGCTTGCGCGGTTTCCGGTTCCCACAAGGAGCGGACCCAATCAGCCGCCCCCATCCCCGCGGTCTCCCCTACCAAAACGGCCCAAGTAGAGAATGGAACCTGGCTATGTTGAATGTTCTGCCAGTGCTGCTCCCAGGCAAGAAAAATATCCTTTGGATCATAGGCTTGAAAAGCCTGCAACACAGCAGGATGATCTACGCCATGCATGGTGGTGTAATGGATCAGCGTCTCCAACGACTGCGCATCCTCCAGTTTCATTGTGCAAAACATGTTCAACCAGCGTAGCCAGAGTTGCAGTGGTGGGCTGTTTAGCTGAATGCCATGCTCATCGGCCACTTTAAACCAATCCCATAGCCATAGCCCATGCAAGGTGAGCATGGTGTCTATATAGGCAGGTAGATTTTTCGCAAGCAGCGTGAACTGGTCCAACTCGTGATAATAGCAGAACACCGCTGGCTCTGTAGTGGATGTCGCCATATCAAGCAGTATCGGATCACCCGCACCATTATAATTAAGGATCAGATATCGTTGCTCGTCCGCTACCGAGTCGGTATCTTCCCCATAGGATGTAAAATAGCCAATATACTCATGATTCCAGCCAAACTCTCCTGTGATATCGTCTAGGATACTCTGCTCTTGTTCAAGATCATTGCTGTTTTTATATGAACACTCCGGTCCATCAGCTACAATACAGTGTGGGGGGAGGCACCATAGTAAATTTAAGCTGCCACACCGCTGTATTAATTCAGACAGGGAGGCAGGCAAAGGCATCCGCAGCCGTTCCTCCAGCTCAGTTAGTTCACCTGTAGAAATCCCCTCCGTCCATTGGTATACCACATCAGGCATCCCACTTTGTCTCAGACGATCAACGACTTGTTCCAGTTTTTCTAAGGTTTGTGCAAAATGTACTGTCATTCGTATTCGTCCTCCTCTTACTCTACAACCCGACAATGCTCTTTTTGCAAGAATGCTAGAATTTCATCACGAAGTGCTATCGCTTTCGGTTCATAAATGATCGCCACTTCGCGTCCATATGCATAGTTAAAACGCACGTATCCGCCTAGAGTCTGAAGAAAAGCCATGCAGATATGCTCATTTTCAATCCATAGGTTTGAGGAAAAATGCTGTTTAAACCGCTGAGCCAATGCTTGTATGGATGCCGGAGCGAAATCCAGGGCTTGCTCGTTCGGATGGGCTGGATTGTAGGCCTCGGTCGTATCCGGGGGATTAAACAGTAGGAATGTTGAGGCTTTGTCTGGGCTGACAGGTTCGAAATAACGGGGAAATGGTTCCATCTTTCCGAATTCATCCCGTAAAATATGTTCCAGTGTTTCTGTGAATGGGACTTGAACATCTAAAGTCTTCGTAGTAATGATCTCCGAGTGTCGTGGCAGCCACCGTCGTATGTTGTGTGGAAACCCAATACATGTAGGATACACCTGCTTTCCGGCACTCTATCTATAGGGATAGAGATCAAAAGTAAATGAGAGATATGCTATAATTAGGAAATAAAATAGTTATAGATTAGTCTATCTTAATTCCATAGGAACTACAATTTGTGAGGGGACGAAGGAGGAACACATCTTATGACAACATCAGGGGTACAAGCCTACATAGATCCAATTTTTGAGGCGATTGATGAGGCGTACGCTTCTGAGCAAAAGCGCATCGCCGAATTCCAAATCAAAAGTGTCCTTCACGAAGGGATTCATGAATACTTAAAAGTTACCTGTAAGAAGGATGGGCTGTGGGTGGATACCTACGAACCGTTTGATTGGGATCATCGTAGACCGGACATGGAGATTTCTGGTTTTACGGAGGGGGTAACACTGCAGCAGGTTCAGGACGAATGGATGCCTGTGTTTAGGGAACGGATAGAGGCGCTATTTAATTCGGAAGAATTCAGTTCCATGTTCTTTCGTTATCGGCTGGATTTTCATCTGGAAGTGGTCTTGGAGAATAAGGCCAATCATTTTACATTCTCACTCCTAAATGAAGATAAACGGCAGCAACTGTTAGCCACTATCCAGCAGTTTGTGGAACAGAAGCTCAACCCCTCCAGTAAAGCTATCCCGAAGGAAGAGGACGATTTCTTCTTAGTGAGACACTTGCTTGATCCTCATTTGTACGCTATAGATGCCCAGCGTGTGGATGAGTTGCTCCATATAATGGATGCCAAAGTGAAGGTCAGCCGCAAGCGTGAGGAAGCATGGAGGTATCAGCTCAGCAGTGGCTTAAAGCATTGGGCTGAAGATGAATTTTTGCTGAAGTATGCGGATCGGGAAAAAAGCTATGGGTTGGATTATAAAGTGAAGCCCGATATTCTCCCTTCGGAAATTCCCGCGCCAGCCATGGAGATGTTCCTGTTTACCGCGATGCGGGTGGGTTCGACCGATGCCGATGCACGGCAGAAATATTTGGAGATTGCTGCACAGCTAGGCTCGGAGCAGGCTTCCGTGTGGCTTGAGAGCGGATCAGGAAGCATCCCAGCGCTACATACAAGCGAGCGAGTCATCTGCCAAGCCAATGATATTTTGCAAACATTGGAGGTTCAGATTCGTTCAGAGGAAGAAGAAAGCTATAGACAAGCACTTGTATATTTATGCGATATTTTAAAGAAGGGCTTTACCAAGGAATATCGGATGAAGTTCAAAAGCAAGGTGAAAAACTACCTGCCTGTACCCAAGTTGGCTAAATCTACGCTACATCGTTTCTTCGCCAATGCACTTGAGTATCCGTCGCTGCATCCGTTGCTGGCTGAATATGCCGAAACCGTGATGGAAGAATTCAAATGGTATAACGATGTAGAGCCCGGTGAAAAGTCGGCGATGCCGGGAACCTATGCGGTAATGGGATTAGGACTGAAAGGAACGAACTATTTCCCATTAGTGAATCGTTATATGAAGCTGGTGGACAGTGAACATCAGTCCGTACAGGACGGTTACGCGGCTGCTTTTGCCGAAGCGCATGGGCTAACACCTGACACGATCCCCGTTTGGACGAGGATTCTACTGGCAAGCAACGAGTCTGCCAAACCCCTGAAGTCATCCGGAATCGAAACTGTAGAGCAGGCACAGGTACTGGTGGAGGAGCTTGAGAAGCTGGAAGACTATGAACAAGAGGTGCTTGTTTATCGTATATGGGGTGGCGCGAAGAAACTAAAAAACAGCCTGAAGCAGGCTGTCCCTGAGGTAAAAGAGTTGCTGGAGACGCTTATTCCATAAAAGCATCATATTCATGATAATATTGCAGTCCCTGCGCAATGCGTTCAATATCCGGCTCGCTTCCGCTGTGGCGTAACACTTCAATGACATCCTGTACAGTCGCCACCTCCAGCCAAGATTGCACGTGATGGTCTGGCAGAGATGCAGGGATACTTTCATCACGATGATTGGTGACGGTGAGACCGGCATCCTCCAGCTCCCACAATTCTTCCTCGGGGATGATGTAGTAGGTAGAATTGAGCGGATTACTTTGAACACGTTCCAGGTTGGCAAATACCCATTCATTGATTTCTGTTTGGCCAACGGCATGAACTAGTGCTTCAAGGCTGTCAAAAGTTTGTATGCTCATGTATGGAGGCTCCTCTCTTAGCCTCTGGCTTATGCTGTAGCTTTTGTAATATCTTTAAGATGGCCTGGCGATTCTTCGCATCCTTAATGTACTTGGGAATGGAATGGGAAGCCGTACGCATCATACCGGATGTAGGCTTTTCCCGCAACTCGGCAGAGATATAGGAGAGCAGGTAATTCAGGTGTATCCGGTTAAGAGCCCAGACAGGTTTACCCCGATAGTAATCAATGAAGTACAGCTGGAGCTGGAAAATAGGGTCTTTTCCGTTTTGGATCACGTCCGTATGCCATTCGCGTGATTGAACACGATGCACCGGAACCTGATTGCGTGTCTCACAGTGCGGACAGTTTATATTCGTATTTTTATGGAGTTTCGTTCGGTCATCATGGATTTCGATATTAAAATACCGCTCGCAATGGTTGCATACGCCGCGTGCATAGAATGTATAAGATTCTGGCTGCTGATACGTGTAATAACAATGAGAGCATCGAACAATGTAATAACATTCTTTTTTGGATCTGGAAATAAAAGCTTGGCCCTGACAACGGGGACAGTGAACAGCTACTTGTTCTCCTCTCCGGATCACGGCGGCAAAGTCATATTTATATCCATGTTCATCTTTGAAGCGCTTTTGCTCCATATTCGTTCCTCCTTTCGGAAAGAGCGTAAAAACGTACATTTTATGATTCATATGTTATAATATTCCTTAATAACATTAACACTTGAAAATGGCCTTTTCAATGCACCGAAGGGTGAAAAGGTGAATAGGACGTGCAAAAGGAGAGGGCGAACATGAGCATTTTTACAGGGCTGCAACGTCCACAGTTTCAGGCTTATTATGACGAGACTTTTCTAATAGAACATCGTTTTGAAAATGGTATGAGTTTTCCGCCTTCTTATATAGATTATGTCAAAACTCTTGGTTACGGGCGACTATGCGGCTTATGGAACATTCATATTCCTCTTGGCGATCACCCCGATTCATGGCTTCATCGTTATCATGACTGGCGGCCCTGGTTTGATGATTTACTCGAATCGGAAGAGGTTTTACAAGAAGCGGCGCTGGAGCCAGATGGCTTTCCAGAACTTTTGGAGCATGCGGTTCCCTTCGCTTCCAGTGAAGGGAATGACCTGCTGATTTGGGATATTCAATTGCCTGATGAACGGGGAGAATTCCCAATCTATGCTTTGAATCTACGCACATGGGGCAATTTTCGGTATGCAGCCTCGGATTTGTATAGCCTCGTCGAAGCGTTGGTGGATGAAGAGCGCGTAAAGTCGGTATTGGGCTCAGATCGTACACCATTCCCTTATACATTCGAGCCTTTTTAACAACGCTTTTTTGAATCTACCATACAGTGCGCAGATCACCTGACATACCGCAAATCGGCCGTCATGCGTGGGAATAACAAAAATATCGCCTTCCCGATGCTTGATTCCCTTGAACACCATCGTCAGGCCAGCTCTTCCTGAATGATCTCTGTTTTTAGACCTTTAGCGCTGGTAATCGTAATGCTGATCGCATCATAGCCGTTCCGCTTCACATCTTCAAAATCGCATCGTTCGCCGTTGATCAGCTCTAACTGTCCATTCTCATCCACATCGTCTGCAAACTCGTCATCCCAATCCACATTATAAAAAGCGGTCAAGCTTACCTCGAAAGTATCTTCACCATCTTCGTCCAGATAGGGCAGCAGGGGAGTGCGATTGTTCTGTTGTTCCTTGGTATAAACTTCGCATAGCAGAGCATCGTAACCATGGCGGGTTCCGTCAAAAATCACGATCTGTTCACTTGTGACTGCATCTTCTGCAATAATGAGCTGGGGTGCAAATTCAGTTACAGCGATAAGCTCGTCCATAAGCTCTCCATAATAAAAAATGTGGAATTTTGTATGTCCGGCCTGTGAACGGAGCTTACCTGTCCACTCCTGCTCAACCCATGCCTCCGGGTTTTCGGGTACAATCCAACCTTCCAAATAAGCCGGTCCCCATTTAGGATTATGTATTTCTGTCATCAGTAGGCCTCCCTTTCTGCTCGTTGAGTCGTTCAATTACCTGATTAAAAAACGTTGTAAAGTCTGTTGCCACCAGATACAAATGTCCACATTCGTCCTGCTCTGCAATATCATAGTTCAGTTTGTCATCATAAGCATGAAGATGTGTGCGGTCCCAGTAGTACACATACGGGGTGTATTCATTACATATCAGAACGTAAAAATTGTCGCCCGCATCTGCACCAATTAACAAAGCGTTCTCGACATGATTGATTTCATCCAGAAAATCATTATTAATCGCTAGCGGTGCATCATTTGTGAGATCATGTCATAGATAAGGTGACGATTTTGTTGTTCTCATCCACATCTACCTTCACATTCACTCCCAGCTTGTCCTTAAACAGCTTGCTGATATTAATATAGTCATCCTTTACCGCACGGCTTGATCTACCGGTTGTGCGAGTCATCCCAGCGGTGATGATGGAACGGACGTATGTTTTATCGAGCTTGGCTTCGGGATTATAGGTATAAATGATCTGTTCCTGCTGATTGTAATAATGGGTTAATTCCGTGTAGTCGTTAGCATTCTCATACTGCTTTTCCTCACGCACATACTCAGGATGATCCATGGTGTAGTGGACTTCCCCGTCCAGAAAAGGATTTTCCTTGGAGGGTCGGAGTTCATAATGCCTGTAGGCTAGTTGAAACAGATACTCTATGCCCGAGCCCTTCGCCTGATAGTAGAGCTGACGATTATCCCCTTTTTTATCTATAGCGGTATAGCTGCTGATTAAAGGCCAGGCATCATACTTTTTATCCTTTACCTCAATGGCAAGCTTGTAATGTACAAGCACCTTTTCATTTTGAAATAATCCAAAGCTGCTCATAATGAAATAGGCAGGCACACATATAATTCCGATAATCAATATGAATATAAATATTCTTACACGCATAAGTAGAGTGATTCTCCTTTGGATGTCGATGATGTGGACAGCTCCCGTTCTACGGATGGTTTCTCCAACTCATCTGCCAGAACTTCAATGATGGTCATCAGCTCATGGAAATTATCCTCAAGCAGTTCTCCCTGGAAGGGGCGGAGCATCCCTAGAAATCCGTTTTGCATTTTGGGATGATCCAGATCATCGTGAATAAAAGAATGACAACGTAACAGCTCGCGAGCCTCCTGTTTATTCATTCAGTTCCTTAATCTCTGCGCGGATACCTCTGCACAGAAAGCTACCTGACAGTCCCGACAGGGCATCAATATCAACGACCATGTCTGCTTCTTCATAGCGGAAATCAAGCTGCAAGATGATATTTTCTGTTTCTACAGGAGTTAATACATGCTCTTTGGTTTCCAGAAATGTAAAAGTAACTACATAACGTGGGACGTCTTCTGCTGGAGCTTCAGGGATTACAGGTGCCTCAGCCGAAGGCTCCAGCTCCGGTGATTTAGGGACAAGCACGCTAGCGTAGGACAGCTCAATCGTCAGCGTAATTTGGTCTTTCGTCATATTAGCAGCCGTAATTCGGTCATAATGAAAGGGAGGGAAATAGCCGAGCTTTTCGACAATGCTGTCTGCACCTTGAATAGAAACGGTTGGAGAGAAAGCCAGCTCCAGTCCGATGGACCCTGCCAGTTGGTCTTCATATTCTGGATTGATACGTACAAGGGCTTGTTCCGGCTCTACTTTCAAAATCGTGCCTATAAAATACTGTTTGCCATGGATCAGAACAATATCATGCGGAACGAACGGCAACGCTCCCCCGGCTTGATAATGAATGAGATATTCGTTCTCTTTTTTTTCAACCTTTTGAACTTGAATTTGCATAAATTGCAGCCTCCTAGGGTTAATGGTATGGCGGATTGTTTAAGTGTGTGGTAAAGGGAACGGAGTCCACGATTGAAAAACATACTTCATATCCGGGGTATCCTGTTCGAGCATAAATGGAACAATATCCATAATAGCGCGTGCTTTACTGCCAGCATAAAAGTTACGCGGGCTGTGTAGCAGCTTGTGTGCCTTTAACCACTGGCTCAGCTTCATCATAACGTCTTCGACGATTGCTTGGTCGATATTTTCATAAACGTCCTGACGGATTGAAACGAGCATGCCGCAATGATTAGAAGATTGGCACATGGGGTCATTGGACAAAAGAATGTACACTTCCGGCGTTGTCCCTTTGTTATAGGATGATTTGATACTGGGAGCCTCGATAGCTAGCATCAGCGGAATCAATTCATCATCGGTTACAATGCGGAGCAGCTCTTGCAGGTTGTTAACCACAAGCATCCATCCTTTATTCATGAATTACCAATTCTTATACCATAATATATGACATGAAGATCGAATTCACCTTTTACATTGACTGTGGTACTGTTCATTAAAATCGTTTGGAAACCAGTTCAACTTCGCGTATACTAGGAAAGTCATACATGGAACGGGCCTGAGCCGCATGGCGGCCGTATGTTGGTTACATGAACAGATTCAACGATAACGGATAAGCTCCCTTCCTGAAAAGGGTAGAATGAGAACCGATACAAAAATGGGAATTCTGAACTATGGAACGATAGATGTCATATGGCACATGAACCTATTTTACGTGACACATATTGAATACAGATAAGGGAAGTGAATACCACTTGAAGAATTTTGCAGCATTAGGCGTAGAGCAGCATTGGGTAGAAGCCTTGAAAGAACAGGGAATTTCATCCCCAACTCCTGTACAGCAGGAGTCGATTCCACTGTTGATGGAAGGTCAGGATGTTATCGCCGAGGCACATACGGGAACCGGGAAGACGCTTGCGTTTTTACTGCCGATTCTACAAAAGCTGAATTTGGATAAGCGACACCCACAGGCGCTCGTGATTGCACCTACGCGTGAACTGGCGCTCCAGATTACGGAGGAAGCAAAATGCTTGGCTGCTACGGAGCCGAACCTGTCATTACTGGCTGTATATGGAGGACAGGACGTAGAGCGTCAGCTTCGTAAACTGAAAGGCGGCGCACAACTGATTATTGGTACACCTGGGCGACTGCTGGATCACCTGAGACGTGGCACGCTGGATCTGGGTGGCATTAAAATGCTGGTCCTGGACGAAGCCGACCAAATGTTACACATGGGCTTTTTGAACGATGTGGAGACGATTCTTCAGGAGGTTCCTTACCGGAGACAGACGATGCTGTTTTCCGCTACGATGCCAGCCGGTATTCGCAAGCTGGCTCGTGTATATATGAATGAACCCGTAGATGTCAAAGTGAAATCCGCTTCTTCCGTTCCAGTGAGCCAAATCCGTCAGGTCGTTGTGCAAACAACAGACCGTGGTAAGCAACAGGCATTGGTGGATATGCTGAATACAGATCGTCCGTACTTGGCTGTTATTTTCTGCCGTACGAAGCGCCGGGCTGCCAAGCTGAACGAAGAGCTGCAAGAGATGGGCTTCGAGAGTGGTGAGCTTCACGGAGATTTGTCCCAGAACAAGCGGGAGCAAGTGATGAAGGCATTCCGGGAAGCGAAACTCCAATTGCTCGTAGCGACTGATGTAGCTGCACGCGGCTTGGATGTAGAAGGCGTCACGCATGTCTTTAACTATGACATGCCGCAGGATGCCGAAAGCTACATCCACCGCATCGGGCGTACCGGCCGTGCCGGAGGCAAAGGCGTGGCGGTGACGCTCGCTACGCCAAGGGATGTTCCAGAGCTTCGGAACATCCAAAGAGTTGCTGGTGTCACATTCACCAGCAGTGAGGGCGGCGGACAGCGTAGACCTGCTTCCGATACGGCTGATCGGCAGGGTCGAGAACGCCGCTCGGGCAGAAACGACCGCCGTTCCTACGGCGGCAACGACTCTGGCGGTGGACGCCGGGGCAGCGGCCGCGAACAGGCGGGCCGTCGTGATGCCACAGGCGGCGAACGTCGCTCTAGCCGCGGCAGTAGCGAGCGTGGCGGGTATGATCGCAGTAGCGGCGGTTCCGCACGCGGAGGTCAGGGCCGCTCGGCAGGACAAAGCAGCGAGCGTGGCGGGTATGACCGCAGCAGCGGCGGTTCTGCACGCGGAGGTCAAGGTGGCCGCGGTGGACAAGCCAAAGGCGGCCCGCGTGGTGGTCAAGGACAAGGAGGCCGTCGCGGACGGTCTAGATAGTTAAAACAGGAGTATTCTCATAGAATACTCCACTATGGTTATCATAATAGCCCCGGGGAGGCTCATCTTCCGGGGCTATTGTAATCTTCATCCATACCGCTGAAGGAGCAGCACCATAAGATGACATGAGTAGCGGGGCTACCTTGAAATATACGATTAGCGTTTAGGATGCATTTTTCAAAAGATAAATTTGGAGGGATTATACATCATGCAGGAACAGGATATGGGCAAGCGCGCCATGGTCTCAGCATGGATCAGCCTGATTAGCAACATCCTATTAACCGGCATTAAGATTATTACAGGACTCATGTTCAACAGTAAGGTGCTGGTAGCCGATGGTGTGCATAATGCCGGAGACGTGATTGCCTCTGCAACGGCACTGGGAGCGATGCGCATATCCAGCCAGCCGCCGGATGAGGATCATCCTTATGGTCACGGCAAAGCAGAAGTGATTGGGGCAAGCGTGGTGGCGGTCATATTGTTTGGAGCGGGCATATTTATCGGCTATCATTCCATTGCAGCACTGTTCGAACCGATGCCACAGGAGCATATACTGGCATTGGTAGCCGCTATTATTTCCTTGCTCTGGAAACAGTGGCTGTATATTTACACGATTCGTATCGGGAGAGCGGCCAATAGTCAGGGTCTTATTGCAACGGCAAAAGATCATCTCGCTGATGTGTACGCCTCTGGGGCTGCTGTACTGGGTATCGGCTTAGGGCTAATTGGGGAGCATTGGAGCATTTCAATCTTATCTTACGGCGATCCTATTGCGGGATTCGTAGTGGCATTGCTAGTTCTGAAATTGGCGTGGGAAATGGGCCGTGAATCCATAGATGTACTTATGGAAAAAGCGATTGCAACGGAGGAAATTGAAAGCTACGCCGCAGCCGCACTGAGTGTAGCCGAGGTTCAACGTATTGACCGTATCCGTGCCCGTGAGCACGGCCATTATATTATTGTGGACATCCGCGCTTCGGTGGATGCCTCTTTGACGATTCAGCAGGGACACGATATTATCCGACTGATTAAGGGGGCTGTTATGAAGCGGGAACCTCGGGTTTATGAGGTGCTTGTCCATTTGAATCCATGGTATGCGGACGACCACTAGAACAGACGACACGAATTGACAGATAACTTGCAGGAAGGGTATGCTTTTAAAAGCCGAACGATGATGAATAAAAGCGAGGTTACCCGAAAATATGCGAAAATTTTTAAAATGGTTAGGCATTTCTGTGACTGCGGCGGTTCTTTTAGTGGGCGGTTATTATACGTATTCTATATATCATTTTACGAATCAAATTTCGGTTGCTTCCGGACAGGATTCGAAATTCAAACCGCAGGCACAAACTCAAACCAATGTACAACCTGTAGAGGTATCTCTCCCACCGGAATGGGATGGGACAGAAAGAGTGAATATTCTGCTGCTAGGCGGCGACTCCCGTGGAGAGGATTCAGGGCGTTCTGACTCCGTTATGGTTGCTTCTATTGATCCGGTTACGAAAAAGGCTACACTTATGTCGATTCTTCGTGATACGTACGTCAATATCCCAGGTCATGGGCAAAGTCGATTAAATGCTGCTTTTTCCTACGGTGGACCGGATTTGACCAGACAGACCGTGAGCGACCTGCTGGGCATACCGATTCAATATTATGTATATACTGATTTTAATGGCTTTATTGCGCTGGTTGATTCTGTGGGTGGTATTGACCTGGATGTCGAAAAAGATATGCACTATACCTCCAAGGCAGATAAACACCAGTTTGATATTGATTTGAAAAAGGGAATGCAGCACATGGACGGTAAAACAGCCTTGCAATATGTACGCTTCCGTCATGATGCTACTTCCGATTTTACGCGTACGGAACGGCAACGCAAATTCATTACCGAGCTTGGCGGTAAAATTCAGTCAACTTCATCTCTAATTAAACTGCCGAGTATTCTAAATAGCATTTCTCCTTATATTGAAACGAATCTCAGCACTACGGAAATGCTGCAATTGGCTTCATTGGGCTTTAATATCGATGCAACAACAGTAGCGAAGCAGCAAATCCCGCCGAATGAATTGGTGCGCGGGGAAACCATTAAGGGTGCGCAGGTGTTGGGTGTAGACGAAAGAAAGCTCAAGCGCTTCATACAGAATCTTTTTGAACAGGAGAACAAACCTGTGACCACGACGGTGGATGCTGCAACCACGATAAATGATACTCCATAACCCTCGAAAGCAAGCGAAGTTCGTACGATGACGTACAACTTTGTTTGTTTTTGTGTTTATTTGGGTATAACCTTGTATATTTTGTTCCAAAAATATATCGTATCTATGAAGAACGTCTACTCATTTGTGTAAAGAGAAGGGGAATGTGGTGTGGAAATAACTCCGGCATGGAAAGACCGATTCAAGAAGTTTTTTCTGAACAACAAGTTTGTGTTATTCCTGCTGGTACTGCTGCTGATCGGCTTGAATATCTTGGTGCTTACCAAAATTTCATACATATTCACACCTGTCATGGTGCTGTTAAAAACGATAATTCTCCCTGTCATTTTATCCGGCGTGTTGTACTATCTGTTCAACCCGTTGGTTGATGTACTGGAGCGTAACAAGGTGAAACGAGTATACTCCATTGTTGTACTGTTTTTGCTCATTATAGGGGTTATTGCGATTGTGGTTACATCGGTGGTACCTGTAATCCGCGATCAAATACAAGGACTTATCCAGAATTTTCCTGGCTATAGCGAGCAAGTACAACGACAATTTGAGAAACTGATCGGCAGCGATTTTGTAAACCAATTCCAGAACACCATTCAAATTAATCCATCTGAGCTGGCCTCCAAAGCTTCTGAAAAGTTATCTAGCTTTATTAATAATGCATGGACGGGTGTGGGCAGCTTTTTGGGCGTGGTTACAGAAACGGTACTTGCGATTGCCACGGTTCCATTTATTCTGTTCTACTTGCTAAAAGATGGACACAAGCTGCCACAGTTTATCCTGAAAGTGCTGCCGCCTATGTTTCGTAAAGAAACAGATCGCATTATGACCGAGATGAATCATCAGGTCAGTTCCTATATTCGTGGCCAGATTATTGTCAGCTTCTGTATTGGGGCGCTGTTGTATATTGGTTACCTAATCATTGGATTAGACTACTCTCTGACGCTTGCAGTCATTGCATCCTTTACGAGCGTTGTCCCCTACTTAGGTCCCGTCATTGCCATTACACCTGCGTTAATTGTAGCCTTGGTCACCTCACCGATTATGCTGCTCAAGATGGTTATCGTGTGGACAGTCGTACAGCTCATTGAGGGTAAATTAATTTCTCCACAAATTATGGGCAAATCTCTTCGGGTACATCCGATCACGATTATCTTCGTTATTCTGACCGCAGGCAATTTGTTTGGTGTGGTGGGAATTGTACTGGCGGTTCCGGGGTATGCTGTCTTGAAAGTAATCGTTACACATCTGTACAGTTTCTTTAAAAAGCGTTCGCATCTCTATGAGGCGGATAAAGGGAACGCAAGTCTTTACGAAAAATAAACGTTTCCACTATAAAATTGATATGGGCCCCTCTTGGGTAACTGTGGCTGCGCGTGCTATAATTAATGCCTATCCTTATTCCCAAATAGAAAGGTCAGACTTTTATGATAAAACTCAGCATTCTTGACCAATCTCCGGTATCGGAAGGCATGACGCATGCGCAGGCATTACAAAAGACCGCTGAGCTTGCTATAGAGGCGGAACGCTTGGGTTATCATCGCTTTTGGGTATCAGAGCATCATTCTGCCGCAAATCTCGCAGGCTCCAGTCCGGAGGTGCTGATTTCACATCTTGCCGCATGTACTTCAACCATTCGAGTGGGGTCGGGTGGTGTGATGCTGCCCCATTACAGCGCTTATAAAGTAGCGGAAAACTTCCGTGTGCTGGAGGGATTGTATCCGGGACGCATTGATTTAGGCCTGGGACGAGCGCCCGGAGGCATGCCCATTGCTACCAGAGCCCTGCAAGAAGGCAAAATGCGAGGTGGTGTAGATCTATACCCTGAGCAGTTGGATGACCTGTTAGCTTATTTACATGACAGCACAGGCAATAATCACCGTTTCGGTTCGCTACAGGCGATGCCGCTTATAGAAACTGTACCGGAAATGTGGTTGCTCGGCTCCAGTGGTGATAGCGCAGGTCTGGCAGCCGAGCGTGGCGTGGGCTTTGCGTTTGCGCAGTTCATTAATGGTGAAGGCGGCACAGGGGCTATGAAGGAATACCAGGAAAGCTTCCACCCTTCCCAGCATAGTGACCAACCACGTTCGCTTGTTGCCGTATTTGCGATCTGTGCGGATACCGAAGAGGAGGCGAATCGCTTGGCTTCCAGTATGGACTTGTCTCTTGTTCTATTAGAGCAGGGAATGCGCTCCGCTGGAACACCTTCCGTCGAAAAGGCACTGGCGTATCCGTATACGCCGTTTGACCGGATGCGGATTCGTGAGAATCGCAAACGTATGGTGGTCGGTTCGCCCGAACAGGTGAAGCGTCAGATTGAGCAGTTAAGTAAGGACTATAATGCACAGGAGATCATGGTTGCGAGCATTATTCACGACTTTGATGCCAAAATGAAATCTATACGTCTCATGGCTGAAGCATTTGGACTGTCTTCTGTACAGTCATAATGCGATTCGCCGGATTTAAAAGATCACAGCTTCGTGGAGCTGTGATCTTTTTTTGAATTTTTTGTGGAAATATTGGATGATATGCACTGTATGATATAGGAAATAAACCAGTTAACACTTGATAATGATTATCAATATCTTTATTATATAAAGATAGAATGAAGTTTTGATGAAAGTCGTGCGTTAAGCCCGTGACTATATATATTGGATAAGGGAAAGGGATGATTCCAAATGTTTCGTCTGAAAACGGCAAATCTGGATATCGCTTATGAAGATCGATTGATTGTAGAAGATCTGAACGTAGAAATACCGCAAGGGAAAATCACAGCCTTGGTGGGCGCAAATGGTTCTGGTAAGTCCACCATTCTGAAGACGATGGCTCGCATCATGAATCCTAAGGGCGGCAGTGTTCTGCTTGACGGTAAATCCATTCATAAGCAATCCACCCGGGAAGTAGCTAAGCAGTTGGCTATTTTGCCACAAAATCCGACTGCACCGGAAGGATTAACCGTGACGGAACTGGTATCTTACGGACGTTTTCCCTATCAAAAAGGTTTTGGTTCCATGAAAGCGGAAGATCGCAAAATGGTGGAGTGGGCCATTCAAGTAACGGGAATGAGCGAGTTCCACGATCGTCCGATTGATCAGCTTTCTGGCGGTCAGCGTCAGCGTGCCTGGATTGCTATGGCGCTTGCGCAGGATACGGATATTTTGTTTCTGGATGAGCCGACGACATTTTTAGATATGGCACATCAATTGGAAGTGCTGCATTTGCTAGAGTATCTAAATACTTCGGAGGAGCGCACCATTGTTATGGTCGTGCATGATTTGAACCATGCCGCCCGGTATGCTCAGCATATGATTGCGATCAAAAAAGGGAAGGCCGAGGCGGTAGGAACTCCAACTGAGGTTATGTCCCCTGATGTGCTGCGTGAGGTGTTCGGGATCGAGGCGGATATTGTAACAGATCCTCGTACGGGTGTACCGCTCTGTCTTCCGTATGCTTTGGCTGGACAGCCTGCCGTGAGCCAAGCAGTAAAAGAAATGAATGTGGAAGATAAGAAACTCGTGGGTTCTGTTGCTGAGCGACGTGATGCTAGAGCACAAGTAGCGGCAAGAGGTTAAAGAGGACATACCATGAAACCACTGGATTACGATCAGCTTGAGCAACTAGCGAAAATAGTGAGAGTCACGCCGGAGGATGCAGTATATTCCGGGCCAGTGGCTGAATGGCTTGAACCAGAGAAGATCCGCTCTGTGATGGAGTATTACGGTGATCTTCTGCGTGCTGAAGACGATTTAACCGCAGCCGTTTATTTTGTGAACCAGTTGCGTGGTCTCGTGTTTGCACAGCATTTTATGGTGTCACTGTGTGAACGCCGTTTGGATCTGTCCGTATCTAATCTTAGATTTCATATTTGTTATGAAGGTCAATATCCCTCTATTAGCCTTCAGGTCATCGACCTCACAGAGCTGGACAATACGCGGAACAATGGGGATGACCCTTCTTCCGAACAGGCTCAGCAAGTGTTACGTGACTTTTACAGTTTGCAGATGCGGCCCATATTGGAGGCAATAGCTGCAGTGGGGAGCGCATCTATTGGGCAAATGTGGGGACAGTTTCCGTTGACATTGCTGTATTTTAAGGATAGAGTACAGCCATTGTTGACTGATCCTCAGGATGTGGAGCGCTTTGAACAAGATTATATTTTTGTGACACGTGAACTTGAGGGAGAGGTATTCGGACGTAAAAGAAACCCGTTTACGGTTCGTCTCGTTGAATTGGATAATCCTTACCGCCCCGGTGAAAATACCTACATGAAACCGTCCTGTTGCCAATATTACAAGACAGGTGGAGGCCAGCGGTATTGTTATGCTTGCCCAAAAATGTCCGCTTCCGAACGTGAAGAACGCAGACTCGAAGTGATGGCATCACGGTAAAGGATCTGCGGATGTTGGCATGTCCGTCACCTTTTGGTTAAAATAGGTTATGTAATCTAAACCAAGCGACACGAAGGAGGATGCTGTATGTCTGTCTATTCACATAATGCCGTAACACCAGCCAATCAGGAGGTTTCTCTGGATACTTACATCGGTAAGGTGCTGGTTATTGCGAATACCGCCAGTAAATGTGGACTTACCCCGCAGTATGGGGATTTGCAAAAGCTTTATGATGAATATAAGGATCGGGGATTAGTTGTATTAGGTTTTCCTTGCAACCAATTTGGCGGTCAGGAGCCGGGCAGCAGCGAGGAAGCGGCTGAATTTTGCCAACTGAATTACGGGGTTAGTTTCCCGGTATTCGCCAAAGTGGACGTCAACGGACCGGATACAGCGCCTCTGTTTGAATATTTGAAAAAGCAACAGCCTGGAGAACAGGAAGATGGAACAATTCAGTGGAATTTCACGAAATTCATTGTGAATCGTGAAGGTGTACCTGTGGGTCGTTTTGAACCGAAGGAGTCACCAGAAGCGATGAAAGCAGCCATTGAACAATTGCTATAGTAGCTTTGCCTTAACTCCAAAGTATATGTTTAAAAAGGTCTGATTTCCTGCGTGTCTCCGGGAAACGGACCTTTTTTTGTTTCTCTACATGTGCATTTGTTTAAGGGTGGTCGCATCATGTGTAAGTCGATTCCAAGAGCATAATCAGGGGGCTTACAGGGAAAACTGAATGGAGCGAAAAAATATTTCAGCAAACCGTTGATTTTGTATATCCTTTCTTTTTTAAATGTGGACAAATTGTGAATATCACGAAAAGCTATTGTAATGTGAAAAATATCACACTATAATAAGCGCATGAAGTGAAATAAATCACAAACGCAAACGAGCTGTATACGTGAAACTATTCACAATTATTATACATTTTATGCCCACACACCAAGGAGGAATTTAACATGAAAGTAGCAGTTATCGGATGTACACACGCAGGCACGGCAGCTATCGTCAACACAGCTAAATGTTATCCAGATGCAGAAATTACCGTTTACGAGCGTAATGATAATATTTCATTTTTATCTTGTGGTATTGCGCTGTATGTAGGTGGTGTCGTCAAAGATCCACACGGCCTGTTTTATTCGTCTCCAGATCAACTGTCTGACTTGGGTGTAGTGACCAAGATGCTTCATGAGGTAACGAGTGTGGATACGGCAGGCAAGACGCTGCATGCACGTAATCTCCAAACAGGTGAAGAATTTACAGACACATTTGATAAATTAATTGTGACTACGGGTTCGTGGCCTATTATTCCAAAGCTGGAGGGCATTGAACTTGATCATATTTTGCTCTGTAAAAACTATAATCATTCCAATGATATTATTGAGAAAGCCCAGCACGTACAGAACATTACAGTCGTCGGGGCTGGATACATTGGTGTTGAACTGGTAGAAGCTTTCCAAATGAACG
Organism: Paenibacillus sp. 203; assembly: GCF_037027525.1. Lineage (NCBI taxonomy): Bacteria > Bacillati > Bacillota > Bacilli > Caryophanales > Paenibacillaceae > Paenibacillus > Paenibacillus sp. 203. The sequence goes on from NZ_JAXCHD010000001.1 coordinate 475,222, forward strand.
GTAAAAACGTAACACTGATCGACAGTGCTGATCGTATATTGAATAAGTATTTGGACCATGAGTATACAGACCGGATTGAAAGTTCCCTGAAGGAACATGGCATTAAGCTGGTACTTGGCGAGACGGTGAGTCGTTTTGAGGGTACGAACGGTAAGGTGAGTAAAGTCGTGACCTCTAAAGGAGAATATGAAACAGAGCTTGTTATTCTCTGCATCGGTTTCCGACCTCAAACGGATCTGCTCAAAGGTCAGGTAGATATGTTGCCTAACGGTGCGATCATTGTGGATAACTATATGCAAAGTAGCTGCCCGGACGTGTTTGCAGCAGGTGACAGTTGTGCAATCCGCTATAATCCGACAGGTAAAACGGCTTATATCCCTTTGGCAACCAATGCAGTTCGTATGGGTACACTGGTAGCACGTAATCTGGTACAACCAACGATTGCCTACATGGGAACCCAAGGAACTTCGGGTATCAAAATTTACGAAGACAATATCGCAGGAACAGGCTTGACGGAAGCGGCGGCAACGGACGAAGGCATGACTGTAGAAGCTGTAACCATTGAGGACAGCTATCGGCCTGAATTTATGCCAACCTCCGAAAAGGTATTACTGAAAGTGGTATATGAGCAGGAGACACGAAGAATTTTGGGGGCTCAAATTATGTCGAAGGTGGATTTGACGCAATCCATTAACACACTATCCGTAGCCATTCAAAATCATATGACCATTGACCAGTTGGCCTTTGTCGATTTCTTCTTCCAGCCGCATTATAACAAGCCTTGGAATTTCCTGAATGCAGCAGGTTTACAAGCATTGCCTACAATATCCGAACGGAACCCAGTTACTGTATAATTAGATTTGTCTGTGACATTGTTCATAAGTTTGTCAACAATCTGAGACGTACGGACGAATCCTTATAGTACAATATAGAGTAGCATAAGGATTAGGGGGTAAGTAGCTTATGGATTTGTTTTATATCCTTTTTCTTGTAGTCGTGGCCCTGGTAGGCCTCGGTGGAGTTATTTGGTTCTTGAGAGCAGTTGAAAAGGAAGAATACAACTAAATGTAAAGCGCGTAGTAGCGCAGTAGATGTAATAATACAGAAAGACAGTCCTTTTTCCAAGGGCTGTTTTTTTATAGTTAAGAAAGTGATTTTTTTCACAAACATAATCACTGATTTTAAATAAAATATGAAAGAAGAATATTTTAGTAAAAAGATATTAAAGGAGCGGGGACATATGGCGAGCTATAAACCGGGGCAAATTGCTGAAAAGACGGTGGAAACAGGAGTGGCCAAGGCGAACAACCCGTGGACTGTGGCGGTGGTACTGGGATTTTTGGCAGGTGCATTTATTGCACTCGGGTTTTTGCTGGATATACGTGTTATTGCAAGCGCGCCTAAAGAATGGGGAAGCATTGCCACCTTTATTGGAGCTGCGGTGTTCCCCGTAGGTTTGGTATTAGTTTTGATCGCCGGCGGAGAATTGCTGACCGGCAATATGATGGCGGTCCCTTTGGCGAGATGGGCAGGACGGATTAAGACAGGAGCCATGCTTCGTAATTTGGCGATTATTACGCTCAGTAATTTTGCAGGTGCGTTATTCGTTGCATTTTTCTTTGGGCATGTACTGGGTTTGACAGAAACGGGCCCTTACCTGGACAAAGTGGTGGATATGGCAGGACATAAGCTACATGAAAGCTTTTTGCAGTCTTTTATATCGGGTATAGGATGTAACTGGCTCGTAGCACTGGCTGTATGGCTGGCATATAGCACAGACTCTATCGGTAGCAAAATCATGGGGATTTGGTTCCCGACAATGGCCTTTGTCGCTATTGGATTTCAGCACGTTGTTGCCAATATGTTTCTCATTCCGGCGGCTATTTTTGCAGGCCACTTTTCGTGGGCAGATTATGTTATGAACTTCATTCCGGTCTGGCTGGGAAATTTGGTAGGAGGTAGCCTGTTTGTGGCTGGAGCCTACTGGTTGGCCTATTTGAAAAAGCCTCAAACCAACGCACATCCAGTGAATGAATCTCCAACTACTTCTTCGGTTGCACATCAAATCCGTTGAGTGATCCTGCTTAATTACGGTACTTTAAACAGCAATGAACAAAGCAAATCCGCCATGACAGGCCCGGGGGAACGAAACCTGTCATGGCGGATTTTTTTGGGAGTGGTCCATGATTTGGCATGGAGGATGAGTGTGCTCTCGTCCCATAATGCCTTGATCTCTTTTACCCTCGGTAAGATATGATGAAACAGGATGTTGAAAAAAATTATGATTCTAAAAAAATCCGTTTTGCTCTATGCAGCAGACGGATTTTTTTAATGTTTTGGAGAGCGGCTGTGTGGGAAAATCCTTCTCTTGCCATAGGCCAAAGCTGTGGATATGATAAGATCAGTGTAATTTTTGGAAACGGTAACGGAAAGGAGCATCAACACTATGGATCATCGTAATAGCGCGCCTCCTGAGGCCACGCTTCAACAAGACTTACAAAGGGGGCAGCGGATGACGGAGCAGCAGGACGGTATTTTTCCGGCTGTATGCCCGTTAGATTGCCCGGATACGTGTGGGCTCCTGCTTCACAAGGAAAATGGAAAGATAGTCAAGGTGACTGGGAACCCGGATCATCCTATTACCAAAGGGGCTATTTGTAACAAAGTTCGCAATATGACGGAGCGGGTATATGATCCTGATCGGGTGCTCTATCCGTTGAAACGTATAGGCCCCAAAGGAGAAGGAAAATTTGAACGTATTAGCTGGGAGGAGGCGGTCGATACCATTACAGGTCGGTTCAAGGAGCTGATACGTATGGACGGACCGGAATCTATTCTCCCCTACAGCTTTTATGGCAATATGGGCGTATTGAGTGTGGACGGAATGGACCGCCGATTTTTTAATGCGCTGGGTTCAAGCCAACTGGATCAGACGATATGTAGCGTAGCAGGGAATGAAGGCTGGGCGTCCGTTATGGGTTTTAAGGGCGGCACCAGCCCGGAGGACACGGAGGATGCAGACCTCATTATTGTGTGGGGTGGAAATGTCATTAGCACCAACATGCATCAGGTCGTTTTGGCTGAGAAAGCACGTAAAAAAGGTGCTAAGGTGGTCGTTATTGACGTTCATCGCAACCGGACGGCGCAATGGGCGGATTGGTTCATTCCGTTATATCCGGGGACGGATACGGCGCTCGCGCTGGGTGTTATGAATGTGCTGTTCGCTCAGGGACTGACGGACGACGAGTTTTTACATCGCTACACGGTAGGCCATGAGGAACTGCGCGAGCATGTTAAGACATATACACCAGAGCGAGTTTCGCGGATTACCGGCGTACCGGAAGCGGATATCATCCGTTTGGCGAAAATGTACGGAACTGCGCGAGCAGCGTATATCAATATCGGCAATGGGCTTCAGCATCATGATAATGGCGGTATGAACGTACGTGCGGTTACATGCTTGCCTGCGCTCACTGGACAATGGCTGAAGCACGGCGGGGGAGCGTCACGCTCTAATGGCGCTTATGGCAAGTTTAACGGCGCCAATCTGGCGCGTCCTGATCTGCGACAGAATCCGGATGCCCGGGTGATCAACATGAACCGGATCGGAGAAGCGCTGCTACAGAAGGAACAGCCGATTAAGGCGTTATTCGTATACTGCAGTAACCCCGTAGTTGTAGCCCCCGATTCGGAACGGGTGACTGAAGGATTTGGACGAGAGGATTTGTTCACAGTCGTTCATGACCTGTTTCTTACGGATACTGCCCGTTATGCCGATATTGTGCTGCCTGCAGCATCTTCCTTTGAAGGTACAGACCTATATAAATCCTACTGGCATCACTATGTTCAGATGCAGGAACCCGTCATTGCTCCACTCGGGGAAAGCAAAAGCAATTATGAGCTGTTTAGCCTGCTCGGACGGGCTATGGGCTTTGACGAAGCTGCCTTTACGGAAAGTGAAGAGGACATGATCGCAGGTGCGCTTGATAATCCAACGAACCCTTATCTCAACGGTGTAACTTTGGAAGCCTTAAAGAAGTCACCTTTTGTAAAGCTCGATATGACGCCAAAGGCTACTTATTTGGATCGTTTAACCACGCCTTCAGGCAAGATTGAGTTGTATTCGGAAAAAATGAAACAAGCAGGTCTGCCCGCGATGCCTTCTTATGTACCGCTGATTGAAGGGTACGACGGAGAGCATCGACCGCAAGCGGACGAGCGGTATCCATTAATGTTTATTTCACCGCCAAACCATAATTTTCTGAATTCTACTTTCGCTAACTTGCCCAAGCATCAGCGACTGGAGCGGGAGCCCTTGCTACAAATTCACCCGGAGGATGCTCAGACAAGGAACATCGCGGATGGGGACCCGGTTACCGTATGGAATGATCGAGGGACGTATGAGCTGAAAGCGAAAGTCACTGATCTAATGCTGCCCGGTACAGTGATTAGTCAGGGATTATGGTGGGAAGGCAAAGGACGCAGACAGCGTGCCAATGTGTTAACCTCTGATCGGCTGTCGGATATGGGACAGGGGGCTACTTTCTTCTCAACGGTGGTGAATGTGAAGCGTCAATGAGATAATGCCTTTTATGGCGTCAGATGCAAAAGGAGAAACAAAAGATATGAAATGGTTGGAGTCTTATCCGAAAGAAGTGAAAGTGTTTCTCGTTGCTAGTCTGATTAATTCTGCTGGAAGTTCCCTGATGTGGCCGTTGGTTAGCATGTATGTGTTTGACGAGCTAAACCGTAGTATGGGAGATGCAGGGATTGCGATTTTAGTGCAATCTCTGGGCGGAATTTTTGGTCAAGTGCTGGGCGGAGCCCTCTATCACCGTATTGGAGCCAAGAAACTGATTGTTGGCTCACTCGCGATGAACGCGCTGGGACTTCTCGCGCTTCCATTTACCAGTGGCCATTGGGTAGCGTTTGTCATCATGATGGGCTTTATCGGCTTTTTTAATGTCGTATCTGTGCCTGCGATTCAGGCCTTTGTAGGTTTTCGTTTTGCTGACCGTCGTGGTGAGCTGTTTAATATTATTTATGTCGCTAACAATATTGGGGTTGCAGTGGGTACGGGATTGAGTGGCGTTCTGGCTGACCTTTCCTATCAGCTCAGCTTTGTGATGAACGGAGTGACCTCTGCGGTATTTGCCGGGTTCTTCTGGTCTTATCTAAGCAGGGTGGATCGGGAAGAGGGAGAAGTGCAGCTCAGTAAGTCTGTGAAAAAAAGAGAGGAAATACCAGCTCGATTGCTGTTTCGTGATACCAGACTGTATCTCTTTGTGGGGTTAGGTTCGCTTTTTTTATGGTTCGGGAATTCGATCTGGAATACAGGAGTGTCTCCCCATATTATTGAGCAGGGCTTGCCTAAAACGATGTATGGATTACTATGGACACTGAATGGTATCCTTATTTTTGCCGCACAACCCATTATTTTTTGGATAAAACGACTGTACGCTCATCACGCTTCAGCGCAAATGACATGGGCCGGAGGATTTTATTTGGCGGCTTATATTGTCATGCTGGGCACACAGAACTATACTGGAATGATATTCGCTATGGTTCTGGCGACCCTGGGAGAAATGCTGATTGCACCTGCCGTTCCAGCATTCCTGTCTGATCATGGAGGTCGGGGTGCACCCTTTTACATTGGGCTTGTGGGGGGCATTGGCGCAGCCGGACGGGTAATGGGGCCTTATATTATGGGGAAGTTGTATGATGGCGGTGGGTTACCGCCTACACTTTGGCTGGCATCAGGCGTAGCGGTGTTGTCGATCCTGTTTTTCGTCCTGCATAGCTGGTTGAACCGTTTCCGGCATCATTCGGATACTTTGGATACTACGACGTCCAAGGTGGACGCTCCCAGTTCTTAAGTCCTAATAAAAGTGCAGTAATATGCTGTGATTATGGTACAATAGTGACGGATGGTTGTAGTTATTGCTTCAGGAAAGCCTTCACAGGAAGGATTGAAAGGAATTGTTTACAAGTCAACCCTTGACGATACGTCATTCGGAGATGAAGGATGCTCCTGATCTGATTGCGCTGGATGAATTGGTATGGAATGAACGCACGGCTCCCGCTTCATTGTCTTGGAAGTCGCGCGGAGAGTTTCTGCGCAATACGCCTCCAGGCTCTCAACTGGTTGCCATCGAACAGGAAGTACTCTGCGGGTATATTGGATTTCGTCCTCCAACGCTGTTGGCTAGTAACTGTCATGTACTCGAAATAAATATAGCTGTACATCCAGCTTATCATCGCAAAGGTATTGGGACGGCCCTCATGAACTCCATGAAGGACATTGCAGCTGCGGAGGGCATACGTAAGTTGAGTTTGCGTGTACTCTCATGCAACACGGAAGCCCTTATGTTTTATGAAAAAAGCGGTTTCGCGATTGAAGGACGTTTGCATGAGGAGTTTTACATAGCAGGTCAATTCGTAGATGATGTGTTAATGGCCTATTTCTTAAAATAGGCGGAAGGCTACAGACAGCAATTCGGTTGTATGCCCGGGCCTAAACCAACAACGCCGCAGACCTGATCAGGTCTGCGGCGTTGTTGTACAATACAATATTACCGAAGCTGCTTCCATTCATTTTGGAGCATACCGTACACTGCGTGGTTCATGTAGCCGTCGGGCAGCAATTCCGCTTCGCGTACAATGCCTTCGAGCACAAAGCCCAAACGTTCCGGAATACCGCGGCTGCGGCGGTTCGTAGTTGCGCAACGGATTTCGACCCGATGCAAGTCCAGCTCCATCAAAGCATATTCAACGAATACGCGGCAGGCGCTGGTCATTAGACCTTGTCCTTCGTACCCGTGTCCAAGCCAGTATCCGATGCTAACGGAGCGGTGAGTCCAATTGATCTCATGGTAGCTGATGATGCCAGCAAGCTCGTTGTCTATCCAAATTCCGGCGGTCAGACTACCGTTCTCTGCGGCTTGTTTCAAGGCGCCCTGCACGAACTGCTCTGTGTGGCTGATTTCCGTGGTAGAGTCTACCCATGGAAGCCATTGACGCAGGCGGTCACGGGACATTTCGATCAGCTCAAACAGAGGCTGCACATGCTCCTTGGTGAGCGGCCGAAGGACTGTGCGTTCGTCCAACGCATATGTAAACATGATTGATCCCCTCTTTCACTCGGAAAATCGCTAAACCAGCCAGTCTAGCATTTAATCCCATGCTACCTTATTCTGCGAGAGTCGTCAAAAGGGAGAGGAAGCTTCAAATTCAATAGGTCCCACCCGGAACCGTTCATGCTCGTATACATATTTCAGATCCAAATCCCCTACAAATTCGGTTGGGGATACACTGCCAGATACAGTGGCTTGCAGAGGAAGCTGTTCAGCATCATACATTACGACAGAGCTAAAATCGAGATACTTTGTAAATTGGGCTGGATCATCGTAAAATACGGATGCTTTAGGGTTTATCGTGTGTGTAACACCGTCAATCGTGACAGCAATATGAACCTGGCGGTTGTGGTCACGTAGCTCCACTGAGCTATGTACGCGCTGGGACACAGCATCTACTGCCGATTCGACCGCATATTCTTCCATCGTGCGTGCGTTAACAATATGCAATTCCTGCAATTCGACACCCGTTCCCGAGGCACGCGTGAGGATCACGACGGCTTCACGGACACCATCCCCGTTCACATCCCTATAAAATAATTGTGGTGCGGTGGAGATATCCGCCGAGCCTGACCATCGGAATGTGCGGCGTTGCTGGCCGATTTCCAGTACAGCTGATTGGAATAATCCCTGTGACGGATTAACGGCATATAAGCGGACGGATGAGTCTTCTGGAGCGCTGGCTAGCGGCTGAGATTGTACAGTTTCGTTCACTGGGTCCGATGAAGGATGGCCGGAAGTCATGACGGAAGAGGACAAAAGCATAGACAGCAGGATCACAATGAGCAGCTTAAACACGGGTGGGTCTCCTTTTCCGGGCAAAATAAAAGATATATACACTATAACGAATTTATTTGCCGAAAATGTTAACTCTTTTTCATAACTTGTCACTTTTTTTGCTGAAGAGAGCATAAGGATTTTCATTTTATTGAGTTATGCGGTGTGAAAGGGTATATTTAAGGGAACAGGTTTTACACAGATTATACGGAAGAAAGGTTGATTAGCGTGGAGAAGCCGATCACTCCCCCCAATTTTATTAAAAATGTTATTGAAGAGGATTTACGTACGGGTAAGGTAAAGGAGGTTGTTACACGATTTCCGCCTGAACCTAACGGATATTTGCATATTGGACATGCCAAAGCTATCTGGATCAATTTCTCGCTGGGAGATGAATTCGGAGGACGCACAAATTTGCGTTTTGACGACACCAATCCGGCGAAGGAAGACACGGAATACGTGAACTCCATTCAGGAGGACGTGAAGTGGCTCGGTTATGAATGGGAGGAAAAACATTTTGCCTCCAATTATTTCGAAGAAATGTACAAGCGTGCCATCCTGCTGATTCAAAAGGGTAAAGCCTACGTGGATGACCAAAGCGCGGACCAAATCCGTGAAACTCGTGGTACACTGACCGAACCAGGGCAAAATAGCCCTTATCGGGATCGCAGTGTGGAAGACAATCTGAAGCTGTTTGAAGAGATGCGTGCAGGCAAATACCAAAATGGTGAAAAGGTGCTGCGTGCCAAAATTGATATGGCTTCAGGAAACATTAATTTACGTGATCCAGTTATTTACCGCATTTCACACACAGCACATCACAATACAGGCGACACATGGTGCATCTATCCAATGTACTCCTTTGCTCATCCGCTGGAAGATGCGATTGAGGGAGTAACGCACTCGCTCTGTTCGCTGGAATTCGAAGATCAGCGCCCGCTGTACGATTGGGTTGTAGCTGAATGTGAGATGGAAAAGGTACCGCACCAATACGAATTTGGACGGCTGAACCTGGCTCAAACCGTAACCAGCAAGCGTAAGCTCAAGCTTCTGGTCGATGAAAAGCACGTAGATGGTTGGGATGATCCGCGTATGCCGACGATTTCCGGTTTACGTCGTCGCGGCTACACGCCGGAAGCCATCCGCAACTTCGTATATGAGACAGGCATTTCCAAAGCCTACGGAGTCATCGATTTGCAGGTACTGGAGCATTTTGTACGTGAGGATTTGAAGCTTAAGGCACCCCGCACCATGGCAGTCATAGATCCGTTGAAGGTGGTTATCACAAACTATCCTGAAGGACAAGTTGAAATGCTGGAGGCGGAAAACAATACTGAAAATCCGGAACTCGGTACACGTCAAATTCCGTTTTCCCGTGAGATTTATATTGAGCGTGAGGACTTCATGGAAAATCCGCCGAGCAAATACTTCCGTTTGTTCCCTGGTAATGAAGTACGTCTCAAGCATGCTTACTTCATTAAATGTAACGATGTGATTAAGGACGCAGACGGAAATGTAACGGAAATCCACTGTACCTATGATATAGAAACCAAGAGCGGATCAGGCTTTACTGGACGTAAAGTGAAAGGCACGATCCACTGGGTAGAGGCTACTCAGGCTGTACCTGCCGAATTCCGTTTGTATGAGCCTTTGATTAACGCAGAGGACACGGAAGAGATTGAAGAGGATGCATCGGAAAAAACATTCCTTGACCAATTGAACCCGAACTCTTTGGAAATTGCTCATGGTTATGTCGAGCCGAACATGAAAGAAGCTCAATCGCAGGACAAGTTCCAATTTTTCCGTCATGGTTATTTCAGTGTCGATCCGAAGCTTTCCCAACCGGGTCAGCCTGTATTTAACCGTGTTGTATCGTTGAAAAGCTCTTTCCAATTGCCTAAGCAATAGGCTGGTGGAAAGTGTGGGAGAGATGGTAGCTTCGTGCGACCAAGTTGAAAAGGAGTCTGCCGTCGGCAGACTCCTTTATTTTACGCATGCACACTCTTTATACATGATCATTGACTTGACGATACTCTATTGTCTTTGCTAACGAGCCAGAAGGGAGGATAGCTCATTCCTCTAGTGTTGTTAAGGGGCTTCTTCTATTCGTTTGTGCCCGCTGGCAGTCCTGGCTGATAACCGTTCTTGTACAGCATATACCACATGATAGCGAATCCCGCAGATCCAAGTAGGGCGAAGAACACCCCTGCATGGTACATCATTTCTCCACCAAAGTTCTGGAATAGCCATCCTCCCGCAAAACCTGCTACGATACCGGATATACCACTCCAGGTCAAGGTATATACGGCCTGTCCGGATGATCGGTATGCTGCAGGGGTAAATAGGACGGTCAACTGGGTGCCTACATAGAAGTATCCACCGAAGGTGACGCAATGAAGTGCCTGAATGAACACAATCTGAATCGGGTCTGTGGCCAGAGCCATCAGTTCCCAACGTAAGGCAAACAGCAAACTGACGAGTGCCAAACAGCCGACCATCACGGTCATTCTTTTCTTCAAGAAGCGATCAAACAGCAAAAATACAATAATTTCGAATACCGATGACATAAAAACAGCAAAACCAAGCATCTGTTTGGACCCACCCAGCTCGGTGATGTACAGGGACATAAAGGCGCTGTTGATCGAATTCGGGATGGATACAAGGATGCCCAATAAAATAAAGGATATAAAGTATCCGTTCATTAAAACACTGCCAAAGCCGCGCAAATGGATGGTTGCTGTCTCCACAGTACTTTTCAGTGGTGGAATCGACAAGGTGCAGATCAATGCAGCCAGAAGAAGTACCGTAAAGATGGTGGATATGCTGGATATCCCCGTTTGGTCAATAACTATGCCGGCAACTGCTGCTGTCACAGCCCAACCGAAGGAGCCCCATATACGGAATGCACCAAATTTCCGGTCTGTGCCCTCAATATAGCTGAGAATTAGGCTGTTGCTTTGCGCAAATAAAGGGCTTTGGAAAAAATAAAAACCAATCATCGACACATAAATCATGATATACGTATGGACATGAAATAAAGCTTGTAGCAATAACAAGGTACCTATAATCATAAATAGCAAAATACGTCGGAGGTTACGGCTCCGGTCGCTTGTATAGCCCCAAAAAGGGTTCGCGAATACGGATACAAAAGGCCCGATGGCCATCAGACTCCCGATCTCCAGCTTGTCCATGCCGATATCTTGCAGATACAACGGGAAGAAGCTGGAGAAAATGACCATAGCTCCATATAGAAAAAAATTATACAGTTTTAAGGAATATAGAGGAGTCTCTTGAATTTCTCTCTTTTGCAAGACAAGCCATTCCTTTCTTAGCCCGATAGAGAACTGCGCATCGATGCCGATCTGTGGGGAGGTTCTTTATTCCAATGTATCATGTGTTGAAAGGGTTAACAAACCAATAAATTAACAATTATGTAATAATTAAATTTTGTTCAAAAATTCATATGCATATTTTCAATTGTTTTCTGAAAAAAAAGGAGGATTTATTTGTGAAAGTGACTGGTATTATCGTCGCAGGAGGACGTTCCAGCCGAATGGGACAGGATAAGGCTTTGCTTGAGATCAATGGAGCCACTATGCTTGAACAGACGTATACTACATTGCAGCAGGCTGCCCAGCGGGTTGTCGTAGTCACTCGTGATAACCAAGGATATGGTCTGAGTGGTATGGAAACTGTGTCTGATGTTTTTCCAGGTATGGGACCCCTAAGCGGTATCCATGCGGGATTATCTGCATCTACTACGGAGTGGGGAATGGTTGTCGCTTGTGATATGCCTTTTATACAGCTAGAGGTGCTGCAAGACCTGCTCGTTGTAACTGAGAAATGGACGGAGTTGCATGGAACGACGGAACCAACATTGCAAGCAGTAATACCTTCTATGGATGGACGTATACATCCGTTGCTGGCTGTGTACCATCGGAGCGTGCTGCCGTCTGCCGAGGAATGTTTGCGCAATAGACAGCTTCGTCTCACCGATTGGTTGAACAAGCTGAACGTTCGTTATGCGACGGTAGAGGATTTGCCGCGGGTGAGTGAAGACATGTGGCATAAGGCCGCGTTCAATATGAATAATCCGCGGGACTACGAGCTTGCGTTAGAGCAGTTGAAGCATAGTGTACAACAGAACACGCAGAACGTGAAGAATTTAAAGGAAATACGAGAGGATTAGAAACGTACAAGCTTCCTGCGCGAGGACTATTTAGGAGAGCAATACTAGAGAAATATGATGGACTAAATTTGGGGGAATATAATTATGCTGGAAGCTATTATACATGCCGTTTTATTGGCTTTGGGATTGATTTTGCCTTTGGGGGTACAAAATGTATTTGTGTTTAATCAGGGGGCGTCCCAGTCGCGGTTTCGCAATGCACTGCCTGCTGTCATTACAGCGGGTGTCTGTGATACAATTCTGATCACGCTTGCGGTTGGGGGCGTGTCTCTTATTTTGCAGCAATTTCTATGGCTCACGAACGTACTCTATGCGGCGGGCTGTTTGTTTCTGCTGTATATGGCCTGGACTTTATGGAGATCGAAGGCAGCTTCCTCGGGAGAAAGTCAGGCGATGCTGCCGAAACGCCAGATGATTTTTGCCGCTTCGGTATCGCTATTGAATCCACATGCCATACTCGACACGGTTGGCGTAATTGGAACCAGCTCCCTTCAATATGACGGCGGGGAACGCTGGGCCTTTTGTCTGGCCGCCGTATCCGTATCTTGGATATGGTTTATCGGTCTGGCAACGGCAGGGCGTCTCGTGGGACGTATGGATTCAGAAGGGAAGTTTGGGACTGTGCTCAACAAAATATCGGCACTGATTATTTTAGGCCTGGCAATGTATATGGCGATAAATTTTATTACCAGTATGTGATCCGAGCCTAGTTAAAGGAAAAACTTCAATCAGCGAATATTCCGCTCAAAGCAAAGGGAACACCGATCAAAAACAGCATAAAGGCCAGACAGCCTGCACCATTTACACCGCCTGCAATTCGGGCGTCCCGAGGGTTAGATGGATTGTATAATACCTTAATCTTGCTGCCAACCCGGTTGAGGCTTAGGTTGGTGCTATAGATGAGTAGCAGTCCAATCAAGCTGAACAATGGCATCAGCAAATCGGAACTAAAATGAAACCAATACACATTGAAATCAATTGAGATGATAATCTACTCCTTTAAACAAAGCGATAATCAATATATCGGATGTTTTTTAGGAACCGTTTAATAGCTATGAGAATTACTTATTGCTAGATAAGGACATATCAAAATCAACATCCTCGATAAATTCGATAACCTCACCATTGGGGCTGTGGACTAATGCATTTGTTACAACTATAGGAGGTTCGCCAAGTGTAAGCTGATTGGGTTCCACAAAGGTTCTTGCTCCGTGGGCAAGGGCTTTTTGATATATTTCATCCACATTAAGAGTTGGTTGAATTTTGTAGAGAGGCGAAGGAAGTCACCGATTTATTTCGCATCAGTGGGGAATTTAATTATCTCATTCGGAATAACTGTATTTGTGAAATGAAGATAAACGAATGCTTGGATGAAATAAAAAAAAGTGACGCTGAATTACAACAGCGTCACCGTAATGCCCTGCTCCAGACGCTTCACGTCCTGGAGCTCGATCTTCCCGGCCATGGCGTGCAGAGCTGCCGCTGTGCCGCAGGCCGCTCCCTGCCGTAGCATGGCAGGGAGATCCAGCCCCGTAGCTGCGCCGGTGACCAGCCCGGCGACCATAGCGTCACCGCTGCCGAGCGCGCTGACAATGTCCGCGTCTGGCAGGCTCACGCGGTAGCGCGCATCGTGCGTTACCGCCAGCGCCCCGCGCGCGCCAAGCGAGATGACGGCCAGCTGCGCTCCGGCTTCCAGCAGCTTTGCTGCCGCCGCTTCAGCGGCATCCGGGCGCGCGGCGTCAATTCCCGCGAAGAGAGCAGCCTCATCCTCGTTAGGCTTCACGAGGTCGGGCTTTCCGCGCAGCCCCAAGCGCAGCGCCTCACCGCTCGCGTCCAGCGCCACCCGCGCGCCGCGTGCCTTCGCCAGTGTGCACAGCTCGGCGTACAGATCGGGCGGGCAGCCGGGTGGCAGGCTGCCGGAGAATACGACCCAAGCCGAATCCTCGGCAAGGGTCTCGATTTTGCGCCGCAGTGCGGCTAATTCAAGCGGCCCAACGGTCGGTCCGCTCTCAATCAGCTCGGTCTGCGTGCGCGCGGACGGGTCGAGCACGGTAATGGCGAGACGTGTCTCCCCATGTGCCGTTTCAATGAAATCGGTGCTTACGCCTTCTGCGCTCAACCCGTCAATGAGCAGCCGTCCCGTGTGTCCGGCAGCAAACCCGGTCGCTCGTACAGGCTCACCTAGCGTGCGAATGACGCGGGCGGCATTCACGCCCTTGCCGCCCGGTACCGTCAGGCCGCCTTCCATGCGGTGGACGGCATTCAAACCGAAGCCTGCAACCGTGTAGATTTTATCCACAGCCGCGTTAAGTGTTACGGTGGTAATCACAAGGCATCACTCCTTTAAGATCAGCAATTCGCAATATTTGATGCCATTCGCTCATGCTAAGATATTAGCTTTAATCCCAACGCTGCGGCAAGAATCATGGCGATGAATAAAACGCGCAGTACGCTTTTTTGTTCACCGTACAAGAACATGCCTGTAATCGTGCTGCCAACCGTTCCGATGCCTGTCCATACGGCATAGGAGGTGCCCATAGGCAAACTTTTCATGGCATAGCTGAGTAGAGAGAAGCTAAGAACAAAGGATAGGACCATAAGCACTAAGGACTTCCAGCCTTTGCCCACCGTAACTCCCTTCATACCGATGACTCCTAACACTTCCGAGCACCCCGCGATAACCAATGCAATCCAAGCCATTATGCGCCACTCCCTTCCTGAACATCACGGTCGGTAACTAACTTCAGACCGACCACACCTGCCAGCAAAAGGGCGATTAATAGTGTTTTGGACCATTGAAACGGTTCTCCGAATAGCAGCATTTCGCCTACGACTGTTCCCCCTGTCCCTAGTCCGGTGAATACAGCATACACTGTGCCTACAGGCAGTCGGTTCGCAGCCTTCATGATTAAATAAAAGCTGGCCACCACGGCCAGCACGGTTACAATCCAGGCGAGTATAGAGTCCGCATGCTTCAAACCCGATACCCATACAACCTCAATCAGGCCTCCAACAAAAACGTAAATCCAACTGCGATTCATGATGAATGTTCTCCTTAAAAATAAATTTTATAAGTTCGACGGCTTCACGCTTCATGAGGTGAGGTTAACGTAATCCACGCCAAAAAATAGGCCATGCAGCGTTCAGTCTTCGGTGGTAGTTGATGCTTCCACTGTACAGGAGCTCCACCATGACCCCGTCCACCAGGGTCATGTAAGCCAAAGCCACATCCACTGGCTCCATATGCCCAAAGGGTTCCCGATCCCGTGTATTCCGGAGGCGGCGAGTTAATTTCCGCTCCATTTTATCCAGAAAAGGATTAACAATATTCAGCACCTCGTGATACAACGATACTGGCGGAAAGAAGGAAAAGCGAAGCATAAACTTGGCTGAGTCGTTGCTCTCATATTCCTGTCCCATCCAAAACAAGAAGTCATGCAGGGTATGCTTAAGCGGCTGATCTTTACGTTCCGTAAAGTATTCGAAAATACGTAAATTCTGCTCTTGAAAAGCGTACCTAGCCACCTGTAGAAACAGATCCTCCTTGCCTTGGAAATGCGCGTATATAGACGGTTTTCGGATACCAACCTCAGCGGCAATACTGCTCAAGGAGGCTCCCTCATACCCATTGGTGGCAAATTGAAAAAGAGCGGCCTTTCGAATCTCTTCCATCCCCATTATTATCACCTACCTAACGTTCGTTAGTTTATTCTTGCACGAAAAAAAGCAAGTGTCAACCCAGCATCATTGCGTTTTGTATAAAGCTTTTCTTTGGATTTTTTTTATCAACATTTTAATAAAAAAGTGGGAAGAAATAAGGGGCTCATGTACAATATAATGAAGAATACTTGTCAAATGCAGTCCACTGGAAGTGAGGTTAGTTATGAGGCGAAGCTTACTGGCCGTATTGATCGCGGCTATGGTGTTTATTATTTATTATTTTGGCTTGTTTAATTACATCGGCAAAAATGAAGGAACTGTCATCAGTATTTTTTCCACCCTGACAGTGATCTCCATCAGTCTAATTATTTTTACGGAGAATCGTAATCCCTCCACTACGATGTCCTGGATTTTGCTGCTGGCATTGCTGCCAGTCGTTGGACTTCCTCTTTATTTTCTGTTTGGGCAAAATGTATTCAAGCGTCGCAAGTATGATAAAAAGGCATTGCGTGACCAACAGGCTTACGACCGCATAGAAAAGGATGCTTTGCGAGTCAAACGAGATCTGACCTGCTTTACAGGTGAGCAGCAGCAGTTGATGCGTTTGGCCCGCAGACTGGCCCGCTCCCCGATTTATTTTGCGACAGAAACTCAAATTCTGAACAATGGAGATGAAACCTTCTCCACTTTGCTGGAAGAACTGCGCAAGGCGCAGCATCATATCCATATGGAATATTACATTTTCCGGTCGGATGATATCGGTACCAGCATTCAGAAAATTTTGATCGAAAAGGCTAAAGCGGGTGTTAAGGTTCGGTTTATGTACGATGCGGTGGGCAGTATTCAGTTGTCGAAGTCCTTTTTGAAGGAAATGAGAGATGCAGGAGTAGAGGTTGTTGCGTACGGCGGCGCTCGGATCTTGTTCTTCTCCAGCCGGGTAAACTATCGTAATCACCGTAAAATTGTAGTCATCGACGGTAATATCGGATTAATTGGCGGTCTAAATGTGGGAGATGAGTATCTCAGCCGCAACAAAGCCTACGGCTTTTGGCGTGATACGCATATGATTGTGAAGGGCGAAGCTGTACGGACGTTGCAGCTTATATTTCTACAAGATTGGCTTCACATGACGGGTGAGTCGGTGCTCGATAGCGAATATCTGTCTCCCAATATTGAACCAATTACGGACGGAGGCGTGCAGATTATTGCCAGTGGCCCGGATAATGAGCGGAGAGTACTCAAAAATCTCTTTTTTTCCATGATCACGTCCGCCCGAAAATCAGTCTGGATTGCCACTCCTTATTTTATCCCGGATGAAGATATCCTGACTGCCTTACGGATGGCTGCCTTGTCCGGGTTGGACGTGCGTATTCTGTTTCCCGCAAAACCGGATAAATGGCTACCGTTTCTCGCGTCTCATTCGTACTTCCAGTCGTTACTGGAGGTTGGAGTCAAGGTATATGAATATGAGAAGGGGTTCCTCCACTCCAAGCTCCTCATCATTGACGGGGAAGTTGCGACGATCGGGACAGCCAATATGGATATGCGTAGCTTTCATTTGAATTTTGAAGTTAACGCCCTGTTAATTCAAACGCACAGTGTGCAGCAGATGGTAACAGACTACGAACGAGATTTGCACTCTGCCAGCCTGATTGTACGTGAAGAATTCATGAAAAAACGTCTGTTCAAACGTTTGATGGAATCGCTCGCGCGGCTGCTTTCACCGCTGCTGTAAGCATAAACGAATTCGCTACAGCAGTATCCCGTAGTTAAAATGTAGTAAAGCCTAAAATATCCTGTAGACGGTATATAATATCTTTCCAAAATGTTGAATGATCCTCGTAAGCTGCTAGATCCAAACTGTATTCAGCCCCCTGATTATTCCATAGCTTATCAAAATAGGCCGCAACCTGTCGGGTCAGCTTGCTGTCCGCCGGAGCGGCCACCCACAACTCATTTTCCAGATTCAAATCATCCAGATTACGGGGGGTCAGATTGGTAGAGCCACCCCAAATGATATGCTCTCCTTGCGCCTTGGCGATATAAATCAGTTTGGTATGGAACTGCTCATGGGTGGTATGATACCAGCGAATTTGAATGTTCCCGCCCGATTTATCGGACAACTCCTGGGCAACCGGACGATTGGGGATGCCGATTTTTTCCTGACCAAACGCGTTTTGATTGGGGTCCAGCAGCAGTTGGATGTTTACACCGCGGGCAGAGGCATCCAGCAGGCTGTTCAATACTTTGCGGTCAGCCAAATAAAACATGCCCATATGAATGCTGTCACCTTTCTTCGTCTGCGCAATGCCATCCAGAACTGAGGTGTATACCTTGCCCTCAGTTAGATATTTGATCCGATAGCTGTCCTTACTCGATGGAACTTTGGATTCGGCCTGTGGTGTATAGGCAGGAAGCTGCCCACCGCCCGAAAAGTCCAACACCGCCTGCTCTGTTTGTAAAATGTCTCCGATGATAGGCCCCTTCACCTCCAGCGCTACATTGGAGTGATAGGCGCTCGCGTCGTGCACGTTGCCTGTAGAAATGAGCGCTGTCTGTTCGTTGGCAACCAATTTTCGGTGATTGGCCTTGACGTTCAACAGCTTAAGATAGGAGCGAGCCGTAACATCAGGTCCGTCACTGGCCATCAGGTTGGGAATCCAGCCTGTGCCCTGCTGCCCGAACCATTGGAAAAAGGTACGCCACACCGCCGAATAGATGGGGGTGGAGTCCCGCAACGGGTCTACATCGGTCTGCACGACTTGGATCCCTGCTCGCTTCATATTCTCCAACAAAGGATTGGGGGCAGAATTATAGTTGGTATTGACTTCATCTGTAATGAAAAAGATAGGCATATCCGGATAAGCTTTCTTTTTGGCAATAAGATGATCGGTCATTTGTGCGCTGACTTGGGGGAAGTGCTGACCTTTATGCTTATAGTCATTGAACAGAAACAGGTCGATGACAATAAATTGTTGGGCTTCATCAATGATCCCGAGCATACGATTGAAAATTTGACCTTCATGCTGTGCAGTGCTTCCATCCCCGGTGGGATAGGTCAAATCTGTCCAGAAGTTTACCTCATGGGTCGAATACTCCTGACTCTCATAAGAGACGAACGGAGGCAATGGTTTATGGGTCTGATACAGCATGACGGCAATCAGCCAGAGGATAAGCATCAGAATGGCGATTTTAAAAGCCTGACCCTTTTTCTCAGTTCTTCTTTGATATTCCGGCACAGAATGCAGCGGATCACGTGTAGTCATATGACGATCAACTCCTCAATTGAATGCTGCATTCCATTTTATCGTGCCGGAACATGCAGTTTTATGATGGGATACTGTCAAGTTATTAACGCAAGTGTGCAGGATTGACGCGGATACTAAATAAAATGAAATGGAAGATGTTTTACTATTCGTTGAGGACATATGTCCTTTATAGGAAGTCTGCCCTATAATTTAATATATAGAAAAGTCATTTACATGGGGAGAATAACGATTTATGAGAGGAATCTTGTTTGCTTTTCTGGGAGGAGCGTGTATTACGCTACAGGGGGTAGCAAATACACGGATTAGTCAGGATATCGGTACATGGCAGGCGGCCACTGTTACTCAGCTAATAGGCTTTATTTTGGCAGCATTAGTCTGGATGTTTACAAGGGATGGCAATGTGGCTGAACTGAAACAGGTAAAGCCGATGTATCTTTGGGGCGGTGCCTTTGCAGCAATTATTATATTTAGTGAAGTCACGGCAATCCAACATATTGGCGTTACGTTCACGATCTCGGCGTTGTTGATTGCGCAGTTGTGTTTAACCTTCCTGGTAGATATTAAGGGATGGTTCGGTATAGTGAAGCAAAAGATGAAGCTGCCACAATTTATAGGTATTGGTATGATGATCGCGGGTGTAATTATTCTGAAGCTTTAAAATAGAAATTTAACTTGTAAAGAAAGCTTAGAATGTAGAGATTGAAGGTGAGCTTAGGAATGAGAGAAATTCAGGATCAAGAGCAGCTAAAATATTTTTTGCAGCTGCATGAGTTGGAATCCATACTCTACGAGCCGCTACATCCTTATTTGTCGTTGCATCGTTTGGAGCAAGGGGAAAAGCTCTGTTTACAGGGGGACCCCATCGAGCATCTATATATACTGGTGCAGGGCAAGGTCAAGATTTATACCAGCTCTACAGAAGGGAAGACCCTGATTCTTTGCTTCAAAACACCGATCGAGGTTATAGGAGATGTTGAATATATTCGGAGTAGTCACGTCATCAACACAGTAGAGGCAGTGTCTCCGATCTATGTGATCGGTATTCACCACCAATGGATGAACAAATACGGCAGAGACTATGCTCCTTTGCTGCAATTTCTATTGGATATTGTCACGCGAAAGTTTTGCCTGGACTCCGACTTTTCCAGTTTCAATCTCATGTATCCGGTGGAAGTCAGGCTGGCGAGCTACCTGCTATCGGTTTCTTTTGACGAATCGAATACGGCTTTTCATGAGGAATTACGTGCATCCAGTCTGGTAGATGTGGCGAATTTGATCGGAACCAGCTATAGACATCTCAACCGTGTTATTCGCAAAATGATTGAAGATGGATGGGTTGAACGGACAAAAGGCTACATTGTCATTCGGGACAGAAAAGGTTTGAGTGAACTGGCAGGACATAATATTTATGAATCATTGTAATATGGGCATTTATGAAAGCAGAAGAATATCAAGGATCATCAAGGGAGAGTTAACATATGTTATTAGGAATTGTATTGGCGATTATCGCAGGTGCCTTGGTCAGTCTGCAAACGATATTCAATAATAAGGTGAATGAACGGACAGGATCGTGGACTACAACAACATTGGTGCTGGGAACAGGGTTCGTGGCTTCCTTACTCGGAAGTCTTATTTTTGAAGGGAAAAATACATTTACTTTACAGCATATGCAGCCGTGGTACTGGTTCAGTGGCATGATTGGTGTCGGTGTTGTGTTCTGTCTGGTGCAAGGAATGAAGCGACTTGGCCCGACCTATGCGATCTCCATAGTATTGACGGCGCAATTAGGCACGGCCCTGTTGTGGGATTCGTTAGGATGGCTGGGATTAGAAAAGATTCCGTTTACCTTTAACAAGTTGATCGGAGTATTGGTCATTATCGGTGGTATTCTGGTATTCAAATTTGGACATGGGCGTACGAAGGAACAAGCAGAAAGCATTTCATCTGTACCTGATTCGATGAAGGGATAGAGGAGATTGTAAATGGCCTTTATCTTGCTGGAATAGGGATCGTCCTTTCGAGTAGGCATTTTGCAGAAAAGCGGCAGTTCAATTAGGAGCGGCTTTTCTGTAGAGTTTCCGAAATAACTGGTTTATTGCAAATTTTGAACATGGCCATGGGTAAGAAAAAATGTTCACGATCGTGTATATATTTTTCCATCCATGATACAATGAAAGTATCTTAAAATAGCCACTTTAAGGGCTACGATATTGAATATAAGAGACGATAAATAGATCGGTTACCGTGTTCGGGAACGGTCTTATTTGTGCTTCTTGAACTTGATGCAATAACAGAGTGACTTTGGATGAGGTGGGACATAGATGAGTAGTACGGATAATATAAAGGGAGCACCTGACGGTTTTAACAAATCCGGCTCTTTGCTGCCTGCCGCAAGGACAGGTGAACGGAAGATTGAGCACGTCCGCCTTTGTTTGCAAGAAGATGTGGCCGGACAAGGCATCACCAGCGGGCTGGAACGGTATGCCTTTAAGCACTGCGCTCTGCCGGAGTTGCATTTTGACGAGGTTCGTCTGGATACTACTTTTTTAGGACGAGCTGTACGAACACCGCTGCTTATTAGCTCTATGACAGGCGGCAGCGCCGAGACAGGAGCGATTAATGAGCGACTAGCAGAGACAGCGGAGAGACGCGGCTGGGCGCTGGGCGTCGGTTCGGTACGGGCTGCGGTGGAAAGGGAAGAACTGGCCTCAACCTTTGCGGTTCGCAGTCTGGCACCCAGTATCCCGATCCTTGCCAATCTGGGTGCGGTGCAGCTGAACTACGGATTTGGTGTGGATGATTGTCGCCGTGCAGTGGAAATTGCCGGAGCAGATATGTTGGTGCTGCATTTGAACGGATTGCAGGAGATTTTTCAACCTGAAGGGAATTTGGATTTTAGCGGTTTGCTTCAACGCATTGAGGAGTTGTGTCGTCAGCTTTCAGTGCCTGTAGGAGTGAAGGAAGTAGGTTGGGGCATAGATGGCGAGACGGCATCGAGAATGTATGATGCGGGTGCAGCCTTTATAGATGTCGCTGGCGCAGGCGGGACAAGCTGGAGCCAAGTGGAGAAATTTCGCAATCCTGATCCTGTGCGTCGTGCGGCGGCGGAGGCGTTTGCGGATTGGGGCAACTCGACCGCTGATTGTATCGTGGAAGTCAGAGCCGCTGAGCCACATGGTGCTCTGATCGGCAGCGGTGGACTGAGAGACGGTGTCGATGCAGCGAAGGCGCTTGCTTTGGGAGCTGACATGGCAGGCTTCGGGCGTTCTTTGCTCGGTTCTGCGGTTGCCTCTAGTGAAGCGCTGGAGGCACGTATGGAGCAGGTCGAACTGGAACTCCGCACGGTTATGTTTGGTATTGGGGTAGATGGAATAGAAGGACTCAAAAATACGACTCGACTAAGAAAGAAGGTAAACGGATGAGCGGACTTATTACATTGGTTCCGATGAATGCAGAGCAATATGATCAATTTGAACAACGCTCGCTTGCCGACTACGCGGATGAGAAAATCCAAGCGGGTACATGGACGGTAGAAGAAGCACCAGAACGTGCGGCAGAAAGTTTTGCTCGATACCTGCCACAGAGACTAGACACACCTCATGCTCACCTGTATATGTTGATGTTTTCCGATGCCGGGGGGCAGAGTCAGGAGGAAGCTGGCTACATCTGGTTCAATATTACGGATGGGGTGCAAGGAAAAGAAGCCTTCCTACTGGATATTCTTGTATACGATTCATACCAAGGGAGGGGTCTAGGCACGCAGGCGATGGAGGCTTTGGAACAGGAGGCTCGCAGGCTGGGAGCTGTACGCATCGGTTTGCATGTATTTGGGCATAATGAGCGAGCTTTGCATGTATATCGCAAGTCGGGCTATCGGATTACAGATATCCAGATGAGCAAAGAAATCTAAATAGGGATATAGCAATATCCTGAATTTCATAACCGTATGCTTGCCGCGTGTATAGGTTCTCATATATAATGTGGGTTGGTAAACTAACGGATGGCATAACGCATATTTTATATAAACGGGAGTTGTTCTGATTATGGCTTTAAAAGCGGGGATTGTGGGCTTGCCGAACGTGGGCAAATCAACACTTTTTAACGCAATAACGCAGGCGGGTGCGGAATCCGCAAACTATCCATTTTGTACGATTGACCCCAATGTAGGCGTCGTTGAAGTACCAGACGAGCGGCTGGATAAGCTGACCGAACTGGTTGTGCCGAATAAAACGGTGCCAACGGCATTTGAATTTGTTGATATTGCAGGACTTGTGCGCGGTGCGAGCAAGGGCGAGGGTCTGGGTAACAAGTTTTTGGCTCATATTCGTGAAGTGGATGCGATTGTACATGTGGTACGTTGCTTTGAAGATGAGAACATTACCCATGTGGACGGCAAAATTGACCCGATCAGCGACATTCAGACCATTAATTTGGAACTGATTCTGGCGGATATCGAAAGTGTAGACAAGCGTATTGAACGTTCCCGCAAAAACATGAAGGGTGGCAACAAGCAGTACACCCAAGAAGTAGAAGTGTTGGAGCGGATCAAGGAATCGCTGTATGCTGATAAACCTGCGCGTAGCTTAGAATTGTCGGATGAAGAACGGTTGATTGTACGCGATCTTCATTTGCTTACGATGAAGCCTGTACTCTACGCAGCTAATGTTAGCGAAGATGGCGTAACGGAAGCGGATAGCAATCCATATGTGCAAAAGGTACGCGATTTTGCCGTGGCGGAAAATGCAGAAGTGGTGCCGATCAGCGCCAAGGTAGAATCTGAAATTGCTGAGCTGGAAGGCGAAGACAAGGCGATGTTCCTCGAGGAGCTGGGATTAGCTGAATCCGGATTGAACCGTCTGATTAAAGCAGCTTATCGCTTGCTGGGCCTGTATACGTATTTCACAGCAGGTGTGCAGGAAGTACGCGCTTGGACGATTCACAAAGGAACGAAGGCACCGGGTGCTGCGGGCGTAATTCATACGGATTTTGAACGCGGATTTATTCGTGCCGAGGTTGTATCCTACAACGATTTGGTCGCTGCTGGTTCGATGAACGGGGCTAAGGAACGTGGTCAGCTTCGTCTGGAAGGTAAGGAATATGTAGTGCAGGACGGAGACGTTATGCATTTCCGTTTTAATGTTTAATATATAATTTCCAGAATACAATACCTGATTCGGATATATAAAAGACGATGACTTCATTATGTGTGTTCTGAAAGGTGCTAGATTACGTGGTCGCTGCCTATATTAGGGCGGCGACTTTTTTATTGTTTTGCATGTTGTGTGGATTTTTGCAAAATCCTAAATTAGTCAGTATTTCTTGTAGCTAATTCATGAATTAGTTGGTATAATAAAGAGCTGTAGCCAGTGAAATTGAAGCTGGTTTCATATTAATTTAACTGAAGAGGTGAATCGCTTGTTGGACCGATTGCAATCATTGGCGGACCGCTACGATAAACTGAGCGAACTGCTCTGCGATCCGGATGTAGCGAACGATAGCAAGAAACTTAGAGATTATTCCAAAGAACAGTCTGATTTACAGCCTGCTTATGAAGCATATACCGAATATAAAAATGTCGTTGAAGAGCTGGAAGCTGCAAAAACCATGCAGGGTGAAAAGCTGGACGACGAGATGCGTGAAATGGTCAAAATGGAGATTGAAGAACTGAGTGTTCGCAAGCGGGAGTTGGATGAAAAAATCCGTATTTTGCTGCTGCCAAAGGACCCGAATGATGATAAGAACGTTATTATTGAGATTCGTGGTGCAGCAGGTGGTGACGAAGCGGCACTGTTCGCAGCTGACTTGTATCGGATGTATACTCGTTATGCCGATACTCAAGGCTGGCGTGTAGAGCTGATGGACGCGAACATGAATGATCTCGGGGGCTTTAAAGAGGTTATTTTCATGATTAACGGTCGTGGTGCATACAGCAAAATGAAATTCGAAAGCGGCGCACACCGCGTACAGCGGATTCCGACGACGGAATCAGGTGGGCGTATTCATACGTCGACATCTACAGTATCCGTTATGCCTGAGGCCGAAGAAGTGGATATTGAAATTTCCGATAAGGATATTCGCGTGGATACGTTCTGTTCCAGCGGTGCAGGCGGACAGTCCGTTAATACGACCAAGTCGGCGGTGCGTGTAACGCATATGCCAACAGGTATTATGGCAACCTGTCAGGACGGAAAATCCCAGAACTCCAATAAGGAGAAGGCGCTGCAAGTTTTGCGTGCCCGTATTTCGGATATGCTGCGTCAGGAAGAGGAAGCCAAATATGCAGGCGAGCGTAAGAGCAAAGTAGGCACCGGAGACCGCAGTGAGCGTATACGTACCTACAATTTCCCGCAAAGCCGTGTAACGGATCATCGTATTGGCCTGACTATGCATAAGCTGGACCAGGTGATGAACGGGGAGATCGAAGAAATCGTATCGGCGCTCACGATTGCAGAGCAGGCTGATTTGATGGAACAAGAGGTTTAAGTTTTGGGGAACGAACGCGATTGTGTGTATCGGATGTCGCCGGAACGGAACATGAGTGTCAGAGAAGCCTTAGTTGAGGCTTCTTCTTTTTTAGGAAGCTGTGGCGTTCTGGAGCCGCAGCATAATGCCCGTTTGCTGCTGGAGCATGTGCTTGGGTTGGAAGGTACGGCGTTTTACGCCGCTCTGGGTGATCCGTTCCCTTCCACCGCCAAGGAGGCGTGGGAACGGACCATAGCCCGCAAAGCTGCGGGTGAACCGGCGCAGTATATTATCGGACGGCAGGAATTCTATGGCCGCCCGTTCATGGTTTCGCCGTCGGTGCTGATCCCACGCCCGGAGACAGAACTGCTCGTCGAGGCGATACTCCAGCACGGTGATCGGCTGTGGCCAAGCGGCGCTCCGCAGACGCTCGACATCGGCGCGGGCAGCGGTGCGATTGCCGTGACGCTGGCGGCTGAGCGACCGAGCTGGCGCGTGGCGGCAGGGGATATTTCGGCTGCCGCGTTAAAAGTAGCGGCTCATAACGCCGCTGCGAACGGCGCAGCCGTAGAATTCCGCGAGGGCGATCTGCTGACGCCATTTGCGGGAACGAGGGTGGACATTCTCGTGTCCAACCCGCCGTACATCCCGGCTGCTGACATCGCTGGCTTACAGCCAGAGGTCCGCGACCATGAGCCGCGGATGGCGTTGGATGGTGGTCCTGACGGGCTCGGCCCGTATCGGGCAATGCTGGAGCAGCTCGGACTCCTTCAGGCTCCGCCCCGGCTAATCGGGTTTGAATTGGGGATGGGACAGGCCAGAGACGTGGCTGACCTGCTGGAACAGGCGGGTCATTGGAAGAACATTATAATCGTTCCTGACCTTGCTGGGATCGAACGACATGTCCTAGGTGTCTCGGAGTAGTGCTGCATTTTCTTTTTGCGAGTCTTTCCTTTAGAATAAGAGGAGTATGACCGAGAAACGGCTCAGGGGGAAATCATGCTTCAGAAATTGAAAAAAATTGACGGTCCGGTTATCTTTATTCTGATTTTGCTCATGGCGATTAGTATCGTAACAGTATACAGCGCAGGTAGAGCTCCTACGAACCTGCCTGATCACGGCAACGATTACCAGAGGATGATTGGGTATTATATATTGGGTTTTGTGGCGATCTTGGGTTTAGCGATGGTCGATTTTCGGATATTCATTAAAAAAGCCCTGTACGTATATGGAGGCGGAATATTCCTATTGGGTCTCGGATTTTTTGGCGGGACGGTTAACAACTCTCAGGGCTTTCTGAAAATTGGTGGCTTGAATCTTCAGCCTGCTGAGGTATTCAAGCTGGTCCTTATCATTTTTCTGACTTATATGCTGATCAAAAAGCGCAAGAGCAAGCTGTATTTCATTCAGGATGTTCTTCCAGTCGCTCTGGTGAGCTTTGTCCCGTTTGCCATGGTTATGGCACAAAATGACTTGGGTAATGCGCTCGGTTACATTGTCATCGTCATTGGTATGCTATGGATTGGTAATGTGAAGGCATCCCATGCGTTAATCGGATTCATCGTATTTGCAGTCGCCGTTGGTGGCGGGATCAAGGCTTATATTTCGTTTCACGATGAGATTGATTCCTTTATGAAGGGGATTGGCCGTAGTCACTGGGTTGAGCGTTTGGACCCTTGGTTGGTACCGGAAGAGGCAACCGCGAAGGCGTCTTATCATACCAAAAATGCCAAGCTGGCGATAGCCTCTGGCGGGATGATGGGCAAGGGCTTTTTGCAAGGAACCTCGGTACAGTCCGGGCGTGTTCCTTATACGTACGCGGATTCTATTTTTGTAGTCGTAGCGGAGGAATTTGGCTTTGTAGGCTCTTCAGTGCTGCTATTGTTATATTTTATTTTGATTCACCGAATGATCCTGATTTCGCTGGAATGCCGGGATCGCGCCGGACCGTATATTATTGTTGGGATTGTGTCCATGTTGCTGTACCAGATTTTTGAGAATATTGGTGCGTTTCTGGGCATTATGCCGCTAACCGGGATTACGCTCCCGTTCATAAGTTATGGTGGTACCTCGTTGCTTATTAACATGGCTAGTATCGGCTTGGTTATGAGTATTAAGGTGCACGGCCAAGAGCTAGAGGACGATCTGCCACAGCCTTCCAGAGTAAGCTTGAGGAAGGCGAAAAAAGCCTAGTGCAGGTGGATTTGGCTTGAAACTGATTGGCATTTGTGTGAGTTGAAACGGTGCAACGAGAGAGTCCAGATTGTGAAATCTGGGCTTTTTTATATGCCTCGGTGAGGGTCAGAAGCTTGGTGTAGCATGATTTGAGGGTGTATGGAAGAAAATCTGTAAAGTGTTCTTGAATCTTTTACAAGATGCATAGGTTTAGACTCTCCCAAACCGGACAGACTGATAGACATGATAGAGTTTGGGTTTGGGGGAGACGAAGATGAGAAATTGGATCAAGCAAGCTGCAATGATACTATTTTGTATTTCGATATTAATGATGTCTTGGGAAGGTCAAAAGACGGATGCTGCTATGACCACTGGAACAAGAGGTACCTTAGCATCAGGAGTAGCTACAACAGGGCTGAATGTGATTCCACATGACTCCATTCGACTGCGTATTTTGGCCAACTCGGATCGTCCGGAGGATCAGCTGGTTAAACGCGAAATACGGGACGCTATTGTACAGCAGATGAATGCCTGGGTGGGTGAGCTGGAAAACCCGCAAAGCTTAGATCAAGCTAGATCATTGATTGGTGCTCATTTACCTGAAATTGACCGTTTGGTAGGTACGGAACTGGCTCGTCGCGGCATTGCATATGATCATCAGGTGGAACTGGCGAGCGTACCTTTCCCGACGAAAATGTACGGTGGTCTGGTCTACCCAGCAGGGAATTATGAAGCGCTTCGGGTTACGCTGGGGCAAGGAAAAGGGCAAAATTGGTGGTGCGTGCTGTTTCCTCCGCTGTGCTTTATTGATGCAGGCAGTGGTGAAGCAGCGGCACAAACAGTATCAGCAAAAACGGATCACGGAGAAAGTCGGACGAATGCCGCTGACAAGGAGCCGGAAGTACGTTTTTTTCTGTGGGATGCACTTGCGGGACTGTGTAGCTGGGTGAGTGGCTTGTTTGCCTAAACGTTGAGGAGTGTAAGTTTCCCCATATGCTATAATGGAGCTTACGATAGATATACACATGGCAGAGCCAAATAAACTGATCTTTCAAAGTAGCCTTATAGGATCAAGCGAAATCACTGGCCTGTATATGACAATAAGATATGGGATGATCTGATATGAGTGATAAATCGAATCAAATGCAAGACTTGCGCGGAGATTTTGTGCAAAAGGAAAAATCGGAGCAAAAGCTGGACGAACAGGAAAATTGCGAGCTGAAGCAGGCATTGAGGTCTTCCCATACCCAATGGTGGGATGTAAGATGTTTGGTTCCTGTGAGCAACATTGACGGGGATGTTTCTGACGAAGTTTGGGCTGAACAGACTCGGATCGCGGCGGAAAAGGGCATACGGGAGGCTGGCGTACTCCTCCAAGCTGGAGAGACGGTAGCCTTTCCTACGGAGACCGTGTACGGCCTGGGGGCCGATGCTCGTAGTACAAAAGCGGTGGAGGCGGTATTCGCTGCCAAAGGACGTCCCTCCGATAACCCGCTCATTGTACATATTTCTGATGCTGATCAATTAGAGGGTATGGTAGCAGAAATAAACGATACAGCCCGAGCGCTGATGAATATGTTCTGGCCGGGACCGCTGACTCTCGTATTGCCGGTAGTGCCGCAGGCACTGTCATCGCGTGTGACAGCCGGGCTGGATACAGTCGGTGTGCGCATGCCGGATCATCCGATAGCGCTTCGTCTGATCGCTGAAGCGGGTTGTCCACTGGCTGCGCCAAGCGCCAACCGGTCGGGAAGACCCAGTCCCACCCTTGCACAGCATGTGCGAGAGGATCTGGAGGGCCGAATCGGCGGCATTTTGGACGGAGGTCCCACGGGGGTGGGGCTGGAGTCCACGGTGGTGCAGGCGGGTGACGACGGAACCGTCACCATCCTGCGCCCCGGCGGCGTGACGGCTGAGCAGCTCGCTGCGGTTGCTCGCGCCGTCGTGCTGGACCCGGCGTTGGCTGCTACGCCCGGGGAAGACGCGGACAGCCCAGCCCCGCGCTCGCCGGGCATGAAGTACACGCACTACGCGCCGCGAGGCCGCTTGAGCGTGGTACAAGGCCCGTCGTCCGTTGAGGTGACGGGCTGGATTCGCGCCGCGTTGGCGGAGGCTTCCGCGCGCGGGGAGCGCACGGCAGTGCTCGCGTTCGACGAGCATGCCGCCGGCTACGCCGGAGAGCGCGTCTATACGCTAGGCAAGCTGGACGCGCTCCATGAGGCGGCGCAGCGCCTGTACGGCGTGCTGCGTCGCTGCGACGAGGACGGCGTCACCTACATTTTGGCGGAATCCTGTCCGCCGAAGGGATTGGGAGACGCCGTCATGAACCGCCTGCTTAAAGCGGCAGGTCACCGAATCGTCCGCTTGTAGCTTCTGTCGAATCAGAGCCTCTTATATTAAATTTTCCTCCCTCCTCGTCTCGGTATTGGGTACTTTCAGTACATGCTTGTACTGATTTGCCCCTTGTCCGCATAACGTGTACAAGAACAGACGGATAATGGAGGGATGGAGTATGCTGGCAGCCTCTGCCCATGCCGGGCAGGTTGTAACGATTCTGATCATGGCGGTAGCGCTAGGAATGGATGCGTTATCGCTGGGCGTAGGGATCGGCATGAAGGGGATACGCCTGCGAGACGTGCTGCGCATCAGTACTGTCATTGGCTTTTTTCACATTCTGATGCCATTACTGGGAATGTTCACAGGCCATTATATGAGTTCTTTATTAGGTCATGTGACGGCCTACTTCGCAGGGGGTCTACTCATCCTTTTGGGCGGGCATATGGTGTATAATTCCTTTAAAGGAGACGGCGTACAGGTATTGGATCATCGTTCGCCTTTAGGCCTTTTGCTGTTTGCACTTGGGGTGAGCGTTGACTCATTTTCTGTAGGAGTGTCACTGGGTATGTTCCAAAGTGATCTGGTGCTGTCCGTTCTGGCGTTTGGTTTTTGCGGGGGAGCAATGGCGATGCTGGGCCTGCTGCTGGGTCGCAAGGTCAGCCGTAATCTAGGAGATTATGGGGAAGCAGTGGGTGGTGCCATTTTGTTGGCATTCGGCTTTATGTTTATGTTTTGATTTTAGTGTAGACAGTGTAAAATAAGTGCAGGGTTATCGTAAAGGATTAGGATTATAGTAATCCTCTGTTTATATATTTTTTAACATACGGGGGGTGAAAACGTTGAAGAATATCTTATTCGTATGCACAGGAAATACCTGTCGCAGTCCAATGGCTGAAGGCATGCTGCGTAAGTTGGCTGCTGAGCATGGGCTAGAACTGGAAGTGCGTTCTGCGGGAGTAGCCGCGATGGAAGGCACACCGATATCCCGACATGCAGAGGCGGTTCTACGTGATCACGATATATCCGATCAGATCACTTCAACCCCTTTGAGCGACGGGCTTGCCGGGTGGGCGCATCTGATCTTAACCTTGACGCAAGGACATAAACAGCACGTAATTCAACGCTTTCCCCAAACGGCGGGCAAAGTATTTACACTTAAGGAATATGTGGAGAACCGGGATGCGGTGTTGAATGATGTACAGGAGTTGGATGGTTTATATGCTTCACAGCAGTTGATGGCTTCACTTGGACAAGAGCTATCGGCGCAGGAGCGTGAACGAATGATTGAATTACACCAACGGATTCCGGGCTTTGATATTTCAGATCCGTTTGGCGGTTCGCGAGAAGACTACGATGTCACAGCTGCGGAAATCCGTACGGCGCTGCATAAGCTGCTGGACAAGCTAAAGGCTTCTTCCGAATAAAATTAGTATTACTCATCTGTTTTGTACGGAATCTGTTGATTTTCGGCCGCTAATCCGTTAAGATAAGGTGGAAAAATGAGAATCCGATGTAACTGGCGACAAAAGTGGGATTAACCACGATGGAGCATCGGATATACGGCCGGTCGCCTGGGCAAAAGAGCAATTCCACATAGGTGTGGACTGCTCTTTTTTTCATATACAAGTTATGCCAGATTTTTAGCTGAGAGTTGATTCCTTTAAAGGTTCTTCCATTTTTTCTGCTCGAAATCTGAAACATCGGCTATAATATAGTCAGATTGTGATCAGGAGAGAGTGTGTTGAATTTGGGGCATGAGACCGTGCCTAGTCTCTGAGAGGCTGTTCAACCAAAGGAGGTTCCAATAGTGGGACAATTGGATCATGAGATTTCGCTAGAAGCACAGACCACTTCTGTTGTGCGGGAAATCGCAGAAGCAGCCAGTCTCAAGGCTGGTCGCCTGCTGGTTATTGGCGTTAGCACAAGTGAAGTGGCTGGAAGTCGGATTGGTACGGCGGGAGCGCTCGATGTGGCTCAGCAACTGTTGTCTGGAGTAGAGTCCGTTCGCAGGGAGTATGGCTTTGATGTGGCGTTTCAATGCTGTGAGCATTTGAACCGAGCGCTGGTCGTTGAACGGGCTGTGCTGGAGCGATTGGGACTGATGGAGGTTGCAGCTGTTCCTGTTCGTACAGCAGGAGGCTCTATGGCCACCGTCGCCTATCGTTCTATGAGTGACGCGTGTTTGGCGGCGAACGTGCAGGCCCATGCCGGGATAGACATCGGCGAAACGCTGATTGGCATGCATCTGCGACCCATTGCTGTTCCATTTCGCCCAAGTCTTCGCTGGATTGGCGAAGCACGTGTGACAGCGGCATTCACCCGTCCACCACTTATTGGTGGACAACGGGCAGTGTATAGTCTGGAGCAAGAAGTCGGCGGAAACTGCGATTAGCATTTGGCATGGCGGCATTCTTGTACTAATCTTTTTTGCATTGATGATGAGGTACCCAACAGAGGAGCAGGCGTTTGCTTGTATACCCAACAATTGACTATGGAGAGGGAGTAATCAATCATGATGGAACACCTGCGTAAAAGTGACCCGGCAGTGATGGAAGCAATGGGACTTGAACTGAAACGACAACGCCACAATATCGAGCTAATCGCATCCGAGAACATTGTCAGTGAAGCAGTAATGGAAGCCATGGGCTCCGTGCTGACGAATAAATATGCTGAAGGTTATCCGAACAAACGCTACTATGGTGGCTGTGAACATGTAGATATCGTTGAAGACATCGCACGTGACCGCGCAAAAGAATTGTTCGGCGCCGAGCATGCTAACGTGCAGCCTCACTCTGGAGCACAAGCCAACATGGCGGTGTATCTGGCAGCTCTCAAACCTGGAGATACTGTACTGGGTATGAATTTGGCGCATGGTGGCCATTTAACACACGGAAGTCCGGTTAACGCTTCCGGCTTGTTGTATAACTTTGCTGCTTACGGTGTACGCGAAGACAACTTCCGCATCGACTACGATGAAGTGCGCAAGGCAGCCTTTAAGCACCGCCCTCGTCTGATTGTAGCTGGCGCGAGTGCATATCCGCGTACTATTGATTTTGAAGCTTTTGCTTCCATTGCCAATGATGTAGGCGCTCTGTTTATGGTGGATATGGCACATATCGCTGGTCTCGTGGCAGCGGGAATTCACCCAAGTCCAGTTCCGCATGCCCAATTTGTAACAACAACGACACACAAAACGCTGCGTGGTCCGCGCGGGGGTCTGATTCTGACTCGCAAAGCATGGGCGCAAGCGATTGATAAAGCTATTTTCCCTGGTACTCAAGGGGGGCCACTGATGCATGTGATCGCGTCCAAAGCAGTTGCTTTGGGTGAAGCGCTCCAGCCATCGTTCAAAACCTATGCGCAAAACGTAGTTCGCAACGCACAGGTGCTGGCTGAAACACTGTTGGCTGAAGGGATTAACATTGTATCCGGTGGTACGGATAACCATCTGATGCTGTTGGATACGCGCAATTTGAATATTACAGGTAAAGAAGCGGAGCATGTATTGGATTCGGTGGGCATCACAGTCAATAAAAATGCGATTCCTTTTGACCCGACCAGTCCATTCGTAACAAGCGGAATTCGTATTGGTACACCTGCTGCAACATCTCGTGGTATGGATGAAGAGGCTATGGTCAAAATCGGTAAAATCATTGCTGAAACCCTTAAAAACCCGAAAGATGATACTGTATTGTCCAAAGCAAGCCAAGCGGTTGGCGAGTTGACAGATAAGTTCCCGATTTATCCAGGAACTCAATACTAATTCATCGACATTCATAATTTTTATATTATAGGCTGTTTTCCTTCCGTAAGCCGGAGGAGAACAGTCTTTTTTTGCTTCCGAACGACTCGAAACATACATTTTTGGGTAATAAGCGATTACAGTAAGGGTTTATGCGCGCTTTCCTTCATGATCTACGACAAAGGAGTGATTGCATTGAGTCAAAGAAAATCCGCGCAATTATTGCAGCAACTCGTATTTGTGGGACCGATGGCGTTGTTTTTCGTCTTGATTATGGTCATTCCGTTCCTGCTGGGCCTGTATTACTCCATGACGAACTGGGATGGAGTATCTGAAAATATCCGATGGCTCGGACTAGGAAATTATATTCATATTTTTAGGGATGATCCAGATTTCCATAATGCGTTCTGGTTTACGGTCCGGTTTACCGTATGTGGTGTCATTCTGACAAACCTGATTGGCTTTTTCCTAGCCTATGCACTTACCAAACCGTTGCGTACCCGTAATGCACTGCGAACTGTATTTTTTATGCCCAATATGATTGGCGGCTTGCTGCTCGGCTTTATCTGGCAATTTATATTTGTACGCGGCTTTTCTGCGGTAGGGGAGGCGACAGGGCTTTCCTTTTTTAAACTGCCGTGGCTGGGTGATGGGCCAACTGCTTTTTGGGGGACTGTCATTGTGTTTGTATGGCAATATGCAGGTTATCTCATGGTTATTTACATATCCTCGTTAAATAATGTCCCGCATGCCCTTATTGAATCGGCCCAAATCGACGGTGCGAGCCGAAGACAGATTTTGCGTCATATTGTAGTGCCACTTATTATGCCAGCGGTGACCGTCTGCTTGTTCTTGGCGATATCCTGGTCCTTTAAAGTATTTGAGTTGAATTTGGCTCTCACGAAGGGGGGACCTTTCAAGTCGACAGAGTCTGTAGCGTTGGACATATATAATGAAGCGTTTACAAATAATCGACTTGGATTAGGGACTGCCAAAGCTATGATTTTCTTTGTGGTCGTTGCGATCATTACCAGCATTCAGGTGCGTCTCACGAAGAAAAAGGAGGTCGAAATGTAATGGGAAAAACGTCAAACTATCGTTTGGGCACATGGGCTGCTGAATTATTGCTTATTGTGATCGGGTTAATCTTTCTGGTTCCGTTCTATTTTTTGCTCGTAAACTCCGTTAAATCCTTTGGCGACATTTTGGCCCATTCCGCTTCGTGGCCGACAACCTTCCGTTTTGAAAACTATGCTAACGCCTGGAATAAAATAAACTTTCCCACAGCACTGGGGAATTCACTGATTGTCACGATCGTCAGTAATGCGCTTTTGCTGCTAATCAGCTCGATGGCCGCTTACCAGATGGTTCGGCATGACACTCGTTTTAACCGGTTCCTGTTCGGTTTGCTTGTGGCTGCGATGGTAGTTCCCTTTCAATCGATTATGTTGCCGCTTATGGAAGTGTCCAACGTATTGAGCTTGAACAACAGTATACCGGGACTGATCTTATGTTATCTGGGTTTTGGAGCGCCTTTATCCGTTTTTCTTTTTCATGGCTTTATTAAAACGGTACCTATTGAGATCGAGCAGGCGGCAAGGGTGGACGGTTCATCCCGGTACGGGGTGTTCTTTCGCATCGTTTGTCCGCTGCTGCTGCCTATGTTCGTAACCGTGCTTATCTTGAATACCTTATGGATCTGGAATGACTATCTGTTGCCTTCGCTCATTTTGAATGATCCTGAGCTGCGTACCATTCCGATTGCAACCTATATGTTGTTTGGTCAGTACACCAAGCAATGGGACTTGGCGTTGCCAGCACTGGTGTTGGGGATCACGCCAATTGTTGTGTTTTTTCTGGTGATGCAAAAATACATCGTTTCTGGCATTGCAGCTGGCGCGGTCAAAGGCTGAAGGGAGAGATAATCGATGAAAAAAACAGCGTTACTTGTCATCTCCTTGATGGTGCTGCTCGCATGTACACTTGCAGGTTGTGGAAATACGAAGGCTCAACAGAGTGAGACGAAAACGATACACATTTATCAATTCAAAGTAGAGATATCGGAACCGTTAAACAAGCTGAAGGCAGAATATGAAAAAACGCACCCTGGCATCAAGCTGGATATCCAATCTGTCGGTGGTGGTACGGACTACGGTGCTTCGTTGAAGGCTAAATTCGCATCAGGCGATCAGCCGGACATTTTTACAAATGAGGGCTACCAGGATCGCGATACGTGGTTGGAGTACCTGGAGGATTTGTCGGATCAGCCATGGGTGAAAGATCTGGACGATTTCGCTCGTAAGCCGATGACGGTTAACGGTAAGATTTATGGACAGCCTATGAACCTAGAAGGATTTGGATTTGTTTATAACAAGGATTTGTTTAAAAAAGCGGGCATAACCAAACTGCCTCAGACAATAGATGAACTGGAGGAAGCAGCCAAGCGACTGAAAGCGGCAGGGATTATACCTTTTGCTAACGGGTATGCGGAATGGTGGGTTCTGGGGAACCATTTTATCAATATCCCGTTTGCCAGACAGCCGAACCCGGAAAGTTATGTTGAGGATTTAAACAAAGGAACGGCTCGCATCCCCGGTAACCCCGTGTTCGATCAGTGGGTGAAGTTGCTTGATCTGACTATAAAATATGGGAACCGCAATCCGCTCACGACGGATTACAATACACAAGTGACACTGTTTTCGACAGGTAAGGCTGCTATGATGCACCAGGGGAACTGGACGCAACCGCAAATGGATGGAATTAATCCTAACTTGAATTTGGGTATTCTGCCTGCGCCTATAGACAATGATCCCTCCACAGGAGGTAGACTCGCGGTGGGAGTGGCCTCGAACTGGGTGATCAATAAAAATTCGCCTGTGAAGCAGGAGGCAAAAGAATTTCTCAATTGGTTGGTCACATCAGAAACAGGCAAACATTATATCACCAAGGAATTTAAGTTTGTTCCTGCCTTCAAAAGTATCACGTCCAGTGACGAGACGACAGGTGATCTAGGTGCAGAAATATCTCGACATGTGAGGGAAGGCAAGATATGGAGTTGGAACTTTCAACGCTTTCCGAAAGGGCTAAATCAGGATTTAAGCAGTAGTATGCAAGCCTATATTGCAGGGGTTATCACGAAGGACGAAATGCTTCGGCAATTTCAGGGAGCGTGGGATAATTTGAAGTATAGATAAAAGAATACCGCTGCATGATGAAGCAAAGGCTATAGCATGGGCAGGAATTTTAAAGCCAGCAGGCTTTGACGGTCAAGTGCCGTCAGGGCCTTTTTGATGTGGTTTTATGTGACGAAAGTCACACATGAAGTGGTCCTATTAAGCATTTTACATGTCATATCTTTCCCTTGACAAAAGGTTGCGGTGGCAGGTGTTAAATCAATCAAGGGAATGTTATAATAAACAGGATTTACAGGCACGCATTGCATCTGTGCTTATTTGGTTTGTGCAAATAGGTTACATAGATCCTTTCGACTCAGGATAGTTCGATATGCTGGCGCGAAAGAACGTGACGATAATACCGGAGGGAATATATTATGGCGAAACTGGTGGTTTGCGATCACCCTTTGATCCAACACAAGCTTACATTTATCCGCGATGTGCGGACCAACACCAAGGATTTCCGCGAGCTGGTGGATGAAGTAGCAACATTGATGGCTTATGAAATTACACGGGATATCCCGCTGGAAAGCATTACGGTGCAGACACCGGTTGCTGAGACAGAAGGAAAAGTGATTTCAGGACGTATGCTGGGTCTTATTCCGATTCTGCGTGCAGGCTTGGGTATGCTGGATGGCGTAGTAAAGCTGCTGCCTGCAGCAAAGGTAGGCCATGTGGGACTGTTCCGCGATCCTGAGACGCTGCAACCCGTAGAATACTATACGAAGCTGCCTACAGATGTAACTGAGCGCGAATTGATCGTGATTGATCCGATGCTTGCAACGGGTGGCTCGGCAATTGCGGCGATTGATGTATTGAAAAAGAGAGGCTGTACTCAAATTAAAATGATGAATCTGATTGCTGCTCCTGAAGGAGTCAAAGCTGTGCAGGATGCGCATCCTGATGTAGACATCTATGTCGCTGCATTGGACGAGCGTCTGGATGATCATGGATACATCATTCCGGGTCTTGGCGACGCGGGAGACCGCTTGTACGGAACCAAGTAGACTGCCCATGGCGGTTCGGCAAAATCTATGGACGTTATGACAGGTCGTTTTTCTGAATAATGGAAGACCTGTAAAGCGGACATTTATTATGAAAAGGAGTTCAACAGAAAATGTCCAAAATCAAAGTGATGACAATTTTTGGTGTGCGTCCGGAGGCGATTAAGATGGCTCCTCTTATTTTGGAGCTTCAGCGTCACCCGGAGCATATCGAGTCCGTGGTATGCGTTACGGCTCAACATCGCCAGATGCTTGATCAGGTTCTGGAAGTTTTCAATATTCACCCTGACTATGATCTGGATGTAATGAAGGATCGCCAGACACTAAATGAAATCTCGATGCGGGTACTTCAAGGTCTTGAACCTGTATTGCGTGAGGCCAAGCCCGATATCGTGTTAGTTCACGGTGATACGCTGACGACTTTCCTGGCCAGCTATGCAGCCTTTATGCAGCAGATTGAAGTAGGGCATGTGGAAGCGGGTTTGCGGACGTGGAACAAGCTTTCTCCATATCCTGAAGAAATGAACCGTCAGCTCACAGGCGTGCTGTCTGATCTGCATTTCTCGCCTACTTCTTTATCGGCTGGAAATTTGCGGAAGGAAAACAAGCCTGAATCGCGAATATATGTTACAGGCAATACAGTAACTGATGTATTTCAGTATACGGTTCGCCAGGATTACGAGCACCCTGTACTGGATTGGGCTCAGGGCAAACGCCTGATTCTTATGACAGCGCATCGCCGGGAATCTCAAGGGGAACCGCATCGTCAGATTTTTAATGCGGTTAAGCGAATTGCGGATGAGTTTGAGGATATCGCTATTGTTTATCCGGTTCATCCAAGTCCGGCAGTGAAGGAACCTGCATTTGAGATTTTAGGCAACCATCCGCGTATTAAGCTGATTGATCCGCTGGATGTCGTGGATCTGCACAATTTTTATCCACATACACATCTGATCCTTACGGATTCCGGTGGGCTTCAGGAAGAAGCACCTTCGTTCGGAGTACCTGTTCTGGTGCTGCGTGATACGACTGAAAGACCGGAAGGAATTGAAGCGGGCACCTTGGAACTGGTGGGTACGAGTGAAGAGAACGTGTACAATCGGACTAAGGCTCTTTTGACAGATTCCGCGTTGTACGAATCTATGAGTCAGGCAGCGAATCCTTACGGCGATGGACAAGCATCAGTAAGAATTGTCAATGCGATTTTGCACCATTATGGTGTTCAAACTGAACGTCCTGAGGAATTTCACACAATGTTCACAAAAGGTGTTCGTCCGATATAATTATTCTTTACAAGGCAAGCATACAGTTAAACTGTACGGTTACCAAGGGATACAGCAATTTAAGATGCTTTGTCGTTTGATTTTATACTTTAGGGCACTAAAATATCTCAATTGACAAAGCATCTTATATTTAAGTAAAATGGACTGGAATTGCAGGGGTGACATGGAAAAGTGGTCAAACCTTCCAAGCAAAACAACAACCGAAATAACACCGGAAATGCCTTTAAGGCTATAGGACTGGTGAGCGCGATCGGCATTGATTTGGCGATATGCACACTGGGTGGTTTCTATGCAGGAAAATGGCTTGATGCCAAACTTGGTGGCTCCGGAATTTGGATTGGCGTAAGCGTTCTCGCAGGCTTGGTTGTAGGCGCATTAAGTATTGCCCTTGTGATCGGAAAGGTACTGAGGGATAACCATGAATGAGATGACCCGTATGCAAAAAATGTTATGGATCGTAGCGCTTGGTATTATGGCTCTGTGTTTCCTGGTCTCCGCCTTCATGCCCCAACATCGTGACATTGCTCACGGAATCATTCTGGGAACGGGAGTAAGCTGTCTAAATGTGCTGTATATGGCCTACAAAATTCGACAGGTTGCGAGTGCGGCCGCCGGTGAAAGAAAGAAGAGAGTGTTTGGTATTGGCTTTGGCGTTCGATTAGGGACCTCGATTTTGGCAGTGGTGCTGGCGATAGAATTTCCGGCCTATTTCCATGAGATCGCTGTAATGGCAAGCCTGGTGACTGGGCAATTTCTTCTGTTAATTATAGGCATCATATTCGCGCTTCAGGAAAAATGATGGCTCAACTGAGAAAGGGGTGAGAAAACATGTTGCATGAATCACCGATTATCCAATTGGGCGGGTTTAACATTGACTTGTCCGTCATTATTATGCTTATTGTGACTTGTGCGATTGTATTTGGACTGGCATTTGCTGCAACGCGCAATTTGTCTGTGGACAATCCAAGCAAGCTGCAAAATTTTATGGAATGGGTCGTTGAATTCGTTCAAGGACTGATTACCAGCACGATGGATTTGAAAAAAGGGAAGCCATTCCTCTCCTTGGGGATGACGCTGATCATGTTCATTTTCGTCGGGAATATGCTGGGCTTACCGTTCGGGATTGTGACCGAATTCGATAATGCGCAAAGTGCCCAAGTATTTGGACATGAAATCATTCCAGTCAAAGAAGCATTAGAACAAGCACAGGCGTCTCACCCGGGCGAAGCTGCCCATGTAGGCATCAGCTGGTGGAAATCACCTACTGCAGATGCAGGGGTATCTATTGGACTCGCTTTGATGATCTTTGTCCTGGTTCATTTCCTGGGGATCTTCCGCAATACCAAAGCTTACTTCAAGCATTACGTTCAGCCATTTCCATTCTTTTTGCCAATTAACTTGATTGAGCAGTTCTCAAAACTGTTGACACATGGTATGCGTCTATTCGGTAATATTTTTGCCGGCGAAGTTTTGATCAGTGTTCTGCTGAAAATGACAGCACTTGGTGTGGGAGGTATGGTTACTTCCGTATTGGGACTCGTGGTCTGGCAAGGATTCAGTATTTTTGTCGGCAGTATTCAAGCGTTCGTCTTCACCATTCTGACGTTTGTATACATTTCGCAGTCCATTGACACGCATGAAGAAGGGCATTAGACAAGCTTGTTTTCCGGTTTTTAGTTAAGTTCAGGAGTACGCTTCGCTCTTAACTGCAAATACATGTACAATACAAATACACATCACTAAGGAGGATTTTTAAAATGGGAGTTTGGGCATATATCGCAGCTGCAATCGCAGTAGGTTTGGGCGCTTTGGGCGCAGGTATTGGTAACGGTCTGATCGTAAGTAAAACAGTTGAAGGTATCGCTCGTCAGCCTGAAGCAAAAGCAACGTTGCAAACGGTAATGTTTATCGGTGTAGGTCTGGTCGAAGCCCTGCCAATCATCGGGGTCGTTCTGGCATTCATTTTCTACGCAGGTGCTTAATTGAATGGAAGCAAGGTTTGGCGGGGAAGGCACAGCCATCCGCGCCTTCTTTGTTCGTTTGAACATGAAAGATCCAGAACCGACGTTCACCGGAAAGGAGTGACTTCAATTGAGTTTAAATTGGACAAGTATCGTTTTCACAATCATTGCATTTTTGATCTTGTACTGGTTACTGACGCGTTATGCATTCGGCCCTCTCTTTTCCGTTATGGAGAAGCGCCGTCAGCTTGTATTACAGCAAATGAATGAAGCGGCACAGACGCGTGAACAGGCTGCTGCTTATGTTGAGGAGCAAAAGCAGGCTCTCCAGCAGGCACGTAAGGAAGCGTACGACATTATTGAGCAGTCAAAACAAACAGGTAACAAGCAAGCGGAGCAAATTATTGTTCAGGCTAAAGACGAAGCTGTCCGCCTGAAAGACGAAGCTGTTCGTGAAATCACAAGCGAGCGTAATAAGGCGGTTGCCGAACTGCGCAGCGAAGTGGGTAAAGCTTCGGTACAAATTGCTTCCAAACTGATTCAAAAGGAAATCAAGGAAGACCAAGTCCAAGGAGAGCTTGTCGACCAATACCTTAAAGAGGTAGGAGGCAAAGCATGAGCCGGGATACGGTAGTTGCCAAACGGTATGCGAAAGCTTTGTTTGAAGTGGCAGAGCAAGAACAGACCATTATGGAAACCGAGCAGGAGCTACGTGCTTTTGTAGAGGCTGTATCGGGGGATGCTGAAATCCGTAAATTCATTAATTCTCCTAACATTACGGAAACGGTCAAGCTTCAAGTTCTGGCTAACAGTTTTGAAGGCAAGCTGTCTGCCTCGCTAATTAACACGATCAAGCTGTTGATTCAGCGTAGTAGAGCAGATTTGTTCGAATCTCTCCTTGCCGGATACCTCGATATTCAGGAATACAAGCTGGGACTTGCTCATGCAAAGGTGTATTCGACTTATGCTTTAAGTGATCAGGAAAAAACAGCGGTAGCCGAGCAATTCGGAGCCCGTGAACATAAAACAATCCGTGTGGAAAATATAGTGGACCCGAGTCTGCTGGGCGGATTGAAAGTGGTTATCGGCGATACACTGTACGACGGCAGTCTGGCCGGCAAGCTGGATCGTCTCGAGAAATCCTTTAACAGACGAGTATAGAAGATAGGGGTGAACACACTTGAGTATCAAACCTGAGGAAATCAGTTCATTGATTAAAAGTCAGATTGAACAATATAAAAATGATATCGAGGTCGTTGAAGTCGGCACTGTTGTTGAAGTCGGCGACGGTATTGCCCGCGTCTACGGACTGGAAAAAGTTATGGCCGGTGAATTGGTTGAATTCGACACTGGCGTATTGGGCTTGGCGCTCAACGTGGAAGAAAG
The DNA here is from genome assembly GCF_037027525.1 of Paenibacillus sp. 203. NCBI lineage: Bacteria > Bacillati > Bacillota > Bacilli > Caryophanales > Paenibacillaceae > Paenibacillus > Paenibacillus sp. 203. The sequence continues at coordinate 517,773 of NZ_JAXCHD010000001.1, forward strand.
CAATGTCGGTGTTGTTATTTTGGGTCAATTCTCCGACATTCGTGAAGGCGGTCAAGTAAAACGTACAGGTCAGATCATGCAGGTCCCTGTAGGGGAAGCACTGATCGGACGTGTAGTTAACCCACTGGGACAACCGGTAGACGGTAAAGGACCGATTGCTACAACAGAATTCCGTCCGGTTGAAAGTCAGGCTCCAGGTGTTATGGCCCGTAAATCGGTACATGAGCCTATGCAGACGGGGATTAAAGCTATTGATGCAATGGTTCCGATTGGTCGTGGTCAACGTGAGTTGATCATCGGTGACCGTCAAACAGGTAAAACTTCTATCGCAATCGATGCAATTTTGAACCAAAAAGGCAATGGCATGAAATGTATTTATGTCGCTATTGGTCAAAAACAATCCACGGTAGCTCAAGTTGTTGAAACATTGCGTCGTCACGGTGCGCTGGAATACACGATTGTCGTTACGGCATCTGCTTCCGAACCATCACCATTGCTGTACATTGCTCCTTACTCTGGCTGTGCCATGGGTGAGTATTTCATGTACAAAGGCGAGCATGTCCTTGTTGTTTATGATGACTTGACTAAACAAGCGTCAGCTTACCGGGAACTGTCCCTGTTGCTGCGTCGTCCACCGGGTCGTGAAGCTTATCCGGGTGACGTTTTCTATCTTCACTCTCGCTTGCTGGAACGTGCAGCGAAGCTGAATGATGAGTTGGGCGGCGGATCACTTACCGCATTGCCGTTCATTGAGACACAGGCTTCCGACGTTTCTGCATATATCCCAACTAACGTTATTTCCATCACGGATGGACAGATCTTCCTGGAAGCTGACTTGTTCTATGCAGGGCAACGTCCAGCGATCAACGTAGGTATTTCCGTATCTCGTGTAGGTGGTTCTGCTCAGATTAAAGCGATGAAAAAGGTAGCAGGTTCCCTGCGTCTGGATCTTGCTCAATATCGTGAGCTTCAAGCGTTCTCCCAATTCGGGTCCGACTTGGATAAATCCACAAAGGCCCGTCTGGATCGCGGCGCACGCATGATGGAAATTCTGAAACAGGGCGTTAACCAACCGCTTGCTGTAGAGCAACAAGTAGTGAGCTTGTATACTGCTGTAAAAGGCTTCCTTGATGATATCCCTGTAGCGGATGTAAAACGTTTTGAAAAAGACTTCCTGTCTTTCATGGTGTCTGACCATCAGGACGTGCTTCAATCTATCCGCGACACGAAAGACTTGGTGGCTGATAACGAAGCGGCTTTGAAGGCGGCTATCGAGAAATTCAAAAAATCATTCGCCACGTCGGTTTAATACATTGGAATTGCCTGTTTATGATGAAAGATGTCCTAAGGAAGCGTGCCCTCCGGGTTTTGGCTTCCTTGGCATGTTTTACCCTCTATAACAGGCCCTTTAACATATGTCCGGCTGGATTTGAATCTTACGAAGTGCTTAGACTTGGTCCAAGCTAAGCTAAGGGATTGCTTACGAAGTTAGCTTTGGCTTTGCTAGAGCTTAAAGGTGGTGAAATCATGGCAAAAGGTATGCGCGAGATTAAACGTCAGATTAAAAGTGTGCAGAGTACGAAGCAGATCACGAAAGCGATGGAAATGGTCGCTGCATCCAAGCTGAGAAAAGCTCAGGAGAAAGCGGAGTCGGCTCGTCCTTACTCGGAAAAGCTTAAGGAAGTTGTGAGTAGCATTGCTTCTGGAGCGAATAACATCAAGCATCCAATGCTGGAAACGCGTCCGGTTAAAAAGACTGCTTATCTCATCATTACATCAGATCGTGGTCTGGCTGGTGGTTATAACGCCAATATTTTGCGACAGGTTACGCAGACGATTGCTGAACGTCACCGTTCACAGGATGAATTTGTGATTTTCATCATTGGGCGAAAAGGACGGGATTATTTCAGACGCCGTGAATTCCCTATCGCTGAATCGGTAACAGATCTGTCAGATACACCTGCTTTTGCAGATATCAAAACAATTGCAAGCAAGGCTGTACAAGGCTTTGAACTTAAAGAATTTGATGAGCTTTATCTATGCTATAACCGCTTTGTCAACGCATTGACTCAAATTCCAACAGTTGACCGTCTGTTACCAATGGCAACACCGGATTCAGCTACAGCTTCATCCTCAATTAACTATGAGTATGAGCCTTCACCAGAAGGGGTGCTGGAAGTATTGCTGCCGCGTTACGCGGAAACGCTCATTTACGGCGCTTTGCTGGATGGTAAAGCTAGTGAACTGGGAGCGAAGATGACGGCGATGGGATCTGCTACGAAGAATGCTTCCAAGTTAATTGGTGAGCTTTCCTTGACCTATAACCGTGCTCGTCAAGCGGCTATTACCCAGGAAATTACGGAAATCGTTGCAGGGGCAAGCGCTCAGTCTTAATCAGGCTTGTTGCGACTGTTTTATAGCATGTCTACACTATTATGATAAATTGCGGGCGCAAAACAAATCAGAGTGGTTCGGATTTGCGGCTGTGCAAGCTTGTAGGAGGGAAACCAAAAGATGAACAAAGGACGCGTAGTGAGCATCATGGGTCCGGTTGTTGACGTTGAGTTCGAACGTGGACAGCTTCCGGAAATCCTGAATGCCATTCATATTGGGACTGTGCTGGAGAGCGGAGTCAAAATTGACCTGACGCTCGAAGCTTCAAAACATCTAGGTGACAACCGTGTGCGTTGTATTGCCATGTCTTCCACAGATGGTCTGGTTCGTGGAGCTGAAGCCATAGATCTGGGAGCACCTATTTCAGTACCTGTCGGCGAAGCTACTCTTGGACGCGTATTTAACGTACTTGGAACGCCAATTGATAATGGTGCTGATATGAGTGAAACGGCTAGAAATCCGATTCACCGTCAAGCTCCTTCTTTCGATGAGCTGACAACTCAAGCAGAGATGCTCGAAACAGGTATTAAAGTTATCGACTTGCTAGCTCCTTATGCCAAAGGTGGTAAAGTCGGATTGTTTGGTGGTGCTGGTGTAGGTAAAACCGTAACCATTCAAGAATTGATTAACAATATCGCTCAGGAGCATGGTGGTATTTCTGTATTTGCGGGTGTAGGTGAACGCACACGTGAAGGAAATGACTTGTATCATGAAATGAGAGATTCCGGCGTTATCAACAAAACAGCGATGGTGTTCGGACAAATGAACGAGCCTCCGGGTGCACGTTTGCGTGTAGCTCTCACAGGTCTGACGATGGCGGAATACTTCCGTGACCAAGAAGGCCGTGACGTGTTGCTCTTTATTGATAACATTTTCCGCTTTACTCAAGCAGGTTCTGAGGTTTCGGCCTTGTTGGGACGTATGCCTTCAGCAGTAGGTTACCAGCCTACGCTGGCTACTGAGATGGGTCAATTGCAAGAACGGATTACTTCTACTAAAAAAGGTTCTGTTACTTCCATTCAGGCGATTTATGTGCCTGCGGATGACTACACTGACCCGGCTCCTGCTACGACGTTTGCCCATTTGGATGCTACAACGAATCTGGAACGTAAAATTTCCGAAATGGGTATTTACCCGGCGGTTGATCCACTCGCATCAAGCTCCCGTATTTTGGCTCCAGACGTTGTGGGTGAAGAACATTACAATGTAGCGCAAGGGGTAAAACAAATTTTGGCCCGCTACAATGAGCTTCAGGATATCATTGCCATCCTGGGTATGGACGAGCTGAGTGAAGAAGATAAAATGTTGGTAGCACGTGCACGTAAAATCCAGCGTTTCCTTTCTCAACCTTTCCACGTTGCCGAAGCATTTAACGGCTTCCCAGGTAAATATGTGCCGGTTAAAGAAACTGTACGAAGCTTCAAAGAAATTTTGGAAGGCAAGTATGACCATCTTCCAGAAGCGGCTTTCCTTTTTGTAGGAGCCATCGAAGAAGCAGTTGAAAAAGCTAAAACGCTGTAAACAACAGGCAAAGAATAGCCGAGCCTTACGAAGTGAGCTGTCTGCGGACAGCTTCCAGGAGGGATTCAAGTGAGCACGTATTTACTAGAGATTGTGACGCCGGAGCGCCTGGTCTATACAGAACAGGTAAACAGCATCAGTGTTCGCGGCTCGGAGGGCGATCTTGGGATTTTACCCGGACACCTTCCCTTGGTCACTCCCTTGAAGATTGCACCGATACGCATTAAAATCGGTGGTCAAACCGAAGTGATCGCGGTCAATGGGGGCTTTCTTGAAGTCCGCAAGGATAAAGTGGTCATTTTGGCTGAGAGTGCGGAACGTTCCGAAGAAATTGATGTGGAGCGTGCCCGTGCGGCAAGGGAGCGGGCAGAACTGCGGCTCCAGAGCAAACAGGAACAGATAGATCACCATCGGGCGGAAGTAGCTCTGCAACGGGCGCTTAACCGTTTAAATGCTACAAGCATCAGAACCAATAAGAATTAATATTGGATTTTAAGTGGAATTTTAAAAGGGTTCGGCATAGTATACGGATGGAACGACAAGGAGACCACTTCATAACTTCTGCCAAAGAATGTCCGGTAGAAGGTGAGGGAGAACCTTGCTTCCTTCGATCACTGTGATCGGGCCCTTTTTTAGCTGTTATTACCAAATGTACAGTCCTATTTCTTGCCCGGTTGCTAGGTATTTAGTACCTTTTAAATTCACGAAACAGAAGTGATTAATCACATTTTGTCGAAATAAATGTCCTAAAAGCAGAAATAGCACTGGCATATTAGGCGTTCGCCGAGTATTATAAAGAAGTCTGTGACGCAGATGGGAGGAATTATGGTTGAACGGGAAACAGCAATTGGCTGAACAGCTAAGTCAATCGGCGAGTATGACCGCGCTGATCTCCATGATCGTGTCGCTTATCTGTATAGCGTTAGCTTGGTGGGCTTTACAGAGCTTAAAGCTGGATTTGTTAATTCGGCAACCCAAAGGACCGCAGGGCAGATTGCTGCACTTGTTTCTTGCTATAATCTTGGGACAGTTGGTTTCTGGGTTCCTGTTGAGCTACATCTCTTGGAGCCAGATGCTCTAGAATTTGTTTTAACATGAAGTAGGCGGGTTATATGACCTTATGACTGTGTCTCTGCGGGAATTGTCGAATAACATCGCGTCATATTGTTAACAATGGTAAACAAAAGAACCATACATGTATAGCTGGCTGAATCAGTTAGAGTACAATGGTCATCAAGTACAAAAAACGCTTGTATACTTGTTTTAATCAGTGGTATGATGGCAGTTAGGGTATTAGTAAAAACCTTGTTTTTTATGTAATGAAAAAGCAAGGCATGAAAATAGCGGAATATGTTCTTTTTTTCCAGAATGGAAAAGGGAAATGACGCGCGGAGGGAACCATAGATGAGCAAATTTATCGTCCGCGGTGGCAACAGATTGACCGGGAGTGTCAAAGTCAGCGGAGCCAAAAACTCAGTTCTGCCGATCATCGCCGCTTCTCTGCTAGGAGAAGAAGGAGAAAGTGTTATTATTGATGCACCTCCTCTAGACGATGTGATGACCATTAACAAAGTGCTGGAGTCCTTAGGAGCAGGCGTTACATACCAAGATGAGGTCATTCGTGTTGACGCGCGGAAGATAATTTCCTGTGAAGCCCCTTACGAGTGGGTTAGGAAAATGCGCGCATCATTCTTGGTTATGGGACCGCTGCTTACACGTTTGGGACGTACAAGAATCTCGCTTCCAGGCGGATGCGCAATCGGAACGCGACCAATTGATCAGCATTTAAAGGGTTTTGAGGCATTGGGCGCGGAGATTAGCCTGGGCCAAGGTTTTATTGAAGCTAAAAGTAACGGGCGTCTGCGTGGAGCTAAAGTTTATTTGGATGTAGCCAGCGTAGGAGCAACCGAGAATATTATGATGGCCGCTACTCTTGCTGAGGGCGTAACTACCATCGAGAATGCTGCTAAGGAACCTGAGATTGTTGATCTCGCAAATTTCCTGAATGGAATGGGTGCCAAAGTACGCGGTGCGGGCACGGGCGTTATTCGTATTGAAGGCGTTGAGAAGCTGCATGGTGTAAAACATACCGTCATTCCCGACCGGGTAGAAGCAGGTACTTATATGGTTGCTGCTGCGATCACAGGCGGGAACGTATATGTAGAAGGCGCAATATCCGATCATTTGGGACCGGTTATTTCCAAGATGGAAGAAATGGGTGTAACCATTCAACCTGATGAGAACGGAATTCGTGTCATTGCAGATAAGCCGTTAAAGGCCGTTGATGTTAAAACATTGCCTTATCCTGGTTTTCCTACCGATATGCAGTCTCAGATGATGGCACTTCAACTTGCCGCTGAAGGAACGAGCATTATTACGGAAACCGTGTTTGAAAATCGTTTCATGCATGTGGATGAATTTCATCTCATGAATGCCGAAATTAAGGTCGAAGGTCGTTCCGCCATTGTAACTGGTAATGCTAAGCTGACAGGTGCGAAAGTAACCTCTACAGATTTGCGTGCAGGTGCTGCGTTAATTCTGACCGGACTCATTGCGGAAGGTACAACGGAGGTATCCGGCGTACATCACATCGATCGCGGTTACGTTCATTTGGCTGAGAAGCTGACTGGATTGGGAGCGGACATTTACAGAGTGACCGTGGAAGAGTCCAAACTGGATCATTCACCCAGTACAGAGCGCGTAATGCCGGAAGAGACGTCGGGGAATCTGTTTAAGAAAATCCAGCCTTCCCTCGCCTAAGCCTTAACGTATGTAGCTTCATGTTGCATAAGTATATTCTTGAACAATAAGGAACCAAGTCCGAAAGGGCTTGGTTTTTTGTTGTTTACAGTCAGTCTTTTTCGTTCTTTCAGTTCTCTTAAAATGGTTCTATCAAAGTGGACGACTTCATATGATTGAAAATATCTGCTGGAGTATATCTGTACTTCCAGCTGGACACTTAGCCCTTTGATGGAGGTTTCAGCCTATGAAAGATTCACAGGTTCGCATCCGTATACCCATTCATCATCCTAAGGAACATTGCCAGGCTTCACTTGCGGAGGAACGCTCTGGCTCTATAGCTACTTCGTTACAGAAAAATAAGCTTATGCAACAGCAGCCGGACACAAGAGGTACATTGCCGACTGGCGTCAAGCCCAATCGGCGTACAACAGCCGTGCCTTCCGCTGTGAACTCCGTTGAAACGGCTCTGCCTATCGCTGGAGCAGCGGCCCATGACACACGCGCTGCAAGTCCGCTGCAGGTGTCGCTGCCGCACCTGCGTCCATCCGCCGGGCGTACCCCGCGCTGGGGCAGCAGACGCCCATGGCTGCCATTCGCTGCCATGGCAGGGGTGCTGGTGCTTGCCATGGCTGTGCCCGCGCTAATGGCGTGGCCTCGCCAGACGGCGCAGCCGTTGCCGCCGAGCAGTCGCACGGCAGCACCAGCTGCGCCTAGCGTGACGGCAAAGGGCGAGATGCCCGTCACGCGCTTGCCGGGCGTCCCGCCGATACCGGCGGTGCCCGCTGCTCCAGCGCGCAGCGTGCCGGTGGCAGCAGAGCCGGACGTGCGCGTGTACGTCACGTCTACCGGTCGCACGGAGACGTTACCGCTGGAGCAATACATTGTCGGCGTAGTAGCCGCCGAAATGTCGCCCAGCTTCGAGCGCGAGGCACTAAAAGCACAGGCTATTGCCGCGCGTACCTTCATTGCCCGACGTTTGCTGGCTGATGACACTAGCGGTGCCCCGGCGGGAGCAGATGTGACGGATACTGTTAAACATCAGGCTTATATCTCCAAAGCCAAACTTACTAGAGAATGGGGGCGTTCTGGTAAATCCGCAGAGCTGGCTAAAATTCAGCAGGCTGTACGAGACACCAAGGATACGATCATGGTATATGAGGGGAAGCCCATAACGGCATCTTTTTTTTCTACTAGCAACGGCTATACCGAAAATTCAGAGGATGTATGGGCGAAGCCAGTACCCTATTTACGAAGTGTGTCAAGTCCATGGGACAAGCAGTTGGCCCCACGTTATACAGAAACCGTCACACTGAGTCGTCAGAGTGTGTTCGATAGATTGGGATTGAGTCGTACTGCAATTGCCGCCTCTACTGGAGGAGGAAGTATGCCAGAGATTCGTATACTCTCGAAGACGGAAGGACATCGCATCAAGAAGATTGAGGTTGGTGGCTCAATCTTTACAGGGCCGGAAATCCGTAACAAACTGGGGTTACGTTCGGCTGAGTTTACGTGGAAGGCTGAAGGGAATCGGATTGCTATAACAACCTATGGTTATGGTCATGGTGTTGGTATGAGTCAGTGGGGAGCCAATGGAATGGCCAAGGGAGGTCATACCGCCACTCAAATTCTCCTTCACTATTATACTGGCATTTCTTTTGCGCAAGCCTCTCGTATTCTAAGTTAGTAAATATTTCGAAACTTTGAAGTATAAAAGAGTTGCACCCGGTAACACTGGTTACTGAGGTGATGAGCAAATGAATGAACAAAATAAAAACCAGAACCAAAACCATGAAGAAACACCCAAAACCTTTCAGGGTGGAAGAGCTTCACGGCCGTCTTCGTGGAAAAAGCTGTTGTCCAAAAGGTGGGCATACCCGGCAGCCTACATTGCCGCAGCAGCCATTATACTAACCTTAGTGTGGGTCTATCAGGATGCCAGCCAGAAGTCTTTCAAACCTGACCCAGCTAGTCCATCGGTACAAAGCACAAGTGCAGTGAATACCGATGTTAACGGACAACAGCCAGAAAGCGTGGAAGTAGTTGCCCAGTCGGAAAATATCGCATGGCCAGTGACAGATGCTGGCGCAGTACAAGTCGTAAAGCCGTTCTTTGATGAGAACGCAACAGCTGATGAGCAGGCGGCAGCTATGGTAGAGTACGATAAAACATTTACCGCTAACACTGGAATTGATCTTTCCCGGGCCGACGATCAGGCGTTTGAAGTGAGAGCCGCCCTGAGTGGCAAAGTATCCCGTGTAGAACAACATCCGCTGGTAGGTAATGTCGTAGAAATCACGCATGATAATAATCTCAAAACGGTGTACCAAAGCTTGAGTGATCTGAAAGTAAAAGAAGGCGATCAAGTGAAACAAAACGATGTGATTGCTTCAGCGGGTCGTAACGAGCTTGAAAAGGATTTGAAAACACATCTGCATTTTGAAGTGTATCAGGATGACAAGCCGGTGAATCCAGCAGGTCTGCTTCCTAAAAAATAAATTTGGTCATGGCTTTGCATGCAAAGCGGGGAATCCATATTCCCTGCTTTTTTCTTGTGTAGTTTTTGTGCATAAGGTAAACATAAGCTGCTTTTGCCAAATAAATAGGCCTTCCGAAGCATGTCTTCCCGCCAAACCGCGAATATATAGGCACGCTCCTCATATAATGTACCAAACTATCCACAGTAGGGAGGCGGGAGCGTGCACGATTACATCAAGGAACGGACCATCAAAATCGGTCGCTGTATCGTGGAAACAAGGAATACGGTCCGTACGATTGCCAAGGAATTTGGTGTCTCCAAGAGCACGGTGCATAAAGATCTGACCGAACGGCTGCCTGAAATCAACCCGGATCTTGCCGATCAGGTGAAGCACATTCTCGAATACCATAAATCCATCCGCCATCTGAGGGGAGGAGAAGCGACGAAAATTAAGTACAAAAAAACGAGTGGCAAACGGAGGGAGATCCTCGTTTCCGGCAAGTCCTAAAAATATATAGTGAATTGGCTGGCAAAGCCATTGAATCAACCCCCTGAAGTATGATATGTTAAAAGATGGTACAAGACGAAAAATGACATGTAACCATAGGTTTATACATATATTTGCCGCTTCTTGTCGAATCTTAGCTTTTAAAATATCACTTTGGGGGCCTTTTTAATATGTTCAGTAATGATATCGGTATCGACCTCGGTACGGCCAACGTGCTTATCCACGTCAAAGGGAAGGGGGTTGTTCTTGACGAACCTTCCGTTGTCGCGATAGAAAGCGATACAAAAAGAGTTCTGGCTGTCGGAGAGGAAGCGCGCCGTATGGTGGGACGTACTCCTGGTAATATCATAGCCATCCGTCCATTACGTGATGGTGTCATCGCCGATTTTGAAGTAACAGAAGCGATGTTAAAATATTTTATCAATCGGGTAGGGGGAAAAAGCTGGTACAGCCACCCTCGTATTCTAATTTGTGCGCCGACGAACATTACCTCAGTGGAGCAAAAAGCGATTCGTGAAGCGGCGGAGCGTAGCGGGGCCAAGGAAGTATTTTTGGAGGAAGAACCAAAAGCGGCTGCCATCGGGGCAGGAATGGATATTTTTGAGCCTAGTGGCAACATGGTAGTGGATATTGGTGGCGGAACGACTGACGTTGCAGTCCTCTCTATGGGGGATGTCGTAACAGCTTCTTCCATTAAAATGGCAGGGGATAAATTTGATACAGCCATCATGAAATATGTAAAAACGAAGTACAAGCTTTTGATCGGGGAACGTACGGCTGAGGATATCAAGATTGCTATCGGAACCGTGCATCCGAGCGGACGGCGTGCAGAAATGGACATCCGTGGACGGGATATGGTATCCGGATTGCCCAAAACGTTAAGTATTTCTGCGGATGAAGTGCAGGATGCGCTTAGAGATCCTGTGTCGGCGATTGTTGCTGCGGCCAAGTTTGTATTGGAGCAGACCCCACCGGAACTGTCAGCTGATATTATTGACCGTGGTGTTATTTTGACTGGTGGCGGTGCCTTGCTTAGTGGATTGGACGAGCTGCTTGCTGAAGAGTTGCGTGTTCCGGTACTGGTTGCCGAAGATCCGATGCATTGTGTTGTTAAAGGTACAGGAATTATGCTGGATAATTTGGATCATGTGGTTAAGAAAAAGTTCTAATCTGCCGATAGTGACTATAAGAGACTCGTGTGCGGTCAGACAGGTTGCCTAGCATTTTGGCTTTCATGCCTCCGCGCGAGCATATGATTTTAGCAGAGTATAGGATTGGGGTGCACCATACATGTTGAGAGGTTTATATACTGCGGCCGCCGGATTGATGACACAACAACGACGCCATGACACCGTGACGCAAAATATTGCTAATATGAATACGACGGGATACAAACAGGAGAACAGTGTTCAGCGTTCTTTCCCCGAGATGCTTATTTCCATGACGGGTGGTAACCCTGATAACCCGGACCGTACGGTCGGCAAGCTCAATACTGGCGTTTTTGCTGAGGAAAGCCTCTCTCCTTACATTCAGGGAGCATTAAAGGACAGTGGACAAGCGACGGATTTCGCGATACAGTCCAATATTAATGTGAACGACCCAGCTACTGGTCAACCTATGGCTTTTGATCAGGCAGGGAAATTCATCAATGCTAACGGTGAAGTCACCTACCGTCCAGAAGCGTTTTTTACGGTGCGGGACAGTAATGGTAACGTTCGTTATACACGTGATGGACATTTTCAAGTAAATGGAGCGGGAGCATTGCTTTCATCGACTGGCTCAGCGGTGCTGGATACGAATGGAAAGCCAATTCAATTGACGGAGGCTGTCTCAGCGCTTAAAGTAAATGAGCGGGGCGAATTGGTAGATAGCCAGTCCAACCAGACGTTAGGGACGACACTCGGTATTAGTGTCATTGATCGTCCGTACCAGCTCGTTCGTGAGGGCAATGGAAATTTCCGCCTGAATGATACTGACGGTGCTACAGCTAGAATGATAACCGCTAATGATGCTGTATCCGTTCGTCAAGGTTATCTGGAGGTATCTAATGTAGATGCTTCACAGTCGATGGTGGATATGATGGCTGCGTTAAGAGCGTATGAGGCGAATCAGAAGGTAATTCAATTTTACGATAAAAGCTTGGACAAGGCCGTTAATGAAGTAGGCCGTGTATAACAGGGGGTAAGTGATGAACAACTCCATGATTGGCGCAATGGTATCTATGGCCAGTGTGCAGCAGCGTTTGGATTTAATTGCCGATAATATTGCTAATATCAATACAGTTGGTTATAAGAGTAAACAGGGTTCCTTTGAAGATGTACTGGCCAATGTGCAGCAACAGCCTTCAACGTATCTCCAAAATGGACGAGCCATGCCGCTCGGCTATAATTTGGGCTACGGAGTTAAAACGGCCGCAATCATGAAAAATATGGAGCAAGGTCCGCTCAAAGAGACGGGACTTCCTACCGATCTGGCGATTCAAGGTAATGCCATGTTTGAAGTCCAGGGGAATGGGCAAAAAGCTTGGACCCGTGACGGTAGCTTTCATTTTGTTCCTGATCCGAATGATAGTGCGACGATGATGTTGACCACTGCTGAAGGTTACTCCGTGCTGGATAACAATGATGTTCCTGTGACTGCTCCAGCGGGTTCCAAGGTGGCTATTAACTCGGATGGCGAATTGCTGATTCGTGCTAATGGAATTGGGGATCCGACAGTTGGTCAGAGAATCAAGTTAATGGATGTACAGCGTCCAGAAGGACTGGAACAGCGGGATGATAACCTATTCGTGTTGTTGAATGGTGTAACAGAGGCAAATGTATTCGGAGCAGCAGGTGTGGCAGGTGCTGTTCCAGCGGACGTATCTGTGCGTTCCGGTTATCTTGAGGAATCTAATGTGGATTTAGCGGGCGAAATGACGGATATGATGCAAGTTCAGCGGATGTATCAAATGGCGGCACGGGCACTAACTTCTAGCGATACGATGATGAACCTGGCCAACAATCTGAGGGCTTAAGGATTTGGTGATGAAAGAAGAACAATCTGATTCCCGTCCGGTGCCTGAAAAGACGAAGTCCCGCTGGCGTACTGCTCGTTATTTCATAGTTCCGTTGCTGCTCCTGTTATCGCTGTTAGGCGGCTTAATTGCAGGATATGTAATTGTAGGTAAGCAAGGGTTGTCAGGCGTGTTCGAGTGGAAAACCTGGCAGCATGTCATTGATCTTATATTTGCGCCTTAGTTTACTTTAAATGAGTGGGGGCGGGAAAAGGTCGCTCCGCGAATGATTTGATCTTACGATCGCTGTTGCAGCGGGATTTTCTTATTTTATAAATTATCAGATGTAAAAATCCCGTTGCAAAGGCGAACGCTCGCGCTTCTACAGATTCAAATCCTTCGCTCCGCTGCTACCCGCCATAGGGCCACTTTTATTAAAATAAACCACCCGCAATTTGTGTGGGGAGTATAGAATAACAAAACCCTGTGCCAGTGGCGCGGGGTTTTGTTATGCTTTTAAGGGAGGGGCCTCCAGCGTAGCACGCATGGATTGTGGCCAATGAAGGTTATCACAGAGGCCTTCGGTTTTCTCTGCCCTTCACGGTAAGCGAGCATTATTGAAGCTTGCTTTCTTTTTGAGCCAAAAGTAACTCGGCGGAGGGATTTATTTGAATCTGGAGAAGCGATAGCGTTCGCCTTTGCCCCTAAATTTTAACCTTGCAGGTTTTATAAAATGAGAAAATTTAGGGGCAACAGCGATCGGAAGATCAAATAAATCGTGCAGCCCCTCCCCCTTTGCTCAATTGAATCTCCGCTTCACCCCATAATCGGAGCACCCAATATGGTACTTCCGCGTAATTTTCTTTTTGCATCTGATAACTGTATAATGATGGGGAAGTTTATAACACTGCGGGGTAAAACCAAGCACGGGCAAAAGGGCTTCTTCGCGCCTCAGGTTGCATAACCGGCGGAAAAAGCCCCTTATCTCAACCTCCACTTCTGCAGTAGGTGAAGGATATCTAACATTGTTGCCGTTATGAGCTGTTTTTATGCAGCGCAAGCGGGGTAATATTATGCTTGCAGTAACTCATGACTGATACAGAGTCAAACCTGCAAGCGGGAGGAGTTATTAAGGTAAATGGACAAATTGCAATTGGATGTTAATCAAATTCAGGAGATTATCCCACATCGAGCGCCATTTTTATTGGTGGATCGTATTATTGAGCTGGAGGAAGGAAAAAAAGCAGTAGGCATTAAAAATGTAACGATGAATGAGCCTCATTTCATTGGACATTTTCCGGGGTATCCTGTTATGCCTGGTGTGTTGATCACCGAAGCACTGGCTCAAGTTGGGGCTGTCGCATTACTGCACTTAGAGAGCAATCGTGGCAAAATCGGGTTCTTGGCAGGGTTGGATGGTTTCCGTTTCCGTGGGCAGGTGGTTCCTGGGGATACACTGACGCTTGAAGTGGAAATCACTCGTTCCAAAGGCGCATTTGGCAAAGGGAAAGCTACGGCTAAAGTAGGCGATACGGTAGTAGCTGAGGGCGAAATTATGTTTGCTTTATCTGACCCTCCCCAATAAATAAAGCTCTGCCGACATAAGCACGACGTCTGAACCGAGTGCATGTGTACATAGAAATCCTGTTTTGACAACCCAAAAATGGAGAGGGGAAATTCCGTATGACGCAGTTGAGTAAAAAAGCACTAGAAGGCATTGAGAGCTGGCTGCAAGACCCTTATATTGATGAAGAGACCAAACAGGAGTTGCGCGCATTGGAAGGCAACGAGCAGGAACTGGAGGATCGCTTTTACAAAGAGCTGGAATTTGGTACAGGCGGTCTGCGTGGAGTGATCGGGGCAGGAAGTAACCGGATGAACCGTTACGTCATTGGACGGGCGACTCAAGGGCTGGCTCGCTATATTTTAGAACAGCATGCTGGTAAAGAAGGAAAACCTTCGGTTGTTATTGCACATGATTCGCGTCATTTTTCACCAGAATTTGCTCTGGATGCAGCTTTGGTGCTGGCGGGCAATGGTATCGTGGCTAAGTTGTTCCCTTCCTTGCGTCCAACGCCACAGCTTTCGTTTAGTGTACGTCATTTGGGAGCCAGTGGAGGGATTGTTGTGACAGCGAGTCACAATCCTCCTGAGTATAATGGATACAAGGTATACAACGATGAAGGGGGTCAGCTTGTTCCAGATCAGGCTGAACAGGTAATTGGTTATATCCGTGAGGTTCCTTCTTTTGCCGACATTCGCAGTCTGACACGTGAGGAAGCAGAGGCACAGGGATTGTTGGTTTGGCTTGGAGAAGAGGAAGATGAAGCGTTTGTAGATACGGTAGCCAGTGTGAGTGTGAACCGTGAGCTGATTGCAGCCGGACCAGGCAAAAACTTCAAAGTTGTGTTTACACCTCTCCATGGCACTGGAAATGTACCGGTTCGCCGTGTGCTGGAGAAAATCGGTTTTGAACAGGTGCATATTGTGCCTGAGCAAGAGTTGCCAGATGCTGAATTTTCGACTGTCAAGTCGCCAAACCCAGAAGAACGTGATGCGTTTAAGCTGGCAATTGCGCTGGGTGAGAACATTGGTGCAGATCTGTTGATCGGAACAGACCCTGATGCTGACCGTATGGGTGCAGTTGTGAAAAACCGTGATGGCGAATATGTGGTATTGTCCGGTAATCAGTCTGGCGCGATCATGGTTTACTACTTGTTGAATCAACTGAAAGAAACAGGCAAGCTTCCGAATAATGGGGCTGTTATCAAAACCATCGTAACCAGCGAAATGGGTGCAGTCATTGCCGAACATTTTGGAGCAACCGTGTTTAACACGCTAACTGGCTTCAAGTATATTGGCGAGAAAATGAACCAATTTGACCAAACTGGCGAGTACACCTACCTGTTTGGCTATGAAGAGAGCTATGGTTATTTGGCAGGGAATTATGCTCGCGATAAGGATGCTGTCTTGGCGGCTATGCTGATCGCTGAAGCTGCTGCTTATTACAGCACCCAAGGTAAGACGCTCTATGATGTTTTACAAGAGCTGTACGAGCAGTTTGGTTACTTCCTTGAGAAGCTGGAGTCTCGTACCCTTAAGGGTAAGGATGGAGTGGCACAAATTCAGGGCAAAATGACCGATTGGCGTAACAACGCGCCTCAAGAGATTGCAGGCGTGAAGGTAGACAAGGTACTGGACTACTCACAAGGTCTGGACGGACTTCCACAGGAAAATGTACTCAAATTCTTACTGGAGGACGGTTCGTGGTTTTGCCTGCGCCCTTCGGGCACAGAGCCGAAAATCAAAGTATACTTTGCGGTACGCGGTTCCTCGCTGGCAGACGCGGAGCAAAGAATCAGCCATCTGGTCGATGCTGTTATGGCTCGCGTAGACGCTTGAGAAAAATCCCTTTATAATAGAATAGGTTAAGGTAATTGGATAAGATATAGTAATCGGTGACCTCTCACGGCAAAGGGCAGTACGCCGTGGAGGTCATTTCTGTATTGCAGAATAACCTGGAAGAGGCTTTGGGAAAATAGGCTTATTCCGGCAACGGAGGATTTTGCAAAATTCAATGAGTGACCTACCAAAAGGCTGAGTATGGCGAGGTGGGCAGCATTGAATTTTGCAAAATCCCGAATATTAAGGAGGTTCTTTGGTGTATCAGAAATGGCAGTATTGGAATACGGCTTCTCGAAAATGGTTATGGATTTTGGTGGCTGTCGGCTTGCTGGCTTCCATTCCAGTCATCGCCGATCGTGTGAAGACAGAATCCTCGAGTAAAAAAGTAGAGATTGTATTCGATTATCGGGATTTGACAGAGGCAGCCTCGTATCAGGCTCACCCGCAGGACTATCTGAATGAGCAACTTGACCGCTTACAGCAAGCGGGTGTGAACAGCATGGCCATGTATGAAAGTACGTTGGATGATTTCCGTAAAGCGGGTCGCGTCGTAACCTATACAACTCAGAACGTTGCCGATATGGAAAAACGGCTTTCACCTGCAAATGAGAATTTTACGTATATTGTTTTCGCTGATAAAGAAAATGCCGAGGCATTAAAGCCGTTAATTTTACGTACGTTTACAAGCCTGGACATCAATGTAAAACCTTGGACTTATCAGGGACAGGAAGGGTTAGTTGTGGAAACATCTCCAGAGGATGCGTATCTCAAGCCCATGCAGCCTGACCCGATTGCGATGAAGCAGCTTCGGAGCAAAGGATTTTTTATTGTTCCACGGATGAGCGACAGTCTTCCTTACAACCAGGAGTTGACGGAAGAGATGCTTGCTTCCTTTCAGCAAAATGGTGTAAAACGCATTTTGTTTGAAGGTGATTCAGTCAAAGGCTTCACCGATAACGAGAAAGAGCATAGCTTAGCGGCATTTGCTAAATTGCTGAACAAATACGATATTGGCCTAGCTGCTATCGAAAACTTAAAAAAACCGCAAGCAGGCTTCAATAAGCTCGCTTACGATATCCACTATAACGTTGTGCGTTTATACTCATTGAGCGATAAAGATTCAACGCTCGATGTTGAAACGTTGGCCGATCGTTTTGCATTGGCCACCAAGGACCGTAATATTCGCATGTTGTATCTGAATACCGCGCCTAGCCGTAGTATTGCTGAAGCCAAGGTGAAGGATTCGGTAGATAACCTAATCCACAGCTTGGACAAGCCGGGTAACGCTGTACAACGGATGGAGAAAAAGGGGTTTGAACTCGGACAGGCTGAACCGTTCCAAGTCGTGGATTCGTCCATTCAGCGCTATCTGAAAATGATTGTCTTACTAGGTGCACTGGCATTCTTCTCCATTATGGTGTCCTATTTCGTCCCGGCATTGACTTTGCTGGCATTTGCACTTGGCTTGGTAGGTTCAGCAGGACTTTATGTTTTGAACTCTAGCTTGATGGAGCAAGGCCTGGCCCTACTCGCAGCGATTAGCGGACCTACGGTTGCAATGATCATCGCTGTGCGTACGATTAGAATTAAACGTGAACAGGGTGCTGAACTTTCTGTAGGTCAGCGTTTGATTCAAACGTTTATACTGTACGTGCAGACGGCGATTTTGTCGCTGGCTGCGGTGCCTTTCGTTATTGCGCTGTTGAACAGTATTGCCTACAGCCTTGTGCTGAATCAATTTAGAGGTGTAAGCTTGCTTCACATTCTGCCGATCTTCTTGGCAGCGATATATATTTTCTTTTATCGTGGCGTTTCTATACGGGAGGAAATTTCCAAGCTGCTACGTACGCCGATTACTGTATTGTGGGTTATCGCACTGGCTGTTATCGCAGCCGCAGGTTATTACTATTTGACTCGTACCGGAAATGCGGGTACGGTGTCGAACACGGAGTTGGTCTTCCGGAACTTCCTTGAAAATGCGTTTGGTGTACGTCCGCGCAATAAGGAATTTTTGATGGCTCACCCACTGTTTATTGCAGGGGCATTCCTGGCTGTGAAATATCGCAAAGCAATCTATTTGTTGATTATAGCTGCTATTGGTCAAGCCTCTATGGTGGATACCTTTGCTCACATTCACTCTCCAGCGGCATTGTCGCTTAGTCGCGGGCTGTTAGGATTGGGCTTGGGCCTGGTGCTGGGAATCATCGCAATTGTCGTGTGGCAAGTGCTGGAAGGGTGTTGGAAGAAATGGTCACCACAGCTCAAACGATAGTCATCTCGGGTTATTACGGCTTTAACAATAGTGGAGATGAGGCGGTGCTTAAGTCGATTTTGACAGCTTTAGAGGAGGAGAGTCGTCAGGCGGGGATTACAATCAAGCCTGTTGTTCTGTCTTCTGACCCCGCTTGGACACAGAAAATGTACGGAGTAGAAGCTGTACCACGGATGAGTCTGGGGGAAGTTCGTAGAGCGATTAAAAACAGCGATGGGCTAATAAGTGGCGGCGGTAGTTTGCTCCAGGATGCAACAAGCCCTAAAAGTATTCCGTATTATCTGGCGATTCTGAAACTGGCCCAATGGGCTGGAAAACCGACGTTTGTATATGCTCAGGGCATTGGTCCGGTACAACGGAAGATATTTTATCCTATGATCCGTTCTGTGTTTCAGCGTTGTGAATATGTTTCTGTAAGAGATGAGCAGTCTGCCGCACTACTGGGTACTATGAAACTAAAAAACCCGGTTGTCGAAGTTGTTCCTGATCCGGTAATGGGGCTTCCATTGCCCTCGGGTTCCGAGCAACATAAAGCAGCAACTGAGACGGATAAGGATAAACTTCCGATCGTTGGTGTATCTGTACGTTACTGGGATAAGGAGCGTCGCGATTTAACGGCTATTGCGGACGGCTTGAAAAAATTAGCTGCTGAGCGCCGTGTACACTTACGCTTTTTACCTTTCCATCTGCCTGATGACGAGCAGGCTTCAAGGATGGTAATGGATTTGTTGGGGGATATTAGGGGGACGGGAAGCCTTGTCAGCATGTGCGATCAAGTCACCGATCCTCAACAGATGCTTTTGGAAGTCAGTCGTTGCAGTTTGATGATCGGGATGCGATTACACAGCTTGATCTATGCAGCATCCCACCAAGTGCCTCCATTGGGGATATCCTACGATCCCAAAATTGATCATTTCCTCAGCCGTGTCGGTAGCCAGCCTGTAGGCACTACAGAGGCACTGGATGGACAAAAGCTGGCTAATGAGTCTATGCGGTTGCTGGATCAGCGAAGTCAATGGATCGAGAGCCAGGGAGCGGCCATTGCTTTGTTAAAAAGTGAGGCTCGCTTACCGGCACAGCATATCGTTAATTACTTGTGTCGCAAAGGATGATGGATACAGTGACAGTTGATAAGGTTACGAATGTGCCTACCGTCCCGATTTTCGGTGTTCCGGTATCAAGGCTTAATATGAAAGATACATTAAAGGTATTAATTCAAGCAGTGGAGTCTCGCCAGCCGCATCAAGTGATCACTGCCAATCCGATTATGGTAATGGCTGCATTGGAAGATCCAGTGTACATGAATGTGATGAAAAAGGCAGAGTTGATTGTTCCAG
Source organism: Paenibacillus sp. 203 (assembly GCF_037027525.1). Taxonomy (NCBI): domain Bacteria; kingdom Bacillati; phylum Bacillota; class Bacilli; order Caryophanales; family Paenibacillaceae; genus Paenibacillus; species Paenibacillus sp. 203. The sequence continues at coordinate 537,423 of NZ_JAXCHD010000001.1, forward strand.
ATGGGACTGGCGTGGTCTGGGCTGCAAACTATGTAGGACATCCTGTGCCTGAGCGGGTAGCGGGCTTTGACTTGTTACATGAATTACTTGCAGCTGGAGAAAACTATCATTGGAAGGTTTATTTACTGGGATCAACATCTGAGGTGATTCAAGCGACCGCAAAGCGGGTACATGAGCTTTATCCCCAGATTACGGTTTGTGGCAAGCGTGATGGCTTTTTTGGACCTAAAGAGGATGAAGCGGTGATTGCAGCCATTCGTGAAGCAAATCCCGATTTGTTGTTTGTAGCACGTGGAGCGGACACACAGGAGCCCTGGATTGGTAAATATAAGGAACAATTGGGTGTACCGGTGATGATGGGGGTTGGCGGTAGCTTCGATGTTATATCAGGCAGAACCAAACGCGCACCTAAATTGTTCCAAAAGCTACGGGCTGAATGGTTATATAGACTCCTCAAAGAGCCAAGCCGATACAAAAGAATGCTTGCGCTGCCGAAATTCGCCGCGAAAGTGATGCGCGAAAAAGAAAACGTCACAAAAGTGTGATAAATAGCTTGAATCTGCCTTCAAAACCCGCTAATTTGCCAGAATATGAAGCTTGGTATTTATTTTTGATCAGAGTATAATTCAATGCGGTTACATCTGAAAAGGGATTGCTTTAAAATTGGGGGTCGAATGATCAAATGTTATTGATCTATATTATTGGGTTCATCATGGCACTGGGACTTGCGCTGTTACTGACACCGCTCGTCAAGAAATTCGCTGTGAAGGTTGGAGCCGTCGATGTACCGAATGCCCGAAAAGTACATACCCGAATTATGCCGCGTCTTGGCGGACTGGGGATTTTCTTGGCATTTCTGTTGTCCTTATTGGCGGTGTTACCTTTTGTGCCTGACGGAATGCTGTCCTCTCGGGATATTAACTTTATCGCAGCCTTTCTGATTGGCGGCACGCTGATTACACTGATTGGTGCTCTCGATGATCGTTTTGATCTCAATGCAAAATTGAAATTTTTGGCTCAAATTGCCGTTGCGTGTATGGTCGTGTTTGCTTTTGATATTCGTGTAGATTTTGTAAATGTACCTTTTCAGGATGCATACTCATCTTTGGAAAGCTGGATTTCCATTCCGCTTACGATTTTCTGGATCGTAGGTGTAACGAATGCCATCAATTTGATTGACGGTCTGGATGGACTGGCTGCAGGTGTCTCAGGAATTGCGATTGGGACTATCTTTGTGATGTCGGTATTGATGGGCAATTACATGGTAGCTATGCTTTGTCTTGTACTGCTGGGCAGTATTATCGGATTTTTATTTTTCAACTTTCATCCTGCGAAAATATTTATGGGTGATACAGGGTCATTATTTTTAGGTTTCTGTCTGGCCATGCTATCCATGCTTGGTTTCAAGCAAATTGCTATCGTATCTTTTATTACGCCATTGATTATTATCGGTGTACCTTTGTCAGATACATTCTTTGCTATCATTCGTCGCAAGTTGCAGAAAAAACCGATTTTCTCTCCGGATAAAGGTCATTTGCATCACTGCTTACGCGAACTAGGTTTCAGTCACAGACAGACGGTGTTGATTATCTACGGTATTGCGGCATTTTTCGGTGTATTGGCCGTGATTCAATCGTCTGCTGCGCTTAATGAAGCGAACTGGGTCACCTTTGTCGTGATTTGTATTATGATGTTCTTCCTACAGATTGGTGCAGAGGTTATTGGTCTTGTTGGCAAAACCAAACGCCCAGTTATAAACACACTGATTCGCTTGCTGGCTAAGCCAGATTCCCAAACGCGTTCGAAATTATAATTTTAATTTAAAAGTAAGCCTTCAAGCTTGGCGGTATACCGCGGGTTTGAAGGCTTTTTTGATGTTTGCTGTAAAAAAAATCCCTCCTTTTTTGAGAATTTACTAATTTTTTGTATGTTTACTACCGATAAAAAAAGTATTGAATGATTACGTACCCCAAGGTGCGACAGAATCAAAGGAGGACAATGATTTGAAACGATTGCTATCCATGTTGCTGACGGTTGGTCTCATCATTGGCTTGGTGCCGGCGGCCCTGGTAGGTACGGCTCATGCTGCGACGGGAACTTATTTTATTTTTCCAAGTGAAAAATATGATGTGGATTCGGCTAGAATGGTAAACACTGACCGAGTTACAGTTAACGGTACGATTAACGGAGTGAACGGAAGTACTATATCTTATAGTGTATTCCAACTCTCTAAAAATGGAACAAACCTTAACGTGGTTAATAAGAACGAGAGTCAAAAAGGCGGAATTACAGTCAGTGGCTCTACGCTTAAAGTTACAGACATTAAACTGTTTCCTGGTTTGAACCGGATTACATTTCAAAGTAGCCAAAATTCGGCTGATATGAAGGACTCCATTTACATTGAGTATCAGGATGGGCCTAAGCTTTATGATCTATCTGCTACGTTGAATGGTGAAACCGAGCAGTTGCTTGAGAATCAGACAGCGGTGCTGACAGACGCACGCAATAGCGGTACGGATGATGTGAAAGTAGTCATTCAAGGTACTGCTCCTAATGCTGACAGTGTAACGCTCACGTCTGCAAAAAGCAGTAATACGTATACAGTTAACTCTTACACTGGCTATAAACTAACGGGTAGTGTTGTACTGAGTCCGGGTAAAAATATAGTGACCATTAAAGTGAATAACGGAACTCAGGCTCTTACAGTTACACGTGAAATTACGATTTATACGGGTAAACCGGAATTTTCTGATTTGACCCTGAATAAGGATGGGAATGTTTCTGCCGATTTGACCACTTCGCCTGACTTTACCGTATCGTCTACAAGTGGTGTGGTTTTAAAAGGTAATGTTTTGGTGCCAGGCGGTGCAACCGATCCAGGAGTGGCCACAATCAATGCACGTTTTACCGATGTAAGTAACAATGGTAGTGCTGTGGGTAGTGCGACTGGGGTTGATGCCACAATTGATACTGCAAATGTAGTTACATCAAATGGTTATAAAGTATATCCATTTCAGGTGACTGTACCTTCGGAAGTTGTACTTGATCATTTGACCAGGGCATCCCTGGGCATAACTTATACGGATAGCAGTACACCTCCAGCTCCATCGGCTGTCCAATTTACATTGCGCAGCAGTACTCAGCCGTATATTGATGATATTAACTATCTTCCTGATTTTAATACTCAATTGTTGAACAGAACTAAAGGAAGTGGGTCTGATCAGGCAGCTGCCCTAGATGAAGCTATGAAATTAACAGGTAGCTCTATGAAGAACAAGACTACAGATGCTGCATCTGTACCTGTAGGTATGGAGTTTATCGTTGTTAATGGTGCACCTACTTCGATTAGTGAGCTTTCCGGAGTAACGGTTCATACTGTAGGGTCGCAAGATGTAATTCGGACAATCAATGGTAAGTCAACACAAGTGAAGAAAATCGTTGCTTATGTAGACACTTTGCCTAAAGAAGGACAAAACGTACTGAATTTTTACCTGAATGGCGACTCGACCAAATTAATTAAAGCAACGGTGAATCTGTTGCAGGGTCCGTTCATGAAATATGATACGATTTATGATGGGCAACAAATTCCGTTGAATACATCCAGCTCAAACTTGAATACCTATAAATTGACTCAACTGGGCAACTTTAAAGGTAAATTACTTGATGTGAGCAACGCAGCAGATATTCATTACACTGGAAGTAACCGAAATGTATTCCTGTATGTTAATAATGTATTGGTTGATTTGGATGGTTCAGGTGCGGACTTCAAGCTTGCTGCTTCCTCGGAGACAGCCGCAGCCAATGCCTTGGCGAACGGGAATAATGAAATCAAGTTTGTATACAAGCCAGGTATTGAGTACAGCAATACGGTAAAAGTAAACTTTACACAGACGAATATTCCAGTAATTCCTGTTCCCAACACACAAGGAATCATCCCTTTTACACCAGTTAGCGGCTTGAGCAATACGCCGAAATATAGCGAAATTGCTCCGAAATCAAAAGATGCTAATTTCACCAAAGTGGATGACACCAACTACAAAACATCTCTGAAAAATATCAATGTATTTGGTACTTTCAGTATTGCTGATTTGGGTAAAGCAGATCAGGTAAATGGTTCGTTAAGTGATATTGCTAATAAAGATCAATATATTTTGGAGATTAAGGGATCGGATGACAGTGAAGTCAACTGGACACTGAGTAACGAGTTTTTCTCAGCAGAAGATGCTAAGACAACATACAATTCCGGTTCTACTACAGATAAATTTACAAATAAAGATTTAAAAGACCTGCTTGTGTACTACCATCCGGACAAAAAGTATTTCAGCTTTGTGTTGAAAAACCAAACTATTTCGCAAGATGGAACACCAGTAGCTTATAACATTACCTTGTACAATAGCGGCAAGAGCGGACCATTTGCTACTTTCCGACTGCAAGTATCCGGTCAATCCACATCTTTTGATATTTTGCGTCCGCTCCCTGAAAAGAGAATCGTGAATCAAAACTTTGTGCAAGTTGTTGTAAATGCAGGTAATGCAGATAGTGTTACAGTAGGTAAAGAAACAGCAGTTCAAGAGGGTTTCGACTCTGATTATGATGGCACCATTGATTATCCATCAACTTACAAAGCCATCGTTACAGGTCTAAAAGCCAACAAAGATAATAAAATTGATGTAGTGGTTACTGTAGGCAAAGAAAAACTGAAACAGACCATTACTGTTAAATATGTGCCTACTAATATCCCTGGCGAGCAGTACATGGAAGCGATGAAAACATCGCACAAAGTGTTCGATGGTAATCTTACACTTGCTTTTGCAAAGGGAACGAGTCTGATTCGTCGGGACTACGATCAACCGCAACAGTTCAAAAACCAGGTTTTCTCTGGTCACAATTTGTACTTTGCAATAGCAAATAGCGAAGATGGTGTGGTTGACCGTCATGAATTTGAAACTGAAAAAGCATTGTCCGATATGCAGAGCTTGATTGCAGATGGAAGTAGATACTTCAACAGAGATTTTCCGGCCCGCTTTAATATGTCGAGTCCGGTATTCTGGATTGATCCAGGTACAGCAGATGACATTAAAACGGATGATTACGATCCGGTAACTTATGGTGCTGATCCTTATCAATTGGCTAACAAGTCGCAAAATGACAGTAGCAAGATCAAAAACTTCTACTGGCGCGACCCATCTAACGAGTTAGTACCATCCAAGCGTGCTACATTGACGCTGACGTATGATAGCAGTATTGCTCAGGATGCAGGGAAACAAATGACAGTGTTCTATTTCGATTCTGATCTTAAAGATTGGCAGAACATTGGTGGTGTGGTGGATCCGAAGAAACACACCATTAAAGTACCGTTTGATCGTTTTGGTTACTATGTAGTTGCTAAAGTTGGAGAAACGTATAGTGATGTCATTAAGCACAAATACGCTAGAGATTACATTGAGGCTATCTTGGCCAAAGGTGTTATGAACCCAATGGATCCAATTAATAGCTTTGGACCTGACAGCTACATTAAAAGAGGCGAATTCACGTCTATGATTGTCAAAGGTCTGCAAATTCCGCTTAATTTCAGTGGAGCGAAGCATTTCGACGACGTGTCTATTCCAAATACGATATCAGCAGATGCTCTATACGATTATCGTTATATTGAAACGGCTGCGCGTGCCGGTATTGTCAAAGGTTCACAACCAAGAATCTTTATGCCGGAAGATGTAATCACGCGTCAAGATGCAGCAGTCATTATTGCCAAGGCATTGAATTTGAAGCTTGAAACAGATCATGACAAAATCATGAAGAACCTGTCTAAGACCTTTAAAGATGCGGACAAGATTGATTACTATGCGCAAGCATCTATATTGGCTATCGCCAAGAAAGGCTTTATCACAGGGTCACCTGTGGATGCAAGTGATCTGAAAAAAGGATATATGTTTAATCCTACTTCCTTGACCTTGCGCGGAGATGCAGCGATTATTGTAGCTAAAGTTATGGCTGATAAAAAACTGCTTCCTAAAATCTAATCAACAAAACACCTGAATTTATTAAACATCCCTCCATGCGAAATGGTAATTCCCTTTCATATACATGTGAGGGATGTTTTTTATAAATCAGCTATTTGACTGGGATTAAGGGCCTATGCCATAATATCAATGAGATGAAAACTTTGGCTAAGCATTACAACGTTTTTTATTTTCGATTCACATTAAACGTATGTAATTAACTGTTTTTTTTTAAGTGTTTATCTCAAAATGTGTTTATTATTTTTTTATATGTTTTTTTTGCACATTTATCTGAAACCTTACGCCTATTTCATCGTAGTAGTGGATGAGTGTGCTTAAATATTACATAGAGAAGTGAGTGGGGAGTGATGAGATGTCTCAGTTTTCAATACGCCGTCCTGTAACAGTATTTATGTTAATTATTGCTTTGTTAATCGGGGGCGGTATTTTTGCGTTAAGACTTCCTGTAGAGCAAATGCCGGATATGAAGCTGCCATTCGCTGCAGTGGTGACTAGTATTCCAAATGCAACGCCTACAGAAGTTGAGGAATTGGTTACTAAACCTATTGAGAAAAGTCTGGCTTCTATTGAGAACGTGGATAAAGTCATGTCCGAGTCTTCAGAAGGAACATCTATGGTCATGATTCAATTTAACTGGGGAGTAGATATCAATCAAGCAACCCTCGACATGCGAGATAAAGTTGATGGGGTTAAAGGATCTCTTCCCAAGGCGGCTAATTCGCCGCGTGTCCTTAAGGTGGATCTCAACGCAACGCCGGTTATTACGCTCTCTCTTACAGGAGACCAGGATATTAACAAGTTGAAGCCTATTGCTGAAGATATTATTGAGCCGCGGCTTGAAAGAATTGCGGGAGTAGCTGCAGCCAACATGTCAGGTGGGCAAGCTCGGCTTGTGAAGATTACTGTAGATCAAGCCAAACTTCAAAGCTATGGCATTACGCTAGATCAAATCAGCCAAGCGCTATCGTCTAATAACGTAGCGGGTTCTGCTGGTTCGGTGTACCGAGGCAATACAGAAATCCAACTTCGGGTTCAAGGTGAATACAAAGCTGTTTCAGAAATGGGTGAAACGCCAATTCCAGTAGGGAAGGGAAGCATTAAGCTAAAGGACATCGCGAAAGTTGAAGATTCCTTGGATGATGTTACAACCATTTCTACCTATAACGGAAAGCCAAGTATCAATATTTCTGTTACTAAGGCTACAGGGGGGAATACCCTTTCAATCGCCGATTCTGTAAAGGATAGTTTAGATTCGATACGGAAGGAATTGCCTCCGGGAACTCAATTGGAGATGGTAACAGATGCATCCAAACCCATTAGCGACTCCGTACACTCATTAGTAGAGCATGCTATATTGGGACTTATTATCGCAGCTATTGTGTTGCTATTATTTTTGAATAGTATACGTTCTACCATTATTGCTACTATCGTTATTCCAATTTCCTTCGTAGCTACGTTTATGATGATGTATTTCACCGGACAAACCATTAATATTATTTCACTGAGCGGTTTGCTTCTGGGGTTAGGATCCTTTGTCGACTTTGCCGTTGTTATTATTGAGAATATTTTTAGACAGCGACATGAAGGGAAAAGCATGCTACAAGGGGCTATTGATGGCTCCAAGCAGGTGGGTAATGCCGTTATGGCATCTGCACTTGCGCAGATCGTAGTATTTTTACCAGTTGTTTTTGTTGACGGAATTGCGGGAGTTCTATTTAAACCGTTGGCGTTAACAGTTATTTTCTCTCACATTGCAGCCTTGCTTGTATCCCTTATGATTGTGCCGATGCTGGGCTCACGTTGGCTACCTACCGTGCCAGATGAATCCATTTATTCTTCAGGCACTTATAAGGGTGTTAACCCTATTGTGTGGTTTAATATTGGCTTCGAGAAATTTAAGAGTGGGTATCGCCGTATACTGAAGTGGGGAATTAACCATAGAAAATCTGTGTTAATTATTACTTTATTAATGTTTGTGGCAGCTGGGGCTCTAGTTCCTTTCGTTAAGGCTGAATTTATCCCAGCATCCGATACTGGGGAATTCACAATTAACGTGAAACTTCCTAATGGAACGGTCTTGGAAGAAACGGAAAAGGTTGTTCAAGATATAGAAAAAGAAATTTTGAAAGTTCCGGATCTAGATAAAATGACAGTGACTGTTGGTTCTGGTGGCAATTCTGGTTATTCAGGGGCAGCTCCAACCAACTCAGCAGATCTAAGTGTAACACTGAAGGATGGACATCAGGCAACAGATGTTATAGTTGAGGGTCTTCGTAAAAAATTTGATAGCATTCCGGATGCAGAGATTACAATGGCGTCTACAACAGGCCTTTCAAGCGGAGCGGCTGTTAATATTAACTTAAAAGGTGACGATATTGACGTCCTGAGAGAACTCTCGGACAATCTCGTTGCGGACGTAAAAAACATACCAGGTACGGTCAATGTGAAAAGTACCTTGAGTGCTGTTCGCGAAGAATATGAGATTACCGTTAATCGGGAGCTTGCGAGTCGATATGGCTTATCAGCAACTCAAATTTTATCAGCAGTGAATACTTCTTTTAATGGATCAGTCGCCACAAGCTATCGTACAGGTGAGGATCAGATTGATGTGAAGATATCGTTGCCAGAGCAAAACCGCCATGATTTGTCAAATCTAAAAGCCTTACGGATTACCACTTCGCAAGGTATTGATGTACCTTTGTCTTCCGTAGTAAGTATTGATAAACGGACTGTACCCGATACTGTTACTCGTGAAGACCAAACGCGTCAAGTGCAGATTACAGCTGATATTGATGGAACAGGGGATATTCTTACTATTAATCAAAAAATAGATGCTCTTTTGAAGAGTACTCACTTCCCTGAAGGCTACAGTGCAGATACGGGTGGTGGACAAAACGAACAAATGCTGGAGTCCTTTACGAACTTGGCGATAGCTATTTTACTATCTGTCGTGCTCATTTATATGGTTATGGCAGGACAGTTCGAATCGTTGCTCACACCGTTTGTTATTATGTTTTCCGTTCCACCTACGGTAATTGGTGTGCTTATCGGTTTAGCTGTAACCGGGGCGAGTCTCAGCGTTTCAGCTTTGACGGGTTACATCATGCTCGTCGGGTTGGTTGTCAACAATGCCATTGTTATGATTGACTTTATAATTCAGCTCCGAAAAGACGGCCAAGATCGGGATGAAGCTATTATTCATGGAGCGTCTGAGCGGTTGCGTCCAATTTTGATGACCACGCTGGCTACTGTACTAGCTTTGCTCCCAATGGCATTCGCTACAGGAGAGGGTAACGAAACACAAGCACCGATGGCAGTAGTTGTTGTATTCGGGTTATCCTTCGCAGCTGTTATTACATTGATTCTAATTCCGGTAGTCTACGTCATCATGGATAATATGATACAAAAACGTAAGAATCGGAAATTAAAAAGACAAGCGAAGAGAGAATTAAAAAAAGAAGCGAAACTACAAAAAAGTGTTCATATATAAGGTGAGGTGGAGAAACATAATGAATAAAAAAAGTGCTCTGATTGCTACAACTTTGCTTTTATCAGTTGCATTAGCGGGTTGCGGTGGGGGGGAGGCCCCTGCCGCTTCAACTGCGGCGCAGCAAACCATTCCGGTCCAAGTGGCCAAAGTGACCAAAGGTAGTATTAACGATTCAACAGGTATCATTGGTAGCTTTGCTCCTAAAGAGACGGCTCAGGTGTCTCCGAAAATTAGTGGCAAAATTCAAAGCATTAACCTTACAGTGGGGCAAAAAGTAAATAAGGGCGACACATTGTTTACTATAGACCAAAAGGACTTGCGGGACTCCATTAAGCAATCTCAAGAGTCGTACCAGGTTGCCCTGGCCAATTTAAAGCAGGCAGAGTCAGGTGCAGCGCAATCGGTGCAGCAGGCAGAATCCAGCGTGGATCAAGCCAAAAGTGCGCTTGTCCAGCAAGACAACACGATCACTCAAGCTCAGACCAGTCTGGTAGATGCTCAGAGTTCCGTGCGTGATGCTCAAAATACGCTCAATCGCAACCAACAGCTGTTTAGTGCGGGTGCTCTTTCTCAATCCGAGTTAGAGCAGTCTCAAATAGCGCATAGAAGGGCTGTAACTGCGGTGGAGAATGCACAGATCACACTCCATAATGCACAAACGTCTAAGGAAAGTGCGCAAACAACATATAATAATGCTCAAAAATCATTACGTCTTGCACAACAGAAAACGGGCATTGACGTAGCTCGTGCTTCTGTCAATCAGGCTAAGTCCAGTTTAGACACAGCTCGTAGTCAATTGGTGGATGCTGTAGTTAAAGCTCCAATCTCTGGCACAATATCAGTAGTAACAGGAACCCAGGGGCAAATGGTTAGTGCACAATCCGCGGTTGCTACAATTGCGAATACCAATCCTATTATTGCTAAAGTTAACGTTTCTGAAGCTGAGCTTCTTAAGTTGCAGGTGGGTTCATCTGTAACTGTAGGCGTGGACTCGTTAAATAAGCGGATTGAGGCCAGAGTATCGGCTGTCAATCCGGTAATGGATAATGATCTTAAGGCATATCCTGTCGAGATTTCAGTCCCTAATGGTTCTGGTGAATTAAAATCAGGGATGGTTGTAACTGTATACATGAAATCAGAAGCTCCTAAAAACATTTTGGTATCGCAGGATGCCATTACGGAGCAGGCAGGGAAGAAGTATGCTTATGTAGTGGAGGGAACTGTTGCTAAGCGGGTAGAAGTGCAGACAGGCCAGGAAAGTGCCAAACAGGTTGAGGTAACCAAGGGGCTTGCTGAAGGACAAAATGTTGTCGTTAAGGGTGTTAGTCTGCTTACGGATGGCGCGAAGATTAATGTAGTGAAGTAATTTGTCTCGGTTATATTTACTGTAAATCATTGTTACTCCGTCATTCCTACTACTTAAAGTGTATTAGAGTATTAGATTTCAAGAGAATCTATAGACTATATGTGCTTTATATATTCTATGGATAATTCTTAACGAATATACTCCATTAAAGACCGACTTAAATGTACGAAAATAATCCTTGTACATTTAAGGTTGAGAAGGTAAAAGTTGTAGGATGACGGAGGAACAGGTTCAATAGTATAATTATGACTGTGGAAAGCGGAATACATAATCAAAAAAAATAAAAATTTTTTTTGAAACGGACGCAACTTTTTGAACCCATGCTACGTCTAATTGGGTGAGTATGAAACAAAGGGGTACAAAAGCGTAAAGACAAAATTCGCTAAAAAAAATCTTTACTGCATTGTTATCACATTGTATAATACTGGAGTACGTCATAAATGGACGCTTTCTTTCAACTAGATTCCAAGCTTCTGTGATATTGTCACAGATATCATTTTATAAGGGTTCTCATAAAGCTCGGAAAGGAGGTGTAACGACTGATGAGTGACAAGATCCGACAAAAAGACAAAAATAATATTTCTGGTTATATTCAAGGAGGAGAAAAAAAGGTTATGACAAAGTTTAATAAAAAAATGATTAACGTGCTGGCAACAGCAACATTGGTTGCTGGTGTAGCAGCTCCAATCGCAGCATTGACTGCACCAACTGCAATCCATGCATCTTCCAGCTATACTTCCAGTAATACACCTAGTATTGGTTCAGGCCAAACTACAAATTCTACTCTGGGTAGAGTTAAAGTTGACGTGAGCCAAGCTTCCGTTGGTAAAGGTGATTCTTTCACTGTTTCATTGCCTAAAGGCTTTGAATTCGGTAAAGATCCTGGAATTGTTACTTCTGCTTCTGATGCTACTTATGGCTTGGGTGTTTACATTGATCCAGGTGATAACGACGAAAATGCTGCTGCTCGTGCTGAAACTGGATATGTACCTGGTGAAGGTGTGTCTGTAGAAAAGCTGACTAATAACTCTGCAAGAGTGACCTTCAACTTCACTAACTCTAAAGATAGCGTTAATCTGTACATGAACTTTGGTAAAATCAATGTAAACGGACCTAGCAATGGACCTGTGAAAGTTACTATTTCTGCACCTTCTGCAAGTGGTTTTACTAGCGGTGAAGCAACAATTGCAAACGTAGTATCTTCCGGTCAGATAGCTTTGTCGGCACTTGATACTGTTTCTAGCGAAGAAAACTTTACTGCAACATTGAAAGTTAAAGAACAAACAGCTGGTTCTTTGGGTAATAACAACATTAAGTTGAAATTGCCTAGTGGTTTCAAATGGGATTCCGCTCCTAAAAGCCCAGCCACTATTTTGTTTACTTCTAAGACAGACAAAGCAATTAAGCCATCAGATGTGAATTATTCTGTTGATGGCGATACACTTACTTTATCTTTGAAAACAGTAAGTGATGCCGAAACTTCTTTCCAATTGCCTGTAGGATTCTATGTTGACGATGAAAACAGTGCAAAAGAAGGCGACGTTACTGTTAGCATCTCTGGTAACGCAACGACTGACGTTAGCTCCCTTGTAGTTGGTAGCTATGGTCAAATCGGTGGTGGCGTTTCCGTTGCTACTCCATCAACAATTCTTGCTGGTCACGACGAGCAAAAAGTTGGCGATATCGTAATTAAAGAAACTGTTGCTGGTTCTTTCGTAAAAGGACGTACTGTAACTTTGCGTCTGCCTGAAGGTGCTCGTTGGCAGTCAACTTTTGAAAGTAATAACCCAGGAAGCAACTTCTCCGGTTCTATGGAGAACACTAATGGTTTGGGTGGAGCAGAGGTTTCCTATACTGACTCTGACAAACGTACTTTGAAATTGACTTTCAACAACGCTAACAGCACAACTGATGCTGGTAGTTTGAAATTGAAAAACGTTGAAGTTGCTACGCAACCAGGTTTCTCCGGCGATCTGAACGTTGATGTTGCTGGTAGCCAAGGTCTGAGCGGTACTGTTAAGGTTGCTACTGTGAAACAAGCAGTTACTCTGGCTGCTGCTTCCAAACCAACCCTGACAATCGGTCTGGGCGATCAACAAGTTGGCGATATCACAATCACTGAAGCTGCTAAAGAAGCTTTCGTTAAGAAAGACGGTAGCCGTGAAGTAATCTTGGAATTGCCAACAGGCGTACGTTTTGCTTCTACTCCAGAAGTAAAAGTTACAGCTGGTGACGTTAAAGTGAAGAGCGTATCTACTGATACTTACGGAGAAAGCAACAAAGGCCGTCTGAGCTTCTACATCGACAGCGAATCTGCTACTCCAAGTACAATCACAATCTCGGCTCCTAAGCTGACTGTTGACCGTACTGTAGCTCAAGGCGACATCGTTGCTAAGCTGAAAGGTAGCGCAGTTTCTTACACTGCATACAAAGGCGCAACTGACAACACTCAAAACTGGAAAGACAACAACACTGCAGCTGCTGAAGTAGCAATCGCAACTGTTGGAACTCCAGCTCCAGGTGCTACTAAAACTAAAGCTGTCTTCACACTGGGAAGCACTTCCTACACTGTGAACGGCGAAAGTAAAACTTCTGATGTAGCTGCTTATGCTGAAAACGGACGCACTTACTTGCCAGTACGTTATGCAGCTGAAGCTTTGGGTGTATCCCCACAAAACATCCTGTTTGACAAAGCAACTTCCACAGTTACCCTGATTAAAGGTGACCGCGTTGCTCAAATCAAACTGAACACAAACCTGTTGACTATTAACGGTTCTGTGGTTCGTATGGACGTTAAAGCTGTAACTAACAAAAACCGTACTGTACTGCCTATCTTCTGGGTGAGCAGAGCGCTGGATGCATCCATCAACTATGATGCAACTGCTAAAACAGTAACTGTTGAAAACAACAACTAATTTAAGAGCAACTCTTTTGAGTTAACTGAATTAGATTAGAAGAGGGTTCCTTTTGGAGCCCTTTTCTTTTATTAGTCTTATTGACAAAGGAGAGAAATTATGAAACGTTTTGGAGTGGCAGTACTGTCCACATTGGTTCTTTCTTCTGCGTTCGCCAGTCTTGCAGGAGCTCAAGCAGGTGATATAAAGGTTATTATTAACGGTGTAACACAGCAATATACCCAGTCCCCAGTTGTTAGTCAAAATACAACCTTGGTGCCTCTCCGTGGTGTTTTTGAAAGCTTGGGTGCGAAAGTCGATTGGGACAGCAAAGCTAAAAAAGTAACTGCTTCTAAAAATGAAGATACATTGGCTTTGAATGTTGGTTCCAAGCTTGCTTATAAAAATAGTAATCCTGTACAACTCGATGCATCAACTCAAATTCAAAAGGGTCAAGTACTCGTTCCTTTACGTTTTGTGAGCCAATCATTAGGCGCCAAAGTAAATTGGGATCAGGCTACACGAACAGTGACCATTTCCAATCAAGCTAATGGTAGTACTACTGACGACCAAACCAATAGTTTGTCTAGTAAGCCTCTAGCAACTCCTGTGACCCAAGTTACTTATGATACCTACTATAATGATTCTTTGACCTATAATGATGCCGTTAAATTGGCTGTAGCTGATAGTACTTCAGTAAAAACAGCGGCAACGAATATCGATCAGGCTGGAAAAATCATGAAAGAAGCAGGCAAGAATATTGACTTTGTTCCAGCAGAAGCAGGTGATGAAGGTCAAGATAAGGCTTTTAAAGGTTATGCTCAAACGAACCTTAATTATGAGGCTGCTAAAAAGAACTTGGATATGACCAAAGAAGGCATTGAGTACAATGTGAAGGATCTTTACAATAAGCTTCTTCAAAAGCAGAATGCCGTTAAACTGGCTGCATTGAATATTGAAGATGCTGAGCGCAAGCTGAAAGTTGCACAAATTAAAAGAGATAACCAAATGTCAAGTGATTATGAGGTTACGCAGGCAACTAATCAGTTGACTCAAAATCAAGCTGCTTTAGAGAAGGCAAAAAAAGATCTAGATAGTGCATATGTATCTTTGAACCAAGTGATTGGCTACAAACCGGAGCAACGTTATGAATTAAAGGATAAACCTGTATATTCGGAGTTTAAAGATAATGTGGAAACTAAAGTAAGCCAAGTACTTACCAGCAGCACGGCTATTTGGCTGAGTGAGCAAAAAGTGGATTTGGCTGAATTAAGCTTGAAGCTCTACAATTTTAGTACGCCAGGTAATACACCTTACGAAGCCGAACAGCTTAATGTTGAGAAAGCTCAGTATGCAACAGAGGGTACAAAGAGACAACTCGAAGAAGCAGTAAGAACAATCTATAACAACATCAAAGCATTGGAAAGCCAATATTCACAGATTCAAGCTGGCTTGGTGAGTGCTAGAAGTGCGGCAGATATGGCTAAGAAGCAATTTGATGTTGGGTTGGCTACAGAGCTTCAGGTTTATGAAGCTAATTTGAAAGTCACTACTGCTGAGCAACAGGCCGAAGATATAGTTTCAAATATTGATACTTTGAAGTTGGCTTTTGATAAGCCTTGGGCTATGCAGGGTTCTTCTGGAGCTAGCGCACAATAATTAAAACTTAACTATACTTGCTATAACCTGCTGTAGGAGGACTTCATGAAATCACGCTATAAAGTATCGTTGGCTGCTGTTTTACTTGGAGGAGGAATTGTTACTGGTTCCTTAATGAACAATTCAGTTAATGGTGCCTCCAGTTCTGGACAACCTGGCACAGCTGATGATCCAGTCGTAACCAAAAGCTATGTTGATCAAAAAATTGCTCAGGCCATCAAAGGTGGGGGAACTGCAAGCAGTACTAGTAGTAAAGCAACTAGCTCGACTACTCCAGCAACAAACGCTACTTCTAACCCATCGGCGTCAGGAACTTCTGGTGCAGGAAAAACTTCCACACCAGAGCAGACAGAGGCTTTAAAGGTAGTTGATGTAAAGCCTGGTCAAAAACTGATTGCCAAAGCAGGCTCGGAACTTATTTTACGTAATGGTTATGCTGTTGTGTATAGTATGGATGCCAGTGGTGCTATTGATATTACTTCTGGAACGGAAATTGTCCATAATCAGACTGTCGAAAAAAATCATTTATTATCCTTTCCTAGAGAAGGAAGAGGTATTCAAGTAAAAGAAGGTCAGAAGTTTGGTCTGGTCGTTATGGTACGAGGCGGTTACACTGTTCAGTAAACTGTTTTTGTATATAAGCTGCTTCCGGTGGCCCTTTTTCTTAAATACTGCTTGGGATAGCAAATTGTTCTTGGCTAAATTGAACCTAATCGCTGCACACTAACTCCATGAAAGACAATATGTTTAGTGGAGGGTGTATACGATGGCGTCAAGAGGTCAAAGACGATTAATTCCCGAAAGCCGTGCCAGGTTAGATGATTTGAAGTATGAGATCGCTGCTGAGTTTGGGCTACCAGTTTATAATCCTCAATATACTCATATACATCCCAATGCTGACAGTGAATTTGCTGCAGAATTGGGGGAGTTTGCGGGAGGCCAAAATGTAGCATGGCGTGATTTGACTTCAAGACAGAACGGTTCAGTTGGTGGTGAAATTACTAAGCGACTGATACAATCTGCTGAACGTAGCTTATCTGAATTTGGTACATTGTAAATAGCAATAATTTCTACAGTTTTTGATCATATAGTAGCGTATAAACTGGGGTTATTTACATGTGAATCGAAAATGATTTGCATGTAAACTTACCTCAATTTCGAAGGTTGTAATTAGGCTGCATGAATTGACACCTTGTTTTAAATAGGATATCATGGCATTTGAGGCTTGTACGCAACCTTTTCCTACCGGAAAAGGTTCATTTTTTATTAATAAGGTAACAAGATATCTCCCGCCATTTGTTGGCTTGAAGGTATCTGAATAATGCCATTGCCATGTCAGGATTTTTTAATAAATCCTCATGTATTTTAATTGTGGGAGGTTGAAATTCATGTCTGTAAAAGGCCGCCATTTGTTCACGTCCGAGTCTGTAACAGAAGGCCATCCGGATAAAATCTGTGATCAGATATCCGATGCTGTATTGGACGCCTTTCTGGCTAATGACCCTAATGCACGGGTAGCATGTGAAGTATCGGTAGCTACTGGTCTCGTTCTCGTCATTGGTGAAATCAGCTCTAAATCGGAATACGTGGATATTCCATCCATTGTACGTAATACGATTAAGGAAATTGGCTATACACGTGCGAAATACGGTTTCGATTATAATACTTGCGCTGTATTGACTTCTTTGAATGAACAGTCGCCGGACATTGCTCAAGGGGTTAATGCTGCCTTGGAAAGCCGTGATCCTGCTGAAGTAGATAAAGAAACGGAAAACATTGGGGCTGGGGATCAAGGTTTGATGTTTGGTTTTGCTACGAACGAGACACCTGAGTTGATGCCTTTGCCTATCGCTATGTCTCACCGTATTGCACGACGCTTGTCTGAAGTGCGTAAGGATGGAACACTGAATTACCTTCGTCCAGACGGTAAAACTCAAGTAACGGTAGAGTATGAAAATGGTAAACCTGTTCGTATTGATGCTATTGTGGTTTCTACGCAGCATGCGGAAGATACTACTTTGGAGCAAATTCAAGCAGACATCAAAGAAAAAGTTATTTTGCCAGTTGTTCCTGCCGAATTACTGGATGAGCAAACCAAATATTACATTAATCCGACAGGACGCTTTGTTATCGGTGGTCCTCAAGGAGATGCAGGTCTGACAGGCCGTAAAATTATTGTGGATACGTATGGTGGTTATGCGCGTCACGGCGGGGGAGCATTCTCCGGTAAAGATCCGACCAAGGTGGACCGTTCCGCTGCTTACGCTGCTCGTTATGTAGCGAAAAACCTCGTGGCAGCTGGATTGGCAGACAAAGTGGAAATTCAGCTTGCTTATGCCATTGGTGTAGCTACGCCTGTTTCGATTAACGTCGATACATACGGTACGGGTAAAGTAAGCGATGAGAAGCTAGTTGAATTGATCCGAAATAACTTTGATCTGCGCCCAACAGGCATCATTCGCATGTTGGATCTGCGTCGTCCAATTTATAAGCAAACCGCTGCCTACGGTCACTTTGGCCGTACAGATTTGGATGTACCATGGGAGAGCGTAGATAAAGCAGAAATTCTAAAAGAACAAGCGGGGCTGTAATTCCTCGTATATTATCAAAATAAAAGCAATAACCCAAAAAGACTGTTTCATGCTTTGCATGAACAGTCTTTTTTTGATGTGTTTCGCTGTTAAGTTGAATTTGCACCTAAGTACCGAATACTGAGTGACTACTCGGATATCGGAGCATGGTCCAATAAATTTTTAAGTAAACGACAAACCTTTTGCAGTTCCTTGTACTGCTCCAAATACGCAAAAAGGGCTTTCAGGAGGCCTTTTTGCGGGTTCGATTTCAGAGCCTCTTCCTTTAAATGAGTGTAGATTTGCTGACACTCCTGTTTCTCCTCTGAACTCCACGAAGACAGCAGTATACTGTCTTCCAAGGAGTGGAGAAGGCTGTTAATTTGACGGCCTTGGTCAAAGGGATTACTTAGAGCACTTTCAGGTAACCAGCCTTGCTTGCTCCAGAATAAATGTGGAGCTGAATCAGCATTGTTCAGGCTGGTTGCCAAGGAACTGGATAAGAAGATAATAAACTGTGTTAGATGTTCAATCGTTTCATCATCCATCCGATCGGCAAAGAAGCGAATATATTCAAACACAATGCTTTTAAGTACAAAGGTCATATCCCATGCATGATCTTCAATGCTCGGTCCAAAAATATCAATCAGGCAGTCGCGAACCCATCTGTACAATTTGTATTCATGATTCTCGAATGCGTAATTGAGTTGTTCATTCTGAAAAATAAGCATGGAAGGCTCAGGAAGATCCATCATGAGATACACTTTGTTTTCAACGAGATTTTTCAAGTAAAGTACAATAAAACCGTGCAGTTTATCGTGCTTAGAAAGATTAGGTTTGCTGTAGAGAGCCCGGATGTCTTGTTCAATGTTATTTTCCAGAATGATACACATTTCTAGAGGGAGTTCTTCTTTTCCTTGAAAATATTTATAGAAGGATGCTTTCGCCATCCCACTTTCTTTGGCTATTTCTTCAACAGATGTTGAATAATAGCCTTTTCTGGAGAACAGCCGAATGGCCGCCTGTAAAATATCATTTTTTTTACTTTCCATACATACTTCCCCCTAGGGACCGGCCAACTCGACAGCATCGAATTCACTTCATACATCACAAAGGTTGGTCACGTGTGATAACTGTGTGCTGCTGTTTTTTGAGTTGACGGCGCATCTTGTACTTGGCCATGATCATATACAAGGACGGCACGACAAACAAGGTTAACAAGGTCGAGAATAACAAACCGAAAATGACGGTAAACGCCAGTGGCTTAAAGAGCAGGCTTCCCAATAGTGCTAATGGAATCATACCTACAATAGCTGCCAAAGATGTCAATAAAATCGGTCTGAAGCGAGCAGCAGCCGCCTGTATTACGGCTTCCTTTAATTCCATTCCTTCATGTCGTGCATCCTCGATAAATTCAATTAACACAATCCCATTCCGCACAACAATGCCCGCGAGTGCAATAATTCCCATGATGCTCATAAAACCAATAGGCATACCGGTCAAGAAAATACCAATAATCCCGCCGGCTGCTGCCAGGTACACGGTCGTCATAATAATAATAGGAATGGAGAGAGAATAAAATTGCATAGTAATCAAGAGTAAAATGAGCAAGACTACAACGATCGCCAGCTGTCCTAAGTCCTTGAATATGGTCGATTGGTCAGAGGTTTCCCCACCAACCTCCCATTTGTAGCCTTCTGGGAACTTCATTTGTGCCAGCTTACTTTCAACATCAATCATCGCTTCGCTTGCAGTTCGTCCGTTCAAATCGGCTTCCACCGTAATCGTCCGCTCCATATTGTAATGCTTGATTTGCTGAATAGCAAATGACGGCTTAATCTGGACAAGCTGGTTTAATGGAATTTGCTTACCAGCTGCATTAACTACACTTAATTGTTGGAAAAGCTTACTTGGCTCCTCGTCGCTGTGATTCAAATACATTTTAATATCTACCAGACTGTTTCCAGTATCAAATTGGCTGACTTGGGCTCCTTCTTTTAATAGAAGCAGGGTGCGAGTCAAATCTGTGTAGCTTACCAGGTACTGATCCATCGCTTGTTTGTTGACCTCAAGCTCCAATGCATATCGTTCAATTCCTATATCATCCACGATGCCTGTTGTGCCTTCTACTGTCGCGATCTGCTCCTTTGCCTTCTGGGCAAGGGTTTGCAGTTCATTCAGATCCTGACCTGAGATACGAATAGAAACGGGCTTACCCACTGGAATCCCGAGACGAGGAACATACATCGTAACTGTAACTCCAGGGTAGGATTTCTTAACATGTTGTTCCCAAGCATCAACTGTCGTATTGAGATCGAATACGTTTTCTTTGCCGACGACAGCAATCTGCCCCACCGTTTCGTTATAACTAATATTTCCACCCGAACTATTAATGTCACTAAAAAGTTGTGGGGCAGTCCCTCCAGCGCTGTAGACGACCTTGGAAGTTTCAGGTTGCTTTTTCACCCAGCCTGCAAGGTCTTTAACGACCTGGTCGGTTTCCGCAATTGAAGTGCCTACAGGCATTTTTACATTTAGTGCAACATGAGGATCTTCCGACTCAGGAAAAAGTTCAACTGAGGTAAAGGGAACTAATCCATAGGCGGCTGTTCCAAGCATGAGTCCGACCATGGCTGTCAACAAGGGACGCTGAATGACCTTAGGCATCAGTTTTTGTGAATAGAGCTTGTTTAAAGAATGAATCTGCTGGCCGAGCAAGCCTGCTGGTTTAGACTTACCCTGAGGGTGACGAGCCTGTCTGCGCTTCTCATACCATTCTCGAAAAATAGGGATGATGGTGAGCGACATGATCATAGAGGCAAGCATGGTCAGGGAGACAATAGCAGGAATAGGTTTAATAAAGGCACCTACATTTCCAGGAAGAAACAACAATGGCGCGAAAGCTGAGATGGTAGCCAGAGTTGCAACCAAAATAGAAAGCATGACCTCTTTGGTACCTTTTACAGCTGCGACTGAGGGTGATTCTCCTAATTCCGTAAGTCTACGCTCAATATTATCATTTACAACTACGGCATCATCCACGAGTATGCCGAGTACGATGATCAGACCGACAACGGAAATCTGATTTAGAGTGATGCCGAACATAGGCAAAAAGATAATGGCAATCGAAACCGAAATAGGAATGGCCAGTGCAACAAATGCAGAGGTGAGCAAATTCAGCCCCAACATACAAACGAGAATAACGGCCGCAATCGCAAGAATCGTTTCACGCTTTAAGTCGTCAAAGATATGGCTTACCTGATCCTTTTGTGCAAAAAGAGTTTGAAAGTGAACACCTGCGGGAAGTGTTTTCTCCAGTTCTTTGAGCTTGGTATTGACCTTTTCGCTCATAGAAGGGATGTCTGTGCCTGTTTCTGCTCCAATACTTAGCGTAATGGCCGGTTTACCCTCTACATAGGCAAAGTATTCTGTATTAGGATGTGCCAGCTCCGTTGTGCCGACATCCCTCAAATATACAGGATTACCTTCTTTGGTGCGTGTCAAAAGGACCTGATTCAATTCATCAGCTTTTTCGGTCTCGCGAACAATAAGTTGATAGGTACGTCTGTTGTATTCAATATTACCAGTAGGAACCCGATCAATTTGAGACTGGATCGCTTGAGCTACTTGTCCCCATGACAGCTGGTATTGCTGAAGCTTCTGGTTGTCAATATGAACACGTACTTCTTGATCAGGGAGACCATTGAATTTGACGCTAGATACGCCAGAAATGGTGTTGAGCTGATCTTTCCAAGTTGTTGTTAAATCATTTAGTTTATACAGTGGTGCAGAAGAGTCAGCTATTAGGGCATAGGAGCCGATAAAAGAGCTGGTTAGCTTGTCATTTACAACAGGCACTTCAGCGCCTTGAGGAAGATCAGCTTGTGCATCCTGCACTTTTTTACGCATATTATCCCAAACCGTTTGAGGATCAACTCCGTTTTTGGATTCGATTAAAATAGAGGAGGATCCGTTACCAGAAGTCGAACTAATCGTTTTAACACCTTCAACTTCCTTAATGCGTTTCTCCAGCTCTTTAGTTACGGTTTGTTCTACTTTTTGTGGTGAAGCACCAGGGTAGACTGTTGTTACCGTGGCATTTTGTATGGTGACATCCGGCATTTCCTGCTGTGGTAACTGGAAAAAGCCGAAGATTCCGACCAAAATCAGCATGACAAAAAACAGCAATGTAATTTTTCGTTTTTTTACGATGTACTCAATCATGGGCGTCCGCCTTCCTCCGACTGAATCGCATTTCCATCAAACAGGTTTTCTGCCCCTTTAACGATAATACGTTCGCCTTCACGAAGTCCCGATACGATTTGCAACTGATTATCTACAACCTGATTACCAAGCTCCACAGGGGTTTTAACAGCTTTTCCTTGAATGTCTTTGAAAATAAAAGGCTTGCTTCCCGTGTTAATGACTGCTTCGGCAGGAACGAGAATCCCATTTTTGTCGGTCACCTGTTGAGCAGCTTTAATGACCTGACCGGGTAACCAGTCTCGCTGTGGATTGTTTATAACAATCTCTACGTTAACCCTTCCCGTGTCGGTGCTGGTTGAAGGAGAGACGTTAGACACCGTACCTTGACGAGTCTCTTCATAGAGCGCCACTTCTACTTGTTGACCCTTTTTCCAATCCTTAATTTCACTGTCTGGTACAGGAAGCAGTACTTTGAGGCGGTCGATGGAGCCTATGCGATAGACGGCTTGCCCTGACGCGACCAAATCACCTGTATTCACGATTTTGTCTAAGATTACACCGTTCACAGGAGAGATTAGACGTGTGCGTGAAAGTGCAAGTTCTGCCTGCCCCTTGGCAACAAGGGCTTTTTCGTAGTTGGCATGGGCTTGTTTTTGGGAAGCTGCAGCCTGTTCACTGGCCGCGAGGGCTTTGCTTTTACCTGCAAGCGCATCTTGAAAGGAAGCTTGGGCGGATTGATGATCTTCGGCTGTGGCTCCTTCCAGCAAAAGGGACAGGGATTCCTTGGCTTGTTCCAGGTCTTTCAGGGCTGCGGTAGCATTCAGGCGAGCATTTTCATTATCTGATGCGGTAGCAGCGCCTGCCTCAAATAGCTTCTGTGTACGCTCGCTATCCGTCTTGGCCTTGTTATAAGCGCTTTGTGCCTTATCTACAGTAGCTTGCGCTTGTTGTTTCTCTTGAGCACGTGCGCCTTTATTGACCTTGTTAACATTCGCGCGAGCTCCTGTAATGACGGCATCGGCGGATTGAATCGCGGAGGTAGCAGCCTGTAAATTAGCCTGTGCGTTATCAATACCAGCCTGTGCCTCCAAGATGGAGGCTGTCGCCTGTGCCACCTGAAGCTTGTAGTCAGCGTCATCCAGACTAGCAATAACAGCGCCCTTCTGTACAGCAGTACCGACAGTGAGATATGCACTGGCTACAGTGCCTCCATTTTGGAAAGCCAGTGTGTTCTCCTCATAAGCCTGAAGAGTGCCTGACAAGTTATAGGCCGTATGAAGTGGCGTGGATTTGACGATTGCGGTGCGCACAACGGTTGGCTGTGCAGATGAACCTAGAGCGGCATCTTTTTTTTCTGTAGAACATCCGGTCATTGCGATGCTCAGGGATAAAGTGAATATGATGATGGCCCGTTGTTTATTCATGATTATCAATCCTTCCGATAGGGTCATAATTGGAGTTGTGAACTAATCAGTATTATTTGAACTAATAAGTTCAAATGTATTATAGTGCGCCGATATTGCATTCGTCAATTCATCGTTTTAGATTTTATGAATTAGTTGACGGGATTTTCGTAACTTTTGCCTATATAATAAGTCTATTAACATAAGAGGATTTTTTTGTTTATTGATAGAGTACACGTGCGGAATAAAACCGTTTGAATACACTGGAGATGGGAGCTATTATCCAAATGTTTTTAAGTAATAAGAAACAGAGTGAAGTGAAAGTAAATGGCAGAGGAATTGCTAAAAGATGGGCCGTGTTAACACTGGCAGGGGTATTATGGGTCGGTCCGGTTGCTGGAACTGGGGCTCTAATCCCCTTGAATGGTTGGATGTCTGCTCCAATCGCAAGTGCAGCCTCTGGTTCAACTGTAAAATTGGGCGAAGAGATCATTACTTCGGGTGCAACATTATTGAAATATCGTTTTAAAGGGTCCAAAGGAACAGCGCTGGCTGATATCATTCGAGTGGACTTACAAAATCCGTACGTCAAGCTGGATGTAATGACGGGGAAGAATGGACAGTTTACGACCCGTCAGAGTACAGGTGGCATGGCAAAAGAGACCGGGGCGGTTGCTGGTGTAAACGGAGATTATTTTAATACCTCCAGCGAGGGAGCGCCGATCGGTGGACAAGTATCCAAGGGTGTGTTGATGTCTACTCCGTCTGATTTAACGGGTATGTATGCCTTTGCTGTAACCAAGGATGGTTCTCCCATGGTGGAGCAGTTTACTTTTGAAGGTACAGTAAAAGCTGGAGATGGGTCGTCCTTCTCTTTGGCGGGGATGAACAAGGCTTCGTATTCGCCTGAGACGAGTGGGGGCGGCTATAGCCACTCTAATGCTATGTATATTTATACATCTGCTTGGAAAGCAATTGAGCGGCCCAAAAACAGTTCGACAACGCCCACCGAGATATTGGTACAAAATGGTGTGGTTACACAAGTCTCCGACAATGCTACGTTGAATATGACCGTTCCGCAGGATGGCTATATTTTACGTACTCATGGTAAAGCTGCTGATTATGCCAAAGCGCATCTGACCGTGGGACAGACGGTAGAAACAAGCTATCACCTTCGTGTTAAATCGACAGGGAGCGAAGTAGATCCATCTATCCTTCAAATGATGATTGGTGGACATACCATATTAGTAAATGACGGTCAGAAAACCTCTTTTTCTCGGAGCACAACAAGCATAGGCGGGACGCGTGCGCGTACAGCTCTGGGATATTCTCGTGACAAGCGTTACGCTTATGTCATTGCTGTTGAGAAGAATGGGAACAGCGTTGGTGTATCCCTGAGCGAGTTGCAAACGCTGATGAAAGATATTGGCGTCTGGAAGGGTATGAACCTTGACGGGGGCGGCTCTACCACTATGGTGACTCGTGATTTGGGAGATACGACAGCGGGGCTTACGTTCAATACAGAATATGGCACAGAGCAACGTAGTATTGTAAATGGAGTGGGGGTATATACCAATGCTCCTAAAGGAACGCTCAAAGGCTTCACCATCAAGGGCAATAAAACGTTGCTGATTGGTCAGACCGGAAGCTATTCCTTCAAAGGTTATGACAATTACTACAATCCATTCGATACCTCGAAAGTACAAGTGACGTGGAAATCCAGCAATCCGGCTGTTATTTCAGTGAGCGGCGGCGCTGTAAAGGGAGCCAAACCGGGAACTGCTACTTTAACGGCATCCAGTGGCTCAGCCAGCGCTACAACCAAGGTTACGGTGCTTGGAGCAGATGAAATTTCATCACTTACCGCTGGTACTGGAAGTGGCTCGCTTACCGCTGGAGCTAAAATCGCTGTACCGGTAACGGCAAAGACAAAAGATGGACAGAGTGTCAGCATTACGTCAGATGCGCTCAAATGGGAGTTCATCGGCTTTAAGGGAAGTGTCAAGGACAATCAGCTTACGGTAAATACGGTGGATGCAGGCGTAAAAACGGGCTATGCCATCGGTCGCTATGATGGTTTCAGCGCTGTCGTCTTCCTGTCTGCTGGCGGAGCAAGTACAAACAACTGGGAGAACTTTGAAAATGTCTCGTATCCGGTTGATTTTACTTCGAATGTGGAAGGTGTTACCGGCACAGCGGCTGTTGTACAAGGAGATGGCGACCATGCCAGTTCCAAAGTGCTAGAGCTGAACTACGATATGACGAACGGCAGTGGTAAAATGTATGCTTACGCTCAATTGAACGGCACATCCGGGAAAACGCTTGAACAGGCGGCTACTTCCATCTCAATTGATGTCAGAGGGGATAAGAGTCTGAACTGGCTGCGTGCGGAGCTAGAGGATGCCCAAGGCAAAACAGCATATATTGATCTCGCTAAAGTGATCGACTGGAACGGTTGGAAAACCATTAACGCAGATATGAGCGGTTTGAATATTTCGTATCCGGCGAAGCTGAAGCGTCTTTATGTGGTCAATGTAGCAGAGGGTCAGGACGAGCGTGCTAAAACAGGGAATGTTGCTTTTGATAATATTTCTTTTAATACACCGGGAACGGTCGGTACAGAAGGACTCAAAAAAGGAACAGCTCAAATGACGATTGGACAAAAATCAATGACGGTGAACGGAACGCCGACCACGATTGATGCCGCTCCGATGACTCGCGATGGTTCAACGTATGTTCCGATCAAGTATGTACTGGACGCATTTGGCGGACAAGCCAAATGGAATGCGGGCGATCAGCGGATCACCATTATGCGCGGCGGTGTGCTGATGGATTTGACCGTAGGGAAAAAAGAAGTTGTTCTGAACGGAAAGCGTCAAAGCACTGATGTTGCACCCATTGTGCTAGGAGGTAGGACTTTAGTCCCATTAAGACTCGTTTCTGAGCAGTTAGGAATGACTGTAAAATGGGAACAAGAAACGAAGACCATCACCCTCCAGTCATGATATGGTATGATATATACTTGAAATGCTAGGATTGGAGTAGAACATTTGTGGACTTTCAAGCCGATATCATAGACCGAGTCATTAAAAATGCCATCCAGGTGATGGAGAACAGCAAATATCAGATGTTCGAAATATTGGACACGGCCCGGACCGAGCTGGTCACGTTAAATCAGGAGCTCCAGAGCGTCTTGAAGGAAACAGCAGAAACGATCGAAAAGGTGGACCAGCTGGAAATGAACTATCGGCGGTCCCGCATTCGGTTGACTGAGGTCAGCCGCGACTTCGTTCGCTATTCGGAAGAGGATATCAAGCAGGCTTATGAGAAGGCAACACAGCTTCAACTCGATGTGATGATTTTCCGCGAGAAGGAAATGTATCTCAAAGCCAGAAGAGATGATCTTCAAAAGCGGGCCAAAAGTGTCGAGGCTTCTGTCGAGCGCGCTGAAACCATCGGTTCGCAGATGGGGGTCGTGCTGGAATATTTGTCGGGTGAATTGGGACAAGTGACGCGGATCATCGAATCGGCCAAAAACCGGCAGTTTATTGGTCTGAAAATTATTTTGGCTCAGGAAGAGGAGCGCAAACGTATATCCCGTGAAATTCACGATGGACCTGCGCAGCTCCTTGCGCATCTAGTGCTTAGGACGGAAATTGTGGAAAGAATGATCGCCAAGCAGGAATTTAAGATGGTTCAGGACGAAATAGTAGACTTGAAGAAACAGGTTCGCTCCAGTCTTGAGGAAATGCGAAAGGTCATTTTCAATTTGCGTCCTATGGCCCTGGATGACCTGGGACTTATTCCGACGCTCCGGAAATATGTGCAGGATTTTGAAGAAAAAACGAAAATTAGATCGCTTTTTGAAACAAGGGGCAAGGAACACCGTCTCTCTTCCGCGATGGAAGCAGCCATTTACCGTCTGATCCAGGAAGCTTTGACCAACGCTGCCAAGCATGCTTATCCTACCTATGTGCTTGTGGAGATTACCTATCAGGCGCAGCTTGTAAAAATCGTGGTGCAGGATAATGGTTTGGGCTTTAAGCCAGAGCTTTTTCAGCAAAAAAGCAAAGATCATGGGCATTTTGGTCTGATTGGTATGCGGGAAAGGGTTGAACTGCTCGAGGGGAGAATGGAGATCGAATCAGCTGAGAATCAAGGCACCAAGATAGTGATTCATATCCCAACCAACGTGGAAAAGGGAAAGGAGTAACAACATGGAAAATCAGGAAATTAGCAATGCACCCATTAAAGTTCTCTTAGCGGACGATCATCAGTTGTTCCGTGAAGGACTTAAACGTATTTTGAATATGGAGGACGACATTGAGGTCATCGGAGAATGTGGCGATGGTATTCAAGTGTTGGAATTCTGTAACGTAGAGAAACCAGATATTGTTCTGATGGACATTAATATGCCAATTGAAAATGGTGTAGAGGCAACCGAAAAACTGCGTGAGATGTTCCCGGATGTCAAAGTTATCATATTATCCATTCATGATGATGAAAGCTATGTATTCGAGACGTTGCGCAAGGGAGCCAATGGTTATCTGTTAAAAGATATGGAGGCCGAGTCCCTCATTAATGCAATTCGTTCGGTTCATGAAGGATATGCGTTTATCCATCCGAAGGTAACGGGTAAGCTCATTCAGCAGCTTCGCCGGATGACCTACCTGAATGAAACAGGGGCTATGGCTGAAGGTCATACGAAGGAAGCCGGCGTGAAGTTTGTCGCAGGTGAAAATAATCCATTGACCCGTCGTGAAGCTGAAGTGCTGCGTCTGATGGCTGAAGGTAAGAGCAACAAGATGATCGGTGAATATTTATTCATTAGTGAGAAAACGGTCAAAAACCATGTCAGCAGCATTCTGCAAAAAATGGAAGTTGATGACCGTACACAAGCAGTTATTAACTCAATTAAATATGGATGGGTTACGCTGTAAAGTGTAGTCTTTCCATGCATTAGACGATGCAGCTGCTAATAGATATGAATGCTGTACCGCCTTTCTTTGGGAGCGATATGTCCGCTCATACGGAAACCCAGTACATAACCGTGACACCTCTTCCTGTTATACGGCATATATTGTCGCTATAGGAGGAGGTGGAACCCTCGTGACGGCTCACTTGGTTTGGATATTGCTTATATACGGTGTGGGAGCCGCAGTCGTTCATCTTATGTATATACGACAGGCGGTTCAGGCTTATCACAATGGTGAAGATTCACGCACAATATCTCCAGGTCATCGCGCGACTCGCTATATTGTGATTACGTCCAATGACGGAGATCGTGTGGAATGGGTGATGCGTTCGCTGAACATACTTGCCTGGCTACACCGGAGGCCGCTACATGTGACGGTACTGGATGATGAATCTATGGACGACACGCTACCGATTCTGACACGGCTACTACGCTATAGTCATATGGAGGTTTCAGTCATTTCAAGTCGTTTTTCACCGGGGAACCCGGTCTTACCGAAGTCAGGCGGTGAAAAGCAGGTTGTTATTGATCTTAGAACGGTCAAGTCGTTGGCGGACGCCCCATTTGTTCCTTAGCGATAGGGGATTGTGGACATCGTGGTTAAAATCGGATATAAATGTTTTAAAACAGTTGCATAGGCAAGACGACAGGGATTTCGTTGAGATCTACTTGATGTGAAGCACACTTCAGGCTATTAGCCATAGGAGTGTGCTTTTTTGCTGTTCTCTGGGGTAACAAAAACCGCAAAAATGGATGAATGGGAGGAGCAGGGGAAGGTGAAGATTGCAGTATATGCAGTGAGGTATAAAGGGAATTGGACTCTCCGATTATCTGCGGATATTCGAGTAGATATGACATGGTGGATGAATCAAGATGAGGGGCAAGAGAATGTTGTCGAAAGATGGGTGCTTTTAGGAGATGAGCTTCCCTTGTCCTGGGGGACAAAGTTGTGCGAAACATTTAAGGAATTAGCAAATATGGAGCGATGGGGAAAATGGCAGTGGTGGGCTTATATTCTCGCACAGCTAAAAAGTGAACTGGCTATTGAGCCTTTTGATGGAGAACGAATTTTGTCTGGAGGAGTAGAAAATATATGCATTTGGGATCATGTACAAGGGTGGACTTCCTGCACAAAAGGTGGGGATGAGGGACGGGAAACAGACGGAATTTTACGTTCTATTCAAAAAAGGAGTCTCATCACGGGAATTGATGGATTGGATAGGGAGTGTTTAACACGACAAGCGAATGAGCTGGCAAATTTGTTGTCAGGACGCCAGTTACTCGTTCCGGAAGTCGAAGCGCTGCTGGCAGAGGCAGCGCCAGGTTTGGAGCATACTTGGCGATCCGCTGCACAACTTGCATATCTGCAAGGCCGACTCAGCTTTGCTGCTGGCCTCGCTCCAGCACCACGTACGCGCTGGTCTGCCGCGCGTACGCATGAACTTCGCTGCAATCGTTGTGGCAGCGGGGTAGTGCATCGCACGAGCTGCGCATCGTGCGGACGTAAGGCGTGCGCTTACTGCGAGACATGTCTCGCACTGGGGCGCAGCCGTGAATGCTCGCTGCTGCTTCGTGGCGTAGCGAAACCCGTCCTGCCGTGCACAGCAGGCAGGGCCCCGGCGACGGAACTCGACCGCTGGGGGCTGAGCCCTGCACAACGTGCCGCCGCTGAAGCGGCGCTGCGCTTTTTGGCCGCACCGCACGGCGAAGTGCGGGGACGTTTTCGCCCGGAAGGCCGTGGGCTCCGGGCGTTGTTCCGGCGCGATAGGGTTGCACGCCGGGGATCAGATGCTGCCGCTTCGCATGGCAGCAACCTTGCCCACAGCAAGCAGTCTTCGCCAAAACCTGGCGAAGGTGCGAGGCATAACGCTGATCGGCAGGTACCTGATACCACGGTAGGACGTTTTCTGCTCTGGGCTGTAACAGGCGCGGGTAAGACGGAAATGATGTTTCCGCTTTTGCAATATGTGTTGGACCACGGAGGAACGGCGCTTGTGGCAACACCACGCCGCGATGTAGTACTGGAGTTAGCCCCTCGTCTGGGCATTGCTTTTCCCGATGTGAGCATGGTGACGCTCTATGGGGGGAGCGCAGAACGGTGGCAAAGGGGACAGTTGACATTGGCTACGACACATCAGCTATTGCGTTATCGTCAAGCCTTTGATTTGGTTGTGATTGATGAGATAGACGCGTTCCCTTATCACAATGATCCTATGCTTGCCTTTGCTGCACAAGCAGTATGTAAGCCGAAGGGAAAGTTTATCTATTTGTCTGCTACACCACCGCAATCCTTGCAGAAAGAGGCTGCACGCGGTCTACTGCCATACGCCAAGGTTCCCGTTCGTTTTCATCGTCACCCTCTACCTGTCCCATTTCGTCTGGGGACTGCTTCAGTGCAACATTGGCTGCAAAAAGGTCGGCTTCCCGCATCCTTTATTCAACGCCTACGCGTATCCATACAACGTGGGGCACAGGTTTTCCTGTTTGTGACACGAATCTCACATATTCAGGGACTTGTGAAGCTGCTGATTAAACAATTACCTGATGTACCTATTGCAGGCACCTCCTCACAGGATGAAGAAAGAACCGCTAAAGTGCGCTTATTTCGAGCTACTGAAATACGTGTTCTGGTTACAACGACTATTTTGGAGCGAGGGGTAACTGTTCCACGGAGTGATGTGTACGTATTAGACGCGGACAGCAGTCTTTTTGATGAAGCCTCTCTTGTCCAAATGGCGGGTCGTGCAGGAAGGTCCAAGGATGACCCATGTGGAGGTGTTATTTTTACATCCCCCCAATGGACTCGAGGTCAAAAGAGAGCAATTAGACAGATTAAACGTATGAATGCACTGGCTCGGAAAAGAGGATACCTGAAGGAGGCGAAGCACTAAATGCATTAAATAAAAAAAGTTTTTTTGGAAATGTGAAACCTGAAACAATGTCGGTACGTAAACTACCAAGAAAGGTGCATTCTGGTATGGGGATGATTCCAACAACCCGTCTATTTTTGAATTGGTTATTCCATCGCCAGTCTCAAATATGTATGGCTTGCGGCACTCTCACAGGGCGTTTTTCCGAATTTCCCGGAATTTGTACTTCTTGTTCGCTTCAAATTCCTTGGGTTTACAATATTCGTTGTGTTTATTGTGGACGTCCGACGTCTTGCCCGGATTGCGTAAGGCTTGACCGATTAGTACGTTACTATGTGTGCAATCGGAGTGCAACCAGCTATACACCGATGATGAGAGAATGGATTGGGCAGTTCAAATATCGTGGAAATGAAAAGTATGGTTCCTTGCTGGGCGAGATCATGAATCGAGCCTATCAGGCGATGAGGTATGAGTTTGCAAGTCTTAAACATTCTCGTTTCAAGCAATCTTTGTGGAGTGTGGATGTAGTGACCTGTGTCCCGGTAAGTGAGAAGAGGCTGACAGAGCGAGGCTTCAATCAGGCTCAGATCTTGGCAGAAGAGATTGCTAGGAGGAATAAGCTCCCCTTCCTATCTTTACTTGCTCGTCCACAAGATACAGGCAAACAAAGCTTTAAAACCAAAAAGGAACGCATGAACACCATGAATAACGCGTTTTCTGTCCACCCCAATATGGAAAATTTGCTGAAGTCGTTTATTTTAAAAGCTGAATCTCATCGTGCTACGGAGAACAAGCCTTCTGTTACCGTTTTGCTTGTAGATGATATTTATACAACGGGAAGCACCTTGCAGGCGTGTGCACGTGTTTTGAGAGAAAAGGCATTAGAGCAAGGAATACATTTGACTATTTTTTGCCTGACCTTAGCAAGATCATAAGTCTAAATATCTAGTATTTTCCATGAAATTTTGCTTGAAACTATGAAAAAGAGGTTATAACTCTCTTGTAAGAAGGATTAAATGATAGAGCAAAAGTCTTTTAAGCCGTACAATCAGCAGGATTTGACAACGAGCTAGAGAGAGGTATATAATAAAAATATAGAGACAAACAAAAAGTAAGGAAGTGAGGGATGAAAACAGAATATTTCAATTTAGAGGTTGATTTTTTTGGAAAAGAGGAGTACAATTTCTATCTGTTGATAGCTAACATGATTGGTAATAAGTGATTAGCTAATGACTAAAGAGCGGACATTGGGAGTGTCTCGCTCAGTAGTAAAGCAGTTAATTAAAATTTAAAGCTAAAAAGAGGAGAGAAAAAATCATGAAAAACGTAATGAAAAAAGTAGCAGTATCTAGCATGCTGGCAGTTAGTTTAGGTGCAGTATCTTTGTTGAGTCCACTTGCAACAGGTCAAGTAATGGCAAAATCGAACTCTGACCAAAATAAGGATCGTTATGAAGATCAACTGATCATTCAACAACAAGAAGCAGCACAAAAAGCATTTGAAGAAAAAGTTTTTGGAACTGTAACTACTAAAGATGCAGCAACTACAACACCAGCTCAACCAGCTACTGAGAACAACAATCAAGCAACAACTACAAAACCAGCAACGACTACAACTGAAACACCAGCAACTGTAAATACAATCACTGTAAGTGTTCAAGAGGGCGACACATTGGCTTCTATTGCTGAAAAATACGGTGTGACTGTTGAAGAACTGGTTAAAATCAATAACCTGGTTAAAGTAGGCCAAGAACTGCAAGTGCCGCAAACAAACACAAATAAATAATTATCATTATAAATGTATAATGAAGTGTGTTTTTTAAACCAAGCGTTTGACTATAGTATACGGGAAGGCCTCTATTAAAACAATGCTTTTTTGAATAATTAATTGTGAAATAGCTTGTTTTTTTGGGCTACAAATTTCCACTGATGCATCTAGCTTGATTTCGGATAGATTATAAGTTGAGATGATGTTAGGTCCATGAGATTTATGAATACCCACACTCCATGTGCGGAGCATTCGTATGGGCGCCGTTCCCCCGGATTTACAGGATTTCCTTGATGTCATTCGGGGCACAGGTGAACATGAATTCTTCTGAGGATTGTTTCGCCCGGTTTTTCCCTCATCTTGATAATTAATTTCTACATTTCTCATATTCATATATAGCTATTTTAATTGTATAATGAAGCGCTATTCCCGAAAATAACTGGAATGGCGCTTATTTTATTTTCTATCTAAAGTACGGTGTAATGTTTGACGATAAATAGATACATGCACTAGGCTGAGCTATTAGCTTTCATGGGCTTTCTTTATTTTTTATGACATTGATTATTGATGCATATAAATATAGAGAAACTTTTGCTGATGGATCATTCTCTAATATGATAACTTATAAGATGTGCAATTGTGTAAAATCCGAAAATCTTTTTTTGAAATATTTGCTAGACGAGGCTCTTCATTATAAGTTAATGTAAGGATAAAAGTAATTAAAGATCGGAAATTGGAAAGGGGCGCTACAGAGGATGAATTTGGATAACTGTCCTCGCTGTGGAAAGCTGTTTATTAAGAACGTCAGGGGAATCTGTCAAAACTGTATTAAAGAAATTGAAATTGAATACGAACGCTGTGTCAAACATATACGTGAAAATAAGGGCATTCATATGCATGAGCTTTCAGAGGCTACTGAGGTATCTGTAAAGCAAATCACGACATTTATACGTGAGGGACGTATTTCCATTGCTAATGCGCCTAATATGACGTATCCTTGCGAGGTATGCGGGATACCGATTCGTGAAGGGCATATGTGCGATTCTTGTCGAACACGTCTGACTAAAGACCTGCATCAGGCTGTACGCGAAAGTAGTAATCAGGATCAAAGTAATAATATGGGCTCAGGTACCTACAGCGCGATTGATAAACTTCGTGGAAAGTAGTACAGGGGAATTAAAAACGCATTCAGCTATTCAAAAAGTTTCAAATACCGCCGATAATCTTTATAGAGCTTATCGGTTTTTTTATTTTTAGCAACATGCACAAAATAAAGAAGTCAGGCATAATACGAACCATGTTCGACGCTATGTCGTCTGATACATTCTGACCATATCAAATAACTAAGGAAGGTGGAAGTTATGAAAATTAACGAGACCAACCGCATCGGAGCTATTAATCCATATCAGCGAAATATTGAAACAGGACGTCAAGAGGAGCTTAAGAAGTCCCGCCGCAAGGATGAGGTTTCGATTTCTCCGGAAGCAATGGAAATGCTGAACCGCAGCAGTGATGCAGACCGTGTTAAGAAAATTCAGGAGCTTAAGCAGCAAGTAGCTTCTGGAACCTATCGTGTGGATGCCGATAAAATTGCAGAGAAACTGTTACCTTACTTCAAGCAGTCTTCTGAAAGCTAGGTGAAGGAGTATGCCTTTAGAGCGATTGATTGATGTGCTGGAGCAGCTAGACCAAAAGCATCTTATCTTGCTAGAACTAGCAAAAAGTAAAAAAAAGATTGTTATGGAAAATGATATGGATAGCCTGGTTCAGCATTTGAACCAGGAATCCAGGCTCCTTAAACAGGTGGAACAGCTGGAGGAAGCTCGTATGGAGGTTTCGTATGAGCTTCTTCGTGAACGTGGTATTAAGTCTCAGCTTAATTTGACTATAACTGAGCTGGCACGGCTTGTATTTGATCCTGAAGATAAGAACAAACTCCTCAGTGTCCAGAGCCGCTTATCCCACACCCTTTCAGAATTAAAGGAAATTAATGCAATCAATCAAAAGCTCATCGAGCAATCGTTGGTGTTTATTGACTACTCGTTAGATCTACTTGTAGGTCGTCCTAATCAGGAGATGACGTATATGCATCCAGATCAGAAAAGTAATCAACTCGCACGACCTGGATTGTTCGACACTAAGGCTTGAGCCGAGGAGGAAAATAGAGTGCCATCCACATTTCATTCCATAGAAACAGCCAAAAGAAGCCTTTATACACAAACGGCAGCTTTAAATACAACAGGACATAACATAGCTAATGCCAACACAGAAGGCTATACACGGCAAACAGTTAAGATGAGAGCTTCTATACCCATGGAGGCTTATGGTATTAATCGTTCTAATGTACCTGGTCAGTTGGGAACAGGTGTTGAATTTGATGCTATTGAACGCATTCGTGAGAAGTTCTTGGACAGTCAGTATCGTGGAGAAAATACTGAGCTGGGCAGTTGGACGATTCGGAGTAACACACTTGATAAGCTACAACAGATTATGAATGAGCCGTCCGATACAGGGATTCGGAAGGTTTTGGATAACTTTTATAAATCTTGGTCTGATTTAAGCAAAGACCCAGAAAGTGTAACTGCACGAACTATTGTAAAGGAAAACGCACTTGCTTTGACTGATGCAATGAATCATATGAGTAAACAGTTAAGCAATCTATCTGCGGATTTAACCTCAAATGTGGAGGCTAAGTCTAGCGAGCTACAAAGTTATGTGAATTCCATAGCGGACCTGAACCAATCAATTACTAAAATTGAAGGCTTGGGAGATAACGCTAATGATCTTCGTGACCAGCGTGATTTGATCGTCGATAAAATTTCGAAAATCGTTAACGTAACGGTAACTGATACTGATCAAGGCTACAACGTTAATATGGGTGGTCAAGCATTAGTAACTGGGTTTGCACCGACTACTGGAATTAACGGCGCTTTTTTACAAGCTGCTTTTGCCTCCAATGATTTACAAGGTGGAGAAGTACATGGAATGATCATCTCTAGAGATCAATTCGTAGCAGATTATACTGCACAAATGGATAACCTCGCCAACACATTGGCAAACGGTGATATTTCTGTAACGCTACCTAAAGGCTCAGTATTGCCAGAAGGCACTGTACTGAATGGAGTGACTTATACTGGGACCAGCCGAACACTTCAATCGGATTTAACAGTTACAGTTAAAGGTCTTAATGGTTTGCATCAACTGGGTTATACCCAAGAGGATAAAGATGCTAACGGTAATATGGTCGCAGGTAAACCTTTTTTTGTAGCATCAAATAATGGCGGGACGATAACGGCAGGCAACATCACGTTAAATACTGCTATAGCAGATAATCCTAACGCCATTGCAGCATCCCTTCGTGTAACAGGCACTGCTCCTACTGAGGAATTGGTTAAAGGCAATAATACATTGGCATCCCTCATGTCCAATTTGAAATTAAACAATTTCACTTCTGTTTCTACAGGGAACACGGCTACTATTGATAGCTTTTTCAGTTCTATGGTTGGTCAGTTGGGTATAGAGGCTCAAGAAGCAACAAGACAGACACAAAACTCGACAGCCCTCGTATCTCAGGTGGAGACTATGCGCCAGTCTGTGAGTGGTGTTTCACTGGATGAAGAAATGTCCAATATGATCAAGTTTCAGCATGCCTACAGCGCCGCTGCTCGGTTTATGACCACATTCGATCAGTTATTGGATAAATTAATTAATTCCACAGGTGTAGTTGGAAGATAAGAATGGGGATTAAATATCTTAGTCTGTATACAAGGGTATTTAATTACGGAGGGATATAATTATGCGAGTTACTAACAATATGCTAAGCTCACAGCTTTTGCTGAATTTGAATCGAAATTCTGAGCGTATGAATAATACGCAGAACCAGATGGCTACCGGACGTAAGCTGAACAAGCCCTCTGATGATCCTGTAGGGATTACGTATTCCTTAAGGTACCGCTCTGAATTGTCTTCAAATGAACAATACCAACGGAATGTGGACAGCGCAGTGTCTTGGCTTGATTTTAATGATACGGTCATGGATCAGGCAGGACAAATTATGCAAAGAGTACGTGAACTTACAGTACAGGCCTCTACGGGAACTAATCCACAATCTGCGCTGGACAGTATCAACAAAGAAATTGGTCAGCTTAAGGAACAAATGATTGATGTTGTGAACAGCCAATTGAACGGAAAATATATATTCAATGGTCAGACCTACGACAAGAAGCCTTATGACTTCCCTTTGAATGCTGATAATACGCATGATACGTCTGGAGCAGCATTAATTGCTACGGATACAGGTAATGTTAATTTTATAGTAGGTGAAAATGTAGCTTTGCCTATTAATGTTACTGGCAATGAAGTCGTAGGAACAAGCGCGGATACCGATAATTTATTTACTATTTTTAATCAGCTATCTGCGGCTTTGGCAAGTGGTGATATTAAAGCAAGTGGGGATCAACTGGCCAATATTGATACGCGTATGGACAAAATGCTGAAGGTCCGGTCGGAAATGGGGGCTAAATCCAACCGCGTTGAGCTAATGCAAAACCGTTTAAGCGATCTGGAAGTAAACTTAACGGACTTGCAGTCTAAAACGGAAGATGCGGATTACGCTGAGCTTTTAATGAATTCCAAGATCCAAGAGAATATTTACAATGCTTCTTTGTCAGCTGGAGCTAAAATAATATCCGCATCATTAGTTGATTTCTTAAGATAGTCTAAGGAGGGGGAAAGATGTCCATCATTCCGATGCTTCAGATCCGGCAAACTCCGGCTATCCTGCACATTGATGCAGATCCAGGGCAGTATTCGATTCGACAGCCCTCGGCAGATATGGAATTAACGACACGACGTGCTCAACTGGAAATTCACCAGTATAAGCCTCAGCTGACCATAGATCAAAGTGCAGCCTTCTCTGCCTATAACGGTGGGAATTACCTTGAGATGAATAATCGAATTTATTCAGGGGTGCCACAGATTTTTTTACAAGCTCTTGCGCATAAAGTGGAGCAAGGCAACCGAATGGCGGATATTCACATTCCTGGGAATACTGTAGCCATTGTTTATGGAGAGGATACAGAAACGCATGTGCTTCCTGAATTTAGGGGTCCAGCATCTATGGATAATGTCGATATTCGTGTTGAAACGCGTGCACCTGATATTACATATACACCTGCTGTATCGGAAATGCATGTTACCGTTAATCGTCCAGAGATTGAGTATACCCGAGGGAAACTGGAGATTTATATGCAGCAGTATCCATCAGTGGCCTATATTCCACCTGAAATTGATGTCGCGATGTAAAATAAGTTAAGGTTATAGAGGTTATTCAAGCCGACTATAGCCTTTTTTTTATAATAAAATGTATATATCTGATTAAATATTGGAGGAATATTAGTGATTATATCCACATCTATTTGGGGTGACATTGAAGTTAATGAAAAAGAAGTATATCGATTTGAAAAAGGAATTCCGGGATTTGAGGAGACGACTGAGTTTGTGTTGCTTGATCATGATGAGGCACCCTTTTACTATCTCCAGTCCCTTCAGCAGAAAGAACTATCTTTTGTCTTAGTAGACCCTTTTATTTTTTATCCTAACTATGAGTTCGAATTACCTGATAGTGAAACTGAAGAACTGGAGATTGAATCTAATTTAGTCGTACGCAGCATATTAACATTACATGAGCAGGTAGAGAACTCGACGATTAATCTATTGGCACCTTTGGTATTCAATCCTGATAATAGGCAAGCCAAGCAGGTTGTTTTGCACCAGTCTCCGTATTCGACCAAGCATTCACTGCAGCCTACTAAGGAAGACGAAACCATCCGTTCAAAGGAAGGTGAATAATCATGCTGGTACTTTCGCGTAAGAAAGGCGAGTCTATTATCATTCAGGATCACATTGAGGTGACGGTGCTCGGAGTAGAGGGAGATACAGTGCGTATAGGAATTTCAGCTCCCAAACAGATGGACATCTTTCGCAAAGAAATCTATTTATCCATTCAAGAGTCCAATCGTGAATCTGCTGCCCATACGCAGTCGAATTTGGATGCTTTGCGCAAGATGATAAATAAAAATAACGAAAAATAAAAAAAAACCTAAAATGCTATTAAAAGATCGACGAGAATGTCGATATATATAGTACAAGCTATTGCGGAGGGGCGGCCGACTTCAACGGATAGCTGTAACAACAATAAACCACATGGATGTGGGACATTTACCTTCAGGGAGGAAATTTAAAATGATTATCAATCACAATATCGCTGCAATGAACACTCACCGTCAATTGAACGCGAACACTACTAACACAAACAAAGCAATCGAAAAGCTGTCTTCCGGTCTTCGTATTAACCGTGCCGGTGACGATGCTGCTGGTTTGGCAATTTCTGAAAAAATGCGTGGTCAAATCCGCGGTTTGGATATGGCTTCCAAAAATGCTCAAGATGGCATTTCTTTGATCCAAACAGCTGAAGGCGCACTGAACGAAACACACAGCATTCTGCAACGTGTTCGTGAACTGGCTGTACAATCTGCGAATGATACGAACACAGATGCTGACCGTGCTGAGCTTCAAAAAGAAGTAGCCGAATTGAGAACAGAAGTAGATCGTATCTCTACAGATACTGAGTTCAATACTAAGAAACTGCTGGACGGTGCTGGTATCAGCGGAGCGGTATTCCACATTGGTGCTAATATCGACCAAAATATTAAATTGTCTATTGGAAATATGGGTGCTGGATCACTGGGTATTAGTACAGTTGCAATTGGAACTCAATCAGGTGCTAATGCTGCAATTTCAGTTCTGGATGCGGCTATTACAAAAGTATCCGCTGAGCGTGCGAAACTGGGTGCAAACCAAAACCGTTTGGAGCACACAATCAACAACCTGGGAACTACTTCCGAAAACCTGTCTGCTGCTGAATCGCGTGTTCGTGACGTAGACATGGCTAAAGAAATGATGAACCAAACGAAAAACAATATTCTTGCTCAAGCTTCCCAAGCGATGTTGGCACAAGCAAATCAACAACCACAAGCTGTTCTTCAATTGCTTCGTTAATCGTTTTTTAATGGAACTGCTGAGATTATTCTCAGCAGTTTTTTTGTGCGCCCAGTATGGATCTATCTATAGGCTTAAAGTCTCGAATGGCGAAGGCGGCAGTAGTCATTAGCTTTAAGAAGACATATCCATCGTGAGGTGAGATTAGAAGGAAGACAACAGGAGATCTCCGACCTGAAGAATACGAACTTCATACAAGGTTAGTGTTCGATAGGATGAATTTATTAATTAAACCAAAAAAAATCTACTGATAAAGATGAACGTAAGTAAAAGAATCGGAGTATGTTGTACACAAGTAAGGTTGCTCCTTTTAGGTTGTCCTGTTAACCGAGTGGAGAACAAGTGGGAAGTGTGTGATGGCAATTCCATGCGTAGAAGAGATCAGCGAGCTTGCGGCCTTGCGACCTCATATATGATATGACATATCGAGGAATCGACTAGGAGAATTAGGGGGATAGGCAGCGCTTAAGAAGGTAGTTGCGAATTTTAGCTTAATTCGGTACCATGTTGGAATGAAATATCTTTGTGCCTTCTTGTTTTGTTGTGAAGACTAATCATCCTACATTATGGAAGTTAATATTTGAGGATGAAGATCCAAACGTTCAGCCGTGGAGGCAAGCCCTCATTAATTATACAATTGTATCCTTGAACCGAATTTTTAAGAGCCTGATAATCATTGAAACACTCGACTTACCATAGGCTCGTTCGATATGGTAAGGATACCACGAGGCGAGCGGAGAGGTGGTTACGACCAGGGCTTTGGAGTTTATGGGTAGCGTTGTAGGAATCGGAGTTTATTAGCACAATGAATCTCATTATTTTTATAACTTTAATTAACATTTTGGGAAACAATGATTGGATTTTTCAAATATGAATGAATTATAAGGGGTGTGAAAATTTGAATATCGGAAGCATAATTGACATTAAGTGTGACGGTCTGAAGGCGTTAATAAATGAGGTTAGAGATAATGAGGTTGGCGTATATATCCTCTCAGACGTATATCCGGAAAATCATTCTGATAAATACCATCTTGAAATCCCAGTTGGCACTGAGTCCTTGTATC
Source organism: Paenibacillus sp. 203 (assembly GCF_037027525.1). Lineage (NCBI taxonomy): Bacteria > Bacillati > Bacillota > Bacilli > Caryophanales > Paenibacillaceae > Paenibacillus > Paenibacillus sp. 203. The sequence continues at coordinate 578,766 of NZ_JAXCHD010000001.1, forward strand.
TTGATATACGTTTGAGGACTATTATCAAGACGGATGAACTGGAACTTATTACCGCTATATCACCTGTTTTGCTTGAGAAAGTTTTACGCTTGGATATTCTTTCTAAAGTAGAAGAGTATTATGAATTATTCCATCTTGATAAAAATAAAGAATTTAATTTGGAATCTTCTACGGTATCATATGGTGGGCGTGTATATGACGAAAAGGAAATGAGGAGTTTGGTGGACTCTTCCTTGGACTTTTGGCTAACCGCCGGCCGTTATAATAAACAATTTGAAAAAGAATATGCAGAGTTTCTAGGTGTAAGATATGCGCTCCTTACTAACTCCGGATCTTCGGCTAACCTCTTAGCGTTTTCTACGTTGACGTCTCCAAAACTGAAAGATCGTCAGATCAAACCGGGAGATGAAGTAATTACGGTAGCTGCAGGGTTCCCAACGACTGTTACTCCAATCGTTCAGAACGGTGCTGTCCCTGTTTTTATTGATGTTGAATTAGGTACATATAACATCATTGTCGATCGTATTGAAGAAGCTATCACGTCGAAGACAAAAGCTATTATGATTGCACACACAATGGGAAATCCATTTGAATTAGACAGAGTCATGGAGATCGCTGAAAAATATAATTTGTGGGTGATTGAAGATAACTGTGATGCTCTAGGCTCTACATTTAATGGGAAACTCACAGGTACACACGGACATATCGGTACATCAAGCTTTTACCCTCCCCATCATATGACTATGGGTGAAGGTGGAGCAGTCTATACTAATAATGCTCTGCTAAAGTCAATTATTGAGTCATTCAGAGACTGGGGAAGGGATTGCTGGTGCCCATCAGGTTGTGATAATACTTGCAATAAGCGTTTTGGTTGGGAATTAGGCTCGTTACCATATGGATACGACCATAAATACACCTACTCTCATATTGGTTATAATCTGCGTGTTACTGAGATGCAAGCAGCTATCGGAGTGGAGCAACTTAAAAAGGTTCCCACTTTTACTCAAGTACGTAAAGATAACTTTAAGCGGCTATATGAAGGTTTGAAGGATTTGGAAGACTACTTCATTCTTCCAAGAGCAACTGAAAACTCTGATCCAAGTTGGTTCGGTTTCATTCTGACTGTGCAGGACGGCGTAAAGTTTACGAAAAATGAGATTGTTTCTTATTTGGAAGCAAATCGCATCCAAACGCGCATGCTATTTGCTGGGAATCTAACTCGTCAACCTGCATTCAGCAATGTTAATTATCGAATTAGCGGTGACCTTAAAAACACTGATAAAATCATGCGTGATACTTTTTTGGTCGGAGTATACCCGGGATTAACCGAGGAAAAAATTAAATATGTAGTGAGTAAGATTAGATCCTTTGTATTAAATAGAAAATAATATATATGAAAGATAGTTATTCTTGCAGGCGGATACTGAATACGAATCGGCGAGAGTTCTCGTATTAGACCGAACGACGATTGAAATTGGATGGGCGCCTCTCCGTTGGCTTGTACCCTCGTTCCCTGAATTCCTGTGAAATTATTTGATAGTACATCAAATTTCTTATGATATCAAGAAGTTAAGTTTATCTAGTGCATACACCTCGTTACATAGTGTAATTGTAATGAGGTGTTGCCTGCGTTTATGAATCCAACTCCTAATCGAAGAAGCTTCAAACAAGTGAATTACGGCAAAAATAAGGGAAATGATCTGCTTCCACAACTCAATTTGGACTTGCTGATTAGTAAACATTCCTACTTATGGTGTCTTCTAAAAGCTTTTTGATAATATATATCGGATGAGCGGGTTGTATCTAATACTTTACAGCTAAAGGGACGACTGGATTGGCTACACTTAATTGGACAGAAAAATGCCTCTTCGCTACTCGACATGGGGGTAAAATAGACTGCGACTTTATATGGAGAGGTGGGCATGATAAGCTGGTTAGCATCGCGAAGTCCCTATGCTTCGCGGCTTTCGCGAGTACTCATGCCCGCAGAGGCTCCAAGTCAAATCGCTCTACCAACCAATTAAAAGCATCTTTAACCACGCAGTATAGCGAAGAGCCAGAAAAATTAAGGGCTAGTAGAATGAAAATATCATAATCGGAAGCGGGTCTACTATGCCAAAACAACGACGTACTTTTACAGCGGATTTCAAGAGACAGATGGCTCAGCTATACGAGAATGGATAATCGAGAATGAATTCGAACTCAGTGTATCTGCATTAGACCGCTGGATTAAACAGGCTCAAACGACAGGTTCGTTCTCAGAGAAGGGCAACCGTTTTGCTGGAGAGAATGAGCTTATTGCCTTACGCAAAGAAAATGGGCGTCTTAAAATGGAAGTAGACATTTTAAAGCAAGCAGCGCTGAATCATGGGACGAAAGTAAAGGTCATTCAGCAAAATCGTGACAAATATTCGGTATCAACAATGTGCAAAGTCCTACAAATGTCAAGAAGTACGTACTACTACAAAGCCAAAAATCAAGCAAACGAAGATGAAATGACCAAAGAGATTGTGAATATCTTTCAAAAGAACTGAAAAGCCTACGGTACAAGAAAGATCAAGGCCAAGCTTCTGGAACGACCTTGAGGTATCCAGGCAACCGCATTGGTCGGATTATGAAAAAACATAGGCTTGTTTCTACCTAAACCGTGTCTCAGTATAAGCCTCACAAAGCGACTTGTAACGAATCAGAAATAGCTAATAAACAAATCGGAAGTTCGAACAATCCGAAACCAAACGGGCAGTGGTAAGCGATCTGACGTATGTTAAGGTATAGAACTGATGGCATTACATCTGTGTATTTGTCGACCTTTTTAATCGAGAAATGATTAGGTATAGTGCAGGTCCCTATAAGGATGCGGCTTTAGTAGGCCGAGCCTTCGCCTCAGTACAAGGAGATTTACGTCAAACTCAATGATTCCACACGGATCGAGGAAGTGAGTTTAAGAATAAATGGATCAACGAAACCCTTGAAGACTTCCAAAGCCTTTATCCCTAGAAATGGAACTTTACGATTACGTGAATTGGTACAACAAACACCGGATACATGGAACTCTCGCTTATTTAACCTCTGTCGACTACAGGAGTCCCACGATGAACCCGACACTGTTGAACGCCATGAGTGTTCGTTCACAGGGCACGCATGAGCGAGATTACGCTTAAACAAAAAGATCACTCTATCTGCTTCAGATCAACATTCCTACCTAGATACAATTGATCGGGAACTTAAGTTGTTCGGCAATACTTGGGTAATTCAATTCTACTAAGCGTGGATGTTTCTACCGCGATTGAGAATTTGTCATAAGAGCTCCAGTTCTCCGACTATTTCCCCCACAAAAAAAGCTTTATTAATACGTTCGGTTCGCACTGTTTTTTTTCGACGGCATCATCTGCATACTATCTTTTATGTTTTGTTTCTATACTAAATTTTTATTGTCGCTTGACCGCATTCTCTCAATATTATCTTGTTGTAATATACGATAACTATTGTAATCTGCATGCTGATGAATGACGAGCATCGGAAAGTCGTATCATGGAAAACTTTATGTACGAAATGATTAGTAGGAGCTGAAGTTGGTCAGCTCCTATTTAACATATAAGGGATTATCTTCATTCAGATATAGTCTAACTAATGATTATCAAGTAACCGATATATATATTAAATTAATTCGTAAATGCGAAATGAGAGGATACATGATGAAAACTATAGCGTTATGTATGATTGTAAAAAACGAGCAAGAGTATCTTAGAAGATGTCTTGATAGCGTAAAAGATAAAGTAAATCAGATTGTAATTGTCGATACAGGCTCAACAGATGAAACCGTTAATATCGCTAAAGAATACACTAATGATGTATATCATATGGATTGGATCAATGATTTTGCAGCTGCCAGAAATGAGTCCATTAAATATGCAACTACAGATTATATTCTCATACTTGACGGGGATGAATATCTTGAGGAATCCGCTAATTTACAAAAGGAAATCGCATCAGGAGCGGATTACTACTTCACAAAAATATATAATGTTATGTCATCTGATAGAGGGATAACCCATTTAGCCATTCGCATTTTTGCTAACAATAAGGGCTTGCATTATCGTAATCGTCTTCATGAGCACTTAAATACGATGGAACAAGAAGATAAATTAAAGGAAGCATATACTGAGCTGACTATTTTCCATACTGGTTACACAGATGAAATGATGAAGAGCAGAGAGAAGGCAAACAGAAATTTACCCCTCATGTTAAAAGAGGTGGAAGAGAATCCCACTGTCTATAACCTTTTTAATATGGGAAGGACGTACACATGGGTGGGGGAACATGAAAAAGCAATCAAGTACTTACAGAGAGCATACCCTTTAAGCAAAGAACTTACAATTGCTCCGGAGTTGATTTCAACATTATGTAGGAGTTTAGGTGAGTTGAAGAGATATGAAGAGGCTCTAATTATATTACAAGAGGCTACAACAATTTATCCTAGTGAAGTAGATTTAATTCACCTTCAGGCGCTGTTTTATATGGAAATTAATTACTATAAAGATGCAATAGCGAGAATGAATAAATGCCTTGAAGTGGGTGATCGAGGTATCACAGTCACTGAAGGCAACGGCAGCTATATTGCACATTTCAGACTCGCAGAATGGTATGAATCACGAAATGATTTGATGAAGAGCTATGAGCATATTTTAGAAGCTTTCAAGCTGAAAAAAGATTTTGTACCGATTATGGGGAAATATTTTAAAATTATAGAGAAAGCAAATGTTCCATTAGAAGAAGTATTTTCAATTACGCTACAATTGTATCCAATATCAAACAGTGGACAGCTAGAGAAGCTATTAGAGGTGATGTATAAGTTGAGACACCCCCTCTTGCAAAGATATCTGACAGAGTATAAGGTGAATGTTCAAGATAATGTCATGGCTACTGCGCGGCAATACACTAGGGATTATAATGGAGCGCAAGCCTTATGGTTGAAAATGGCGGATGTAGATGAGCAAAATGGGGAGGACATTTTATTATTATCCATTATCCTCAAAGATGAAACTCTATTTGGAAGGTTCAAATCACTGCTCAATCTAAGTCAAAAGGAACAAAAGAATTTATACAAAATTTTGATAAATGAAGTTTCTGAAGATGTAAAGTTAACATCACGTCTCGAGAATATATTAGAGAGAGCATTGATACATCTAATTCGATTACAGGAATTTGAAACCTTTGAAATAATATTGAATTATTTGTGGCAAGGTGGCGTTGATGTAAAAGTTAAGGTTTGTGAGCATCTTGCTGCCTATGGTTTCAACGAGATAGCTATCGATCTATTAGTTAAACTGTTTGAACAATATCCAAGGAATGTAAAGATTATTGAAATGTTGGGTGATGCTTGCCTTAGGTCGAATTATATACAAGATTCACAGCTCTTTTATACAAAACTACTTGAAATTAATGATGATTACGTGGCGTATGAGAGAGCTTACGAGCTATATGAAAAAGTGGATGATCAAATTGCAAAGAATTCTGTCCTAACTCAAATAAATCGTAAGTTCCCATTATGTGCATGGTCTAAACAGAATTTTAAAAGATAATATAATGCTCAAAATAAGGAGTCTAGTATGGAAAATTTTACAACAGGAACTAAACCTCGTCTGGTAGCTCTGTGGCCAGAATGTTTAAATGTTCATCTGACTAAAGATCTCGGAATGATACCGTTTATTCTTCATAAGTATCATAATTATGATTCTGCAATAGCATGTTATGGTATTGAGGATTTCCCTTATATAGAGGCAGAAGTTAAGGGTTTGAAGATTGATCCTGTTGAAAATGGAGGAGACATCTTAACAGATGGTAATGATTACCTCGAAAAACGAGCGAAAGAGATTGATATATTATTCTTAATGGGAATTTACCCATTTACACTGAGTTGGATGGAGAAATACAAAGCCCTTAATCCGAAAGGGAAAATATATTTAAAGCTAGACGCCAATGTCTACTGGATGAATAGTATTGACTTAACGGATAATCTATTGGAGACGCTTAAAAAGTGTGATGTGATCAGTGTTGAGAGTAAGAAGCTATACCATTATTTAAACAAAAAGTGGCCCCTAAAAATAGAGTATGTTCCTAACGGATTTTACAATTTCCATTCGAGCCCAAGCGTGAGTTTTAATGAAAAGGAAAATGTTATTTTAACAGTCGGGAGAATTGGAACTCACCAAAAAGCTAATGAAACTATGTTAGAAGCGTTTAAATTAGTTGCTTCAGAAATCCCTGACTGGAAGCTTAAACTTGTAGGAAATGTTGAGGAACATTTCCTACAATATGTTCATGAATTTTTCACTAAAAATCCTGAGCTTAGAGACAGGATTGAATTTGTTGGCCCAATTGAAAATAGGACGGCTATAGAAAATGAATATAGACAGGCTAAAGTTTTTTGTTTGACTTCGAGATACGAGGGATTTCCGTTAGTTTTCACGGAAGCTGCTAAAAGCGGGTGCTTTATCGTTTCTACTGAACTTGATCCGGCTTTTGATATTACCAAAGAAAGCGCATATGGAACTCTTTTTCCTATAGATGACCCTTATAAATTGTCTGAAATATTACTTGAGGTTTGTAATGATAATGTAAGACTAGAACAGACATGTTGTGAAATTCAAAATTACGCAGAAACTAATTTTAACTGGACTAATATATGCGATAAGCTTGATCTTTTATTACATCTAAATTAATGGGGGAACTCCAGTGATCGAAATAACATTTCAAAATGATGAAGTGAAGTTAATAAATACACAAAATAATGTTTCGGAAACTGTTTTACATTTCGGTGGGATTCATAATAACCATACAACGATAAGTTCTCCAAAGCTGCTACAGGAATACATTCATATGTTGGAAAACTATTCAACTATCCAAAAGTACACTTACGGCGAAACTACCATGATTGATATCGTGGCACTTACAAGCCTTATATACAACGAATTAATGGCTGGAAAACATACTGAGATCAGGGCTCTAGAGGTGGGAAGCTGGTTCGGTTGTTCAAGTTATTTCTTCGCCAATAGCCTCAAAACGTTCTCGGATAGTAATATCTTGTTTTGTATGGATACATGGCAGGGCAGTCCAGATACAGCAAGCCATAATATTGCAAATTTTGAAAATGCATTTGAACATTTTAAAAGTGTAATGAGATATGCCGGTGTTTACGAGAATATAAAGCCTATTGTGTGTGATTCAACGGTGGGTATGGATATTCTGCAAGACGATTATTTTGATATTATTTTCGTGGATGCTAACCATACGTATGACTATGTTTATCAGGATATAATCAAAGGAATCAGAAAGATTAAAGTAGGCGGACTATTAATGGGGCATGATTGTGAGTGTTATGCAGATGAACTTCCTCCTCATCTTTTGCATGGTGACAATAAACATCTAGATGGTATAGAAGGTTATCATACAGGTGTAATTAAAGCCCTGGATGATATTTTTGGTAGATCTTATAGCAGATTCAACTATAGTCTCGTTTGGTATAAGAGAATAACTCAAGAAGACAAAGATATGCTATTAGAAATGGATTTGGCGTATAACTACGATCAAGAAGACATTTTACAATTGGTTGATACTATGAAGGAAGCTATTCAATTTATATACCAAAACATTACAGAGGGAAAATCAGATATGCTTCAAATTCTTACCTTGGATACGGTACAGGCAGCAAATCAGCTGGAGAAAGAAATGGTCCCGCTTTGTGAGAGGCTCTATAATAAAGACTTGAAAATTAAAACGAATGAGCTAAAGAGTGCTTTATTAGATTTTCAAATTACGTATAATAATGATTTTCCGCGAGCTCTTTTTGTGCTGGAATCGAGAGTTATCGAGAGTTTCAATATATGGTTGGAATGTTTCCTTGAAAGTGAAAAAAAGTAATTTGGTGTACCTAGTTGGTGAGATTGCACAGGGTGAAATCTAAGTAAGGATGTGAGCGGTGATGAAAGTTGTTATTTTAGCAGGGGGCAGGGGAACGCGAATTAGCGAAGAATCCCATTTAAGGCCTAAACCCATGATTGAAATAGGGGATGCCCCAATACTTTGGCATATCATGAAGACCTATTCTTATTATGGCTATAATGAGTTCATTATCTGTTTGGGTTACAAAGGTTATATTATTAAAGAGTATTTTGCAAATTATTATCGCCATATGTCAGAAGCAATTACCTACGACTTCACCTCTGGCAACGCTGTCGAAGTTCACCAAAATTCAGTTGAGCCATGGAAAGTCACTTTGGTCGAGACGGGCTTAAATACAATGACTGGTAGCCGTATAAAGCGTATTGAACCTTATATAGGGAATAACCCATTTATGCTTACATATGGCGATGGCTTGGCAGACATTAATATTGAAGAACTGGTGAATTGCCATAGGGAAGGTGGGAAATTGGCTACCATTACCGGAGTGCAACCAGATGGAAGATTTGGTCGACTTGAATTGGAAGGTGAGTCTGTTAGAGGATTTACTGAAAAAGTAAAAGGAGATGGAGGCTGGATTAATGGTGGGTACATGGTTTGCCAGCCTCAAGTTTTCAATTATATTCAAGACACGGAAAAAACAATTTTAGAGCAGGAGCCTTTGCAAAACTTAGCGCACGATGGGGAATTGAACGTTTTTAGACACCATAGCTTCTGGCAGCCTATGGACACTATACGTGAAAAGATTATCCTTGATGAGCTTTGGGAGAAGCAGAAGGCTCCTTGGAAAGTATGGTCAGATTCATAAAACAATTCTATGGAGTGGAGTAGCATGTTTAAACTAACTTTAACGACGGATGATCTGCAAAATTATGTTCTTCATCAGTTAAATAATTTTTATCCTGATAATGATTTATTAGGTAAAGATATATTATTTAAAAATTCGTTTGATCATGCACTTGAACGTACTGAGTATTGTTTTCAGCATATTTCCTTACAAGCTTACCATCATCAAGGTAATACATTTTTCTCACATCTGCACTCAGATCAATACACGCTATTTTTATGGTTTTTGTCTAATTCAGTATGGAAAAGATTTGAGGATTCTGAGTTGGCGTCCAAGCTATTTTGTTTAAATAAGGCTTTAAATGGGGTAGTATGCATGTATGATGCAAATATGCCCAATATTTTCCTTATTGTACACGGTGGTGTTGTATTAGGTAAAGCATCCTACAGTGATTTTTTTGTGTGTTATCAAGGGTGTACTGTAGGTGCTATTAATGGAATCTATCCTAAGCTGGGGAAAGGAGTTATTTTGGCTCCTCAGTCATCGATTATCGGAGATTGTACTGTGGGCGATCTAGTTACAATTGGAAACCAAGCCTTGCTTAGAAATAGGAATCTGGATAGCAGATCCCTCTATTATCGCCATATCGATACAGGACAGCATGCTATTAAAAGGGCTAAAACACCATGGGTCCAGTCATTTTTCAATGTTCCAATCATACCAGATGGAGATGATCTTTGAGAGTGAAGACAGTCTTAATCAGCGGTGCAAATGGTTATATAGGGCTTCATATAGCACAGTTGCTGAAAAATAATAATTATAAAGTTATCACGGCTACACGAGACTCAGACGGGGACATTATGATGGATTTTTCGGTTCCATCGAAGGTATCACTCTTAAAATACTCAGGTATTGATGCGATGATACACACTGTTTCTCCAAATGAAGACCTTTACAGACATGAACCTTATCGTGCCTTATCAGAAAGTGCAGCTGGAATACATGCAGCAATTGATTTTTGTAAGAATAATAACATTCGTGATTTTATATATCTCTCCAGTTTTCATGTTTTCGGAAAACAAAGTGGACTATTAAGAGAAGATTCCTGCGTCACGCCAAGTAGTGACTATGGACTTGCACATGTTACAGCTGAACAAACTGCTGGAATGTTTGATCGTAACAAACAAATCAATGCATGGATAATCCGTCCGTCTAATCTTTTTGGAGTCCCAGTAAATCTAGAACGGTTCAAGAGGTGGAATTTAGTACCTTTTCTATTTTGTAAGGAAGCAGTAGAGCAGCAACGAATAACGCTTTTAACTTCAGGTAATCAGCTTCGTAATTTTGTAGGGGTTTCTGATGTGTTAAAAAGAGTATTATGGACGCTAGAAAAAAAACCGATTAATCGTGTTATACATGCTTATGGTAAGGAAACTATGAGCATCTTGCATTATGCGTATTTGGTTCAAAAGGTTGCATTGGAAAACTTCAATCTTCCAGTGCAGATTATTCGACCAGAAGGAGAAGATCAGGTCATTCAATTTCAATTTACAAGTTTATATAAAGATCTTGAAATTTTACCAACGGGTAACATGGAGAAGTTTGTTAATGAAATGCTGGAAGCCCTTCTTACGCGTTGACAGAAGGAAATAGTCAATTATGATGTGCTAATATTAAGTTTGTGTTAATTGAATAATATAAACGATTTTTTGAAAATCCATTATAATTTTAAACTTTCAAAAAATAAGCGGAATAACTTTTTCAAATAAAAGAGAGAGAAACTTATCCGCTTAACTTCTCTGGAAGAGATCGTGGCTTTGAACAAATCCTTGTTAAATAGATTATTGAGGATTATAGGGGGATATAGATGTTAATTCATTCTACACCTTTGAACCAAGCAGTGGTAATTGAATTAGAACCTATTAAAGACGAACGAGGTTACTTTGCTAGGAGTTTTTGCAAAAAAACAATGATGAAGTATGGAATTTCCTTCGAAATGACTCAATCTAACGTGACATTTAACCAGAAAGCAGGGACTCTTAGAGGTATGCATTTTCAATTGCCTCCTTATTGTGAAGATAAAATTGTTACTTGCTTTAGTGGCACAATATATGACGTCATTATTGATCTCAATCGTGAAAGCTCTACGTTTGGAAAGTGGTACGGGTTAACACTATCTGATAAGAATTGCTTATCTTTATATATACCAAAAGGTTTTGCACATGGTTATCAAACAATGACTGATAATACAATAATTCACTATTTAATGAGTGAAAATCATACTCCCTCCCACGAGTCGGGAGTTCGTTGGAATGATCAAGCATTTGGATTAAAGTGGCCTAAGATAGATCATTTAACTATTTCAAAGAAGGATGAAAATTGGAAAGACTTCAATATGAATACTGATGGAGTTTCGTTACAAAAGGGAGAGTAAGATGGATAATTATACAGCTACGCAACTCCTTCAGTCTTTGCAAGTTGGACATGAAGGAATCAGGTATTTGGAAAATTGTATTCAAAGTGGTGAATTAAATACCTCGGATCTTGCAATTTTGGATGATCTGTCAGATCTACTGAGTGTGGTGGATAGTTCCACCGCTACAGTAGCTACTCCTAACCGTGTGAAGGAAATTAACGCTAACATTATGTTTTATATCAATGAGCTTAAAGAGAATGCAATCCGTGGTAATGTGGAACTATTTTTATATGATTTTCGCTTCCATTTTAGTTCATTGTATAGAATATTAGAGTTTGAGGTTGCCTATATTGTAGAAAATTTGGTTACCAAACAAGATTATCCACGGTTCTATCCGGAAATAGGAGTCGTGGATCATAATGATATTTCTACAAAAGGTGTGAATTCACTCTGTAAAGTCAGTGTCGTTTTATTAGCATACAATAATCTCGATTATACGAGAGATTGTGTAGAGAGCATTTTAATGAATACTAATAATGTAGATTATGAATTGATTTTAGTAGATAACGGATCTACAGATGGGACTAAAGAGTATTTTGATTCTATTCCAGGTGCGAAAGTTATCCATTTAAAATATAATATACATCTTGTTAAAGGATTCAACATGGGCCTGATGGCAGCAGAGGGGAAATACTCTGCTGCTGTATGTAACGACTTTATTTTTACTCCAAATTGGTTGAAAAACTTAATGATTTGCATTGAATCAGATGATCAAATCGGATTTGCCTCTCCAGGAGCAACCTCTATTTCTAACTTGCAGCAAATTTCTATTCCGTTTATATCCAAAGAAGATTTTCAAGAAAAAGCTAAAGAGTACAATGTAAGCGATCCTTCTAAATGGGAAGAACGGGTGGTATTACTACCTAACGTTTTGTGTTGTCCAACAGCACTTCTAAGTAGAATCGGATATTATGATACTCGCTTTTTCCGTGGTGAGTTTTTGGATGATGATATCAGTTTTAGAATTAGACGTGCTGGTTATAAACTCATATATTGTGGAGATACAGTAACGCATCATTATGGTAGTCTGACTACGGTAACTGACCATCAGACCAATTCTCTCGAAGAAGGCCGGGAAACTTTTATAGAAAAATACGGACTTGACGCTTGGATGGACGCGCGCATGATTTCGACATACCTGGATATAGAAACAGGTCTTCTTTCTAACGTAAATTCAATTCTTGGGATTGACGTAAAATGCGGAGCTACTTTATTGCAAATAAAAAATCGTATTTGGTCATTACATGGAAACAAACCAAAGTTATCTGTTTGTACAACAGAACGAAGATATGATGTAGATGTCAGTAGTATTGCGGAACAGGTGTTTCCGCTGAATAGTTTAAATCAACTGCCAGAAGTTCTGCAAAAAAATATTGACTTAGTATACATTGAAAAGCCACTGGATTGTTATTCAGATAATCTGGAAACTATCTTTTTTAGCCTTGCTAACACAATGGCTGCTAATGGTAAGTTGGTTTTTACGGTTAACAATACTATTAGTATAGAGACATTGTATGCAATGTTGAATTCATCAAATTCAGTTCATAATCGTAAGATCTACATTCGCGACATGGTTTGCGCCCAAGCAAGAACCTATGGTTTTGAGCTTTTTTCAATTGTGAATTATACTCCACAACGTAATCCTGAGAGTGACCAGATGGTTGAGAACATAGCTCAGTTTTTAGGTGATGGAAAGGAAAATGAAGTGAATTACTTGAAGTCCCTATTAAAGAGTACGTATGAAATATATCAAATGAGCTATACTGGAAATAATCTATATGAAAGTTGAGAAGCATGTATGGGGAAATCAGGTATTGTAAGTCGTAACTTTTGGTTGGGAAAACGTATATTTCTTACTGGACATACAGGATTCAAAGGAAGTTGGCTTAGCCTGTGGCTTCATAGTATGGGGGCTCATATTACGGGGTTTTCCGTAGATATTCCCTCAACTCCATCTTTGTTTGATTTGGGAAATATAGGGGAGGTTTTGGTTGAGTCTGTTATAGATGGTGATGTGACAGACTTTGAAAAGCTAAAACAATCCATGCAGAAGGCGAATCCGGAAGTCATTATTCATATGGCAGCACAACCACTGGTTAGAAAATCATATGAGAGTCCAGTCGAAACATACGCTACAAACGTAATGGGGACTGTTAATGTGATGGAGGCTGCGCGTAGTTGTCCTTCGGTACGTGTTATATTAAATGTTACAACGGACAAATGTTACGAGAATCAGGAATGGCATTGGGGATACCGGGAGATTGATACTCTGGGTGGATATGATCCATATTCTAGTAGCAAAGCTTGTTCAGAGCTGGTTACCTCAGCATATCGTCGATCCTTTTTTCAATCATCCGATATCAGAGTGGCTACGGCGCGAGCAGGAAATGTGATCGGTGGAGGTGATTGGGCAGAAGATCGACTAATTCCCGATTTGGTTAAGTCATTGAGGAGTGGAAAGCAAATTCAAATACGAAATCCTGAGGCTATCCGCCCTTGGCAACATGTGCTTGAGCCCTTATCGGGATATCTACTGCTTTGCCAAAACTTATACTTAGAAGGCGATGACTTTGCTCAAGCCTGGAATTTTGGACCGCGAGACGGCGATGCTAGGTCAGTTGAATGGATAGTCGAACAGATGCTCAGCAAATGGCCTTATGAGCATCCTGGGTATCAGGTAATAAGACAGGATCATATGCATGAAGCAAATATGCTCAAGCTGGACTGCTCCAAGGCGTTGAAGGAGCTTAATTGGGCTCCAAGGTGGCAGTTGGATAGAGCATTGGAGGCTACTATTCAATGGGTTGCTGGTTATTTGCAAGGCAGAGATATAAAGGAACTGTGTGAGCGGCAAATTGCTGAATATGAAGCAGATTGTTTGGATGGATAAAAGAAAATTATATTGCACAGTATGAAACTAATCTATACAAATGGCCATTACTTTTTTAGTTTTCATATGAAATAAAGGTAGAACCCTCAAGCGGACATTTTTTTGGGGGGGTTACCTTTTTTTTATATGTCAGAAATGAAAGTTTTCAGTTTCAATGACCGACATGTATAGAGGTAATCAATTTTAATCATTCTATTCAAACTCAAGCATTGGGAACCGATAAATATAATAAATAATCCCATCGGAGGTTGTAAGATGAATCTGCAATTCTCTCTTTCGACGAATGCGGTGAGTGGCAAAGCAAACGGTATAAGCCAACATAGCGATGCTGTAGCAAATCAGGATAGCCAGCAAATACAGGCCGTGAGAAATGGATCAGAATTGAGCAAGCTTGAAAGGCAGGGAGTTTCATTCTCCATGGGGGATGAACAGCTCATTAAGGCGATAGATCGAGCTGTTAAGGCTCTTCAGGGTCCTACAACCACGTTGGAAATGAGTGTGCATGAAAAAACACATCAGATCTTGGTCAAAGTTCTCAATAAAGACACCGGGGAATTGATTCGAGAGATTCCTCCTGAAAAGACCCTTGATTTAGTAGCAAAGATGATGGAAATTGCAGGGATTCTTATCGATGAAAAAGTATAAGGAGGTAATGAAATGCGTATAAACGGTTTCTCGGGAATGGATATAGATAGTATGGTCACCTCGTTAATGACTGCGAAGAAGTCTCCATTGAATAAGCTGAACCAGCAGAAGCAGACATTAGAGTGGACGCGTGATAGTTACCGTGAATTAAATACTAAGATCGTTCAGTTTAGCGATAAGTTGCGCGATTTAATGACTAAGTCTGACAAAATGAACACTCAGAAAGCAACGTTAACTGGTAATACAACGGCTATTAAAGCGGAAGCTAATGCTGATGCTAGCTCTACACCTATGTCTGTAGTCGTTAACAAGTTAGCAACAAAGTCCAATATGCAGACCTCTACAGGCCTACGTACTGCTGGAAGCAGTACGGCAGATGCTACTAAAAATACTACATTGGAGCAAATTGCAGGTGGCAGTGCGTCAGATACTTATGAGTTAAATATCAATGATAAAACAATCACGTTTCTGAAAACCGATACAATATCTGCGGTGATGGGCCGCATCAATTCAGAAGGGGCGAATGTAACAGCGACTTTTGATGAAATCAGTGGTAAGTTCTCCATTACAGCTAAAGATTATGGGGATAAAAATAATATTAAATTAACTGGTGCTGATAAGCAGGTTAAAAGCAGTACGCTTATGGATTTATTCCAAATTAGTTCTACAGATGTAAAGGCGGCTGAAAAAGGGGAAGTTATAGTAACGAATACTGCAGATTCGAGTTCCAAAACTTATAATCCTGATAACAATTCCCTTGTTGTTAATGGAGTGTCACTGACTCTGTTAGAGACTACTGGAACTACTGGACCAGCTAAAATCACAACACAATCAGATCCAACAAAAGCTATGGAGACCATTAAATCTTTTGTGGATACTTATAATGACCTATTAAGTACATTTAATACGAAGCTAAGTGAACAAAAGTATCGCGATTTTCCTCCACTGACAGCCGATCAAAGGAAAGACATGAAGGAAGATGAAATTAAGCAGTGGGAAGAAAAGGCGAAAAGTGGTCTTCTTAAAAATGACTCCATTTTAAGTTCCGCTGTGTCTTCTATGCGTATGGTTATTTCTAGTAAATTAGGCGATTTAAGTTCGGTTGGTATTACTACAGGTCAATATTTCGAAAATGGTAAATTACAAATTAATGAAGAGAAGCTGAAAGCTGCTTTGACGACAAATCCGGATAAGGTTATGAATATATTCAAAGGGTCGTCTGATGTTGTAAACAGCAAGCCTCTCTTTAGCGAATTAAGAAGTAAGCTTGATACTACGTTAGACATGTTTGTAAAAAAAGCAGGTACATCAAAATTCGATACAAATGCTAGTATGACCTTAAAGGCTGACAGTATAATGGGAAAGCAGCTTAAAAACTATAACAGCGATATTACAGAGATGACCAAAAAACTTGCTGATGCTGAAAAACGGTATTACAAGCAGTTTTCGGCTATGGAATCGGCTATGAACAAGTACCAGTCGCAATCGTCCAGTTTGACAAGCTTTTTACAATAGTTTAGAAAAGGGTGATTCGTTTGATCTCATCTCCTTATGAAAAATATAAACAGTCTTCGGTGCAGACCTCTACTCCTGGGCAGCTCATTATTATGTTATATGATGGTGCCATTCGCTTTGTAAAGGCCGGTCTTGAAGGAATATCATCTAATGATATTGCTAAAGCAAACATAAACCTGGGCAAAGCACAAACCATTATTAGTGAGCTAATGTCCACGTTAAACTACTCGTATGACATTTCCAAAAATTTATATGCTTTATATGAGTATATGAACTATTTATTGATTCAAACGAATATCAAGAAAAAGATTGAATCAGGTGAAGAAGTTCTGGGTTATCTGCAAGAATTACGTGAAACTTGGGTTACAGTGAACAAGCTAACCGCAGGTATGTCATTGTCAACGGAATAGTAAGCTATGATAAATGAAGCTTTATCCCAATTAGAGCAACTCACCCAACAATTCATACTTCGACTGAATGAGACAAATTACGAGGAAGTTGAGGTATTTGTCGAAGTTCGTCAAATGAAGGTGGATAAACTGCTGAGTGTCTTGATAAATACGCCTATGACAGCGGAGCAAAAACAGAAATTAGAGTCTATTCTAAGCCATGATGCAATAATTGATCAGCACATGCAATCGCTAAAACAGGAAGCCCAAAATTGGCTTGTCCAAAGAAATATAGCCAAATCGCAACGTAATGCTTATGAAACTAACTATACGCCTGATAGCTTTCTGATGGATCGTAGGAAATAATTTTAAAAAGCTCTTGCCCAACACGTTATATGGTGTGGACGAGAGCTTTTTTTACATTTGTAAAGCCACTAATTGAGTTTAAACGAAAAGAAAGCTCTATACAAAAAAACTATCACTTTATTGTTTCAGGCACTAAAATATAGTTTAAAACATGATTAGTAAGTCTACTTTAGTTCAAGTTCTAATAGTTCAAGGAACAAAGTTGTTGACTATTTACCCATTGTATTATATATGGAATAACTATACATGAAAACATTATCAATTCCAATTGACAATGGATAACTTTGGGTGGTATAGTCGGAAATGTGGGCGAGAGCTTCACTTCATTTGATGACGAAGGGAATGTTAGTGCATGCAAGGTAAAGTAAAATGGTTTAACGCAGAAAAAGGTTATGCTTTCATTGAAACATCTGACGGCGGCGACGTATTTGTACATTTTTCCGCAATTCAAACAGAAGGCTTCAAAACACTTGAAGAAGGACAAGACGTGGAGTTCGACATTGTCGAAGGCGCACGTGGACCACAAGCCGCTAACGTAACCAAATTATAATCATCCCCGGCATAGCCGACCTACATAATTGGTAAGATGGTTAGCAATGGATAACGCGCTAGCAACTGCCCTGGAATATATTCCAGGGCTTTTTTATGTTTTCTAAATACATAAAAAAGGCTCCTTACCCGGTGGTAAGGAGCTCAACACAATAGAACATTTACTCTAGAGAACCATCAAAGTCAGCCATCTCCACAAAAATGGTATTGGAGGAGGCAAATTGTTTTTCTACGCTTCCGTCTGGATAGCGGAATTGATAGCGTAGGATGGCCTGGGCAATCAGATACGCGCGGAGCGCAGATTCGATGTCGAAGGAAAAGACGATGACGGCTTTGTGGTCTGGGTCAAGCCGACCTAACGGAATACCTTGAAGTAGATTAGGATGCGGAAGCGGCACAGAATTCACGGTGACCGTTCGAAGCAAAATGAAATCTTCGGCTGCAAATGGTGCAGTGAGCAATAACTCTTCCAGTGGAGTATTGCCGATGTTTTCCACATGGACGGTAAAGGACAGGGTATCTTCTTGGCCGACACGCAAAGCGCTGGAGCTAAGCGTAAGTTTAGGGATGGCTGCAATAACGGTCACGCCGACGGTGTTGGTTTGGGCGGTTTCCTGGATGGTCTCTCCTCCACTACGACGTGAAGTGTATTCGATGGTGGCTCGGTTGCTGAATATTCCATCTGCAGGCGCTTCACGAATTTGCGCCTGGAGCGTAAGGATGAGCGTCTCCCCTGGGGCAATATCCGGAAGCGTGATACCTGCGGCGGGATTAGCGCCTGGCTGTGCTTTTTCTTGGATAGTTAGGCTGTTGGGTACATAAATGAGTCCATGCGGCAATGGGTCTGTGAACAGCGGATACTGCGCTGGGATTCCTCCTTTGTTTGTAATCTGTATGGTGAAGGTGAGTGTGTCACCTACAGAGGCATCCGTGATATTCACCTTCTTAACTAATTCGAGCAGTGGGAATACAACTGGGATTGTAACGGTATTGGTAGTCAATGTTCCCAATACGGTTCTTCCTCCAGGTAACGTAAACGAGTAGGCAAGGGCAGCTTGATTTACGATGTATGGAGGCGTCTCCGATACGGTCACTTGATAAGTCAGTGTCAATGACTGCCCAGGTTCCACTGCCCCAAGGCTAACACCGACAGCAGGATCGGTTCCTGACAGTGATTGACCGTTCAACTGTATGCTGTCAGGAATCAATAGAGTCCCGGCAGGAATGAAATTTTGCAGTGTAACTTCGGATGTTACGTTGCCAAAGTTGTTGAGCAGTAACGTATAAGTGAGGCGTTCTCCTGCGATAGCCTCTGTATTTTCCGTGGAGATACTTGCGGCAAGCTGTGGATCAAAAACAGTTATAGTCACGGTATTGCTGGTAACCTCGCTCGCACCGTCACTGCCAGCATATTGACGGAGCATTGATATCAATTTGAATGGCATTGGCATTTACAGTGTAAATGTCGCCATTTGTTGTCAGCTGGAGGACGCCTGTGGTTTGGCTGTTGAGCAGCGTGGAGGAAATATCGACATTGGTAATGTCCCAGCCTTGCCTTCCGCCCGTCACCTGCGTTCCAGGTGCCCCATTCACGGCATTAATTGTACCGAAGGTCCCGGTCGTGACCAATGTACCGTCGTCTCCGTTTATTTGAGAAGCGAAAAAATTAGTTGAAAAATTATTAGGCCCAGACAGCGCAGTCAAACTGGATGTGGTAGGTCCAAACAATGCACGGTCACCAGTGATGTCCACGTCACCCTCTTGGGCGCTAATCAGCGCCCTACCGCGCAAAGTCCCCTGTACGGGCGTGGTAAAGCCGCTCACCACGACATTGACCGAGCCTGTAGCGGTACTGACCCCTTCACCACCAACGCGTAGCGACAGGTTACGGAAGGGCAGAGATGGGTTATTGTACACCACAGCCAGCGTCCAGCCGGCATGGTTGGTGTTGGTGGAATCGGGAACCGTGATGGTGCCCGTCACATTTCCGACCGTGTATGCCCCTGCACCGCCTTGAATGACTAGATTTGTGACATTCGCTGTTCTCACATAGGTACTGAGACTGGTGACGTTGACTGATGTTGCAGATTCAGGACTGACCGTAGTAGATAAAGCAGGTGTCTGAAATGTGACCGGGTTGTTGGTGCTGGATAATACATTGGTACTGCCGTTCGCATAACTTCCTCCCCAAATAAGCTCAGCGTACAGCACCGTACTGCCCACAGGAAGCACAAGGAATGCTGTCGATGAGTTACTGGTAAAGGCAGAAGTCGTACCGAATGGATACGTGCCGAAGCGAGAGGCTATATTGGTTGTGATGAAAGCGCCAATGCTGGTCGCTGTTCCCGGCACTCCTACCGAATTAGAGCGTGCCAGCCCAAGTGTATTCCCTATAAAGGTAACAGCCCCCGTCTGGTTCGTTACGTAACGCTGAATAAAAGCCATGGATTAGCTTCCTACTTTCCATCTCTTCCAAATCCGTTATCTTGGGATCTCCGTAATAGGAAGAGCCAGCTAGGCTGGGTGTAATAATCCTTTCGTATAAATGGCCTGCGTTGTAACCAGGCCTTGCATACCGCACAAGTCCATGTACCTGTCCAGCGGGAAAAGGATACCCCTTTTTCGGTAAAATCGCTTAGCATGAAGCCCAAAATAGTTGTTTGTCATGACGTCAGCGGAGCAATATTCGTATATGCACTCATTATTCACATATGTATGCAAGTCGATTTTAAACATACCTGTTTTCAAAGAATGACGTTATCGGAAGCGTTTTAGCGAAAAAAGAAGAATTTTGTAAAATAGCTTCGGAATGTTGGTCTCTTTTTTTACTTGGCGTTAACATATGTGCTATACTGAAGGGGCAAAGGAGGCGTGCCCTATGAACTTAACAGTACGAGGTCAACAGATCGAGGTTACCGACGCTTTGAAGGACTACGTTGATAAGAAATTCAGCAGACTTGAAAAGTATTTCGATGCACCCCCGACGTCTGATGGAAGTGTAACGTTAAGCACAACCAGAGATTTGCACACTGTAGAAGTAACCATTCCTTTGCCGGGGCTTGTACTCCGTGCCGAAGACGAGAGCGATGACATGTATGCATCCATTGATGCCGTGGTAGACAAGCTTGAACGGCAAATTCGCAAGCACAAAACCAAGCTAAACCGAAAATTCCGTCAGGAAGGCAGTTTGAAAACCCTTTTTGTGGAAGATCCGGCAGGTGGCGTGGCTGTTGCTGAAGATGAGGATGTAGAACTGGATGAGCTGGAAGTCGTCCGCACCAAGCGTTTCTTATTGAAACCTATGGATGTGGAAGAAGCTATTCTTCAAATGAACATGGTTGGACATAATTTCTTTGTATTTTCCAATATTGACAACGAAGAAGTTAACGTAGTTTATAAGCGCAATGATGGTAAATACGGTCTGATCGAACGGGAATAGCCTGTGAAGTAGGAACTTTTCACATTTTAAAATGAATAGAACGATTTCGATTGAAGCATGCTTCATGGATATTAGGAAAATGAAAACAACACGAGCCTTATCCTTGCGAACCTGGCGGGATAGGGCTCTTTTATATGTTTTTTATAAATGTAAGGAAAATTTAACTTGGATAAGTGTAACCAAGTTGTGTATTTCGTGCGTCAATTGTTTTGGTATCTTTAACCGGATGCAAATCTGGAGGCTGCTTGTGTTGCGGCATGTCCTACAAACTGTTACAATTTATGCAAAGAACATCGCACGATGGGCTGGTACAGCCGGGCCTGTCAAACATATCGGGAATCAATTTCATCATGGACCCTTTCTTATTGTGAAATTGATTCTATTAATTGTTTTGCGTGAAAGGGGTAAACCATGCTAGGAATTGTTAAGAAAATCTTCGGAGATACCAATGAACGTGATGTCAAGCGTTTAATGAAGACGGTTGAACTGATCAATAAGATAGAGCCGGATTTCGAAAAGCTCTCGGATGAGGAGTTGCAAGCGAAGACGGAGGAATTTAAAGCTCGGGTCGAACAAGGGACTACGGCTGAAGAAATTTTGCCGGAAGCTTTTGCAACGGTTCGTGAAGCGTCCAAACGGGTGCTGGGTAAACGTCATTATGACGTACAGTTGCTCGGCGGTATTGCGCTGCATGAAGGTAAAATTGCCGAAATGAAAACCGGTGAAGGTAAAACACTGGTAGGAACACTGCCGGTTTATTTGAATGCTCTGTTGGGCAAAGGCGTGCACGTGGTTACGGTCAATGACTATTTGGCGCAACGTGACAGCGGAGAAATGGGACAGATTTATAACTTCCTGGGAATGTCCGTAGGCCTGAATTTGGCCAATATGGATCATGCCGCCAAGCAGGAAGCGTATGCTTGTGATATCACGTACGGTACAAACAACGAGTTCGGGTTCGATTATCTACGCGATAATATGGTGCTTTACAAAGAGCAGATGGTTCAACGTCCGTTGTACTTCTGTATCATTGATGAGGTCGATTCCATTCTCGTCGATGAAGCTCGTACACCATTGATTATTTCAGGACAAGCTCAGAAATCGACAGAGCTGTATTTCGCGGCCGACCGGTTTGTGAAGAGCCTGAATGTTGAAGAAGATTACACGCTGGATATTAAGGTGAAGTCGGTTGCTTTGACCGAAAACGGCGTATCCAAAGCTGAAAATTTCTTTGGTCTCGAAAACTTGTACGATCAGGAAAGTGTTACAATCAATCATCACATTGTACAGGCATTGAAGGCTAATGCTATTATGCGTTTGGATGTGGATTATGTCGTAGCTGACGGTGAGGTTCTGATTGTCGATGAGTTTACAGGTCGTCTGATGGCTGGACGCCGTTATAGTGATGGTTTGCATCAAGCCATTGAAGCGAAGGAAAACATCATTGTACAAAATGAAAGCATGACGCTAGCGACGATTACATTCCAAAACTATTTCCGTATGTACCGCAAATTGGCGGGGATGACGGGTACAGCGAAAACAGAAGAAGAAGAATTCAAAAAAATATATGGTCTGGAAGTGCTCCAAATCCCGACGAATCGCCCCAACCAGCGTGTGGATATGCCTGACGTAGTGTACAAGAGCGTAAAAGGCAAATTCCATGCAGTGGTAGATGAAATTCTGGAGCGTAACAAAAAGAACCAGCCGATATTAGTAGGTACGGTTTCTATTGAAAACTCGGAGCTTCTTTCTGAAATGCTGAAACGCAAAGGCGTTCGTCACAAAGTGCTTAACGCCAAGTATCATGCTGAGGAAGCTGAGATTATTTCCCGTGCAGGTGAAGCTGGCGCAGTTACCATCGCTACCAACATGGCTGGACGCGGTACTGACATCGTACTGGGCGAAGGCGTATCAGAACTCGGTGGTTTGCACATCATCGGTACAGAACGTCATGAATCCCGTCGTATTGATAATCAGCTTCGCGGACGTGCAGGACGTCAGGGTGATCCGGGTTCCACACAGTTTTACTTATCGCTGGGCGATGAGTTAATGAAGCGTTTTGGTGCGGACAACGTACTGAATATGATGGAGCGGTTGGGTTTCGAGGAAGACCAACCTATCGAGAGTCGTATGATTACACGTGCTATCGAATCAGCTCAAAAACGTGTCGAAGGCAACAACTTTGATCAACGTAAAGTCGTTCTCCAGTATGATGATGTAATGAACCAGCAGCGTGCTATTATTTACAAGCAACGCCGTGAGGTGCTGGAATCAGAGAACATCAAAGAAATTGTGTTTGACATGATCAAGCCTGTCATTGAGCGTGTGGTGGAAGCTCATTGCGGTGATGACATTCCTGAAAACTGGGAACTTGAAGAAGTAGCAGAGTATGTGAACAACAACCTGCTTGAGGAAAATACACTTACACGTGACGACCTGTGGGGCAAGGAAAAAGAGGAGATCGTGGATATGATCTTCGAGAAAGTGACCAACAGATACCACAGCCGTGAAGAAATGATTGGCGAAGATATGGTACGCGAGTTCGAGAAAGTTATCGTACTGCGTGCAGTCGATAGCAAATGGATGGACCATATTGATGCTATGGATCAATTGCGTCAAGGTATTCACTTGCGTGCTTACGGCGGTACCGATCCGCTGCGCGAATATCAATTTGAAGGCTTCGAAATGTTCCATGCTATGATTGCTAGCATCCAAGAGGAAGTAGCGACATACATCATGAAAGCACAAATTGAATCCAATCAAGAGCGTCAAGCTGTCATCGACGAAGACAAAATCTCGACGAGTGGTGAACCCGCGGCTCCTAAAAAGAAATCCGCTCCTTCGCGTCCGCGTAGAAAATAACGGATTGAAATTAAGGGAGAAATCTTGAGATACACTATTCCCTGCAGTGCATATAATGGCAGGCGGCAGTTCAACCACTGACCGTCGGCCATTTTGTGCCATACAGGGGTGAGACTGATGTATTCAACTTATAGTTCTTCTGTTTGAGGGTCAGTTTGAATATTGATGAATGGCTAGATTGCTCTCAATTCTTTTAAAACAATTATGACAAGCAAGCAGGTATCTGCTTGTTTGTCAGTTAATTCAGCTCTTGACTCGGCTTCACATACCAGAGCCGATTATTTAAAAGTCGTTTGACTTTACGGCGGTTGGTAGCGAAGCGGAGGATTTGAATCTGGAGAAGCGTCAGCGTTCGCCTTTGCAGTGAGATGCCCACCTTTGAATTTGTTAATCCAATTAAGGGCATCTCGCTGCAACAGCGATCGTAAGATCAAATCATTCGCGCAGCGTCTCCTCACCCAGCCGTAACTCACAACGCTCCATCCCCCTAACCATATATTAAAAGGAGAATGACATCATGATTGATCCAAGTGTAAAGCATGATTTGCGAGAAATAGGCAAGAAACTAACAAACCTTAGGGGGTCTCTTTGACTTAGATCTCAAACAGGAAATGATTGCAAACTTTGAAGTAAAGATGGCTGCACCTGACTTTTGGGATGATAATGATAAGGCTCAAGGTGTAATTGCAGAAATGAATGCTGTTAAGTCATCAGTAGACAGCTATGAACAGCTTCGTCAGGAATATGAAGACGCTGGTATGATGGCTGAGTTGGCTGATGAGGAAGGCGATGAAACACTGGCTGGAGAGATCGAGAACAGTGTCACTTCTCTGCTGAGCAAGCTTCAGGAGTTTGAATTGCAATTGCTTTTGAATCAGCCGTATGACAAACTTAATGCCATTCTAGAGTTGCATCCGGGAGCAGGCGGAACTGAGTCCCAAGACTGGGGGCAAATGTTGCTACGGATGTATACGCGCTGGGCTGAAAAACGGGGCTTTAAGGTAGAGACCCTGGATTATCTAGCAGGTGATGAAGCAGGGATTAAGAGTGTAACACTATTGATTAAAGGCTATAATGCCTACGGCTATCTGAAAGCGGAGAAAGGCGTGCATCGGCTGGTTCGTATCTCTCCATTTGATTCCTCCGGCCGTCGGCATACATCGTTCGTATCCTGTGATGTGGTGCCGGAAATTGCGGATGATGTGGACATTGAAATCCGCACGGAAGATCTTAAAATTGATACGTACCGGGCCAGTGGTGCGGGCGGTCAGCATATTAATACGACCGATTCAGCCGTTCGGATTACGCATTTACCTTCCGGTATTGTCGTGACCTGTCAGAATGAACGTTCCCAGATCAAGAACCGAGAGCGTGCCATGACGATGCTCCGTTCCAAGCTCTACGAGCGTAAGATCGAAGAGCAACGTCAGCAATTGGACGAAATCCGCGGAGAACAGTCGGATATTGCATGGGGAAGCCAAATTCGCTCCTACGTGTTCCATCCATACAGCATGGTTAAGGATCACCGTACTAGCGTGGAGACTGGCAACGTAGGAGCTGTCATGGATGGCGATCTCGATCCATTCATCGATGGTTACCTGCGCAGCCAAATTAAGCTGGACGCAGAATAATAGCCTGTACGTTTTCCTACAGTCCGCAGACCATGTGCCTGCGGACTGTAGGAATTTTTGTGTAACGGTATTTTTTAACTAAAGGAGAACACGAATGATGTTTCAATTGAATCCTCCCGCTGCCCGCCGAAGACGACGCAAGCCTCTGATTGCCGCCAGCGGACCCGCACGCAACGTGACCGATATTTTACTGATTATACTCGGCTCTTTCATTACAGCGCTGACCTTTAACATGTTCTTGCTCCCAAACCGGATTGCATCCGGGGGTGTATCGGGCTTGTCAATCTTGGGCGAGGACCTGTTTGGCCTGGAACCCGCCTATACGCAGTGGGGAATGAATATTCCGTTATTTATCGCAGGGGTCCTGCTGTTAGGGAAAAAATACGGTTTACGTTCTCTGCTGGGAAGTATTATGCTCCCGCTGTTCGTTTATGTGACGAAGGACTGGGCAGTACCGACAACAAATCCGTTGCTGGCTTCGCTATATGGTGGAATCGGAGTAGGATTGGGTTTAGGTACCGTGTTTCGGGGCAGGGGCTCGACGGGTGGACTGGCTATTTTGGCGCAGATTATTCAAAAGTATACGGGTTTTAGTCTTTCTCTCTGTGTCATGTTGATGGATGGCACGGTGATCACACTGGCTGGTTTCGCCCTCTCGCCGGAACGGGCACTGTATGCATTGATCGGCTTGTTTGTAACGGGCAAGGTCATTGATGCCGTGGAAATGGGACTGAGCTACTCCAAAGTGGCTTACATCATATCCAATCAGAAAGAAACGATCACGCAGGCTATTTTGCAGGATTTGGACCGGGGATTGACAGAGCTGGCGGGACGGGGCGGTTACACGAACGAAGAACGTCCTGTGCTTATGGTTGTAGTCGGACAAAACGAGGTAACTCGCCTTAAAACGCTCGTCCGTTTGGTAGACCCAGAAGCCTTTGTGATTATTAGTAATACTCGTGAGGTATTGGGTGAAGGGTTTAAGAAGGAAAGCTGAAACCAAGAGGGCCTTCTGGAGGCATGCTCTTAACTGAATCCATGCAGGAGAGCTCACTAATGTAGTGGGCTCCTCTCTCTTCAGTATGGCTTTACTAGATTTTTTTTACTAATCGTTCAAGCCAATTTGCCGTTTGTCCTTGATTGAAATACGAGGTTGGCGTCCCTTTTACGCCGTGTTTTCACCATGAATAGACCGCCTGCTAAGGGTTGATCGGCACTATCATCATCTTGAGCAGTCGTAATATATAACTCATCCAGATGTTCACCGCCAAAAGAGCACGAAGTCACACAATTGACGGGGAGTGACACCTCAGCAATCACTTCTCCATGAGCAGGATGGATACGGGAGACACGTTTACCGCCCCATCTCGCGATCCACAACATGCCCTCTGCATCGATTGTCATGCCATCTGGATACCCTTCACTTTCATCCAATCTAGCCACCAGTTGCTTATTCCTAATCGTGCCTTGTGCCACATCGTAATCGAAGGAGACGACCTCCAATGTTGGAGTATCAATGTAATACATTGTACGATGATCTACGCTCCAGGCTAATCCATTAGATATGGAGGCTTTATCAACCAGTAAGGAGACATGGCCTTTTGTGCTCAAACTATACAATGCCCCTTGCGCGTGTTCGTCATTTAGGCTCATTGTTCCTGCTAAAAAACACCCTGCAGGATCGCATTTTCCATCATTAAAACGATTACCTAGTTTACCTTCCTCAGGATCATGAATCAATACTTTGGCCCCTGTCTCAATATCCAAACAATATAGACCGCTAATCAGCGCTACGATTACTTTATTTTTGAGATAAGGTACAACTGCACCAATATGTTCACCAACATCTATTGTACGATCTGTACACGTAGAAGGATCATAGATATGCAATTGAAAGCCTTCAATATCGACCCAAAATAAACGTTGAAACCGCTGATCCCAGCTAGGCCCCTCGCCTAACTTTGCTTTTGCATCTATAACGATATTCGCTGTATATGTTTCGATGTGTAGCACTCCTAACGTTTTGGTTTATTTTCGACCCCAATTATCCGCTTCAGCGGCTCCTCTGCGCAGATTCACTAGATGCAGCCCATGTGATTTGCTCTTGTGTGTAGTGCTACGTGTACTCCCTTCATGTTCAACAAGTTCATAAAGTGCAGCAAATGACCAATCGAGATGAATACCAATATGTGAAATAATTTAAAGGGAATATCCTCCTCCTTTTCTTTATGCAAAACGGCAGACTGTATTCAAGAGGCCCTCTGTTTATTTTTTATTTCCTTTATTATAGCCTGTACTGCCTGCCCGTCAAAAGAATAGGTAAGAGCGCATATTTTAAATTTGGAGGAATAACATGACATGAGGTGTTGTATTTATATGAATAGAGTCGTATAATAATACATATTTCATAGGAACGGAATGGAGGAAGGTCTGTGAGCAGCAAGTTAAAAGTGGCAATTGTCGGTTCCACCGGGTATGGCGGGGTGGAGCTGATTCGTTTTTTGGTTCATCATCCGCAAGTAGAGATTGTATCTGTTATTTCTTCATCCAGCGCGGGTGTCCCAATCAGTGACGGGTTTCCACATCTGACGGACATTGTGGTGCAGGATTTGGACGGTGTCGAAGTCCACGAAATTGCTGCCAAGGCCGATCTGGTTTTCACTGCTACGCCATCGGGCGTTAGTACCAAGTTAGTGCCGCAGCTTCTTGATGCCGGACTGAAGGTCATTGACCTTTCAGGGGACTTCAGGCTTCGAAGCGGGGAAACGTATGAAGCATGGTATAAAAAGCCTGCGGCTTCACCCGAGTATCTCAAGCAAGCAGTATACGGACTCAGTGAGGTGTATGCAGAAAAGCTGGCGGGCGTTTCTTTTATTTCTAATCCAGGCTGTTATCCGACCGCAACATTGCTGGGCATTATTCCAGCGCTGAAAGCGGATTGGATTGACCATCGGTCGCTGATTGTAGATGCCAAATCCGGGGTATCTGGCTCAGGTAGGGGAACAAGCCTCGTTTCGCATTATGCGGAAATGAACGAGAATTTTAAGGCTTATAAGGTGAATAAGCACCAGCACATCCCTGAGATCGAACAGGTACTGGGTGATATTGCGGGCGAGGACGTTACGATTACGTTTACGACACAACTTGTTCCCATGACCCGAGGAATTATGAGTACAATTTATGTCACGCTGAAGGGTGACCATACAGATCAGGATCTTATCGGGTTATACCGGGATTATTATAAAGGGCATCCTTTTGTCCGCGTACGTGGCGAAGGTATATGGCCAGCAACGAAGGAAGTATTGGGTTCGAATTACTGCGACATCGGTTTTGCAGCAGATGCTCGAACCGGGCGCCTTACGATTATTTCCGTCATTGATAATGTTGTGAAGGGTGCCGCTGGACAGGCGATTCAGAATTTAAATTTGATGATGGGATGGGAGGAGAACCTCGGGCTGGGCTTCATACCGGTATATCCGTAAGTAGCAAGTAACCGCAACATGGATACGGAAACGTCAGCGAGCGGAATTTCGAATACAGGCTGCTGTCATTCATCGAATATGTTGCGAACGAGGGCACATAATTATGGGCAAAGTAGAGTTTACAGTAGTAAACGGAGGCAACATCGTAACTCCGCGTGGCTTTACAGCCGGGGGATTACACTGCGGACTGAAAAATTCGAACCGCAACGATATGGGCGCGATTCGTTGCGAGGTAGAAGCGACAGCTGCTGCGGTGTACACCACCAATGTGTTTCAGGCTGCACCGCTGAAGGTGACCCGCGAGAGCTTGGCAGATGGTCGATTGCAGGCAGTAGTGGTAAACAGCGGGAACGCCAATGCCTGCACGGGACAACAAGGAGAGCAGGATGCCTACGCTATGCGTTCGGCTGCGGCTCATGAACTGGGTGTTGCTGAGAGCAATGTAGCCGTCGCCTCGACGGGCGTGATCGGCGAGCATTTGAAAATGGATTGTGTACTTGGCGGTATATCCTCCTTACCTAATCGTATGAGCGGGGCGAATGATGGAGCAGAGCAATTTACGCAAGCCATTCTGACAACGGATTTAGTTAAAAAGGAAGCGTGTGTGGCGGTTGAAGTGGACGGTGTGACCGTACACATCGCCGGGGCGGCCAAGGGATCTGGCATGATACATCCGAATATGGCAACAATGCTCGCTTTTATGACCTGTGATGCAGCGATCGGACAGACGGCGCTTCATCAACTATTAAAGCAGGCAACGGATACCAGCTTTAATATGATTACGGTGGATGGGGATACGAGCACGAACGATATGCTAATCGCCATGGCGAGCGGACTGGCTGGCAATCGTGAACTGCACGTAGGGCATCCCGATTGGGACGCTTTTGCCGAGGCGTTCACCTATATCTGCCGAGAGTTGGCGAAGGCAATTGCTCGCGATGGAGAGGGTGCTACGAAGCTGGTAGAGGTGTCTGTAAGCGGAGCGGTAAGCGATGCGTCCGCTCAAGCGATAGCTAAGACGGTGGTTGGGTCCAGTCTGGTCAAGTCAGCCGTCTTCGGAGCAGATGCGAATTGGGGACGGATTATTGCGGCCGTAGGGCGTGCTGGAGAGCCAGTTAATCCAGATACGGTAGATATTCGCTTGGGTGATATTGTTGTGCTAAGCCAATCGAGTCCGGTCGCTTTTGACGAAGAAGAGGCGCTAGCCTATTTGAGGGGAGATACGGTGCAAATTATTGTTGATTTGCATCACGGGAACGGAACCGCTACAGCATGGGGTTGTGACTTAACCTATGATTATGTGCGGATAAACGCTGCTTATCGGACATAGAGACCAGAATAAAATACGGATTGAATAAGGATAGTAGATAATAGAAACAACGAGCGGATGGAAGTCCAGTAGCATTTGAAAATTGCACGGATATGCAGAGAAGAAAAGGAGAGATGATATGCAATCGGCAGTGGAACACGCGGATCAAGCGAATCATGCGGGAGTGGCACGTCGTAATTTTGTGATGAAATGCGGAGGAAGTACGCTGGCTGCGTTACCTGATTCCTTTTTTGAAGATTTGGCGCGTTTGCAGTCGGAAGGTCTTCAACCTGTCATTGTACATGGCGGTGGCCCTGCGATTTCCGATAACTTGGCGAAGCTGGGGATCGAAACAGAGTTTATTCATGGATTACGCAAAACGACCGAACCTGTGCTAGATGTCGTGGAAATGGTACTGGCGGGCAGCATTAACAAGCAGATTGTACGTAGAATAGGGATGCATGGGGGCCGAGCGTTGGGGTTGTCAGGCAGTGATGGCTATTTAATCGAAGCCAAGCCTGTGTCGAATGCCGCTGAGGTCGGTTGGGTCGGAGAGGTAACGTCCGTTCAAGCCTCGATTATTACAGGTGTACTGGATATGGACTATATGCCTGTTATTGCACCCATCGGGATTGATCGATCTGGTCAGCGTTACAACATTAATGCAGATACAGCGGCGGGTGCGGTAGCCTCTCATCTGGGGGTCAGTCGGATGATCGTCGTTACAGATGTACCAGGTATATTGAAGAAGTATGGCGGAGAAAAGAAAGTGCTGGATTCTATCACCGTACAGGAGATTGAGGATATGATCAGCACAGGTGAAATATATGGTGGTATGATCCCGAAAGTGAGAGCGGCTATTGCCTGTATCCACGGCAAAGTGAAGGAAGTCGTCATTGTGAACGGTAGCGAACCGCAGGTACTAAGCCGTGTGCTGGGCGGAGAATCGATTGGAACACGCATCGTGCGTATGCAGTAATTGCAATATATAGCTCGACCTATATAACCAAACGATAAAGGAGCGTGAACATAATGAGTAAGGAACCGAATACGCTGGTGAGCGAGGAAATGCCAAGTACGGATGGAAGCGGAGTGCAAACGGAAAAGGTGTCGGCAAAAGCGCAGACAGAAAGCTCCCTTTTTCCAACCTACGCAAGATACCCGCTTACACTCGTAAAAGGACAAGGAAGCTGGCTGTGGGACGATCAGGGCAAGCGTTATCTGGATTTCATGTCAGGCATTGCCGTTACCAATCTCGGCCATGCGCCTCAAGCAGTAGCTGAACGATTGAAAAAACAGATCGATGAATTGTGGCATGTATCCAATCTGTTTCATATTCCGGGGCAAGAACGGGCCGCTGCCTTGCTGACAGCCAATAGCAGCGCAGATGCCGTGTTCTTTTGTAACAGCGGTGCGGAAGCCAATGAAGCTGCAATTAAGCTGGCGCGTCGTTACCACCAGAAGGTAAAGCAGACCGGTCGCTACGAAATCATTACGTTCACGCAATCCTTTCACGGACGGACGCTGGCAACCTTGACCGCTACGGGTCAGGACAAAGTTAAAGAGGGATTTTTACCGCTTCCTGCCGGGTTCAAAAGTGTTCCGCTTCATGATCAGACGGCGCTTGAAGCAGCCATTAGTGAGCACACGGCGGCAATTATGCTGGAAATGGTGCAGGCTGAAGGTGGCATGTATCCGGTAGACCCTGCTTTCGTAGATGTGATTACAAAGCTGTGCCGTGAGCATGGTTTGCTGCTGATCATTGACGAGGTACAAACAGGTATGGGACGGACGGGCAAACTGTTTTCCTTTGAGCATTATGGTATAGAGCCGGATATCTTTACATTGGCGAAAGGACTGGGCAGTGGTTTCTCTGTGGGTGCGATGCTAGGCAAAGGATATTTGCGTGAAGCGTTCACAGCGGGCAGTCATGGTTCTACCTTTGGAGGTACGCCACTTGCTATGGCAGCGGTTCAAGCTACTATTGAAACGATTATTGATGACAAGCTACCAGAACGTGCAGCTGAGATGGGAGATTACCTTTTCCATAGTCTGCAAAAGCAGCTTGGAGATAGTCCTTTTGTAAAGGATATCCGTGGAAAAGGTCTGATGGTTGGTATTGAGTGTGCGGAACCGGTAGCGGAGCTTGTTTTGGCAGGACAGAAGAAGGGCATTCTGTTCATTACAGCAGGACCAAACGTGATTCGTCTGTTGCCTAACTTGTATGTAACGAAAGACGAAATAGATCAGGCTGTAACCTTGATTGCTGAATTGATTCGGGAGCATGCGGCTTAGTGTAAAGGCCAAATCATCCTTCCTAGACTAGAGTGTAAAAGGAGACGATAGCATGAGCCAGAGCGGCGCACTGCAGCAGATGAATTTGAAAGGACGGGACTTCCTGGAGCTGGACGATTACTCTCCAGAGGAAATCCAGTATTTAATTGATCTCGCCATTGAAATTAAGCGTAAGCACAAAAACGGGGAAACTTATCAGCCGCTAAAAGGGAAAACGCTCGGACTGATTTTCGAAAAATCCTCTACACGTACACGGGTATCTTTCGAAGTCGGTATGTATCAATTGGGCGGGCATGCCCTTTTCCTCAGCAAAAATGACATTCAACTGGGACGCGGCGAACCGATTAGCGACATGGCTCAAGTCATGTCACGTTATCTGGATGGCATTATGATTCGTACCTTTGGGCACGATAATGTGGTAGAGTTGGCACGTTATGCATCCGTTCCTGTGATTAATGGATTGAGTGATTTGGCGCATCCATGCCAAGTGCTAGCTGATTATCAAACCTTGTATGAGCAAAAGGGTAAGCTAAAAGGGCTCAAATTGGCTTACATCGGAGACGGTAACAATATGGCTCATTCCCTCTTAATTGGGGGAGCAAAGCTTGGAGTGCATGTGTCCATTGCAAGCCCAGTTGGATACGAGCCGGACCCGAATGTGGTCGCAGCTTCCCGTGAAATTGCCAAACAGACAGGGAGTGAGATCGTTATAACCCAGAGTCCGCAGGAAGCAGTGCAAGATGCGGATGCGATCTACACAGATGTGTGGGCGAGCATGGGGTTTGAGGAAGAGCAGAAGGAGCGGGAGCTTGCTTTTGCCGACTTCCAGGTGAATGAGGAGCTAGTCAAGCTGGCGAAGCCGGATTATTTATTCCTGCACTGTCTGCCTGCGCATCGTGGGGAAGAAGTAAGCGCAGGCGTAATCGATGGTCCGAATTCGGTCATCTTTGATGAAGCAGAGAATCGTCTGCATGCGCAAAAAGCGCTGTTAGTTGCTTTAATGGCATAAGGTTGATAGGTATTGATAGGTAAAGAAGATAAAGGCTAGAAGCATTCGGGGAGGACTTCAACAATGGCAAAAGAAAAAATCGTACTCGCATATTCCGGCGGTCTGGATACGTCGGTCATTCTGAAATGGCTCAAAGAAACTTATGATGCTGAAATCATCGCATTCACCGCAGATATCGGTCAAAAGGAAGAACTGGACGGTTTGGAGGAAAAAGCACTCGCTACAGGGGCTTCCAAAGTGTACATTGATGATCTGCGTGATGAATTCGCCAAGGATTTTATCTATCCGATGTTTCAGGCGGGTGCTTTATATGAAGGACAATATTTGCTCGGAACGAGTATTGCACGTCCATTGATCGCTAAGCGGATGGTCGATATTGCGATTGCCGAGGGAGCAACAGCCATTGCTCACGGGGCAACAGGCAAAGGTAACGATCAGGTACGCTTCGAGCTGAACGCGGCGGCGTTGACGCCGGATATCAAGGTGATCGCACCTTGGCGGCTGGAAGAGTTTCGCAATCAGTTCCCGGGCCGTGCAGAAATGATTGCCTATGCGGAAAAACACGACATTCCGGTAACTGCTTCTGCAGCCAAGCCATACTCCATGGACCGTAATCTGCTGCATATCAGCTATGAAAGCGGCGTGCTGGAGGACCCTTGGTTTGATCCAAGTGCTCCTGAAAATAAAGGAATGTTCTTGCTCAGCAACGCGCCTGAGGACGCTCCTGATGAAGCAGAATATTTGGAGTTGGAATTTGAAGCAGGTAACTGCGTCGCTTTGAATGGAGAACAGCTAAGTCCATTGCAAGTGATGGAAAAACTGAATGAGCTCGGCGGCAAGCATGGTATCGGACGTGTGGATATGGTAGAGAACCGTTTTGTCGGCATGAAAAGTCGGGGAGTCTATGAGACGCCGGGCGGTACGATCCTGTTCACAGCTCACCGCAAAATGGAATCTATCACGATGGATCGCGAGGTTATGAATCTGCGTGATAGTCTGATTACTCGTTATGCTACCTTGGTTTACAACGGTTTCTGGTTCGCACCGGAACGTGTCGCTTTGCAGGCCCTGGTTCATGAGAGTCAGAAAAATGTCAGTGGTACCGTGCGTGTGAAGCTGTACAAAGGCAACGTTATCGGTGCAGGCGTTAAAAGTCCGGTTAGCTTGTACAACCCGGACATTGCAACCATGGAAGCCGACCCGACACAAGCCTACGATCAAGGCGATGCAACAGGCTTTATCCGCTTGAATGCACTGCGTTTAAAGGTCAACGCGGGCGTAACACAAAATCATAAATAATGATGTAAACCTAAAAAATGTACGGGATGCGGGCCGTTCTTGTCCAAACGACGAGGGCGGCTTGTATTGCAGAGAGGGGATCATGCAATGAGTAAGCTATGGGGCGGACGCTTTACGAAGCAAACGAACAAGTTGGTAGAGGAATATACGGCTTCTATCGGGTTTGATCAGGCATTGGCAGAAGAAGATATTCAAGGCAGTTTGGCTCATGTGGCCATGCTGGGGAAATGCGGAATTATTCCGCAGGAGGATGCAGACACGATCAAGGAAGGACTGCACACGGTCCTGGAGCGTATCCGCCGTGGGGAAATTGAATTTTCCGTTTCGGATGAGGATATTCACATGAATATCGAAAAAAATTTAATCGAGGCCATTGGTCCGGTCGGAGGTAAGCTGCACACGGGGCGCAGCCGTAACGATCAGGTAGCAACAGATATGCACTTGTATTTGCGCGGACGTGTGGTATCGCTGGTGGGTATGCTGCATGACGTACAAGCTGCATTAATCGGCCAGGCAAAGGATAATCTGGACACGATTGTACCTGGATACACACACTTGCAGCGTGCGCAGCCTATTTTATTTGCACATCATCTGCTGGCGTATGTGTCTATGCTGGAACGTGATATTGACCGACTCAAAGACAGCTATAAGCGGATTAACGTGTTGCCGCTCGGTGCTGGCGCTTTGGCCGGGACCACTTTTCCGATCGACCGTCACTTTGTAGCCGAGCAGCTGGGATTTGATGGTGTATATGAAAATAGCCTCGATGCCGTCAGCGACCGGGATTTTATCGTAGAGTTCCTGGCTGGCGCCTCGCTGATTATGACGCATTTGTCTCGTCTGAGCGAAGAATTGGTGCTATGGAGTAGCACGGAGTTTGGTTTTGTCGAGCTGGATGATGCTTTTTGCACAGGCAGCAGCATTATGCCGCAGAAGAAAAACCCGGACGTACCGGAGCTGGTACGTGGTAAAACCGGACGTGTCTATGGAAACCTCGTGGGCTTGTTGACCGTACTGAAATCCTTGCCGCTGGCATACAACAAGGATATGCAGGAGGACAAGGAAGGGATGTTCGATACCGTTGCCACGCTGGAAGGAGCCTTGCAACTGTTCGCACCGATGATCGCCACGATGAAGGTGAACAAGGATCGTATGCGTCAAGCGGTCAATCAGGATTTTTCCAACGCAACGGATATTGCGGACTTCTTGGTCGGAAAAGGGCTTCCGTTCCGTCAGGCGCATGAGGTCATTGGCAAAACCGTACTGTATTGCATCCAGCATGGAAAATACTTGCTTGATCTGACACTGGACGAATTCCAGCAGTTTTCGGATCTGTTTGACGAACGTATCTATGAGGTACTTCAACCAGAAGCGGTAGTGAATGCACGGAATGTATATGGTGGAACCGCTACCGGGCAGGTACAGGCAGCTATTGGGCGCAGTGAACAGCTCCTGGCGAATACATCAACATGGTTTGAAGGGCACAAGCCGAAAAATTAATCAGTAAAGAAAGATATTATTCTCTTGCATAGCAGCGGGATGCTGTGTAAAATCAAATTTTAAGGAATTAGCAATCTAAGTTTCAAAGGCACCGTTCGCGGTGTCTTTTGTGTTTTTTGGGGCATTAATTCATAGTTCCAAATACCTATTAATACACTGGTGTGAAAGTTTCTAGAATTTACATTTTTGTATACTACACCTATGATGATTATGGTAGAATAGCACTAAGTTTTTCATCGAATTACCAATTCAATAGGACAAGAACTATATTCAATAAGTAAATGTCAAGTTACTAGGGGCTCTTTTGATCAGGCGAATTTCATAAATGTGTAAATGAAGGGCTTGAATGAGAACATAGGTATGTCCTGGTTTTGGGAGAACGGTAAGTAAAAGCTCTAAAGTAGCGACGTAGCTGAAGGCAGAGTCGGGATGATCCAGGGAGGTATTATGAGAACTAAAAGGACGGCGCGTCAGTTAAAGAGCGCTTGGATCGGTTATCGCGCTTCTGAAGCCGATCAACTGATATCTTCATTGCATGAGGAACGGGTGCAAGCGGAGGAGTTACTGCGTGAGGAGCGGGAACTTTTCCACGCGGCGCTGGAACGGAAAAAGCAGCGGGATGCGGAGTTAAAGCAGCTGCTTGCGGATGCGCTTGCGGAAGAGCGGCGCTGGATTGAAAGGGCGGGAATTCATGGGTGACAAGCTTAGGTGGCAGGTTGGAGGAGTTTCAATTCGCCAAACCAAGAGAAGAATAAAAGAAGAGCGTCAGCGAATCGAACAACTGCAACAACAGCTAGAGGCTCAGCGGTCAGAGCAGGCCCCGGTGCTGTACAAGCTTGATTTTCATATCGAAGAGTTGGAACGGCGACTTCAGGATACAGAACTTCGTATCCAGGCGATACAGAACGCCAATGATACAGCAGCAGCTGTGGAACAATTGCTGGATGAAGGGTTACAGGATGGACAGGTGCAGGAGGCTCAAGTCCAATATGCATCTGGGCAGGAACAGGTAGCGGCAGGAACCGCTATGGGCGCTGCTTCCAGTATCTCTGGTACGGAAGGCGAAGAGGCCGCAAGAGGAACGCAGAGCGGACGAAACGGCAAGGCCCGTCTGGGGGATCAACTGGTGGAGAACGGGATGATCACCCGCGATCAGCTGACAGATGCCATCCGCAACCAGAAGCGTTACGGTGGCAGGCTCGGTGATATTCTTGTAGAGATGGGCTTCATTACGGCTGAGCAGCTCCAAGAACAGGTTGGCGGCGACGAGTCCAAGGAGCGCCTAGGCGATATGCTGGTTCGTTCCGGCTATATATTACCGGAACAACTGGAGCGTGCACTGGAGTTCCAGGCGAAGAGCGGCGGACTACTGGGAGACATCTTGCTGTCATTGCAAATGCTGGAACCTGCGGATCTGTACCGCGCGATTGCTACACAGAACCGAATCGGGCGTATTGGTGAGGAACTCGCGCTGGATGCGGCGTATAAACTACCCGAGCAAGTGGCGATGGCATATGGCGTGGTCGTCATCCATCAATATATGAACCGTTATATTGTGGCGGTCAGCGATCCGCTGCCAGAAGAGCGACGCTTGAAGCTGGAGGAAATTTTGGGTATGCCGGTAGAGCAGGTGCTTGCTACGAAGGAAGAGATGGAGCAGCTCTGGGGTAAAATCTACGGTGAAGAAATGATGCAGGAGAGCACGACCGGGCTATTGGAAAAAGAACCACACAATTCAGCACGGACGACCTTTACAAAGGGACAGCTCTGGGTGTTCGCGGCCATGGGTATGATTACACTGCTCGGTCTCCTCTGGAACAGTTGGAAAACGGTGTTGATCATCAATATGATGATTCAGCTGTTTTATTTTGCCATGACGCTATTTAAATTTGGCATCATTTATCTCGGTTCCCGACGTGGGGCGCAGCTTCGTTTCACGAAGGAAGAGGTTGACGCCATGGATGAAAAGAAACTGCCGATCTATACCATTCTTGTACCTATGTATAAGGAAGCGGGCGTGCTTCCGATGTTATTGCGGAATTTGGAGCAACTGGATTATCCAAAGTCCAAGCTGGATGTGCGGCTGCTGATTGAAGAGGACGACATAGAGACGATTGAGCTACTTCGGGAAATGAAGCTGCCGGCCTATTACACGACACTAGTCGTTCCAGACGGTTTGCCGAAAACCAAGCCGAAGGCATGTAATTACGGACTTATTCGGGCACGTGGCGAGTTTGTCGTGATTTACGATGCTGAGGATCGTCCCGACGCTGATCAGCTTAAAAAGGTCATTGCAGCGTTCGATTCACTCCCTGAGCATTATGCGTGTATTCAGGCGAAGCTCAACTATTTTAATAGTACACAAAATCTGCTGACCCGCTGGTTCACTCAAGAATACAGTATGTGGTTCGAGTTACTGCTGCCGGGTATTATGCAGTTAGATACCCCAATTCCGTTAGGCGGCACATCCAATCATTTTCGGGTATCTGTATTAAAAGATATTAATGCGTGGGACCCCTACAATGTAACCGAGGATGCCGATCTGGGCATACGTCTGTATAAAGGCGGCTACAAAACTGCTATTGTCGATTCCCGCACATGGGAGGAAGCTAACAGCCGCGTGGGCAACTGGATTCGTCAGCGGTCACGCTGGATCAAGGGGTATATGCAGACATGGCTGGTTCATATGCGAAATCCGGTTAAGCTGGTGCGCGAAGTGGGCTGGAAAGGCTTTTTCGGCTTTCAGGTGATGATTCTGGCAACTCCGATGTTGCCGTTGCTGAATCCGATTTTTTGGGGGTTGCTTATTTTATGGTTTGGCTGGGAGTTGTCCTTTATTCCCAAGCTATTCCCAGGTTATGTGTATTACCTGGCCAGCGCGGAGTTTTATATCGGTAACTTTCTGTTCGTATTCAGTAATGTGGCCGGAATGTATTGGGTCATCGGGGAACTGGAAGAGCGCGGTGAACGAACATTTTCATACGCGATGGTCAAATACGGACTACTCTCGCCGTTATATTGGGTACTTATGAGTATAGCTGCGGTGAAAGCCGCTTGGCAGCTCATTACCAAGCCGTTCTATTGGGAGAAGACCACGCATGGTCTGACCGATATGCACGACTTGGATGATACCCCGGCACAGTCCTCCTGAATATGAAGAAAGAAGGAGCAAGAATGGAGACAAAAACACCTTTTTTATCCGTCGTCATTCCCATGTACAATGAAAGCTCGCATCTCGAGCGGTCGCTTAAGGTAATTGATGGGGTATTGTCTGTTGTCACCTCACGCTATGAGCTCATCATAGTAGATGATGGTTCCAAAGACGATACGTGGCTCAAGCTGTCCGAATTGTCCCGTCGTATGCCCTCTTTGCTCGCGCTCCGGCTGAGTCGGAATTTCGGCAAGGAGCTGGCGTTGTGCGCAGGTCTGGAAAATGCCTCTGGCGACGCGATTATTGTCATGGACGGTGATTTGCAGCATCCTCCTGAAATGATTGGAGAAATGGTACGTTTATGGCAAAATGAAGGTTATGATTTGGTCGAATGTGTGAAAGAATTTCGGGGAGAAGAGTCGGTGGGCAAAAAGCTCGGTGCTTCATTGTTCTACACGACCCTGAACCGCTTGACGGGCTTTAATCT
Source organism: Paenibacillus sp. 203 (assembly GCF_037027525.1). Lineage (NCBI taxonomy): Bacteria > Bacillati > Bacillota > Bacilli > Caryophanales > Paenibacillaceae > Paenibacillus > Paenibacillus sp. 203. The sequence goes on from NZ_JAXCHD010000001.1 coordinate 618,806, forward strand.
CAAGGATGCCTCCGATTATAAGCTACTGGATCGACGAGTGGTGGATGCCTGGATGGCGATGCCAGAGCGGATGCCGTTTTTCCGCGGGATGACAGCCTGGCTAGGTTTCCGTAAAACCCAGATCTCATTCCGGGTGGCTCCACGCGAAGAGGGGCCAAGCCGCTGGAGTCCGTTAGGGCTGATTCGACTGGCAGCAGAAGCGATCGTCTCGTTTTCGACAGTACCGTTGCGGGTAGTAAGTCTGATGGGCCTCATTTTTATGCTGATTTCAGTCGTATTGGGGATTCAGACCTTAATGCGCAAATTAACGGGTGACGCTGTGACCGGTTTTACCACTGTGATTTTGCTGCTCTTGATTATTGGCAGTGTACTCATGCTGTCGATTGGAGTGGTAGGAGAATATATTGCCGCCATATATCACGAAGTCAAAGCTAGGCCTCGCTATCTGATAGCAGATAAACGGGCGAATGCTGACCGATTGTGGGTGGACAGGGAGTTTAATCAACATGATCAGACGTTCATATCTAAAGTATCCAATCATTAAATACGGTATTGTGGGGTTGCTAGGTACAGGTATCCATGTGGGTGTGCTTGTGCTGCTGGTGGAGTTGTTTACGGTACCAGCAGTAACGGCTACTACAATCGGATTCGTGGTTACATTGCTCGTTTCGTATGTGCTGAACCGAAACTGGACGTTCGAGCCTACCGGCGAGGGAAGTCGCACCCAGTTTCTTAAATATTTATTGGTCTGTACCTGTGGCTTGCTCTTAAATGCTGCTCTGATGTACGTGACCATTCACTGGATCGGTTGGTCGTATCTGATCGGTGAAGTACTAACTACCATCATCGTGCCTGTTCATAATTATTTCTGGAACCGCTACTGGATCTTCTCCGTTCCGCAACAGCGTCAGAAAGAGGTTTCATGATTTTAAGAAAACACGGAAAATTTCTATCATTGTTTGCTTGTATTACTACTCTTGAACTGGCCGTGGGCGTGTATTTTGCATGGTATCTTGGTTATATGCATACCGATGCGCTCAGTCGAGTGGCTAACGCATTTTATGTGCTATACAGTCGTGACCCACACTTGGGTGCTATCGGGTTTGTATGGAATCCCCTGCCCAGTTTGATGGAACTGATTGTGCTGTTGTTTTATCCTTTATTTCCAGCACTCGCTTCCCACGGGCTGGCGGCAGTGATTGTGAGCAGCCTGTTTGCAGGGGCGAGCGGGGCATTATTGTATGCGACGGGCAAACAGTTGGGGCTTCACGGTGCAACCAGCTTGCTGATTGCGCTATTATTTTCACTGAATCCATTTATGTTTCTGTTTGGCTTCAACGGCTTAAGTGACTCGCCATATATCTTTTTCATCCTGTTGACAGTGAGTCGATTTTGTATGTGGTTGAAGGATCGCAAGGCGGCGAATTTGATCGTATCCGGTTTTGCGCTTGCACTGGCTTTTTGGGTACGCTATGAAGCGGTTCCGCTTGGCGTTGCGATGGCTTTGGGTGTATTGCTGACGATCTTTTTTCTGCATAGGTGGCGTACAAACAGAGAGAGGGTTAGAACGGAATTGTCTTTAAAAGAGCGCCTGTACAAGGTGGAAGCGACATGGCTTCTATTGTTGTTGCCACTTGTTTTTTCCGGTCTGCTGTGGCTATTTTTTAACTGGATTATCATGGGCGATCCGCTTTACTTTTTACGCTCGCAATATTCCAATTCCACACAATCAGCGGCTTTGTTAGAGGATCAACGCTTTGTTGCCATGTTTGCCCACCCTGTGCTGATGCTAAAGTTTATCGGGCAACGAACCTTATGGTATGCTGCTCCGTTGATTGCCATTTTGCTCATACGATTGTTGGACAAACGTCTGTTGAGTTGGAGCACGCTTACGCTATTAGCAGTCTTTTTATCGGTGCCTGGACTTCAGCTTTTGCTGATGCTCAAGCAGTCTTCTTTTGGGTGGTTCCGATATTTTATGTATGTGTTCCCGATTACGGTGGCCTGGTTGCCGTATGAGCTAAGTTTATTGAAGGGAAAAATGAGGGGGATCGGAATCTCTCTGGTAACAGCAGGAATGTTGGTAACAGCAGGCTTGTTATCCTACGCACTGACGAACCCCGCGATTGCAGCAGATGAACACAGCTATTTGACGCATAGTGGTAATGAAAGCTACGAACGTCAAATTATTGAGCGGAAAATAGCGCCGTGGCTGGATGAGCATTATGGTACATCTCTCATTTTGACAGATTCTTATGCCGCCTATCCGATCATTTTGAGCAGCAAAATTCCGAAGAAGTTTATGATTACGAGTGATTTTGATTTTGGGGAATCTTTAATGGATCTGCCTGCTTCCAAGGTGGATTATGTGTTGGTCACGCGCTTGGTGGATGGGGTGCCGCTGGATCAGGTAAATCGGAACTATCCTGATTTGTTCGAAAAGGGAGCGTCGTGGGCCTCACTGGTACATGACTTTGACGGGCAGTGGCGACTGTTCAAAATAAAGCATGAAGAATCGAAATAATTATTATATTTTAGTGCATCGTAGCGGAGGGAAGAATACAGCTGTAGGGTGTGAGTGGGCTACAGCTGTATCACCGCAAGAAGTTTGAGGGGGAACGAGAGGAATGTCCTTTCGCAAATGGTCTGCAAGCAGATGGATGGCTATAGGTCTGTTTGTATTTATACTTACATTGGAGTTGTCTGCGGGCATCTATTTCAGCTATGTTCTGGGATATATGCACACAGACGCGCTCAGTCGCGTAGCTAATGCATTTTATGTGTTGTACAGCCGTGACCCGCATCTGGGCGCAATCGGATTTATCTGGAATCCACTACCTAGTCTTCTGGAAATGGTGATTCTACTGCTGTATCCAATCTTTCCGGCAATAGCCACCTATGGATTGGCTGCTGTCATTCTTAGTGCTACCTTTGCCGCTTTGACCGCTATGCTGCTGTATCGGGCGGGGGTCAGAACAGGGCTTAGCTCAGGGATGAGCATCATGCTGGCACTGCTGTATGCACTGAATCCGTTTATTTTACTGTTTGGTGCCAATGGGCTGAGCGATTCGCTATACATATATTTCATTATGATGACGGTGATTGAGTTTGCATTGTGGCTCAAGGATCGCATGACGGCAAGTCTGATTGTTTCTGGATTAGCGCTTGCCATGGCGTTCTGGACTCGTTATGAAGCGGTTCCTCTGGGCGTGGCAATGGCGGGTGGAGTGGTATTGGCGATCCTGTTTCTACATCGAAACATGGGCAGACGTGAGCTGGCCTTGCGGGAAAAACTGCACAAGGTCGAGGCAACTTGGTTACTGCTTCTGCTCCCCGTGGTCTTTTCCGGGCTGTTGTGGATTTTCTTCAACTATCTCATTATGGGGAATGCTTTTTACTTCCTGAATTCGGAGTATTCGAACACAGCCCAATCGGCAGAGCTGCTGAATGATGATAAGTTTGTAGAGATTTTCTCCAATCCGCTGGTGGCCTTGAAATTTATTGCTTCCAAAACACTCTGGTATTCGGTACCGTTGTTTGCTATTCTGTTCATTCGTCTGTTAAGTGGACGCTTGTTCCGATGGGGGACACTGATTATTATGCTGCTGTTCCTGTCAGTGCCGGGGTTGCAGTTTTTACTCATGATGAAGCAATCTTCGTATGGGTGGTTTCGTTATTTTATGTACGTGTTCCCAATTACTGTAGCTTGGTTGCCCTATGAGCTGAGCCAGCTTCAGGGACGATGGCGGAGGGCAGCCTTTGGCCTGGTATCCGTCAGTCTGCTGCTTACCGCTGGATTACTTTCCTATGCGTTGACTCGCCCGGATATTGCACCGGATGAGAACAGCTTTCTCACACGAACGGGTAATGTGAACTATGTGAGACAGGAGTCAGATCGTAAGATTGCCGTCTGGTTGGATGAGCATCTGCCGAAGTCTACCATTATGACCGATTCGGCTTCAGCCTACACCATGATTGTCTACAGCCAATATCCCAAACGCTTCCTGATCACCAGTGATTATTCGTTCAATAAGGCATTAAGTTATCCGCAGGATAACCATGTGGATTATATCCTTGTACCTAAGATCATGTCAGGCATGCCACTGAGTAAAATCAATATGGTATATCCGAATTTATATGAAAAAGGCGCTCCATGGGTCCAGCTTGAACGTGAGTTTAACGGTGAGTGGCGCTTGTACAAGGTGCTGCCCAAGTCACTAACTAAAGCATCTCCATCGACGGAGACCACGACAAATCCGTAATGTGCAAAAAAATCCCCGAGCCTATCCCTTCGCCATGGTGCGATGAGGGAAGCTGCGGGGATTTTTTTAACCTGTTTAGTGCTCTTTGAGTGGTAGCCACGCCAGTACATCCTGAATTTTCGCGTCCCAGTATCCCCATTCATGAGCCCCAGGACCTTCTTCGTAGGTCAGCGGAACTCCGGTAGTATTACATGTTTCACGGAAAGCCTGATTTCCCTTATATAGGAAATCCTCCGTGCCGCAGCATTGGTAAAGCCGGGGAAGCGAGGTCCCCAAGGCAGCATGACGTTGTAACAGTTCCAGCAAGTCGTGATCCGTTCCACGTATTTCATCTGGACCAAAAATGTTAAGCCATTCCGCTGGACTCATCGCATTTTGCATAGGATCGGTGCGTGATGCGTGTAAATCCATGACTCCCGAAAGGCTGGCAGCAGCTGCAAAACGCTCTGGATGCTGGAGTGCCAGTTTGAAAGCACCATATCCACCCATAGAAAGCCCGGCTACAAAATTGTCTTCACGCTTGTCGGACAGAGGAAAGAATGAACGTGCCAAAGCCGGTAATTCTTCACTGATAAAGGTCCAATAAGCTGCTCCTTGCTCCATATTCGTATAGAAACTCCGATGTACCTGAGGCATGACGACAGCTAGGCCCAATGAGGCGACATAGCGTTCAATGGAGGTTCGACGCAACCAGGTTGAATCATCGTCCGACAGGCCGTGCAGCAAATATAGCGTCGGATGTGGCCCGGTTCCTTGCTTGCCCTCCAGTCCGATTTGCGAACGGGTTGCCTGAGGAAGAATAACATTCATGGATGTGCTCAGACCTAGAACTTCCGAATAAAACTGACATTGAATAAGAGCCATAAGAAGACCTCTTTCCTAGGGTTTTGTGACCTCATTGCGGTGTTCCAGCATATGACCGATTATTCATTCAGTATACCTTAGCCTGTCTAAATATACATATCCAAGTGAATAACTAGGTATTAAGTCCTGTTTCTTATTTATCCTACATTAGGTGGGGGTATGGTTATATGGGACGATTTTTTTAATTTGGGGGTTATTTGGGTTTGATTTCTGGTAAAGTGTTTAAAAAAGAATGATGAATCCAATCAGAGGAGGAATTTATAGCATGGGAAAAAAGTTAAGAAACACAGTTACAGGTGTATTGAGTACAGGTCTTATTCTTAGCGCATTCAATGCAGCGGCAGCTGCTCCCCAAACTACAAGTGGACATTGGGCGGGAGATCAGGTGCAACGCTGGTCAGCCACAGGGCAATTGGACGGGGCGGTAAAACCAGATGCGGCGATCACACGTGCCGAATTTATTGTTCTTTTGAATCGCAGCTTGGGAACGTTCACACAGGAAACTCCAGCAGTGACAGACGTAACATATGCGGGTGGTGTGAAAGTAAACGGTAATGGAAGCAGAACGTTCACAGATGTTCCAGCTTCGCACTGGGCATACAACGAGCTGACAAGTGCCGTGAATGCAGGCTACATAAGCGGCTATGCAGATAACAAGCTCAAACCAAATGGTAAGGTAACACGTCAAGAGGCTGCGGCTATCGTAGGCAAAGCTATTGGACTGACTGCGGGTAATGCAGCAGATGTTACTAAATTCATTGACTCCAACAAAATTGGGTCTTGGGCGAAGAAAAGTGTAGCGGCAGCTGCGGAGCAAAAAATCATCAACGGTTATCCAGATGGTAAATTCCAGCCACTGAAGTCGCTGACTCGTGCAGAGGCGATTGCTATTCTGGACGCTGCTTCCGGTTACAACCTGAGCTCTGTCGATAATCTGACGACGACTCCTGGTGGAACGGTGACGGACTCCACATACAGCAACGTGACAGATTCCACTTATGGTAACACGTCAACTACTTCTGGCAGCGAAACAGGAGATAGCAGCACAAGTACCAGCACAGATAGCACGACTACGGACAACTCTACAACAATAGATACCAACACAGATACCGACACAACTACGGATACGACTACGACTACAGATAGCACTACAGACACAGTTGCAACTACGGGAGCACTGAAAGTCAACAATGTGTATGATGGAGAAGGTACAATTACGGGGACAGCTAAAGCAGGTTCCACAGTAACCGCCTATTCCAACGAACTACCTATCGGTAGTGCAGTAGCCAAAGATGATGGCACATTTAGTATCAGTGTGCTTACTCAAAAAGCAACGGTTAGGCTGGTAATCAAAGCTAAAGATGCAGATGGTAACGAAAGTGAGCCTGTAGAAATTTCTGTTTTGGGTAAACGCAGCGAGTAATTTATAGCTAAAATCCCCCTTTCACTCTGCCTGGAACAAGTCCAGTCGACAGTGGAAGGGGGATTTTTCGTTTATTCGCTTATACCGTCCTCGACAATAGATTTCTCGGGTTCACGTGTTTGTGGCTCAGACGATGTGCCACCGCCATAACTAGCTGTAATGCGTTGTTGCGCTCGATACGTATCGCGGCTGATTCGGGTGCGATCTACAGTTTTTCCGTCTACCTTTTTTACCCGGAATGTTTCTACCACATACCCTTCTTTGCCCTGCCGAAGTACTTGATAGAAGCCGGGGGAAAGTGAGTCATTACGGAGTCTCTTCTCCGGTATGGGAAGTACGCGAACTGTATGGGATTCCAGTTCATACGAAACATTGGACGGAAATGTACCAAAAAATTTAACAGTAAGCGTTCGGTTTTGGACAGCCGCACGAAGCAGTAAATGCTTGCCTGTATTGTTTCTAAAACGAAAATTAATGGACCCTGTAGCAAAAGTCGCATCCTGACCTTTGGGCAGGTAGCTAACCGGCAAGGAATGGTTGCGGCGCTCAACAATGTCCAAACCGACTCGCAGCGCTGCATTATACACCGTGCTGGATACCTGACAAATCCCGCCGCCTATGCCGGACTCCAACTGACCGTTGACGATCACTGGAGCTTCACGAAAGCCATGAGTGCGCTCAGCCTTGGCAATCAATTGACCGTAGTCGAATATGTCGCCTGGCTTAAGAATTAGACCATCAACGGTGCTTGCCGCTGAATTAACGTTATACACGCGTCCTTCCGAGCTACTGCCGAGACTGGTGGAGAATTGGACGATTTTGCGCTCAATCCCTTCGTTCCGTAGACTGTCCACCGAAATGTTCGGTTCCAGCTGACGGAAAGGTAATTCCACTCGTACGGGCTCTTCCGAATCGGTAAAATCCTTGGGCAGCGCCTTATCTAGTGCGGCGTCCAATCTGGGCCAATCCATGCGTCGGGCAGAGCGCCCTGAAATATAACGAACCTGATCATTCCCGTCAATCTGACGCACAGCATTGATAGGCATGCCGTATCGTTGCTCCTCCCAATCGACTCCGAATCGGGCCCTTAATATCTCCTCCTGTCGGAAAGATGTGATAGACCATTCTTTTTCGAAGCTAAAACGTGTCTGCACACGAGTCCATAGATGCTCCGAGCTGAGTGCCTTCACGGCATTCCGAAATGCCTCCGCTTTATAATGAATTCCTGCTTCCCCGAGTGTAAGTTTTATATCCTGTGCACTGCTGTCACTGTCCGTCAGAAGCAGTGGATGTTGCTTCAATGCATCCAATTTTTTATCCACCAGTCGAAGAGCGGCTGTGTGATCCATGCTTCCTAGGTTCATTCCTCCGACCCTCACTCCCTCCGGCAACGTTTGTCTGTCGGCGTACAGATGAAGTCCTCCCCACAACATGGCCAGCGCCAAAACACCAGACCATATCCAAATGACAGATAAATGAATTTTTTTCATAATGCAGATGTCTCCTGTCTGATAAGCTTGATAGCGATTCGTGTGCCATAATATTCATATATATGTGCCAAAAGCAGAAAACTTTCGGTACTATTTAGGTAACAAATTTGTTACAATGATAAACGGTATGATGAAATAGAGAAGTTTTTAAAGGAAATGCATGGAATATGTCGAATGGATATTAGGTTATGCGTAATATGATTAAGCAACGGGAAGTGATCGAGTGATTGAAATGCAGGATGTGTGGAAGACCTATACTAACGGAACCCACGCACTTCAAGGAGTATCGGTCAGAATTGACCGTAATGAATTTGTATACGTAGTCGGCCCGTCTGGAGCGGGGAAATCGACTTTTATGAAGCTTATTTATAGAGAAGAAGTACCTACCAAGGGGCAAATTTCAGTCAATGGTTTTAATATCGGGAAGCTCAAGCAGCGTAAAATTCCCTACGTTCGTCGTAACATCGGAGTCATTTTTCAAGATTTCCGGCTTTTGCCGCGTTTGACGGCTTATGAGAATGTGGCTTTTGCTATGGAAGTTATTGAAGCTCCCAAGAAGCTGATTCGCAAACGGGTACCGGAAGTGCTTGAACTGGTTGGCTTGAAAACAAAAATGAATCGTGAGCCTGCTCAGCTTTCCGGTGGGGAGCAACAGCGTGTAGCAATTGCACGGGCGATCGTGAACAATCCTTCCGTGATCATTGCCGATGAACCTACGGGTAATCTGGACCCCGAAACATCGTGGGAGATCATGCAGTTGCTGGACGAAATTAATTTTCGGGGCACGACTATTGTAATGGCGACCCACAATAAGGACATCGTGAACTCCATGCGTAAACGTGTCATTGCCATTGAAAATGGCAACATCGTAAGGGATCAGGTAAGAGGGGAGTACGGATATGACTTTTAACACCTTCTTACGTCATGTGCGGGAAGGTTTCAAAAACATATTCCGCAATGGCTGGATGTCCGTGGCATCCGTTACCTCGATTATTGTGTCATTACTTATATTGGGCGTATTTATCGTGCTTGTGCTCAACGTCAATTCCCTGGCTGATCAGGCAGATAGTCAGGTGGAGGTTAACGTATTTCTGGAGCTAAATGTAGAGCAGAACATGCGTGAAACGCTGCAAAAGGAAATTGCGGCGATGCCGGAAATCAGCAAAACGACCTTTGTGACTAAAGCTCAGGGTTTGGAGGAGCTGCGCAAAGATTTGGGAGACAGCGGCAAGGAGCTGCTGGAGGGTTTTGACAAGGACAGCAATCCACTCCCGGACAAAATTGTGGTAGAGGTAATTGAACCAACAACGGTTCCATTTGTGGCCGAAAAGATTGAGAAGCTGAATACGTTGCATCCAGAGAAGCCGATTTTAAAGGTTCGTTATGGAAAAGGCACCGTAGAGACACTCTTTACAATTACGAAGCTCATTCGTAATGTAGGCTTTATATTCGTCGCCGGACTGGCGATCATGTCCATGTTCCTCATCTCGAATACGATTCGCGTGACCATATTGGCACGACGCAGAGAGATTGGCATTATGAAGCTGGTCGGTGCAACCAACTTTTTTATACGCTGGCCGTTTTTTATCGAAGGCGCGCTTATTGGTCTCATTGGTTCCCTTATTACTGTAGGTATTTTATTTACTGGCTATCAGCGTTTGCTGACCGCCGTTCAGGGCGATATAGCTCTGAATATGTTGAAGCTTATGCCACTTGAAGGCATTTGGATTCAGTTGAGTGCATTGCTGATTATTTTGGGGATGCTGGTCGGAATTGTTGGCAGTACCCTGTCCATGCGCAAGTTCTTAAAAGTATAAAAGAAGCGTTGACTGGACGTCGTGTTCGATATCAATTAGAACGGGGAAGCCCGGTGTTATTTTGCGATAAAGGATGGGGAGTGCAAGTTGAAAAAAACAGGATCTGTGTTGGCCGCTACCTTGGTAGCCGCATTGCTAATCCAGCCTTCTGACGGATATGCCAAAAGCATGAGTGAAATCAATTCGCAGCTGAACCAATTGGAAAAGCAGGCCCAATCTGCCAAGCAACAACAGGAAAAGGCTGCTCAAGATAAACAGTATGCCCAACATTACAAAAATAAAACCGTGCAAAACCTGAAAATTGTGCTTGCTCAGATTAACAGCGTCAGTGATCAGCTGACTCGTGTTGCGGTTCAGATTGATCAAACGGAAGATAATCTGCGTGCGACTAAAAAAGATTTAGCCGAGGCCATTGATCGTATCCAGTCACGGGAAAAAATGCTGGAAACCCGTGTGCGCTTGATGTATACGGATGGAACCGTCTCATATATGGACGTGCTTATGTCTTCGTCCAGTTTTAGTGACTTTCTCAGCCGGGTAGATTCCCTGAAAACGATCGTGGAGCAGGATCAAATCCTGTTGGACGAGCATAAAAAGGACAAGGCATTGGTCGTAAGCAAGAAGAAACAGCTGGACACGGAATATAAAAATGCCAAGAAGCTGTATGCGCTCAAGCAGGACGCTAAGGCAGAACTGAATTCGAAGGAAAAAGAGAAGCAAAGACTGATTTCCAATTACGATCATGATATTGCTGAGTCAGATGAAATCAGCGAAGAGCAAAATGACATGCTGGTAGCACTCGCTAACAAACGTGTGGGTCTGGTGCAGGAAAAGAACAAGCTTAGAGCGGAGCAGGCTGCCAAAGCCGCACGTGCTAGAGCGGCTGCACGCGCGGCTGAAGCCAAACGATATGCATCTTCATCCTCAGGTGCCGCCTCGAATTCAAGCCATGCGGCAGCCAGTTCGTATACAGGTGGAACAGGCACATTGGCTTCACCTGTATCCCATTACCGACTCTCATCTACTTTTGGCATGCGGGTACATCCGATTACCGGTAAGCTTAAAGGCCACACAGGTGTTGATATGGCGGCTCCGCAGGGAACCGATATTCATGCAGCCGAAGATGGTGTTGTCATTGTTGCCGAATGGTGGAGTGGCTATGGAAACACAGTTGTGATTGACCATGGAGACGGACTATGGACCCTATACGGACACATTCGCAATGGCGGTACGGTGGTTCATACGGGGCAGACTGTGAAACGTGGTCAAAAAATTGCAGAAGTTGGTTCGACGGGCAATTCCACAGGACCTCACTGTCATTTTGAGGTGCGCGAAAATAACAAACCTGTAAATCCGATGAACTATTTATAGTAGATAAGGTAAGCCCTATTTATAGCCATTACGGTTGTAGATAGGGCTTTGCTGTAATGGTTAATATCCGATGAAGAACATGTGCATTGAGACACCGAGTAGGATACAATTAACATATTCCGTACAAGCTAGACGTATACTTCGTGGATGGATATGCGTTGTAAGGCAATAGGATACAAGATAATGAGAAGGCGGTGGACGATTAGATGTTGAAAAAAAGTACAGCGATACTCTTGATGGTGATCGGGCTGCTTGGCGGCAGTCTGCTCACTTTTGCCTATACTGGAACGACTACAGTAGGGAACAGTGCTCTGGGCGAAGGACTGCTGGCGAGTGTGACAGGTAGCAGTTCTACCTCCAGAAGTGATATCCGTAAAATTGAGACGGCGATGGACTTGATTCAAGGACAATATTATCAGGATGTGGATCGTACCAAGCTGGTGGATGGCGCCATCAATGGTATGATGGAGTCGCTCGGTGACCCGTATTCCTCTTATATGGGTAAAGAAACTGCACAACAATTCGAGCAATCCATAGAAGGTTCCTTTACCGGGATCGGAGCCGAAGTAGCGGCCGAAAACGGGAAAGTAGTTGTAGTCACGCCAATTAAAGGCTCCCCGGCTGAAAAGGCAGGGTTACGCTCTAAGGATATTATTTTGTCTGTTAATGGTGAAACACTGGACGGATTGGATCTAAACAAGGCCGTTTCCAAAATTCGTGGACCTAAAGGCAGTCAGGCGAAAGTCAAAATTCAGCGCAGTGGCTCTCCTGATCCGCTCGAATACACGATTACCCGTGACAACATTGATATGGAAACTGTAACGGCTCATATGGAAAGCGACGGTGTAGGCGTCATCACGATCACCCAGTTCTCCTTGAATACAGCAGAACGCTTCAAGGAAGAGTTAGCGAAGCTCGAAAAACAAGGGCTTAAAGGGCTCGTCATTGACGTGCGTAATAACCCGGGCGGCGTGCTTTCCGTCGTCATTGATATTGCACAGCAATTTGTACCTTCTGGCAAAACGATTGTACAAGTGGAAGACAAGAATCAGAAGCGTGAAGAAGAGAAATCCAAAGGTTCACGCAAAAATTATCCTGTGACTTTGCTAATGAATAAAGGTAGCGCAAGTGCATCCGAAATTCTGGCAGGTGCTCTCCAGCAATCAGCGGGTGCCGTGTTGATCGGGGAAAATTCCTTTGGTAAAGGTACTGTACAAACCAGCTATGACAAACAAATGGGTGACGGTAGCCTGCTCAAAATCACGATTGCCAAATGGTTAACGCCAAATGGAACGTGGATTCATAAAAAAGGGATTAAGCCGAATATCGCGGTGGAACAGCCTGAATACTTCACAGCAGCACCGTTGAACAAGGAAAAGTCCCTGAAATACAATATGAATAGCAGTGATGTGAAAAATGCACAAATCATTCTACAAGGCTTGGGTTACAACCCAGGTCGCGAGGATGGCTATTTTGACAAAGTAACTGAAAGCTCTGTTATTGCTTTTCAAAAACAAGCGAAGCTGACGGCTAGCGGCATCATTGATGCGAAGACAGCAGCAGCGATGGAAGCCAAGCTGATTGAGAAAATTCGTGATCCGAAAAATGATAATCAACTCAAGCAGGGGATTGAAGAGATTCGGAAGGAAATGAAGACAAGCGTAGCGAAATAATAGTGAGGCTACAACAAGGGGGCTGGAAACAGCCTCCTTTTATATTGGGATTTATTTGCAGTCTGTCGGTTTGTCTTCCCTACGTTGGCAATTTCATATAGAATAAATGGATATGAAATGTACGTGATCCGCTATACAGCGGGCCAGGGGCATAAGGAGTGTGAATGGACTTGGAATGGGCATTACAATGGGGATGGAGCGTCTTAAATGCTTGCTTGTACCTGCTTTTGCAGCCGTTTTATTATATCTCAATACTCATTGTAGCACTTGGTTATCGTCGGCAAATGCTGCTGGAGCGCAAGCTATTTCATACCAAAATGCATAGCTGGGCTTCAGAGACCTGGCGTGTCGTATGGAGTGGTTTGCTTGCTGGAATGGCGCTATCTGCTCTGGGAATGTTCGTCAGCGTGCATCTGAACTCGGCTTCCATCGTATGCCTGTGGGTAGCGACATTACTGCTCATGCTGGTACGCGTCCGTTACCTGTGTCTCGCTTGTTCGGTAGGTCTGCTAGGTGTGGTTCAATTTTTCCTAAACGTGGCCAGTGGCTGGCAACCTGGAGGAGCGCTCGGAACATCAGTAGCAGCTATCCGCGGATTGGATATTCCGGCACTGTTGGTGTTGGTCGCCGTGCTGCATGTGGCTGAGGCGCTGTTGGTTCGCTGGCAAGGGGGGAAGGCGGCCACTCCGCTGTTTGTCGAGGGCAAACGGGGAAGATTGGTTGGCGGCTATCGTATGGAAGACCTCTGGCCCATTCCGTTGTTGTTGCTGGTACCGACCCAGGGAGGATTTACGCTTCCCTGGACACCTTTGTTCGGCGGCGATGCCGGAACCGGGTATATGCTGGCAGCCTTGCCAGTCCTGATGGGCTTCAGCAGCGTGACGCTAGGCCAGCTACCACGACAGAAGGCGGTACTTACTTCGAACCGTTTGCTCCTGTACAGTGTGGCTTTACTTCTGCTGAGCTTGCTGGCTGCATGGTGGAGTCCGCTGATATTGTTAGCAGCGTTATTCTCCTTTCTGGCTCATGAGGCGCTGATCTGGTATGGTAATATAGAAGAAAGTCGCCTTAGCCCGATGTTTGTCCATCCGGAGCAAGGGATGCGTGTTCTCGCTGTGCTGCCAGACAGTCCGGCGACAGCCATGGGCATACTGCCGGGCGAGGCCATTTACCGCGTGAATGGGATTGTTGTGAATACCCGTGCCGAGTTACACCAGGCCTTGCGGATCAACTCTGCTTTTTGTAAGCTGGAGGTACGCAATCTGCAGGGCGAGAGCAAGTTTGTGCAGCGAGGCATGTACGATGGCGATCATCACCAGCTAGGGGTTGTGCTTGCACCTGATGCAGACGCGAGCTGGGCCGTATCCATACAGCCAGCCTCCATCTACCGGATTGTTGCCATGCACATAGGCGCACGCCAACGTAAAGCTGGACAGGCATCGCAGGCAGAGAAGGCACATTTGGATACCGTGGACAAATAGATGTTACAACAAGAGGGTAGCCATTATTTGATTAGAGTCGAATAAGGCTACGCTCTTTTTATATGCCGACAGTAGCCTGCTTGAAATCAATATTCTGATCGGTATACAATGAATATGTAATAAGAAGCGTTGATGAACCGAATGCCTATCATGTGTGTCAAGCAGGGAGAGGAAAAGATGAACGCGATCCACTTTATTCGAGAGTACATCAGGCATCCACGCAGCGTAGGCGCTGTTATACCCAGCTCAAGACAGTTGGCCAAACAAATTGCCACACCGATTTACTTTGACAAAGCATCGTGCATTATTGAATATGGTGCTGGGACCGGTGTGTTTACGCAAGAGCTTATTTTGAACAAGCGTCCAGAAACGCTACTTTTAGTAATTGAAGCTAATGAATCGTTTTACAAAACGCTACAAAGCAAGTACGGACACTTGGAGAAGGTACACATTATTCACGGATCAGCTGAGCATGTAGCTCAGTATATACGACAGTATGAGGTCCCAAAAGTGGATTATGTCGTGTCAGGGCTCCCTTTCACCAGCTTGCCCGCTGCATTATCCAGCCTCATTTTGGGACAAACGGCTGAGGTTTTGGGCCAGGAAGGCAAATTTATTACGTTCCAGTACAGCAAGGTCAAACACAATTTTTTTCGCACCTTTTTTGCTGACATTCAGATTAAAAAGGTAAACTGCAATGTCCCGCCCGCTTATGTGTTCACTTGCAGCCTGTAACCTTGCAGCTATGTAGAGGATTAGAATAAATACGAATGTGAATATACGGATGATTATGAGAAGACTTGGTCAGCGTCATTAAAATGCTGAAACGGTCTTTTTTTGTTGTACACTTTCATAGATATATAAGATAAGGGGATATGTTAAAAAGCAAAATTCATTTAAGGAATCATATTTTAAAATGGGGCTTAACCTATATATTACATAAGATGGAACCCGCTAGATTTTTGTAAGATTCATGATAAATCTGAACTTTTGTTAAAGGAGATTTATATATGGTAAAACCGTTGATATTCATGCGTTGGTGTGAGTACTATGAGTTAAGTGACCGTGAGACGGATTTTGTATCTTTTTTTATGATGAATTTCTCGGCTGCCCGTTCAGGCAATCAACCGAAGCTTAGGGAGCAGTTTGTTGAAATTCAGAAAAAAACCTTTCCTGAATACCCGTTTGATATTACCCCGGAAGAACTGGATTACTCCAAATTCGAAGGCTTGATGAAGCAAGTGTTAAAAATTCATTTTGACACGGCCGAGCTGCTATACTCCTTTTATCTCCAAAAACTGTGCGCACCTTTGGCAGAATACATTTTATCCACCGGAGAATCAGAGCCTGCACGCATCTATTATAAGCTTATTCAAAAGGATAAAGTGCGCTAGGGAAGACGAGTGTGGATGAGCAAGAGCTATTGGGATACCTCAAGCTATATGGTTATTTAAGAAATTAATACTAGCTAATTAAAACAATAGTTAAAAATGTCAATATACCTTTGTGTTAAGGTAATATTATAAATCCAGTTTCAAAGAAAGAGGGTGTTGTTTTCGGCTGGAACATTTCAAGCACGGATATGACGCTGCAACGGAACGATAAGCTCGTTTGGGGACAGGGAAGGGGCCTTAAAGCCTCAAGGAGGGGCATTCGTATGGGTGCCGCTCTTTTTAAATTGAAGGGAGGAAGCGGCATGAAGGCGAAAAATAGTAGTAGTATTTGGTCCAAACGTTCCAAATGGCTGCCTGTCGTCATGGCATGCACGATTATAGTAGGGGGTGCTCTACCGACTCCAACTGTAGTTCACGGTCAAACGGCAAAGACTGTTACCATTAAAGTCGATACATCCAAGGATCGTAAGCCTATTAGCCCTTATATTTACGGTACGAATCAGGAGTTGTCAGGCGATGAGAATCTGACTGCCAGACGACTTGGTGGCAATCGAATGACCGGATATAACTGGGAAAACAATATGTCCAATGCAGGAAGCGACTGGATGCAGTCCAGCGATAGCTATTTATGCGACAACGCCGGATTGACAAAAGCCGAATGTGAAAAGCCAGGTGCGGTGGCAACCTCGTTTCACGATCAATCGCTGAAGCAGGGCACTTATTCTTTAGTCACACTGCCGATGGCCGGTTATGTGGCCAAGGATGGAAACGGAAGTGTGCAGGAAAGCGAAAAGGCTCCTTCCGCTCGGTGGAATGAGGTCGTAAACGCTAAAAATGCGCCGTTTCAATTGCAGCCTGATCTGAAAGACAATCAGGTTTACGCGGATGAATTCGTCAACTTTTTAGTGAAAAAGTATGGCTCTGCTTCAACAAAAACAGGTGTGAAAGGATACTCGCTCGACAATGAACCCGCTCTCTGGTCGCATACGCATCCGCGCATTCATGGTGAAAAGGTCGGAGCGAAAGAGTTGGTAGAGCGGTCGGTAAGTTTATCCAAAGCCGTTAAGGCGGTTGACGCGAGTGCGGAAATTTTTGGGCCCGTTCTTTACGGTTTTGGCGCCTATAAAGATCTTCAAACTGCACCTGATTGGAACTCTGTAAAAGGCAACTACAGCTGGTTCGTGGACTATTACCTGGATCAAATGCGCCTCAGCTCGCAAGCCGAAGGCAAGAGATTGCTGGATGTCTTCGATGTACACTGGTATCCTGAAGCGATGGGCGGAGGCATACGAATTACAAATGAGGTAGGCAATGACGAAACGAAGAAAGCCAGAATGCAAGCGCCTCGTACTTTGTGGGACCCGACCTACAAGGAAGATAGCTGGATCGCTCAATGGAACAGTGAATTCTTGCCTTTACTGCCTCGATTAAAGCAGTCGGTGGATCAGTATTACCCGGGAACCAAGCTGGCTTTGACTGAGTATAGCTATGGCGGCGAAAATGATATTTCCGGCGGTATCGCTATGACCGATGTGTTGGGCATCTTGGGCAAAAACGATGTTTATATGGCAAACTACTGGAAGTTAAAGGATGGTGCCAACAACTACGTTAGTGCCGCTTACAAGCTTTACCGCAATTATGACGGAAAAAGCTCTACTTTCGGTGATATCAGTGTTCATGCGCAAACGTCGGATATTGTTAATAGCTCGGTGCATGCTTCCGTAACGGATGCATCCTACAAAGAACTGCACCTCGTTGTCATGAATAAAAGCATGGACAGTGCATTCGACGCCCAATTTGATCTTTCCGGTGAGACGACTTACGGTTCCGGTAAAGTATGGGGCTTCGACAAAAATAGCTCGCAAATTAAAGAAGCAGCGCCAATTACGCAAATTTCAGGCAACCGCTTTACCTATACAGTACCGCCTTTGACGGCTTATCACATCGTCTTGACTGCTGGCAATGATACGTCTGTGCCACCTGTGGAAGGTCCTGAAAGCTTTGCGCTGAGGGGTGAGGCTGGCGATGGGAAAGTCGATTTATCCTGGGACGCTTCCAGCGGAGTTGTAAGTTACAGTGTACAGCGGGCAACGTATGAAAACGGTCCTTTTGCTGCTGTAGCATCCAACTTGGTCGAAACGTCTTATACGGATACGAACGTAACGAACGGCACTTCTTATTATTATAAAATAACCGCACAAACAAAGGCGGGAACGAGCGAATCCAATGTTTTGAAAGCGGTTCCGCGAACGCCTGTAGACGGACCGGATCGCTATGAAGCCGAAGATGGCACGCTGAAGGGAACCATTGTGGAATCCAGCGGAACCGGCTTCTCCGGTACTGGTTATGTAACTAATTTCCACAATGCAGGGGATTCCCTGACGATGACGATCCAGGCAGAGGCGGCAGGCTTGTACAATCTTACAATCGGCTACCGTTCGCCTCATGATGACAAACGCACCAACTTCTCTTTAAACGGCAAAGCGTCTGGCGAGCTAGTACTTTGGAAAACGGCTGATTTTAAAGAAACTTCCGGAGGCAAGGTTCTGTTGAATGCAGGGGCAAATACGATCGGTTTTGAAACAGGCTGGGGCTGGTATGATATCGACTACGTCAAGCTGGAGCCAGCTGCTGACCGCCCACCTCATGCGGTAACCAAAACGCTCACCAATCCGAATGCGACAGTAGAAGCAAGAGCATTGATGAACTATCTGGTTGATCAATACGGGAAGAATATGCTTTCCGGTCAAGAGGAAATAACCGAAATTGATTGGCTTCAAGCCAATGTAGGTAAAAAACCGGCTATTGCGGCGCTTGACCTGATCGACTATTCGCCAAGCAGAGCGGAACACGGTCTTAGTTCCACAGAGACGGAAAAGGCGATTGAATGGGATAAGCAAGGGGGAATTGTTACCTTTGTATGGCACTGGAACGCGCCGAAAGGTCTGATCGATACGCAGGGAAAAGAATGGTGGAGAGGCTTCTATGCCGATTCGACTACATTCGATATAGAATATGCGATGAATCATCCAGAGTCCGAAGATTATAAATTGCTTATTCGCGACATCGATGTGATTGCAGGGCAATTGAAGAAGTTGCAGGATGCGAAAGTTCCTGTGCTGTTCCGTCCTTTGCACGAAGCGGAAGGCAAATGGTTCTGGTGGGGAGCTAAAGGTCCTGAGCCTGTTAAAAAATTATATATTTTGATGCACGATCGTTTGACTAATGTGCACAAATTGAACAATCTGATCTGGGTCTGGAACTCTGTTGCTCCCGACTGGTATCCAGGGGATGAGTATGTGGATATTTTGAGCTTCGACTCTTATCCGCAAGCAGGCGACTACAGCCCACAAATTGCAAAATACGAAGACCTTGTTACGTTGGGTAAGGACAAAAAGTTAGTTGCCATGAGCGAAAACGGACCTATCCCGGACCCTGATCTGATGAAGGCGTATCAAGCCCATTGGAGCTGGTTCGCTACATGGTATGGGGATTTCTTGAGAGACGGCAAACAAAACAGTCTTGAGCATCTGAAAAAAGTGTATAATCATCCGAACGTCATTACGCTTGAAAAGCTCCCGACTAACTTAAAAACGTATGGTATTACCGAGCAGCCATCAGTACCGGGCAGCTTCACGCTGAACGCAGCGGGTGAAACGGCGAAAGTAAAGCTGAGCTGGACAGCATCAGCGAATGCAGCAAGCTATGAAGTGAAGCGTTCGACGGCTGAAAATGGCGCTTTCGCCACAGTAGCAAGTGATGTATACGGAAGCAGCTACACCGACAAAGCCGTAACGGCAGACACGATGTACTATTACCAAGTCGTAGCGAAGAACGATGCAGGTCAAACGGTTTCGAACACGGCTAGCGCAGCGCCGAAAGCGGATACTCAGCAGCCGACAACGGGACTGGTGCTCCAGTATCGCACAGCGGATACAAATGTGAACGACAATCACTTGAACCCGCATTTCCAAATTGTAAACAAAGGTACAACCTCCGTACCGATCAACGAGTTGAAAATTCGCTACTACTACACGATCGACGGCGACCGCGCGCAGACATTCAACTGCGACTATGCGACGCTGAGCTGCTCGAAACTGAATGGTAAGCTGGTTAAAATGGATAAAGCTGTAGGAGGCGCTGATTATTATTTGGAAGTCAGCTTCAACTCGGATGCAGGCGTGTTAGCACCTGGAGGAAGCACAGGCGGAATTCAAACCCGTATTCATAAAGCAGACTGGTCGAACTATAACGAAAGTGACGATTACTCGTATAAAGGAACGCAGACTTCATTCGCCGATCATACGAAAGCTACGTTGTATCATAATGGCGTACTTGTTTGGGGAACCGAACCGACAGCTAATTAAAATGATATAAATACTATCGCTGAAATGAGCAGGGGGATTTAGTATCCTACCTGCTCATTTATTTTTACGAGAAAAATCATATATGATTATTCTGTAAAAAATGAAATGATATGTTTATTTTAATCTTTTTTGTAACACATCAAGAATTAGAATGGAATTAGTTAGTAGGGAGGAGATGAAAAAATGAAAAAACTAGTATTTTGGTGATGTCTACTGTCTACAATTGCTTGGAAGTCTAATGTTTAATCAGTAAAAATACTTAAAGAGGAGAAATGACAAATGAAAAGAGCGATCTTAGCACTATCAATTTCTGCGTTAGCTTTATCTTTAGGGGGAGTAGCATCCGCTTCACCAGTAAGTTCAACAATATCTGTTGGAGCTCCTGCCACAGTGAAAGTAACATTTGTGCCTGCTAACGGAGAAAAGGCACCTATTAAACTGCAAGATACAGAAGTACCTCTTGGTATGGGAAGTGACTTCTACATGGAAGGTTCAAACTGGATGCTTTTGTATGGAAGTAACGTTATTAAGCTCACTGGCAATAAAGCTACAGTTATTGGATATGGTACAGCCCAAGTGGCGGCATATAAATCTAATGGTGACAAGTTAGGCGTTTATACATTTATAGTTAAAAGATAAGCTAGTGAAGAAAGAGAAATATACTTTCACTTTCTTCACTGAGGCTGTCGAGATTCCTCTCGACAGCTATTTTTATGAGTTTATTGGTAAGCTGATCTCTAGATCAGGGAAATACTCCTTTATTGGGTTGCCGTCCTTATCCAATTCAAACTGACTTTTATTCCCTTCTTTAAAAATGTATTTATAAACTTTAATAGTAATAACTTTTGGAGGGGATATAAAGGGTTCAAACTGAGAATCAGTCATTAGAACATTACCGTCTGTTGCACTCCAACCTTTGCCCCCGATTTGTTTTATTTCATTTCCCTTATCATCATAAAGTTCATAACTTATTAAAGGTAAAGTAGAGATTTTTAGGGGTTTGGGTAATTCAATACGTGTAGTTATATTAGTTGTAATTGGGGTCAGCTCAATCTTTTCCAATGTATAATGAATTTTCTCATACTGGCGCTTGAGGCCAGGTGTCTGTACTATGTTGTTTTTGGTATTCTTCTCGACAGGGATATGAATTTTGAACGGTTGCTGAACCCCTGCCACGGGCATGGAAAGTGTTAAATCAAACTTATCTGGAAAGGATTTTCCCCCCTGGTTACGTAAATCTGAGAACTGTATAATTACTGAGTTGGAGCTTTTTCCAGGAATCATATAAGGATCAATGGAGTTGCTTGTATTAGCAGGTGCATAAGAGTTTATTTCTTTCCCATTAATAGTAAGTATTATATCGTTGATCAGTGATGATACTGTTTCTTTTGTAAATCTTTTGTCAGTGGTTTGTCGTTCTAAGGCAATGGATACACGTGTTCCGTCAAACATGACCTCTGGTACGCTGAGAGTCAGGCCATCGTGAGTATCGCTAAGATTGGGCTTTGATACTAGCCCTTTTTCGTCTGCTGTTTGTAAACCAAGATCACCAGCAAGCTGGAATATAGAATCAATACCTGGAATTTGTTTTAAGGATGCAGCCATTGTTGGTGAAATAAAACCAGTACTAACTACAAGTGCAAACGCTACTACAAGTGCAGCGGAGGTTCCGAAAAAAGTATTGCGAACCCTTTTTGAACGAGAGTTAGAGCGCTCATAGCGTCTTGTTTTCATATTACCATAGCGTTCCATAGTTCTATCAATTAAATCCACTTGGAATGGGGTATTCCGAATAAGCTTTTGTAAGTGCTCAATTTCTTTATCTTCCGGGTTTAAATGAGTGCTCAATTTGTTTTCCTCCCTTTTCATTGTAGTTGATTAGCTTTTTACGGAGTCGCTCATATCTTTTTCGGATCGTGGATGATTTCAGCCCCATAATTGTAGCAATCTCTTCGTAGTTGTAATCCTCAAGCGAACGTAATAATAAAATTTGACGATCTTTTAATGATAGCTGATCCAGTAACTCGTGAATTAAATTTGTATATTCGTGTATCGGCTGTTGCTTTAGATTCAGTTTGTACTGAATGAAGGATTTGAATGTTCTAGCGTTTCTTTTTAATAAGTCAGTACAGTGGTTTTGAGCGATTTTGTAAAGCCAAGCTGAAAAAGAGACGGTAGGTACAAAATGATGTATATGTTCTAGCCCTCTAATGAATATTTCTTGAGCAGCATCTTCCGCTTCTTCCCGATTTTTAAGTAAATAGTAGCAGTATAAAAAAATCTGTTGTTGATAACGCCGTATGATATGTGTGTATGCTTGTTTGTCGCCTGCTTGGACCTGCTCTATGACAAGATTGATATCTGCGTTTTGATTATTTGTATTTAGCTTTTCCATTAACGTCCCTCCCTTCTGCCTATATAACTGAAAAAGATATGCATTTGTGACATTCAACTAAAAAAACTTGAAGTTTGCTTTTAATGCTTCTCCAGATGTACCTCATTTAACTTTTCAATTATCACGGGATTCATTAAAAAAAGACTTCCTTCTAAGGCATCATAAAATAAAATGACTTTATAGACCATATATTTCACTATTTTAGTTATTTTGTAATGTAATGAAGTTCTTATGGTCGAAATCACATGTTAAGTATGACCTACGATATATCTGTAACTATATTGAGGGGGATTGAAATGGAACATACACCTACGATCCGCTCGACGATAGAGACCGAACTCAAGCAGAGAGGCTATACATTTAGCAGCTTTAGCAAAATATCCGGTATTAACCGTGGTACATTCAGTACCATGCTGAACAGTAACCCACCCAAGCCGATCTCCGTTCGGCAGATGGACTTGATTACTAAGGCATTAGGGTATCCCGAAGGCTGGTTGTATGAGTTATACATAGATGAATGCTTTCACGAGGGGAAAGGGCACTGGAAACGGATCAAACCTTTTTTATTGCGTTGTGTGGAATTGGGGAGGAAGGAGTGTATTCAAAAGGTGTTGTCGAGACTAACGGAGGACTTGTCCTATGTGTCGACGGTATTTGAGTTTGCAGAAGAGTTACATTTTGAAGGCAGAGAAAAGGAAGCGATCCCTTTTTACGAGTGTGTGATAGAAAACGAAAGATATTACCACTCGGAGCGGCTGGCTGTCAGCCAATATAGGCTATTTTCTTGCTCTTTAAACAAAGATCTGGAGAATAATCGTCAACAAGCTATAAAATTTGCTCCATATCGCAAAAATTTGCCTGAATCTCATCAATTGGATGCTTTATTAAAGCTGGCAAATGTGTACTACCAAGTTGATGATTGTGAGACAACTATACGATATACAAGAGAACTTGAGGTAATTGCTACAAATATTTATCAGCAACAGGTTCAGGCTAGATTAAGAAAACGTGAAGTTAAGCCTCTAAATACAGAAAGACATCTAATCGTCTATTATGGTCAAGCCTATTTAACGCAGGGGAATGCCTACGAGAAACAGGGGTTATACAAAAAAGCTATGGAGTTCATCCCCTACTATGCAAATTTAACTGATTTTGAAGGTCTAGATGAGGTTGGTATGTTAGAGGCACGGAAATTTGAAATGTGGGCGGAAGCAAACCGCTTGAATTTAGAAATTCTGATGGGAGATATGACTAATTTACCTGCCTATGTAGAACTTATTAGGAATAATCCTCAGGAAATATTACTTGGGTTACTAACCATATTAGAGTCTGCCAATACTTATAATTATATGATAGACGAAATTTTAATTCTTTTTGGAGAGAGTATTAATGAGTTTAGAGACTTACGTACAAATATTT
This sequence comes from Paenibacillus sp. 203, assembly GCF_037027525.1. Classification (NCBI taxonomy): domain Bacteria; kingdom Bacillati; phylum Bacillota; class Bacilli; order Caryophanales; family Paenibacillaceae; genus Paenibacillus; species Paenibacillus sp. 203. Next base: position 642,762 of record NZ_JAXCHD010000001.1, read on the forward strand.
CTTATTACAAGACGAATTATAATCTAGCAAACTATTCCCGTTTTTTTCTTGAGCTTAGTCGCTACTATTTTAATAAAGCGAACTATTCTGAGGCAATAGACTGTATGCTGAATAGTTTAAAAGCAACTTCACAGTTAAACGATAAGGCTTACTATATCAAGTCTATCACGTTGTTGTTTGAGAAATATAAGGGTCATTCGACACATGAACAACGGACAGAATATGAAAAAGTGATTAAAGCAGTGGAGAACAATATCAAGGAAATGACTTCTTAGAATACAAAAGGGCTATATAATCTACTACTCTAAGTAAATTATATAGTCCTTTCGACATATTACGTGTATGACTACTTGGGAAAAAGTTAATTTTTTAGTTAGTTGCCTGAATCATCGAAGTTATTTTCAGAAAGCTCACGCTCTGAAGAGGTAAACAGTTCTTTTAAAATACGATAAGCTTTATTTTGCCCTGCTTCATTCTGCTGGGAAAGTATACGAATGCATTCCCAAATCCAGGGCTGGCTTTTGAGTTCTTCATATGGATTATAGTCAAAAAATGCAAATACATTCGTGTTCAGCGCCTCTGCTATTTTCTCCAGTGTTTTGATCTGCACATTGACCTCACCGCGCTCCAACTTGCCGATATAGGAACCTGTTGAATCGGATGCTTCTGCTAACTGTTCTTGTGTAATACCACGCAATTTTCGAAATTGACGGATTTTCGTTCCTAATAGTTTCGTTGTTTCCATAGACACCCACACTCCTATAGTATGAGTGTAGACAAAGGTAGATTAAGCGTGGATGTAATTAAATTGCCTTAATTATTCGATATTTAGTTCTTGTAAGAACTATTTTAATAAACATCAAATTCCATAATATAATAAAACAGTGTAGAAAAGGGGTTGACCGTCATCCAATTTATTCATATAATTTCTAGTATATTGTAATTGATTGTCGAGGAGGGTGATTTTTTAAAATCATCTGAATACGCCGGGGGGTGTTTTTATTGGAAAATGCAACCACGATTCGTTCGGAAATTGAGAAAGAACTAAAACTTGGTGGCTACACTTTTAATAGTTTTGGACAAGCTACGGGTCTTAACCGGGGCATATTTAGTGCTATGCTTAACGGGAATCCGCCTAAACCTATCTCCGTAAGACAAATGGACTTGATTACCAAAGCATTTAATTATCCAGAAGGCTGGTTGTATGACCTGTATGTGGATGAATGTTTTTATGATGGAAGACCTCATTGGAAAAGAGTTAAGCCGTTCCTTATACGCTGTGTTGAAGTAGGAAATCTGAGGTGTGTGGAGAAAGTGCTCTCACGCTTAATGGAAGATCTTAACCACATTCCAACAATCTTTGCTTTGGCAGAGGAGTTATACGAAGGGGGGAAGCTGCAAGAGGCAATTCCATTCTATGAATGTGTCATTGAAAATGAAAAATATCAGCATTCTGAGAGATTGGCGATAAGCCATTATAAATTGTTTCGTGCAAAAATTGGAGAGAATACTGAATTAAATCTAAAGGCGGCTATACGATTTGAACCTTTTCGTTTTCGGTTGCCAGAGTGCCATCAATTAGACGGATTGTTGCATCTAACAAATATATATTCTTCACTACATAAATGGCAAGAAACAATTACACACAGCGATGAGCTTTGGGAACAATCTAAAATTATATATGAAGAAGAAAGTAAAAGAAGGGCTCGGAAAAACAGGAATTATGTACCGATAAAGACCGAGCGACATTTAGTAGTATATTATGGGCAAGGATTACTTATGAAAGCTTATGCCTTACAAAAAATTGGCGACTATGAGAATGCAAAAAAAATCGTTGCTGAGTATGCCGATCTAAGTTGGTTTGAGGGTTTAAACACCGTTGGGAAAAGAGAAGTGGAAAAGTTTAAGGTATGGTCTATGGGTAACTCTTATACACTTGATTTACTATTAGGAGATACGTCTGTGCTCCCTCAATATGTAAACTTATTAGAGAACAATAATGATGAGATATTACCAGGTCTTGTGAATATTTTAGAATCGGCTAATAGAAATTTCTTCTCAGTTGACAGTATCTTGGATCGATTTATTCAATATATTGATATTTTTAGAAATACTCAGGATGTAATATTTATGGATGATTATTATAATTTTAATTTCCAACTAGCCATTTATTATAGACGAAATAAGAGATATAAGGATGCAGTAAATGCTAATTTACAATGTATACAGATATCATTCTTTCTTAAAAATGTAGAGAGTTTCGCCCAAAGTATGGTTTTATTCGAAAATAATAGAGCTTTATGTGACGAAGAACAAATTGAGATTTATAAATCTATTATTAAGGAGGTGTGCAAAGATGAGGAAGGTTTTACTTTCACTTTTGCTTTCTCTAATAGTAGTCAGTAATATCGGGGTTCTGTCTTCTTTCCATGATATTATAGTTAGTAATAATTCTCATATTTCAGTTTCTAGTCATGGTAGAGGTGGGTGAAATCCAATAGTGCTGTTTACTTCCAAGTGAGTTTCAAGGGAATTTTCCAAGTAAATAGATGAATCAAAAAACCAGCCTTACTGAGGCTGGTTTTTTGATTCATCCCGTTAAAGGAATGAACTGGGTTTTATTATATTTTTAACCTGTAGGGAAGGTATCAGCTTGTAAACTAATGTAAATACCACACCGAACAGGAGGTTTATTGATGTGAAATGGAAACAATTGGAGGAATGCATCGAAGAAAAGCGGAAGGAACTAAATGATTTGGCGAATGAGGTGGGATTGAAGGATCGACGGGTGTTAATCAAGTCCATGGAGTTGGATCGACTCCTTAATAAATACAGTGACTGGAAATATAGCTATCGCAGACAACAGAGTATACCCCAAAGTTCACAAATACAAGAGAAGCAACACGAGCTTGTCCTATCTTATTAATTATCAAGTATTATGACAAGATAAAACCTAACTTCAACAGGGCTTCTAATACATAGTGGGATATAGAATAAACAAAATAATCTCTATTGCATCTCGTACGCCGCTCTTATACACGTTGTTCGTACAGTTTATTGTTCTGCGTCTACATCAGAGCGGAAGCCATGTATTAATGTAAATAGGCATCAAAAAAACCTCCCGATTCACGTTACTGCGTGACTCAGGAGGTTTTTGGGTTTTACTGTTGAAGCTGGCGTAATACGGTGATTTCGACACGGCGGTTTTTTTGTCGTCCAGCTTCGGTACTATTGTCACCAACCGGTCGGGTATCTGCATAACCCGCATACTGAAATCCTGAGGGTGAAAGTTGCTCTCTGTCGAGAAAGAATCGGAGTACAGACAGTGCCCGTGCGCCGGAAAGCTCCCAGTTGTCCTTATACGTCGATGAGTTCGAGGAGCGCGTGAACGGAATGTTGTCCGTATGGCCCTCAATGCTAATCGGTGTTTTCAAATCTCGAAACAGACTGGCCAACTTGGATAGCGTGTTGGCAGAGCCTTGCTTGAGTGCAGCTCTACCTTGATCGAATAAAAAGCGGTCATTCAGTGTAATGACAATACCACGCGGCTGATCTGACACGAAAATCTGGTTTTCCAGTTTGTTGTCCGTAATATATTCTTGAATGACACCCATTAAATTTTGCAGCTCTTTTTCCTGCGTGCGGAATGCTTGTTCACGTTCGGTGAGCTTTGTCGATCCAGCTTCCTTTTTATCGGCTGCTGGTTGCTTGGTCGTGGGTGGATTCTTGCTGGTGTAACGATCGGCAGTACCTGTAATGCCCGAGCCTTGCTCCAAAATAGAATCTCCCTTGTGGAACGTATCCTGGAGGGATTGAACAACGACATCGTATTTTTTAGCATCCAGACTACTCATGGCATACATCACAACGAAAAATATGAGCAGCAGGGTGATCAGATCGGCATAGGTAATCATCCAGCGGTCACGATGGTCTCCGCCGCCTCCTTGACCCCCACGGCGCTTACCGCGCGCTCTCATGGAAGTCCTCCTTTGGAGAAGCGTCATCTGTGCGTGAGCGACGAGGCGGTTTGTGATCTATATTTTGCTCTGAGCGGATAAAGAACTCCAACTTTTTGCGTACAAGCTTTGGATTCTCTCCGTTTTGGATAGCCAAAATACCTTGCAGCAGCAAATCCATAGTGATAATTTCACTCTCACTGGCAGCTCTTATTTTGGATGCGATGGGCAGGAAGATCAGATTAGCGCTAGCAACGCCATATAGTGTTGCGATAAAAGCAACAGCAATGGACGGACCAAGCGCAGTAGGCTCGGTCAGGCTGCCCAGTACATGGATCAGGCCCATGACAGTACCGATAATCCCCATCGTAGGGGCATAACCGCCTGCGGATTCAAATATTTTGGCGTATCCTTCATGTTTGTGTTCAATGGCATCTAACTCAAGCTCTAAAATCTGTTTGATCTGCTCCTGCTCGGTGCCGTCGATGACCAACTGAAGACCTTCACGCAAAAATGCATTCGGATGCTCTGATGAAGTACGCTCTAGCGCAAGCACACCGGATCGGCGTGAGGTGGTAGCCATGGAAACCAAATCTTCTATATATTGCTTCGTAGGATTGTCCTCACGGCTAAATGCCATCCGTAGGGCGGTGGGGATCGTCTTCAGCTTGGAAGCTGGGTAGCTGATCACAACTGCGGCGAAAGTTCCCCCAAATACAATGAGAGCCGATGTACCTTGAAGCAGCCCTGTAAATTCGCCGCCTTCCCATAAGAAGCCACCGATTAATGCTATGATTCCGGCGATGATGCCCAATACGATGGTGATATCCAAAATTTAATTCACTCCTATTCAAGACTTATCGTTTGCATCCATGGTAAGAAAGAGGTATAATACGGGAACAAACATTCTTATCTAACCATATTTCCCAAGTATCATTGCTCGGGAAATATCGACATAGAGTTACAGGTAAAGACGTTAAAGCTCGACTGGTGTAAAATCATGATGTTTCCATTTTAGACGATAAGGGTGATGCAGGGCAATGAGTGATATCGTTGTTAGCGATAAGACTTTTGAAATTCAGTCGGAATTCCAACCTCAAGGCGATCAGCCTCAGGCCATTTTTGAATTGGTAGAGGGAATTGCAGAAGGAAAGAAGCATCAAACGCTATTGGGTGCTACGGGAACAGGTAAGACGTTTACCATCGCACAGACCATTGCCAAGTTGAATCGGCCTACGCTGGTTATTGCACATAATAAGACTTTGGCTGCTCAACTGGCGAGTGAGTTTAAAGAATTTTTTCCGAATAACTCAGTCGATTATTTTGTCAGCTACTATGATTACTATCAACCGGAAGCATACATCCCGTCTTCCGATACGTATATTGAGAAGGATTCCAGCATTAATGAGGAGATTGATAAACTTCGCCACTCAGCGACAAGCTCTCTGTTTGAGCGTCGTGACGTTATTATTGTAGCGAGTGTCTCCTGCATTTATGGTTTGGGTTCCCCGAAAGAATATTCAAGCCTGCTGCTTTCGCTTAGAGTCGGCATGGAGAAACCCCGCAATCAGATTTTGTCCCGCTTGGTCGATATTCAATATCAGCGGAACGATATCAACTTCGTGCGGGGTACTTTCCGTGTACGGGGGGATGTTGTGGAGATATTCCCGGCTTCCCATGGGGAACACGCTATACGTGTAGAACTGTTCGGGGATGAAATTGAACGAATTACCGAGATTAATGTGCTTACGGGTGAATTGATCGGTGAACGTGATCATATTGCCATTTTCCCGGCATCTCACTTCGTTACTCATGAGGATACGATGAAGGTAGCATTGGTCAACATTGAACGTGAGCTTGAAGAGCGATTAGCGGAGTTGAAGGAGCAAGGGAAGCTGTTAGAGGCGCAACGTTTGGAGCAACGTACCCGCTATGATATCGAGATGATGAAAGAGGTTGGCTTTTGTTCCGGCGTCGAGAATTATTCAGGTCCACTGACATTCCGCGAGCGAGGTGCGACACCATATACACTGATGGATTATTTCCCGGATGATATGCTGATCGTCATTGACGAGTCCCATGTTACGTTGCCGCAGATTCGTGCCATGTATAATGGTGACCAAGCACGTAAGAATGTACTGGTGGAACATGGTTTCCGTTTGCCATCCGCATTGGATAATCGCCCGTTGAAGTTTGAAGAGTTCGAGGACAAGGTAAGTCAGATCATCTATGTATCGGCTACTCCAGGACCCTATGAGATGGAGAAATGCGAAACGATGGTACAGCAGATTATTCGTCCTACCGGGCTTCTTGATCCGATTATTGAGGTGCGTCCGAGCAAGGGGCAGATTGACGATCTCATTAGTGAGATACGGCTTCGCATAGAACGTGAAGAACGGGTACTGGTGACCACACTTACGAAGAAGATGTCTGAAGATTTGACTGACTATTTAAAAGAAGTAGGCATCAAGGTTCGGTATATGCACTCCGAAATTAAGACGTTGGAGCGGATGGCTATTTTGCGGGATCTTCGTCTAGGGACCTTCGACGTGCTAATCGGGATCAACTTGTTGCGGGAAGGCCTCGATTTGCCGGAAGTATCGCTGGTCGCGATTTTGGATGCGGACAAAGAAGGCTTCCTGCGTTCTGAGCGCTCTCTGATTCAGACGATCGGACGGGCAGCACGGAACAGTGACGGTCGTGTTATTATGTACGGCGATAAGATTACCGATTCTATGGATAAAGCGATAAAGGAAACGGAACGTCGTCGTGCGATCCAAATTCAGTATAATGAAGAACATGGGATTACCCCGCAAACCATCCGTAAAAAGATTCGTGATGTTATTGAAGCAACCAAGGTGGCAGAGTCTAAGAATGATTACCTTCCTAATGAGACGGGTAAACTTTCCAAGAAGGAGCGTCAATCACTCATTCAGCGTCTGGAAGCAGAGATGAAAGACGCCGCCAAGAACCTACAGTTCGAGCGGGCAGCCGAGCTGCGTGACGCTTTGCTGGAGTTACGAGCTGATTAAAGATTGAGAATAAGCTAGAAGCAAAACATATGAAAATAAAATGTTTGATTGCTTTGCTTTTAAAAATAGTGAGGGCGGCCTATGTGGTCGTTCTCTTTGCGATATATCACTTCCATGGGATAATCCAATGCGATATAGCATGACGTGAACTACGGCTAAGGAGATGAAACATTTGGCGAATGAAAGCATCATCATCAAAGGCGCACGCGCGCATAATCTCAAAAATATTGACGTGACAATTCCACGGGACAAGTTCGTCGTCCTGACAGGGCTTAGCGGCTCAGGTAAATCGTCACTGGCTTTCGATACGATCTATGCAGAAGGGCAGCGGCGGTATGTGGAATCTTTATCTGCGTATGCCCGTCAATTCCTCGGACAAATGGAGAAACCAGACGTTGATTCGATTGACGGTCTGTCTCCTGCCATTTCCATTGACCAGAAAACAACAAGTCGGAATCCGCGTTCTACTGTCGGAACGGTTACCGAAATCTATGACTACCTGCGGTTGCTGTTTGCTCGGGTGGGTCATCCTCATTGTCCTGAACATGGCATTGAAATTACTTCGCAGACCGTTGAACAGATGGTAGACCGCATTTTGCAATATCCTGAAAAGACAAGACTTCAGATTCTGGCTCCATTGGTCTCCGGCCGCAAAGGTGAACATAAAACACTGTTTACGGATATAGCCAAGCAGGGCTTTGTACGGGTACGTGTGAATGGAGAACTACGTGAATTATCTGAGAAGATTGAGCTGGAAAAGAACAAGAAGCACTCGATTGAAGTGGTCGTAGACCGCATCGTAGTTAAAGAAGATGTGCGTGCGCGTCTGTCTGACTCTATTGAGACGGCACTGAATCTTTCAGGTGGGCAGTTGCTTGTAGACATTATGGGGCAAGAGGAGTTGCGTTTCAGCTCCAACTTTGCATGTCCTATTTGTGGATTCAGCATAGATGAACTGTCTCCAAGAATGTTTTCCTTTAATAGTCCGTTTGGTGCTTGTCCAGATTGTGATGGGTTAGGAGTTAAAATGGTAGTTGATCCTGATCTGCTCATTCCCGATCCTGAAAAAAGTGTGGAAGATGGGGCGTTTCAGGCTTGGAGTGGTGGAACTTCCACTTATTATCCTCAATTTTTACAGTCAGTATGCGAGCACTACGGTATTCCGCAGGACATTCCTGTTAGTCAATTGACGACAGAACAAATGAACCTCATTTTACATGGAACGGGTGAGCAGAAGATCCGTTTCCGCTATGAGAATGATTTTGGTCAACGTAAGGAAGCCTATGTGACCTTTGAGGGAATTATCCCCAATCTGGAGCGTCGTTATCGTGATACGGCTTCTGAAGGTATACGTGAATTTATTGAAGGCTTTATGAGTGCAAAGCCATGTAACACCTGTAAGGGACACCGACTGAAAAAAGAAAGTCTGTCGGTAACCATTCAAGAGCGTAATATAGCTTTTGTGACAGCTTTGTCTATCGGTGAAGCTTCAAACTTTTTCCATACACTGGAGCTGAGTGAGAAGGAGAAGTCGATTGCCAATCTCATTTTAAAAGAAATTAACAGCCGATTGGGATTCCTTGTTAACGTTGGTTTGGAATACCTGACTTTAAGCCGTGCTGCAGGCACGTTGTCAGGCGGTGAAGCACAGCGTATCCGATTGGCGACACAGATCGGGTCCAGTCTGATGGGTGTGCTTTATATTTTGGACGAGCCTAGTATCGGTCTGCATCAGCGAGATAATGACCGTCTAATTAGTGCTTTGGAGCATATGCGGAATCTCGGCAATACGTTGATTGTGGTGGAGCATGACGAAGATACGATGATGGCGGCGGACTATATCATTGATATTGGGCCAGGAGCTGGAATCCATGGTGGGATGATCATGTCGCAGGGGACTCCGCAGGAAGTTATGGAAGACCCGAATTCCTTAACCGGGCAGTATTTGAGCGGACGCAAGTTCATTCCGGTCAATACCGAGCGGCGCAAGCCTGCTGATAAGTGGCTGGAGATTCGCGGAGCCAAGGAGAACAATCTCAAAAATGTGAATGTCAAAATTCCGTTGGGTGTTTTCTCAGCTGTTACTGGTGTATCCGGCTCTGGAAAATCGACGCTGGTCAACGAAATTTTGTACAAAACCTTGGCGCGTGATCTGAACCGAGCGAGAGTACGTCCTGGGCAGCATAAAGAAATTCGCGGGTTAGAACATATCGAAAAGGTTGTTGAGATCGATCAATCGCCAATTGGCCGTACACCGCGTTCCAATCCTGCAACGTATACTGGTGTATTTGATGATATCCGTGATTTATTCTCGCAGACGAACGAGGCCAAAGTACGAGGCTACAAGAAAGGCCGCTTTAGCTTTAACGTTAAGGGAGGCCGTTGTGAAGCTTGTAGAGGCGACGGTATCATCAAGATTGAGATGCATTTTCTGCCGGATGTGTATGTTCCATGCGAAGTGTGCAAAGGCAAGCGTTATAACCGGGAGACCCTGGAGGTTAAATACAAAGGGAAAAGTATTGCCGATGTGCTGGAGATGACGGTTGAGGATGCAACGGAGTTTTTTGAAAATATTCCGAAGATTCATCGCAAGATCCAGACGCTGATGGATGTAGGATTGGGGTATATCAAGCTGGGTCAGCCTGCGACTACCTTGTCTGGCGGTGAAGCACAGCGCGTGAAGCTGGCCTCCGAATTGTATCGTCGTAGCACAGGCAAAACCATTTATATTTTGGACGAGCCGACAACCGGTCTGCATGTTCACGATATTGACCGATTATTGACGGTGCTGCATCGTTTGGTTGATTCAGGAGAGACGGTGCTGGTTATTGAGCATAATCTCGATGTGATTAAAACAGCCGATTATCTGATTGATTTGGGACCGGAAGGCGGAAGCGGCGGTGGAACGATCTTGGCTACCGGGACACCGGAGCAACTCGTTAGAGTCGAAGAATCCTATACAGGTCGATACTTAAAGCCGATCCTTGAACGGGATACCCAGCGTAGTCAATCGCTTCAGACAGTCGATCTATAAATACCATTTAACGTATGATTTAAAAACCCTGCACAGGCAGGAAGGCAGAATACGAACTAGTGTATTGATGCCTTCGTCTTGCAGGGTTTTATTTTTTTTGTAAAAAAAGAAAACTTTTATCAAATTCCTGCGTTAAAGCATGTGACACATAGTTTACCAAGCGCTGGAATAATAAATCTATACGTATATTCATCGACAGAAAGTCTCTGAGTAGTCTCTAAATTTTGGAGTTTTGGATGTTTAGGCTCGGGCTTGAAGAGGTAAATATATAATTTATGATTACTTAGCATCATACGGAGTTCCGTGCCCGCGTGACAACCATTACAAGTTGAAGCGAAACCGTCTGTAGTTTTATCACATCTAAGGTTCATACAACATCTTTGAGGAAGTCATGAAGGGAGCTGGAACGCTTGAAGATTAAGCAAAGTAGAGTTTTACGTACACGTGTATATTCATGGGCAGCAGGAGCTGCTTTGGCGGCATGTTTGATGGGTTATAGTGCTGCACCGTCCTATGCCTCCGAGGTGTCTGAAGCGTTTGCGCCCAAACAAGCCGAAATCGAAACAAGTGCAGCAATTGGCAGTATTAAGGATTTAGAAAACGCTCATGATTACATTCAACCCGCAGCGAATGGTGGGTTTTTAATGCTGAACGTCGAGGACGATACAGAAGCAAGTGTAGTACACGTCACATATGGCAAGCTGGACAGTTCTGTGGAGGCTGTATGGAAACATCAGCAGGACCTGAACGTACAACCCGGAACAAGCAGCAGGGGAGTCCAGCGGGAGACGCCGGATAGGGGCTTGCTGTTTCTGATTGATTATACAAAACCGAACGGAATACGAGAGTTGCAGGCTTCCCGATTGGACGAGGATGGAAACACCTTGTGGTCCAAAACATTACCCACAGATGGCTTGATATCTCATGGGCAGGATTCTCAGGTTGGTTTGGAGACACTGGAGGATGGCAGTTTCCTGGTCTCCTATCTAAACCTTGCGGAGCAGTCCTTCACTGTACTCAAATACACTGAAACTGGCGATCTACAATGGAATCGAACGACGGCCGGAGTGACCTCGGGTTGGCTGGTCGGCAGTCACAATGGATATTATGCGCTTTTGAACAGCTCAGATGGTCCCGTCGGGGTACAAGCAGATGTATATGGTCGCGATATTCGTGACATCCATCTGGACTTAGGATCAGGTAAAGAAATTGCCGCAGTACGTGAGTTGCCGAGCGGTCATATTGCTGTAACAGGGCTTAAAGGAAACAGCAAGCGTACACAGGTGCTTAGTAATGGTCTGCAATTATTTAGTAATACAGAGGACTATGCGGCTGACCGGGTGTATCTGCCTGAGGAGCAGTTGTATGTCCAGTTCAGTGATCAATATGATCCACTGGGTAAAACCACGAAGATGCATGGCATCACCATTACAGGCCTGAAAGGAAACGGTACGAAGGTGTGGGAAACAAGGACTCATTATAAGGAGGATAATTCCTTCGGCATCCGTTACGATACGGGATTGATATACAAGATACCTTCAGGCTACGTGGTGGTGACATCTACAACAGGTGCTCATAAGCCAACAGTACTAGATTTTGCGAAAATATTGATACCGGAGTAATCCGGTGTCTTTTTTTGTGGAATTGAGGGAAACGATATTGCGAGGTTGTATACGATAAGAAACAGCCTGCTTGTATATGTGATACAAGCAGGCTGTTAATAGACTCTATATTTAGGATGCAACGTGGCCGGATTGTAAAATGGCAGACAGCTTTTCCTGGAAAGTCGGAATACCTACACGCTGTACATATGCGTAAAAGCTTTCGCCAGCGCTCCTGTTTTCTTTGTAGAACAGGATGAGCTCTGCTAGTACAGGTCCAACCTGATCCCCGCGTACGCGGCCTTTGAGCGCCTTGTTAAACTGGGCGCCTGCTCCAAGCGCTCCGCCGACAGCGATGTCGAACGCGTCGACCAAGCCCTCCGGTGTCTTAATAAGCGAGCCTTGCAGACCAATGTCCGCAATATGCTTTTGACCGCAGGAATTCGGGCAACCGATAAAATGAATGCGCACCTTTTCATCCAATTGTACGTGCTGATCCAAATACTCGGCAACGTCAACCGCCCGTTTTTTGGTTTCCACAATCGCCAGATTGCAAAACTCATTTCCTGTGCACGATACCGTACGACTCATAAAATGCTTGGGCTGTGGTGTCAGGCGTTGCAGCACGGGGGCTTCCAGTAGTTCATCCACTTGCTCATCCGGCACGCCGCTCAGTAAAATATTTTGTGACATCGTGGTACGAATCTGACCATCGCCATAGCGGTCAGCCAGGTCGGCCAGTTCGTGCAACTCATCAGCACTAAGGCGACCGACAGGCACGTTCAGACCGACATAGTTCAGACCTTTTTGAGCTTGAGGATGCACACCGTCAAAATAGGCGGCTTGCCAGCCAATCGTTTTGTCCTCGCCTCGTCCGGGCATTTCACCGATGTACTCGGTGAGCTTAGCCAGAAATTTGTCTGGGCCCCAATCGGCAACGAGGAATTTCAAGCGGGCATGGTGCCGCTTTTCCCGATAGCCGTAATCACGGAAAATGGTGGTGACAGCAATAGCAACCTTCAGTACTTCCTCAGGACGAACAAACAAATCCAGAGACTGTGCCATATGCGGCTTGGCGGACAAACCTCCACCAACCATCACATGGAAGCCGATCACTTCTTTTCCATCGAGGATCTTGGTGGCCGGAGTGAAGGACAGGTCGTTAATTTCAGCCTGTGCATTGTTGTACGTATTACCGGAGATAGACATTTTGTACTTGCGCGGCAGATTGGAGAAGTCTCGATTTAATAAGAAAAAGCGGTTTACTTCATCTACAATCTCCTGGGTATCCACCAATTCATTGGGATCGATGCCAGCCAGCGGATTACCGACAATGGTACGCGGGCAGTCTCCACAGGCTTCAAAGGAATACAAATTGACTTTTTCCAGTCTTTCGAAAATATCGGGCAAGCTTTCGACCGTCAGCCAGTGAAATTGAATCGCCTGGCGAGTGGTGACATCCACAAGACCGCGTCCATATAGCGCGGATATGTCCGCCAATGCATGTGCCTGTGCTGAAGTCATGATCCCTGTGTTGATGCGGACCCGCATCATGAAATGACCATCCTTGGGCTTTTGCTGATATACCCCAGCCCATTTGAAACGGTCCATATCGTCCGCAGAGATCGAATCATAGCCTTCGTTGGCATAGTTTTCGATAATGGTACGGATAACGTCGAGACCGTCCTTTTCCAGCTTGACTAACTCGAATTTGTTAAGCTTATCGGGATGAGCGTTCCAGATTGGTTCGTAGGCCATTCTTTTAACCTCCTGTGGGTGCTTATTTATACTTTAGTGTTTTGTTAGAGGACTCATGATTTTATTCTTTATTTCCGACAATAAAACTAAGATATAATGTGATGGTATCATAGTTGGTTATGCCCGTAAACGAAGGAATGACCTAAACGGTATAACGATTATTTATCGTTTTTGCTTATTTTTTTGATATAAGGATTTGGAAAATTTATAATATAAATAGCATGAGAGGACAGGGATGTAGCAAACGGCGCCTTTTAGAAAAAGATAGGGCTTAAAGCGATTGTATACGTGTCCCCTCTATGGTAGATTTGGACTAACTGATAGAACAGGGTCATGTAAGAGAGGAAATGGTGATTATATGCGTAAGATGGGGAAAAGGGCAGTTGTTCTGGCTTTGGGCAGCGCTCTATGTGTTTCTGGAACGGCAGGTGCAGCCAGCAGTGGAACTGCGTTAAAGGCCAAAGTCATTAATGGTGGGGTCTATGTTAACGTAAGCGATATGAATAAAGCATTAGGAACCAGCGGCGCATATAACAGCGCAAATGGTACATATACGTTATCGGTCGATCGTGTGCCGCAGGTGGTTAAAAATGTATCTCCTTCTGTGGTCGGTATCATAGGCCGTTCAGCCACGGGAGAGACCGTAGCAGGAGGAGATCGATACAACCTGGCTCACGGCACGGGTGTTATCATTCGTACCGATGGATGGATTGTGACGAATGCACATGTTATCGAAGGATTAGGTGATGCCGTGGTCGTAACCTCGGACGGAAAATCTTACGGAATCACCGACAGCTACAGCGATCCGATCAGTGATTTGGCATTAGTCAAAATCAAGGCAAGCGGCCTCAAACCCGCCACCTTGGCAGCATCAACGAACAGTCTACAGGTAGGTGAGCAGGTAGTGGCTATTGGTACGCCTATATCTTTTTCACTTCGCAATTCGGCAACCTCAGGTGTTGTTAGCGGGCTGAACCGTGGTGTCAACGCTGCTTATCGTTTGATCCAAAGTGATACCGCGATCAATCCTGGTAACAGCGGCGGTCCGCTGGTCAATCTCAAGGGTGAGGTCATTGGGATCAATACGATGAAATTCTCGGCGGTCGGCATTGAAAATATGGGCTTTTCGATTCCGTCGGATACGGTGAAATATGTCATCGGCCAATTTTTCAAATACGGAGAGGTTCGGCGCGCCAGTCTTGGTCTGAGTCTGGAAGAGAGCTGGTCAGCTATCGTTGGATTACCTACCGAGGACCCTCTGAAAGTTACGAAAATTACCTCAGCCAATGCCATTCAGGCCAAAATCAAGGAAGGCGATGAGCTGTATAGCATTAACGGTAAGCGTGTGGCTTCGGCCATTGATGTCAATGAGCTGCTTAAAAACTATCAACCAGGTCAAACGGTGAGTGTACTAATGCAGTCGGACGGTGATATTGTGAAGCGCAAGCTAGTACTGACACAAGATAATGGTGAAATCTATGAGTCCATTCAGTCTGGAGAAGATGGTGAAGATTCGAACGGTTCGGAGGCCGCTGAAGATGGCGGCGTAGCGCTTCCTAAGGAAACATCGGAGCCAGCTCAAGGGGCAACTACTGGAAAGTGAACAATAACGGCTCTTGAATCTATAAAATAAAGCTAAAGGGAGATTTACTGTGAAGCATATTCAAAGAAAAATGATGCGTAAGCTGGGGGTCGGCGCTGTCGCATTGTCCCTTCTGCTTTCCGCTTTGCCAGCAGTTGCAGCAGATCAAGATAAAACCATGCTGGAATTACGGTTGCAAAGCGGCAGCAATACAGCCATCGTGAACGGCCATAATGCCAATATTACGAAGCCATATTCAAAAAGTGGTGCACTGATGGTTCCAGCTGGTATTTTTAAAAAGGCATTTAACAGCAAAATTCGATTGGCTGAAGATAATGTGGTTAAAATCACTAGCGGAACTCATGTTGTATCACTGACCATTGGTAGCCGTACTGCTTGGGTGAGAGGTCACAAGGTGACACTTCCAGCTCCACCGGAAATGTCATCAGGTATTCTCATGGTGCCTCTGCGTCAAGTAGCAGAAGGGCTTGGCGGTAAGTTGGAGAAGAACGGCGCCGGAATCATTATCCGGATGGAAGCACAAGAAGAGGCGGGCACGATAGCTGAAGAGACACCGAATATTGATAATGATGAGGGCAAGACGCAGATCGGGAACAGTTACTATGGCTGGTCTATGAACTATCCAACAGGTCTCGTCATCGGTCAGGGAGGTGGAGATGAGAGTATCTCCACTTTTATGGATGAGAACAGTGCCTACTATATGGAGGTGCACACAGCGTCACAGCCGGTTCCACTGAATTCGGACGATCTGTTGCAACAATTAGTGCAGGCAGCCAAGGAAACGGGAGAAACTGTGATCGATCGAAAATCCTTCCCGAAAGCGAAGGTACCTTATGCTCGTGTCATTACGAAGGATGGGGACGGCGTATTGTGGGAAAATCGTCAGTACTATGACAACGGACGATTGTATGTAGTTTATTTTTCCGATGCTAAAGCAACGAATTATAAAGATTTGGCCCAGTATGCGGGACTGTTAAATTCCTTCAAAACCTCCTTTAATGCGCAGGATAAAAGTATTAAAGACTTGTCCACTGTCGTAGGAGGCACACGCGAGGCCGGAAATCCAGACTACGGTGTGTCACTCAGCATACCCGCAGGCTGGAAAATGGACGATCAACGGATGCAATATGAAAGTAATGATGGATCGAGCTTCCGCGTGAAAGTAACCTCGGCTCCAGCGGATGGAAAGTTGGAGAACTGGGGCCAGCAGCTGCAAAAATGGCTGAGCGATTCCTTTGTGTCCACAGCTTATGAGGCACAGAAGACGTATCCGCTGGAGGTTGCAGGCGTTCAAGGGTTAGTACAGGAGTACCGCTATAATTTTGGCGATGGATGGGTCAAAGAGTACAATGTGCTGATTCAGCAAAATGGATATCGCTATTTGGCTGAATACGCAGTGCCTGAAAAAGTAAGCAAAGGAAATGATCAGTTCAACGCGCTCATCTCCTCGCTTCAAATCGATTTTCAAACCGTAGCAAGTAACTTTGGACAGTTGGAAGAAGACGACTATTTGACGGACAAAACGAAAACGGTCAAAAAGACGTCGAAAGCCTATGAATATACGGTGAATATCCCACGATATTGGACCGCGATTAGCGATCAATTTGAATTGGGCGATGTAGAGTACCAGTTTACCGGAGGTCGTTTTTCCATCAAAATCGACAACGACCAATCATTTGAACTAACGGTATCCCAGCTCAAGGACTTCTATGATAAGCAAGCAAAGAACTACAAAAACCTCAAAGTTGAGGAAGTTAAGGACGTAACGTTTGCTGGTGTTCCCGCAGTGTCCTTTACATTCCATCGTATAGAGGAAGGCATTGGCTACACAGGCCACCAATTGGTTTTGGAGCGTGACGGAAAAACGTATACTGTGACAACAACATTAAATGATGCGAACAACACGGCTGTACAGTCTAACGCACTGGATTCGACGTTAAATTCGTTTAATTTTGTGAAGTAGAAGGTGTAGGTAAAAGATTAGCGAGGTTGTGGGGGAAGCGCTACGCGTGCCATTTGAGCCTACGAGCGTTGACGCTTCTTCGGATTCAAATGGCCCGCTTCACTGGCGCCCGCCAAATACCACCAATCTTATAATGAGTGAAGTAAGCACTAGGGAAGTCTATACGGATTTCCCCGTATAGGAGGAATCCAAAATGATTACGCTAAAAGCAGTCGACAAACATAATTGGGAAGCATGTGCCGAACTTGAACCGACACCTGAGCAAAAAAGATTTATGGTATCTAACCTTTTTTCGATTGCGGAGTGTCAGTTTTTAGATGGATTTTTATCTAAAGCAATTTATAATGATGACGAATTAATTGGTTTTACAATGTATGGTTTAGACCCGGATGACGGAAATTACTGGGTTTACCGATTTATGATTGACGAAAGATTTCAAGGTCAAGGTTATGGCTACAATGCGATGTTGCTGGTTATCGATGAAATAAGGAAAGCCAGTGATAGGACGGATGTTATCATGATTGGGTATAAACCAGACAATGAACTAGCTAGAAAGCTATATAGTAAAACAGGCTTCAGGGAGAAGGGAATATCACCCTGGGGAGAAATGCTTGCGAAGTATAGGTTTGCCTAGTTAATGATAGGATGACTCACCTCCAAAGCACCGCTTGACGGGATTGGAGGTGTTTTTAGTATTATTTTTTAAAGGAATCGCTTGGAAAGTGTAGAAGGTTAGGTCGCAGTCTGGTACACTAGATTAGTTACAAGATAAGAATGATTCTGCCGCAGATGTTTGTGATGCGGATTTTTTGAGTTAGATGTAATTCACGCGAGGAACCGATGGTTCAGTGTGTGGATGATCGGACAAGATGATAGAGACGGATAGGATTTATAATATGATTCTTAGTAGGCTTCCATTCCCCTGACTAAACAGGATCAGCTTTGGAATGAGTCTATGGAACATCCATAAGATTACCAAGTAAGCAGCATAGCTGCCCTGAAAACAACGATTATTCCTCGGGGGATCATTCGTTTTCAGCATATGGGGAGGGCAATAATGAAATCAGCAGTACGAAGAGAAGATGTCGAGCTTCTGGCACCAGCCGGTGACTGGGATTGTATGCGTGCGGCGGTGGCAAACGGGGCTGATGCGATCTTTTTCGGGGTGGAAAAGTTTAATGCACGAGCACGGGCGAATAATTTTCGCATGGAGGAACTGCCTGAAATTATGGCGTTTTTGCATAGCTATGGGGTTAAAGGTTTTTTAACATTCAATATATTGGTATTTGAAAACGAGTTGGAGGACGCTAAGGAGCTGGTCGATGCCTGTATTGATGCTGGAGTCGATGCCTTAATTGTCCAGGATATGGGCCTGGTGAAAATGATCCGCGACATTTCACCGGATTTTCCGATTCATGGTTCTACCCAAATGACGATTACCTCGCCGGAAGCGGTAGAGTTTACAAAACCGTACAATATGGAACGGGTCGTGCTTGGACGCGAAAACAACCTGAAACAGATCCAAAAAATAGGCGATCAGGCGAGACTTCCAATGGAGGTATTCGTACATGGAGCGTTATGCGTATCTTATTCTGGCCAATGCCTGACTTCAGAAATGTGGGGCGGCCGCTCTGCTAACCGTGGTGAGTGTGCACAGGCATGTCGTTTGCCTTACGATCTGATGGTAGATGGAGAGCAGAAACCAATGGCAGATGTGACGTATCTGCTGTCACCTAAGGATCTGGCAGCGATCGACTTGATGCCTGAACTGATCGACGCGGGTGTTGTTTCTTTTAAAATTGAAGGACGACTGAAAACACCTGAATATGTGGCGAATGTGGTCAGCAAGTATCGCAAGGCCATTGATAAGTATTTTGATGGCGATACGTCCAAGACCAGCAAAGAAGATATTCGCGAGCTGCAGCAGAGCTTTTCACGCGGCTTTACGCACGGTTTTCTCGAAGGGACCAATAACAAGAAGCTGGTTGACGGTACATTCCCGAAAAGCCGGGGGGTGTATCTGGGCCGAGTGGAACAAATCCTTCGTGATGGCGTAGTGTGCCGTATTGATGCACCGCTCAAGCGTGGCGATGGTATTGTATTCGATGCGGGAGATCCCACGCAAAAGGAAGAAGGCGGACGCGTATACGATATCCGTCGCAAGGGCGTGAAGATTGAAGGCGAAGCCGGAGAAGGCTGGATCATTGACATCGTAGCGGGACGCAACGATGTGGATCTGCGCCGTGTACACGTGGGCGACCGCATTTGGAAGACCAACGACCCGGCGCTGGACAAACGTCTGCGCCAGTCGTACGACACCGACAAGCCGTACCGGGTCTTCCCGGTACATGTGCGGGTCAGCGGCTCCCCAGGGCAACCGCTGTCGACATGGTGGACCGACGTGCAGAAGGGCACAACGGTCCGCGTGGACTCCGAGCTGGAACTTGAAATTGCCCAGAAGCGTCCGATGACGCATGAACTGCTCGAAGAGCAGTTCGGCCGACTGGGCGGAACGGTGTTCCAGCTGGAAGAGCTGGACGTCCATCTGCATGGGGACGTCATCGTGCCGATGCGCGAGCTGAACGGTATCCGCCGTCAGGCGGTGGAACTGCTCGCGGGCGAGCGCCCCAAACCGCCCGTGTACACGAAGCGGACGGTCGAGGTGTATGACGATGCATCGGCTCCGGCATCGTCTGTGGCACGCGGTCAGGCAGAGCTGACCGCGTTGTGCCGCAGCCTCCCTCAGGTGGAGGCTGCGCTCGAGGCCGGCGTGGAATTCATCTACGCCGACTTCGAGTTCATCAAGCAATTCCCGGCAGCCGTAGAGGCTGTGCACGCTGCAGGCCGCCGAATTGCGCTGGCGACCCCGCGTATTCACATGCCGGGTGAAAATGGCTACCACAACAACATCCTGCGCTTGAAGCCGGATGCTGTGTTGGTACGCAATCCAGGGGCACTGTATTTCTACTTGCGACATCGGTTGGAGAACCCGGACGCACATCACCCGCAATTGATTGGTGACTTCTCGCTGAACATAGCCAACCATAAAGCGGCTGATCTGTTCCTGGATTCCGGCTGCGACCTGGTTACGCCTTCGTACGATCTGAACATTCAGCAAATGGTCGATATGCTCAGACGTACGCGTACCGATAAGCTGGAGATCGTGATCCAGCAGCATATGCCAATGTTCCATACTGAACATTGCGTATACTGTACCTTTATGAGTGAAGGCACCGACTACACTAACTGTGGACGTCCATGTGAGGACCATCGCGCATCCCTGCGTGATCGAATTGGTATGTCTCATCCGGTCCGTGTGGACGAAGGCTGCCGCAACACGGTGTACAACGCGATTGAGCAATCCGGCGCGGAATACCTATCCAACTTCCTGGAGCTGGGCGTGTCCCGTTACCGCGTGGAATTTTTGGAGGAGACACCGGAGCAAGTGCATGAGGTTATTGATCTCTATAACCGTGCCCTGCGCGGAGAAATCAGTGGAACACAAGTATGGAAGACGCTGAAAGCGACGAATCAGTTGGGTGTTACACGTGGGCAGCTGGTGAAGTAAAAGGATGCTATAGGTTATCACAGTTATTTATTTTGATATTTGAACGTAGAAAAAGAAAAAATAGGGTATGTGCTTTGAGAGCACATACCCTATTTTTATCAATAAGTCCATTTGAAATACTATGAATCTCGTATTGTTATACTTTCTGGACTTTCGTTTTTTTGGAAAAAACAATGAATTTTTGCCCGACATAATTAATTAAAGTATAGAATATATTCCCGATTAGGATGGACAGATTGCCTAAAATTGCATTGTTTTTAATACTCAGACTTGAGATCAGGAAGTGGCTGATTAGATAGCTGAGACAATACGATAGCAAATAGCATATCAATATGATAAAGACAAACTTCCAAATGGTCTGTCCATGGCTTGCATTGTTTTTGAAAGTAAATCTTTTGTTTAAGAAATAGCTTACAGTGGCACCTACAGAATTACCAATAAAGGTCGATAACCAGTAGTTAGTCCCTAAAGTATTAAAGAGCAGGAACATGACGGACATGCCGCATATTGTATTTAGGACACCTACGACAAGAAAACGGAAAAAGCTATTCTGAAATAAAGTCAAATTAGTCACCTGTTCGCATCTGTTTATTGGACAGCCACAGCTTCCCTCTCACTATTTTTCACTTTTTTTGTGTTTTCAGTATCTAGGGTGCTCTTGGAATCTAATAGGGTCTCAATAATATATTTGGGTCTTTGTTTTACCTCTTTATATATTTTACCGATATATTCGCCAATGAGCCCCAGTGCTACAAGTTGCAGACCACCTATGAACCAGATGGACAACATTAAAGAAGACCAGCCCCAGACAGTGGTTCCAAGGAGCTTACTAATAATGGTATACACAGCTATTAATAAGCTTATGCCAAACATTGCAAAACCTACCGCTGAGATAAGCCGGATTGGGGTTATACTAAATGAAGTGATTCCATCGAAAGCAAAAGCGAGCATTTTCTTTAAAGGATATTTGGATTCTCCTGCAAAGCGTTCATGTCGATCGTAATAAACTTCAGTAGACTTATAACCTATTAACGGAACTAGACCACGTAAAAAGAGATTTACCTCTTTAAAGTTGCTTAATTCCTGGAGAACTCTTTTGCTCATTAAACGGTAATCCGCATGATTGTATACAATATTGACTCCCATTTTACTCATAACACGATAAAAGCCTTGGGCTGTTGAACGCTTGAAGAATGTGTCGGTGGTTCTACTTTTTCGAACCCCATATACGATGTCATAACCTTCTTTGAACTTTATTATAAATTCTCGGATGGCATTGAGATCATCCTGCAGGTCAGCGTCAACGGATATCACACAATCAGATGTCTCTTTAGCTTCCATTAACCCAGATAATAGGGCGTTTTGATGGCCGGCATTTTTTGCCAACTTTAGACCACTGACAAAAGGATTTTTTAGATTATATGATGCTATGATGTCCCATGTTTTATCACGGCTACCATCATCAACAAACAACATTTTACTATGTTTAGAAATGAGCTGGCTCTCTGCCAACTCCTCAAGAATGACCGTAAGTCTGCTTATAGTTTCAGGCAGTACCTCTTCTTCGTTATAACAGGGAATAACTAACGTTAAAACAGGGTTACTGATTATTGAATCCAAAGAACTCTCTCCTCAAATTTTGGCATATCTGGTACTCAAATTTCTATCCTTTTTAGTTTATAATATGGTTTACTTAAATTATATAACATTGCAATGACTAAGTGCTATAATAAACTATTAGCAATTTACAAACGTTAATCGAATTATTGAATAATTTAGTAAGTTTTGTTGAAAAGGAGTTTTAACCTATGAAAATCCGTAAAGCGATTATTCCTGCTGCGGGATTAGGAACCCGGTTCCTTCCTGCTACGAAAGCCATGCCTAAAGAGATGCTTCCCATTGTAGACAAACCAACAATTCAATATATTATTGAAGAGGCTGTTGCATCTGGTATAGAGGATATCATTATCGTTACTGGTAAAGGCAAAAGGGCGATTGAGGATCATTTTGACTACTCCTTTGAGCTGGAGCATAATTTGACTGCGAAGGAAAAATGGGATCTGCTCAATGAAGTGCGTAAACCATCGGAGATGGCAGATATCCACTATATTCGTCAAAAGGAACCTAAAGGGTTGGGGCATGCCATCTGGTGTGCACGTAAGTTTATCGGTGACGAACCTTTTGCCGTCCTTTTAGGGGATGACATCGTTGAGTCTGAGAATCCGTGCCTCAAACAGATGATAGACGTGTTCGATGAGTATCAGCGTTCTGTTGTAGGTGTAAAACAAGTGGATTGGAACGAGGTACATCGTTACGGCATAGTTGAAGGTCATGCACTTACTTCCAAAATCTCTGAAGCGGAACGATTGGTAGAAAAGCCAAAGAAGGAAGAAGCAACCTCCAACTTGGCGATCATGGGACGTTATATCTTGACGCCTGATATTTTTGATATCCTGGGTCAGCAATCTGCGGGAGTAGGCGGGGAGATTCAGTTGACGGATGCATTGTCCAAACTGGGAGAAAAGAATCCGATCCTGGCCTACGAATTTGACGGGAATCGCCATGATGTTGGCGAGAAATTGGGATTCATTGAAACAACGATCCATTATGCTCTACAGCATAACGAAATCAAGGATGAAGTACTGGCTTATATGAGACAGGTTATTGAAGATATTGATCAACAAAAATAAACACCTCACCAAACCTCTCTTTCTCCAAATAAAAAAGAGACTACCGGATGATATAACATCATCTGATAGTCTCTTTTTCTATACTATTTCTCCGATTTTAACTGAGCAATTTGCTCCCTCTCCTTCGGATCAGCTTTAATCAGCTTATCGTACAATGCTTTGTCATCCTGTCCCTGCTGTTGCAGAGCAGCGATATAGTAGCGGGCGACCTCACGATTCGTAGCATCACTCAAATCGTCCTTCAGACCGTTTTTCAGGATGCTGGCAGCCTCTGCAGGCTTGCCTGACATGAATTCAATTTTGCCAGTGCTGAGCGCAATACCTGGAGTTACCTCAAAAGTACGTGTCAACTGAATTTCAGGTGGAACCGTCTTAATATGAGCTACCCCATCCAGAACCTGCTGGTATGCAGCAAGGCCTGCTTGGAAATATTTCTGCTCCTTGGCGGTGTCCTTCTGTTCACGTGCCTTATCACCAATAGAGTAGGCTTGAGTAATCAACATGTTGTACCAGTCATTGTCCCATTTGAAGTTGGAAATGTTATTTTCCAAAATACTGAAGGCTTGCTCATGCTCACCTTTTGCTTTTAAAAGGTTAACTTTGGAGTTATACATGATTTTATTATACGGTTCTGCCTTCAGGCCCGTATTAAGTACCTCTATTGCAGCATTATAAAATTCCTCTTTTTTCGTTTGATCATACACATTCTTGTACAGTGCAGCCAAACTTATAACCGAATCTGGGTGCGTAGGACGAAGTTCAAGATCCTTATTAATGGCACTTTGGATTTCCTCAAAAGATGTGCTGACCGCCATGATCTGTTTGGCAGATGTGGCAGCATTGGCCGATTGCACGAAGCGGAGACCTGCAAAAAGCACCACAATGCTTAGAATGCCGATGACTGCACTATACATGATTCGGAAACCAGAAGTACTCATGGACAAGCGTCTAAGAGGTTTGCTGTCCATAGCAGCGGTCATACCACCAAGACTCATAAATATCAGTATGCCCATGAACACGTAGCTCAGATTAAAGTCCAGCAAGCTATGAAGTAAGATCGAGAGCGCCAAAATGAGATACAGAAAGTGAGAATCCCGTTCTTCATCATTTTGTCTAATATAGTTACGGATATATTTGTAGAAAATAAATAAGATGAATGACATGAAAATTACAAAACCGAGAATACCAACCTCAACCAGATACTGCATGAAGAAGTTATGGGCCTGACGGCTTGTGTAAGGATAGTCTTGGTATTTCTCATATAAAGTAGCCCAACCGCCGCCGCCGGTGCCAATAACAGGATGATCTTTAATCGATTTGGCAGCATCCTGATAGAATACAAGTCGTTCCAGTACACTATGCTGCCGGAAATTGATATTTTCAAACCGGACCTGGACGTTTTCTGGTAGTACGCTGCGCAGGCCAGTTCCAATAAACAGAAAAGCCAGCAAGCCAATCACGACAACTGATCCGACAGGCAGCCATAGGTTGGATAACTTACGGGAAGTCCAGCCTGTGAGGGCACTTTCCAACTTCGGTGCCAGATAACGTTCAACAAGCCACAGTACAACAGCTACAGCAAGGGAGACCCCAATAAGTAACCCCCAAGCCTTCGCAGCCTCACCACCGTTGTAGGCCTTATTGAGTTGTAATCCCATATTTGTAATTGGCGCCAAGATAGATATTGACGCTACACCAGCAATGGCGCAATGCAAAATCCATATAATTTGGCGTGCAGGTTTAAGGAAAAGCAAGAGCAGCACGAAAACGACTGGCAACATAACCAGACCGCCCCGTGACAAGGTCAGGAATAACGAGACCAGAATAGGCACCAACATGAAGCCGTGAATAGCCTTGCCATACCATAGTTTTGATTTCATCAGACAGAAAACGGCAGCGAATAGGAAAGCCATTAGAAAAGCGGCATATGTATTCGCATATTGAAACACGGATGTCAGCCGGAGACCATTTGTATCTGTCATAACTGCATTGGTATAACGATATTGATACACATATTGGGTAAACCAGCCTACCATCTTGCCGGCAATTACCCACTGTCCGAACCAGTTAATAAAGCCAAAGCCGACAATGACATAAGCAACAGTCATAATCAGGTTGTGAATAATCTTATTGCCTAAGCGATCTTGTAGTAGATAGATTGAGATGATAAACAGGGCGGCATATATGCACTGTACCACCACCATATTCATGGCCAAGTAATGCGAAGCTGCTGAAGTCAGTGAAAGCACATAAGACAGGGGAAGCAGTAGTACTAATACAGCCAGCCAATCCCTTTGCTCTTCCAGCTTGAATTTTTTATAATAGGTTACAATTCCTAAAATCAATAGAATCGTGCTGATGATCAAAGCCCAATACAAAGGCTTCTCAAAGTCGAGCATTTGACCATTAAAAAGCGCAGCCTGGAAGGGGGCCCAAGCTAAAAACAGAATCATGCCAACAATTAACACCCAAAACATAGCCGGCCTTTTATCGTCACGGGTCGACGTTTTGGCCTGTTTCCCGTATACTGGATTCGACAAGGTTTACAATCTCCTTTTCTTGTAGATACGTCAACATTTTAGCATATCGTAGCTGTTAGAGCCATATCGCAACAAAGACCATACCAAATTTTTACAATGTTTGATTGTAAGAGACTTACCAAACCATGTTTAAGGTCGTGACACACTCGTATGAATTTAACTGAAAACTTATCAAAAAATTTAAAGTTACTCTGGGAATTGTCTAAAAAAGATATTAAATCTAGATACCTTGGTTCGTTTATGGGGGTACTCTGGGCTTTTATACATCCTATGGTATCTATACTTGTTTATTGGGTCGTATTTCAGGTTGGTTTTAAAAATGTACCTATTGGAGATACTCCCTTTATACTTTGGTTATTAACAGGAATGGTGCCTTGGTTATTCTTTTCTGAAAGCTTAGCAACTGCAACCAATAGTATTATAGAAAACAATTATTTGGTAAAGAAGATTGTTTTCCGAGTTGGTTTGCTGCCGATGGTGAAAATTTTGTCAGCTCTGTTTGTACATGTATTTTTTATCATTGTTCTTTTCATTATGTTTAAAATCTACAATGTTGAATTTACGATTTATAACATTCAAATCCTTTATTATTTATTAGCCACGATTTTTCTTTCCTTGTCCATTTCTTACATAACAGCGACATTAGTTGTTTTTGTAAAGGATGTTGGTCAAGTTGTTGCGGTATTTATTCAGCTATTCTTTTGGCTTACGCCGATCTTTTGGAATTTAAATATTGTTGAAGATAAGTATCAGTTTTTCTTTAAACTAAATCCTGTTTTTTATATCGTCGAAGGATATCGGGATACTTTTATTGATCACAAATGGTTCTGGGAGCATCCATCAATGACGATCTACTTTTGGGCTATTGTGATTATCGCAGGTACTATAGGAATCAAAATTTTCAAGAAAATGAAATCTCATTTTGCAGATGTATTGTGAGGAGAAAATGATGAATCAAACAGAATCAGTTGCTGTGGAAGTTAATAATGTCACTAAAATATATAAAATATATGATAATCCCAATGAGCGATTAAAAGAGGCCGTTCATCCCTTTAAAAAAAAGTATCATTCTGAATTTAAGGCCATCAGTGACCTGTCCTTTTCCATAAATAAAGGACAAGCGATTGGTATTATTGGTAAAAATGGTTCTGGAAAATCGACTCTTTTAAAGATGATCACAGGCGTGATTACTCCCACCAACGGAAGCATTAAAGTGAATGGGAAAGTTGCTGCTCTTTTGGAATTGGGCGCGGGTTTTAATCCGGATTTAACAGGAATGGAAAACATATATTTGAATGGAACCCTTATGGGGTATAGCAAAATAGAGATGGATGGTAAACTTGAATCTATTGTATCCTTTGCGGATATCGGGGACTTCATTAATCAACCAGTCAAAATGTACTCCAGTGGTATGTTTGCCCGTTTAGCCTTTGCAGTAGCTATCAATGTTGATCCGGATATTTTGATTGTAGATGAGGCCTTGTCTGTTGGAGATATTTATTTTCAGGCAAAATGTATTACCAAAATGAAAGAGCTCTCCAAAAAAAGTACGGTTTTATTTGTCTCTCATTCCATGGATACCATTAAAAGTTTTTGTGATACAGCGTTGCTGATTGATAAAGGACACATGGTCGAAATTGGTCCAGTGAAACGTGTAGCACAAATTTATGAAAATATTGTTAACCAGGAAATTGCAGATATGAAACGTGTTCAATCTTTGGATGTATTTGTTAATTCCGAAACAGATAAGAAGAGTTCGCTGTTGCTATTAGAAGAGGATCCTGCTTTTGCAAAACGTGCCAATGAGTTTCGTTCTGGAACGGGAGATGCGCGCTTTATAAGAGCGGACTTGTTAGTCAATGGAGAAGTTGTGAACCAGGTCCCTTTTGGCGAAATGGTTACTTTGCGTTTATTGGCACAATATTATAAAGATATAGATTCTGAGGGAACTATTGGCTACATGGTTAGAAACCATACTGGTGTCGATGTGTTTGGCATGAATATCTATAATAAAGCAAAATTAGTTCCGAAAATGCAAGCGGGAGGCATTCTGGAGGTTAACTTTAATTTCCGTAATCTGTTATCTGAAAGTGGTAAATACACCATTTCTATTGGTTTGAAGCCTAAGCCTTTTGAGCCTCTTTATCTGGATAGCGTAAGTATAGCAGCTGTATTTGAGGTTCCTAAGCCCGAGAATAATTACGTACCAGGATTAATATTTGTAGATAACACAATAGATTTGCAAGTCATTAATTAAGGCTGGTGATAAAATGTGTGGGATTTTGTTTTCTAATGTAGCCATAAATAAAGAAGTATTTCTTAATTCTTTAAATATAATGAAACACCGGGGGCCTACGGCCCCACTTTGTGTATATCAGAGTGAAAACTTTATGCTGGGGCATAACAGATTAAGTATCTTAGATTTGGATCGGAGAAGTGATCAGCCCTTTTTCTCTGATGACGGAAGATATGTGATTATATTTAACGGAGAGATCTATAATTATAAAGAATTAGCCTCCAGCTATTCAATTCAAATGAGAACAAACTCAGATACTGAACTTTTATTGAAGCTTTATATTCAATATGGTCCCCAAATGTTGAATTGGCTTAATGGAATGTTCAGTTTTATTGTTTTAGACATCCAGCAGAAATCATTTTTTGTAGCACGAGATCGTATGGGAGTAAAGCCGCTTTATTACAACAGATATGGGGAAGAGTTCATTTTCAGTTCTGAAATTGCTCCATTGCTCCCATTAGTCCACCACATTTCTATAGATCAAGAAGCCGTAAGACAATATAAAAAGATGAGATGCTTTTTTAATGATCGTACTATCTATAATGAAATAAAAGAGTTTCCACCAGGATATTATTACGAGAATGGCGAATTTATTAAATATTGGGAAATTGATTACTCTGAAAAAGAACCTCCTTCCGATGAGGAACTTGAATTTCTAATTCGCTCTGCAGTAGAGTACCGTAAGATCGCAGATGTTGAAATTGGAAGTTACCTAAGCGGGGGATTGGACAGTACGATTATTACCGCACTTGCCAAAGTAGAGCATACTTGGACTGTTGGTTTTGAAGATTATAATGAGTTTCAGTGGTCTGAAATCGCAGCAACAAGATACAATACCATTCATCATCCGATATTGTTTGAACCTGATCACTTTTTATCATTAGCTCGAGAGCTTATAACTGTAAAAAAAGAGCCTCTGTCTGTGCCCAATGAAGTGTTACTGTATCATATGACTCAGCAAGCATCTGCTAAAAATACAGTCATATTAAGTGGAGAAGGCGCTGATGAGCTTTTCTTTGGGTATGACCGCATTTTCAGATGGGCTAGTAGCACTACAGACTTCGATATCCGAGCCTTTAGTGAACTCTACACCTACGGATCTGAAGATGATATAGAGATTGTAGAAGACGCTTTGGCACCTTTCATGAAGTTAAAGTCGCCTCAAAAAATCGTAGCTGCATTCTTTCAGCAAGCCCATTTGAGAGGGTTACTTAAAAGACTGGATAGTGCCTCAATGTTAAATTCCGTGGAAGCAAGATCTCCTTTCTTGGACTATAGATTAATTGAAAGGCTTGCAGGTGTAAATTCTCTGTACAAAATGAAGGATGGGGTTGTTAAGGCTCCTCTCAAGAGAATTTTTAAAGATATTGTCCCTGCAGAGATTGTAAACAGAAAAAAGGTGGGTTTTCCTGTTCAACTTGAAAAAGTCCTATCTTCTGAGAAAATTGAAGGGAAGACGACATTCGACAAATGGTTTAACTTCAATTTAACTACGTTAGGAGAAATCTTATGATTATCGGCTATACTTCCGGGGTCTTCGATTTATTTCATATTGGGCATTTGAATTTGTTGAGAAATGCTAAATCACTCTGTGATAAACTCATTGTTGGTGTGACGACAGATGAGTTAGTTTCCTATAAGTACAAAAAAGCAGTAATTCCTTTTGAGGAAAGAATTGAGATTGTCAGAAACATCAGCTTTGTTGATACTGTAATTCCTCAGGACTCCATGGATAAATTTGAGGTTTGGCAAAAATTAAAATATGACGTAATGTTCGTTGGTGATGATTGGTTTCAAAATGAACGTTGGGACCAGTATGAGTTGCAGTTTAAGGAAGTTGGAGTGAAAATTATATATTTTCCCTATACGAAGAGTACATCATCGACTTTACTGAATGAGACATTACTGAAATTAAGAAAATAAGTATAAGATTTTTGCCTGAAAGGAAGAGGTTTTGCAGTGAATATGAACAGATCTATAGCTTTTGTCATTCACAATCTAGTTTTATATGAAACGATTAAGCCTTTAATTGAGGAGTGTGAAAGAAAGCAGATCGTTTGTGATATTTATGTCCCTCACATTGAAGAAGAAGATTGGGGAGACATGTCCTTAGATACCTATCATTATTTGAAGAACAATGGTATAAAAGTGACTCTAACAAGCTCTGTACCTGACAAGGCATATAAAATAGCCTTCTATCCTTATCTCCCTTATTATTTGGAAGTTAAGTCCGATTATAAGTTTAGATATCAGTATGGAATGGCTAAGCCAAACTGGAATTTAGACACATGGAGTCGAAATTTCGATTTTATCTTTTGTAATGGGCTGTATGATTCCTCGGTTCTGGCAGCGTACACTCAGACTGAAATCGTAGGAATGATTAAATACGCCAAATTTCAAAGGAAGAAGCGCGAAACGGATAAATATAATTTGCTTTATTTGCCTACGTATGGGAATGAGTCGTCTATTGAGCTTGTTATGAACCATATTGAAGAAATATCAGATACCTTTAATATGAAGGTGAAATTGCATCATGGCACTTCTTTTTTGGAGCATGATCGGGTTAGTCTAGTTAAGTCTCATATTCCTGATGTGCTTGATCATAAGGCTTCTCTTGTTCATTTAATAGAGGAAGCTGATGTGATATTGTCTGACGGCTCTGGGGCTATATTTGATGCGCTGTTTACGGACACTCCAATTGTAATATTCCAACATCCCCAAACAGAATCTTTCGAGGGGATTTTACCTTTGGAAGAACAAATAGTTCAGCAAAATATTGTTCCTTTTGTGAGCGATAACGGCAATATTAAACAAACCTTACTTAATGCAATCTTAGATGAACAACTAATACAACAAAGAAGGAAATTTACTTTAGAGATGTTTCCGGTTAAAGGAAGAGAGACGATAGATAAGTGTATGGATGTAATTAGCAGATTTCTAAAAGATGACGTGGACCATGCTTATAGAGCAGGGCATACACGCCTGAATAATGAATTTAATGAATTACAAGCTCATAATCATGCTCAAAGCCAAGAAATAGAGCAGCAAAAACAACACATTGTTGAGCATATGGATCAGATTAACACATTGATTCAAACGCGAGATCATCAGGAAAATGTAATAAGTAGCATGTCAGCAGATTTTAAATCCCTGTCTGAAAAGAAAGACGAATTAGAACAGAAATATGTTCAACTTACACAGGATTATAATAACGAAAAAAACAACTTGGATATATTAAATCATCAATATAGACAACTATTTGGTCAATATAATGAACTGAACACCCAGTTCAGTGAGTTGGAAGAATATAATGGAAGACTGTCTACAGAGATTCACAATATTTATAACTCTAAAAGGTGGAAAATGGCGAATAAACTTAAACATATCTTACACAAGTCCAAAATGATATATGTTCTTAAGGGATATAGAGTATGGAAAAGTTATGGCACCACTATCTTACTGAAAAAGATAAAATCTAAAGTGTCGAATAAGCTTAAAAGAACGAACGCGGGGGATCAGCCGATTGATCTACGTAAAGATGAAGGGAATTACAATCAGTTATTAACCTGGTATGAGTATAAATTTTACAATTATAAAGTATCTAAAGATAACTCATTTTCTCTGGAGCTTGATAAGTTCGAGATTAAATTTGAGAAGGATCTTATATCGGTCGTCCTTCCTGTATATAACGGTGAGGATTATGTATCAAAAGCTATTGATAGTATTCTGCAGCAATCTTACAAGTATTTTGAACTCATTATTATTAACGATGGTTCAAAAGACTCAACGGCAGAAATTATTGATGAGTACGCTAAAGCAGATCATCGTATCAGAGTAGTTCATCAGGAAAATCGTAAAATACCAAGAACATTATCCAGAGGTTTTAAACTAGCCAAGGGTGAATATCATACGTGGACAAGTGCAGATAATATCCTCCCTGAAAATTTCCTGGAGAAGATGGTAGCTGATCTTAAAAGAGATGAAAATATTGGTATGGTATATGCGAACATGAGGTTAATCGACTCTGCTGGTCAAGTGATTTCCAACCATGGCTGGTATGAAGAACCACAGTTCAGTGGCAATGTTATGCTGCCTAAGTCTGCATTGGAGTTAAACGTATATCCTAACAATACGATTGGTGCAGCTTTTATGTATAGGGCCAAGGTAACCCAGTTATTGGGTGACTATTCTAGTTATAAGCATACCCTTGAGGATTATGATTACTGGATGAGAGTGAACTCTCTATTTGAGCTCAAACATGTGACGTTCGATGAGCCTATATATGATTATCGCTGGCACGATAAGTCACTGACCGCTTTAGATCAAGAACTAGGCATCACCTCTAACAGATATAAACTCATGGTACTTGATGATTTTAGAAGAGATTTTTATCTGACCCCATTAGTATGGATCATTGAGGGAGATGCTACTGAAGTTGGTGAGTTTAAGAAGTATGTTCTTGCTAAAGGACATACTGTGGTTGGAAGAGATGAAGTGAATACGATTATTGGTCTTAATTTGGCAACGCCTATTTGCTATTTATATATAAAAACAGGCGAAGTCCATGATTTTGAATTTATTGATTCTAATGCTTTATCGTCTATGTATGCACTGCTTATAGATAAATCAGAGCATACAACAGATACATTTGTAGCTAACTATCCGTGGGATCTGAAAATAAAGGATACAATGAATGGTGAAACAGATAGCAATTATGACTTTTTTGCACAGGATACGGAAGTTCTGTTCTCTCTTATAAATACGAAGGTTAAGAACGATCACTTGTACCGTATTGAGGCGGTCATTGAAAGTGAACCCGTTTATAATAAGAGATTATCAGTTATTATTTGTACTTACCAGCGGAGTGAAAAGCTATCGAATGCGATTAAATCTGTCATAGAACAGTCGTTGGATAAAGCAGACTATGAAATTATCGTTGTAAATAATGATTATTTGAATGATGAGATTCATCATTTGGTTCGTGAGTTCAGAGCAACCTGTAATATTGACGAATCCTTCCTCCGATATATGGAGGCTCCATTAAAAGGTCTTTCCTTTGCGCGTAATGTTGGTTTATTTGGGGCAGAAGGAGAGGTCATACTCTATATTGATGATGACGCTATTGCAAACTCTAACTTGCTTGAGGAAACCATCAGAGGGTTCTCAGATCGTCCCGATATCGGGGTCATGGGTGGGAATATCATACTCAATTTACACGAGGAACGGCCTGAAGTGGTTAAACCAGGTACTGAAGCATACTGGAGTCAGCTTATCGTGGAAGGCGAAGAAATTATCGATTCTAATTTTCAGTGGGAGTTCCCTTATGGAGCCAATTTTGCAGTTAGACATGCTGCGCTAATGCGAATTGGGGGCTTTAGAAGCGCCTATGGGCGTAAAGGAAACAATTACGCTGGAGGAGAAGAAATTGTTGTATCTTTTGCTATGAGAGAAATCGGCTATAAGGTTGGTCTTAATCCTAAAATGAAAGTCATTCATGATGTGGACACCTCCCGATATACTGTTGAGCATGTTAGAAAGACAATGCGAAACAGTATTTTAACTAATTACCAATTGCAAAAGGATCTGTATGCGCCGATGGAATCGGATATTGAGGCAGATAAGAATCACCTCGAAATTGTTAAAGCTGAATTAGATCATTTGCAGAAGATTCCGACTAAAAATCGAGACGTTGAAATTGATATTCTGTATAAACAATACACAGTTGAAGCGTATGAAGAATTAATACAAATGAAGGAAAACGATATAAATTCCCGAAAACAGTTGGCAAGAGCATATAGATAATTAATAAAACTTTAAAGGCGCCTCTTTTATAAAAAAATAAGGGGCGCCTTTATTAGTATGGAGCGGTTAAATGAAAATTTTATATTTCTCTCCAATCTATTGGAATGATTTAAAACAACGTCCGCAACATATGGCCGAAGAGTTTGCTAAAATGCCGGGGGTTCACATCACCTTTGTAGAACCATCCATTAGCATACTTAATAGTATTGTAAGGCAGAACTCAGATTATAAGAGAAGAAATCAAACCATAAATGATAGTCTTCAAATATTCAGGCCTTCGGGCAGTCTGAGATTGCCTAGAAGCTTTGAAAGCCTAGACATATTCCATATGAATCAATGGTTTGAAAAAAGGCAGTTGGAAGATTTAGTTTCCAGTGCAGATATCATTTGGTTAGGAAGTCCAGTCTTTTATCCTCTTATTAAATCAAATAATAATAAGAAGATTGTGTTTGATCGAATGGACGACTATGTATTTCTAACTAACAATGCATTAATGAAGAAATTACTCGAAAAGTGGGAAATTGAATTACTTGCCAAGGCGGATCTGGTTATTTCTACAAGTAATCATTTGCATAAGCATTCTCAAACATTATGTAGACAATCTTATTTAGTGAAAAATGCTGTGGATACAGCTATACTAAACATAAATGTAGATAGCTTGGTTGCTGATGAATTGAGACGTTTAAAGCAAGAGGGCTACTATATTTTTGGCTATGTGGGAGCGATTGACCACTGGTTTGATGTAGAAGCGGTTAAGGCTATTACTGATTTTGATGAGAAATTTGTTGTATGTTTGGTTGGGAGAAATAACCTGAACTATAATTTTGAACAGCATAATAGGATTAAATATTATGAGACTGTTCCTAAATCAGAAATTGGTGCGATTATTAATGCTTTTGATATTTCTTTATACCCCTTTTTGAGGAATTCGGATAGAATTGATACGATCAATCCAGTAAAAGTTTATGAGTATTTGAGTTTTAATAAAGTGATATTAGCGGTGGATAGCGAAGAAACAAGGCTCTTAAATCAGGAAGGGATTTATCTATATCATAGTTTAGAGGAAATAAGAAAATATCTAATGGATATAGATACCCTACAACGCCCTTTTTATGATCAAGAGCAACTGGAAAACTTCGTAGTCCATAATAATTGGGAAGCTCGTGCAAAAACCATTATGGAGCTACTTATAAAAGAGCTTCAATAGGAGGAACTTAGATATGAAAGGGATTATATTAGCTGGAGGGACTGGATCTAGATTATACCCCCTTACTAAAGTTACAAACAAACATTTGTTACCGATTGGTAAATATCCGATGATATATTACTCTATTGATAAACTCAAAAAGGCGAATATAAATGATATTTTAATCGTTACTGGAAAAGAACATATGGGAGATGTGGTCAATCTCTTAGGAAGTGGTGTCGACCTTGGAGTTACTCTGACTTACAAAGTGCAAGATGAAGCCGGGGGGATTGCACAGGCTTTGCTTTTAGCTGAGCATTTTGTTGGCAATGACAAGATGGTTGTTATTTTGGGGGACAACGTTTTTAAAGATGATATCTCATCGTTTGTTGAAAAATTCAAACTTCAAGAATCAGGAGCGAAATTATTACTTCATAAAGTGCCTGATGCTAATCGCTATGGAGTACCAGAACTACAAGGCGATAACATTGTAAATATTGAAGAAAAGCCAGAGGTTCCTAAGAGTGATTATGCAGTTACGGGCATTTATATGTTCAATCACTCTGTATTCAATATCATCAAGACCTTGACTCCTTCAGCAAGAGGAGAATATGAAATAACAGATGTTAATAACGCTTATATTCAACGAAACCAACTTACATTTGATATTTTAGAGAACTGGTGGACTGATGCGGGAACACATAGTTCTTTGATGCTTGCTAACAAATTAGTAAGTGAAATGGGTTATGAGCTGTTTTCTTAGTATTATCATAGAACTAAAGATACCTTATGCTAAATAATTAAGAAAGCGAGTCTATTTAAATGCAAATTGTAAAAGCTCTTCCAACTAGAATAAAGTGGGTGGATGTACTAAAGGGATTGGCGATTATTTTTTTAGTATTCTCACATTTGGTGCCCCATGGTTTTAAAGGTAATGAAATGATGGATAAGAGCTTTATTATAGGCTATTTTTATTCCTTCCATATGCCTCTTTTCTTTTTTGCTTCTGGGTTTACTTCTAATTTTCAGAATTATAAGTTTAGTAGTTTTTTGTGGTCTAAAATCAAAACAATCCTTTTACCATATACGACTCTGTATATATGCTCACTACTGTATTTTGGTTGGATGCATTGGATGGGGATTGTCGGAACGCTCGATCCAATGGTTGTTATTGAAACTTTTTTATATGCAGATGGAGATCACTTAGGTATTCTAAACATGTCTCTTTGGTTCCTACCTTGTCTATTCTTAGCCCAGATCATTTCGTACTTGGTCTTGAAAATTTCGTCCAAAAGAAGTTATATGTATATATTTTGGATATTGCTAACCATACTTGGTGCATTCTTAAGCAAGCTTGACACACATGCACTTCCCTGGTCATTTGGCACGTCAATTAATGCAGCCTCTTTAATTATTTGTGGTTATATATTCAAATTGCATGAACAATATTTTATTGAAAAAATTAGAATTAACAAACCATATGTTGCTTACGCAGCGGGCTTTCTGGGTCTTTTATTATTTTTAATGAATGATAAACCAGGCATGTCAGGAAATTACTATGGACATAATTATGTATTATTTTATCTGTCGGTATTGGCTAGTTTAATATTTTATATATACTTATCCAAAAAAATTGAGTCATCTAGTTTACTGTCCTATTTTGGTAAAAACTCTTTAATTATATTTGGTCTGCATGGATTAATACTTAGCTTCTGGGAGAATATAAATTTTTACGAGAAGTTTTCTGTTACAACAAATATGTATTTAGATGGAATTTCATTTGTTGTTATTTCTACCTTGCTTGTCTTCTTAAGTTGTATTCTTTTTATTGAACTATTTAATAGATTCTTACCTTTCCTGATTGGCAAAAAATTTAGTTCTGGTAGTTCTAATAAAACAGCAACAATTCCCAGTAAGATTGTTTAACGATTAACTTAAAAAGCCCTCGAATAAAAATCGAGGGCTTTTTTGTATGCATCGACATCTGTATTGAATTAGAAAAGATCTGGATTATCAGGGTATATTTTTTTGAATTGTGAACGTATTAGTTCAACTTTTTCCTTCGTGATGGATGATGTCTTTTTTAAGACTATGGCTTTAACGTTATTATCCAGAGCATAGCTCTTTAAAGGTTTATAATTATTTTTAAGAGATCCGTTCATAACCTCTTCTGCGAGTATACCTACAACTTTTTGACCACTTTCACCTAAATGGTATTGTGTAGGTAATGCGATCACGACATAATCGGACTCAAAAAACGACACTGGAAAACCATCTCTTAAATCAACGTGATGGGTCAGATTCATAAATGGAAGAGCGTTGCTATTGTCAGGCATTTCAATCTGTCTGAGTATGTCATCATTAAGAATTCCAGAGCTAGACAGAACATATACCTTATGCTGCTCTGATGAGATTTCCTTAAGATAAGTCGTTAATTGTTTTAAAACAGGTATATCTGTTCTTACTCTAGGTGTTTGTTTAAAGTCACTGAATAAAGAAGAAAAATAGGTAACAGGACGTGCATTTACATTAGTGAATGTTACCAAGAAATTACAAGCGACTAAATAAACTAGAATAACTAAGAAAACATTTTTTGCATATTTTATCTTGGACAAATAGTTTAGAATAAGAATAACGCCACAAATAAATAAAATTAATACGTTCACGGTAAGAAGATAATAATGCTGAGAAGCTAAGCTTTGAATTCTTGTAAAAAGAAAGTACGTAATAAACAAGTTTATAACTAGAAAGATTGATATATACCTAGTTTTACCAATAAATAACAAGCCTATGCAACCAACAAGAGCTATCAGAAAAATGAAGGCACCATAATGATAAAATAAATTGTGTAAGTTACTTAAGACGTCACCAAAATAATAAGCTGAGTAGGCGTTTTTAAAGTTATTGGTAAGGGCTCTTTGAATAAATTCATTGAAGAATATAATAAGAAATAATGCACTTGAAGATCCTATAATGAAAAAATTTAAAATAACCTGCAAGAGCTGCTTGAAGCGAAACTCTTTTTCTAGAATCCATTTGAACAAAAAAGCGATACTGATCGAGCCAAAAAGAGATACGATCCAAAACCCATACCATCTTCTTGTAAATGTTAGTAATACTAGGCAAGCAGCTAAGAGTAAAACTGCTTTTAAATTTAAGCGTTCAAAGTCATTATTAAATAAGATAACAAGCGACAAGCAAATAAAAATAAGTCCTATAGAATCCAGATATCCACCTAACATAGGAGCTATCATAATTGGAAAGGTAAATGTAAGTACAAAGATCATGAAAATGTTCAATTTTGTGTTTAACTGGATTTGATCAGCAATCTTGATACATAATAAGAAAAGTATCAAACAAGAAGGATACAAGAAGCAGGTATAGATTGCCAAGACATAGCTCATGTAGCTTGTACCTAAGAACTTTAATGGTAAAGAGAGAAAGATTGTTGGGAAAACGGAATAATCATCTCTTAAAATGCTTGCATAGATTTGTTTAGAAGCTGCTATAAAATCTGTACTTAAAAGGTTATTAAATTGTATGGATGTATTCCAATAGGCTGAAAAGTCCCAATAATAAATGAAATGTTCCCTTTGAAGGAAGGCGTAAATGAATATTATTCCAACTAGATAACCGCCAAAAGCTAGGTATTGCACCATTATTTCTTTCTTGGCATATGTTAAGATACCACTAATGTGTAAAATGTATGTAGCACCTATGACAAACGACTGTGCAATATTTAGACCGAATAATATGGAAATATAGTAAGAATCGACTTTAAACAATATTAGAATCGGGATAAGTAGCCACGTCAAAACCAAATAGGACCAAACAAAATTTTTATTAACTCTCGATAAATTCAAAAGCATATTCCCTCCCAATATAGTGTGCTTATTAATTTTATAGTAATCATAAATGAAAGTATATACTCAAGATGTTGGAGGTTTCGTGAATGATAATAAAGGAAGTACTTTCAGGTGCAAAAATCACTGAACCCGTGGTTCATGGTGATCACCGTGGTTTTTTTATGGAAAGTTACAATGAACAGATCATGAAAGAAAACGGAATAGACCATGCTTTTATTCAAGATAACCACTCCTTGTCTGCAGAAGCCGGTGTGATTCGTGGTTTGCATTATCAGCTTAATCCTAAAGCACAGACCAAACTCATTCGTGTGCTTTCTGGAGCTATCTACGATGTGATTTTGGATATTCGTAAAAGTTCTCCAACATTCGGTCAATGGGTCGGGGTAATCTTAAGTGAACATAATAGACGTCAGCTACTGGTGCCCAAGGGTTTTGCTCATGGGTTCTGTACGCTTGTTCCTAACACTCAAGTGCTGTATAAGGTAGACGAGTATTATTCACCTGAAAATGATCGTGGAATTCTGTGGAATGATCCAGCACTAGGGATTGATTGGCCAACTTCTCATGCTATTCTTTCAGAGAAGGATCAGAAGCATCCGGCACTGGCCGACGCTGACATTAATTTTGATTAGAGGAATAATAAGATCTAGGAGGTCAGTATGAAACTTCTTGTCACCGGCGGGGCCGGATTTATAGGCAGTAACTTTGTATTGTATATGTTAAAACAGCATCCAGATTATGAAATTGTAAATATAGATGCTCTTACCTATGCAGGTAACCTGGAAAATTTGAAATCCATTGAAAATAACCCCAAGCATAGCTTCATCAAAGCAGATATTACCGACGCACAAGCGATTGACCAACTGATGCAGCAGGGGATTGATGTGGTGGTTAATTTTGCAGCGGAGTCACATGTGGATCGGAGTATTCTGGAACCGGAAGTGTTTGTGAAAACAAACGTATTGGGTACGCAAGTGCTACTGGACGCAGCCAAGAAATATAACGTGACCAAGTTTGTACAGGTATCAACAGATGAGGTGTATGGTTCTTTGGGAGAAACAGGATTGTTTACGGAGGAAACTCCGTTGCAGCCTAATAGTCCTTATTCTGCATCCAAAGCAGGCGGCGATCTGTTAGTTCGCGCATATCATGAAACCTTCGGTTTACCAGTGAATATCACGCGGTGTTCTAACAACTATGGTCCATACCAGTTTCCTGAAAAATTGATCCCGTTAATGATCTCACGTGCATTGAGCGACCAACAGCTACCTGTATACGGGGATGGCTTGAACATTCGCGACTGGTTGTATGTAGAGGATCATTGCAGTGCAATTGATCTGGTCATTCATCAGGGTAAACTGGGTGAAGTATACAATATCGGGGGAAATAACGAGCGGACAAATGTGCATATCGTCAAAACAGTGTTGGAGGAGCTGGGCAAGCCAGAATCTCTGATTTCGTATGTGCAGGATCGTCCAGGTCATGACCGCCGTTATGGCATTGATCCTACGAAGACCATGAATGAGCTGGGCTGGAAGCCAAAGCACTCTTTTGAAACCGGCATTAAAGAAACGATTCGTTGGTACTTGGACAACGAAGAATGGTGGACTCGTATTCAATCCGGCGAATACCAACAATACTATGCAAAGCAGTACGGTTCCCGCTTGGGGGATGCGTAAAATGAAGGTATTGGTTACTGGAGCTTCCGGTCAACTTGGTAAAGATGTAGTAAAGGTTTTTCAGGAGCAAGGACATGATGTCCTGGGTTACGATCGCGAACAATTAGATATCACGGATTTGCAGCAGACGGTGAAGATTGTAGGACAATATCAACCTAATGCCGTAATCCACTGTGCAGCGTATACGGCTGTGGATGCAGCAGAGACTGATGTAGACGGGGCTTATCAAGTCAACGCGGCAGGTACACGTAATATGACAATGGCTGCGGAAAAGGTTGGAGCCAAGCTGGTTTATATCAGCACAGATTATGTGTTTGATGGAACGGCAAAACAGCCATATCATGAGTACGATAATACCAATCCGCAGAGTATCTACGGAAAGTCCAAAC
The DNA here is from genome assembly GCF_037027525.1 of Paenibacillus sp. 203. NCBI lineage: Bacteria > Bacillati > Bacillota > Bacilli > Caryophanales > Paenibacillaceae > Paenibacillus > Paenibacillus sp. 203. The sequence goes on from NZ_JAXCHD010000001.1 coordinate 683,725, forward strand.
GGGCGGGAGAGGTATTGACCCAAACACTTTCCTCTAGGTATTTTATTGTTCGTACATCTTGGGTATATGGATTGCATGGGAACAATTTTGTCAAAACGATGCTGAAGCTTGGACAGGAGAAGCCGCTCCTCCAGGTAGTGAATGATCAGAAGGGTTCACCTACCTATACGGTGGATCTGGCACGCTTTTTGGCGGAATTGATTCAAACGGAGAAGTACGGCATATACCATGCTTCCAATAGCGGCTCCTGTACCTGGTATGAATTTACGCAAGCTATTTTACAGGATGCGGCGGAAATATTAGATGCCAAGATCACAGCGAAATTGGAACCATGCAGCACAGAGCAATTCCCCAGACCAGCAGCGCGGCCACGTAACTCTGTTATGGAGCATATCGCGATCCGAACCAATGGATTGAATGATTTGCGCGACTGGCGTGAGGGATTGCGTGATTTTTTGCAGGAGTGTCTTAGTACATCCGAGTAAATAAAACCTTATTATAAATATCAACAATCTCCCATCAGTTCATGAGTGGGAGATTTTATTATATTAAGGCCTATGTTGATTAAGGACAATGAGCATTATAATGTATAAGCAGATGAAACATATTGTCCCTCTATTGCACATTTTAAAAGAAGGAGGTCATTACTCTGAACAGACCTAACGTACAAATTTTATTATCTACATATAATGGAGCAGCTTACTTAGATGAGCAAATAGAAAGTCTCATCAATCAAAAAGACGTAGAAATTCAGATTCTAATTCGTGATGATGGCTCGACAGATGATACGGTTGCCAAGTTGAGCGCGCTGAAGCAACGTTATCCTCAACAGATTTTTTTATGCCTTGAGAGCAATGTAGGGGTTATTAAAAGCTTTTTTGATCTGATTCAAAGATCGTCTGATACATTCGACTATTACGCTTTTTGTGATCAGGATGATGTGTGGATGCCGAATAAACTTGCTCAGGCTGTGGCACATCTCAGGGAGCAGGATGGGAGCCGACCGCTGATGTACTGTTCTGCTACTCAAATGGTCTCTCAAACATTGGAACCACTCAAAGTATGGCCAGCTGACATCCTACGACCTGTATCCTTCTATAATGCTCTCATTGAGAATGTATGTGTAGGCTGTACCATGGTGATCAATAAAGAAACACTCAAGCTCGTGAAAAAGAGAATCCCAACTTCTTTGGATAATATTATCATGCATGACTGGTGGATTTATTTATGCACTTCCTCTTTTGGTGAGGTTGTTTTTGACCCCGATCCGTACATTTGGTATCGGCAGCATCAAAACAATGTGCTGGGAGGTTCTACGGATGGCTGGGTTAGCAAGTGGAGGAAAAGACTAAGTAGATTTGCAAAAGGAAAAAATCGCTATATTTTAAGCAAACAAGCCCAGCAATTTATTCAGCTTTATGGACAAGACATGTCTCCTCAAATGTATAAAGATATGGATCAATTCCTGGACAGCTACCAAAAGGGTGTGTTTTCTCGTATGAAATATATTTGGCAGTCTCCATTTTACAGGCAGTCACGGTTGGACAACTGGATTTATAAGTTGGTTTTTGTATTGAGGAAGTTATAGAGGTATGGAAAGAAAAAATATTGAAACTTTTTTCCATATATAAGCGTCAAATAGTCAAAGGTGCAAATGAATACTAGATAAAATACCATCGAATGCGTGTTCCTTTATGGAAAAATATAGTATAATTGAAACGTGCAACCGATAGAGCTGCAAAGGGCGGTCGGCTAACTCTCCCGAGGAGGGGGGTGAAGCCTGTGACAGTGTTTGAGGCGCTCAGTTTAATGCTGACGTTCGGGGCGTTAATCGTCACACTGTTAGAGTTTAACAAACGAAAATAGACCGCCCCCGCAAGGAAGGGTCTATTTTCGGCCTGATTGTTCCAAAACCGTCCGCTCTTGGAGCGTTGGTTGCGCAGGGGCTGGCTGGCACCAGCCCTTTTTCCATGTATATCTTACCACGATGAATTTTAGACCTCAACCGAGGATTTTACAAAAATCTAATAAACGACTTCCGATGAACAATATATAGATCGAAATGGTTTCGTTTGTCTATATTTGCACTTTGGAGCGACTGGAATCGAATTTTGTGAAATTCTACTAACTATGTAAGGTTACAAGTTATGTGCTTTTTTGCGCCCCGTGGTCTGCGCGGTATGCTATAATAGGCGATAGTAGAATAGATTACTGAATTTGTCAGGAGCGTTTTAAATATGGATGTAAGCATACTGGTCGTCAACTATAATACGTGTCGATTGACGCTGGATTGTTTGCAATCGGTGTATGCGTCAAAGTCGCAGTACCGATATGAAGTGATTGTGATTGATAATCACTCTAGTGACGGATCTGTTGAGGCTATTCGTGCTGCATACCCGGAGATTACGTTGATAGCCAATAAGAATAATACAGGTTTTGCCAAGGCGAACAACCAGGGGATGGAAGTAGCCAGCGGGCGTTATGTATTGTTATTGAACTCCGATACGTTGGTGCAACCGGACACGCTGGATACAATGATTCAGTTTATGGATACGCATCCGGAGATGGGAGCATCGGGCTGTAAGGTCATCTTGCCGGATGGATCATTAGACAAGGCTTGTAAGCGAGGATTTCCAACGCCGTCAGCTTCTTTTTACTATGCTTTCGGCTGGTCGAAGCGTTACCCGGATAGCCCGAAGTACAATCAATATCAGCTTGGGCATCTAAGCCCGGACGATGAGTATCCTGTAGATGTACTGGTAGGTGCTTTTATGCTGGTGCGCCGGGAGACAATTGACCAGGTTGGGGGCTTGGACGAAACCTTTTTTATGTATGGTGAGGATATTGATTGGTGTTACCGGATTAAGCAAGCCGGGTGGGGCATTTACTACTACCCGCGCACATATATTATTCATATCAAAGGGGGCAGCGCTCGCCGTCGTCCTTTGAAAATTATTTATGAGTTTCATAGAGCTATGTGGGTATTTCATCGTAAGCATTATAAACAGCAATACAGTTGGATCACCAATATGGCTGTATATGCGGGAATTACCGTAAAATTTGGAATGGCCTTTCTAAAAAATAAGTTGTCCGCACCGGTCAAGCCGGACAGCGGGGAACAATCTCGTACTGAGGTGAAAGCATGATACGCAGAAATCAGCGTTTTTTAACCCAATTATATATTGTGGCGGATTTCGCGGTCATTCAATTGTCCTTTCTGATCGCTTGGTTTTTCAAATTTGAAAGTGAATGGATCACCTATAATGAACCGCTTCCTATTCAAGTATATGGAGGCTGGAGCTTAATCTACGGCCTGATTGCCGTAGTGCTGGGGATGTTATTCTCGCTCTATTCGCCCAAACGCAAAAAACGATTTGCAGATGACGTATTCCGCGTCACCCAAATTCATATTGTTGGCCTGTTCGTGCTGTTGAGTGTGATGTTCTTCGTGAAGCAAATCGACATTTCGCGGTCCTATCTGGCGATCTATATGGTTGGGAATGTGCTGCTTATTTTGTTTTACCGGTTCTTTTTGAAGCAAGTTCTTAAAGCTCTCCGTCAAAAAGGGTACAACAAGCAGTTCATGCTTATTCTCGGGGCGGGTACTCTAGGCCAACGATTTTATCATAATCTTGGACAGTATCCTGATCTAGGATACGAGGTCGTGGGTTTTCTGGATGATAAGCGGCATTGGAGTGAAGAGGAAGCGGCGCATTTCCGCCCGATTCTTGGAGGCTTAGATCAATTGGAGGCTACGCTGTCGCGTCTGATGATTGACGAGGTCATTCTGGCGCTTCCGCTGGATGCCCATGATAAGTACCCCAAGATTATAAACATGTGTGAAAAGGCTGGAGTGCGCACGCTTATAATCCCTGACTTTTTTGATTATTTGCCGGCTCGTCCGTACTTTGATAACTTTGCAGGTATGCCGATGATTAATGTACGGGATATTCCACTGGATGTGGCGGGGAATCGATTGTTTAAGCGTCTATTCGATATTTTATTCTCTTTATTCGCGATTCTTCTGACGTCTCCGATCATGCTGGCAGTGGCGATTGGTGTAATGATCACATCCAGAGGGCCCATCATTTTTAAGCAAGAGCGGGTGGGCTTGAATCGTCGCACCTTCCGAATGTACAAATTTCGTTCGATGAAGGTGCTGCCTCCTGGAACTGAAGATACGGGCTGGACGACTGCTAATGACCCAAGACGCACACGTTTTGGTACTTTTATTCGTAAAACGAGTCTCGACGAGCTGCCTCAATTTTTCAACGTTCTGCTGGGTGATATGAGTGTCGTTGGTCCACGCCCAGAACGACCCTATTATGTGGATCAGTTCCGTGAGGAAATTCCAAAATACATGGTGAAGCATCATGTTCGTCCTGGAATCACAGGCTGGGCACAGAGCAACGGCTTGCGTGGAGATACATCTATTGAGGAACGGATTAAGCATGACATCTTCTATATTGAGAACTGGTCGCTCTTATTTGATATTAAAATTATTTTCCGCACGATTCGCAACGGTTTCAAGAACGCGTATTAATACAGAAGCACCCTTCGGTTTAGCCGGAGGGTGCTTTTGCGTCTGGCAGTTGTTTTGAGCATGCGTATGTGGGGTATTGACCTGTACGAAAAGGATGTGACCTCCTATGAAACGATTGATTGTTTCGGTTATTCTTTTAATGTTAATCGGCACATTTTTACTGGCATACAAAGGAAAATCCACAGAAGAACATACTGACTTTACCACGCACCGTGTGATTTCGCATGCCATGGGAGCCGTTGATGGTTTGGCCTATACTAATGCGCGTGAAGCGTTTGTGGAAAATTATAAAAAAGGCAGCCGCGTATTCGAGGTCGACCTGATGTTTACATCGGATGGACAATTGGTGGCGCGCCATGAATGGACAGAATCTTTTACAGAGCAAATGCAACAGGAAAATGCAGTTGCTACGGAACAGGGCGGAAAACCTTGGAGCTATCATCAATTTAAGAACACTCCCATACACGGTTCCTATACCCCAGTAGATTGGAAGGATGTATTGGATTTATTGGAAACATACTCGGATGCTTATATTGTGACCGATACGAAAGAACAGAACCCTGTCCAAATCAAACAGTTGTTTGCGCAACTGACCCGTCAGGCACAGGAGAAAAACCCCGAGCTTTTGTCCCGTATTGTTCCTCAAATTTATAATGAAGAAATGTTGCGAACGTTACGGAGTATTTATCCCTATCCATCCGTTATTTATACGCTCTATGCCATAGAAGATAAGGACGACCAGATCATTCGATTTGTACAACAAAATGATATAACGGCAGTAACTTTACCAGAGAATCGGGTGAGTGGTGCTTTAGTGGAAAGTTTGCGTGAGGCAGGGGCAGTGTGCTACGTAAATACCATTAATGAGTTGAAGGATGCGGCTGAGTATGAACAGATGGGTGTACGAGGTTTCTATACAGATAGTTTAACGGAAAAAGAACTTAGTGAACGCAGTTGGTTGTATGCGTTACGACCATGAGTTGTCTGAACGGGGTGTTCCCATTTGATACGAACATTGACACCTTTTAAGCACTATCATAGACTTAGCATAGAACGCTTTTGGATATTGGAATTCGGCTCGCCTGGATCATGACAAAAGCAATGAATGCTGGAGGAATGTGTGTTGGCAGATTCAATTCAATCATGGAGGCATGTGTTTAAGCTTGATCCTGACAAGGAACTGGATGATGGTGCGCTTGACGCCGTGTGTATGTCTGGTACGGATGCGATTATGGTAGGAGGTTCCTCAGGTATTACCTATGAAAATACGGTGGATTTGCTGTCGCGAGTTCGGCGTTATGAGGTGCCGTGTGTGCTTGAGGTGTCCGATCTGGAGGCTGTTGTGCCGGGGTTTGATCTATATATGATTCCCATGGTACTAAATACTACTGACAGTAATTGGATTCTAGGGCAGCACCAACGTGCGATTGAGCAGTTTGGTTATTTGATCCCTTGGGATTTGCTTGTGACGGAAGGATATATTGTTTTGAACGGTGGTTCCACAGTTGCTAAGCTTACCGGAGCAGATACTTCGCTGGGTGCTACATCAGCCGCCTCATATGCACAGATTGCTGACAAGCTCATGCATCTACCGATTGTATATGTGGAATATAGCGGTGCTTTTGGAGATATGGAGCTGGTGCAGAAAATACATCGCAGTACGGAGCGCTCTCGTGTCCTATACGGGGGAGGTATCGTGGATAAATCTACCGCGTTACAAGCGGCTGCCGTTTGTGACACCATTGTAGTAGGAAACATCATTTATCGTGACTTGGCGAAAGCGCTGGAGACGGTAGCTGTGAAATTGGAAGTATAGAACGTGAATTTATGGAAGCTCAGGAAAGGAGCATGCACGCATGCAATCAATAGATATACACGAGGCGGTAGCTCGTCTTAATCCGCCTCAGCGTCAGGCTGTGGAGGCGGTAGATGGTCCGCTGCTGATTATGGCTGGCGCAGGCAGTGGTAAAACACGGGTGCTTACGCACCGAATAGCCTACCTCATCGCGACCCGCAAGACGGCTCCATGGGGCATTTTGGCGATTACCTTTACGAACAAGGCCGCGCGTGAGATGCAGGATCGCGTATCCAAGCTGATTGGCCCACAGGGAAGAGATGTGTGGGTATCCACCTTCCACTCGATGTGTGTGCGTATTTTACGTCGGGATATCGAGCGGATTGGATTTACCTCGAATTTCAGCATTTTGGATTCTACGGATCAATTGTCTGTCATTCGGAGCTGCATGAAGGATCTGAATATAGACACCAAAAAGTTTGAACCCAAAGCGGTTCAGTCTATGATGAGTACGGCTAAAAATGAACTGGTCACTCCCGAAATGTATGAACGCAAGATTGGCGACTATTTTGAGGGGATTGTGGCGAAGGTATATACCAAGTACCAACAACGACTCAAAAATAACAACTCTCTTGATTTTGATGATTTGATCATGGCAACGATTCAGCTCTTTAAAGAAGTACCTGAGGTACTGGATTTCTATCAGAAAAAATTTCAATACATTCATGTTGATGAATATCAGGATACGAACCGTGCGCAGTACATGCTGTGCAAAATGCTGGCCGACAAGCATCACCGGATTTGCGTAGTAGGTGACAGTGACCAATCCATCTATCGGTGGCGGGGTGCGGATATTAGCAACATTTTGAATTTTGAAGAGGACTACCCGGAAGCGCGCACCATTTTGCTGGAGCAGAACTACCGGTCCACCTCAAATATTCTCAATGCTGCCAACGAAGTTATTGGTCAAAATACAGGCCGCAAGCCGAAAAAACTATGGACTGACAAAGAAGGCGGAGCCAAGATTAAAGTTTATCGTGCTGACTCTGAGCATGATGAGGGCTACTTTATCGCCTCCGAAATTCATAAGAATATTAATGCGGGCAAAACCTATAGCCATCATGCCATTTTGTACCGTACGAATGCTCAGTCTCGGGTTGTCGAGGAAATTTTGATTAAATCGGATATTCCTTACCAGATCGTGGGCGGTATCAAGTTCTATGATCGGAAGGAAATTAAGGATTTGCTGGCGTATCTTCGCCTGCTCTCCAATCCTGACGACGACATCAGCTTGATCCGAATCATTAATGTGCCAAAACGAAGCATCGGAGACACAACCGTCGGCAAATTGCAGGCAGCTGCAGCAGAACGTGGAGTTTCAATTTTCCGTGTCCTTCAAGTTGTAGACGATTTGGGCTTTGCAGGACGTACGCGCAATGCGTTGGTTGAGTTTTACGATATGATCGAAGGTTTAAGTCGGATGGTAGACTACCTGTCGGTTACTGAGTTAACAGAAAAAATGCTGGAAACCACCCAATATCGCTTGGAGCTGCAAAACGAGAATACACTCGAGTCACGTTCACGTTTGGAGAATATTGATGAGTTCCTGTCGGTAACCATGGAATTTGAAAAAGGAGCGGAAGACAAGTCACTCGTCTCCTTCCTGACCGACCTTGCGCTAATTGCCGATATTGATTCTATGAATGACGAGGAAGAAGAGCAAAGCGATGCGGTTGTATTGATGACCATGCATAGCGCCAAAGGATTGGAGTTTCCCATCGTATTTATTGTCGGTATGGAGGAGGGAGTATTCCCTCATAGTCGTGCCTTTCTGGATAACGAAGAGCTGGAGGAAGAGCGCAGATTGGCGTATGTCGGGATTACCCGTGCAGAGGAGCAACTGTTCCTTACATGCGCACAAATGCGCACTCTGTTTGGCCGCACCACAGCTAACCCGCCTTCCCGCTTTCTCGAAGAGATTCCGGACGAGTTAAAAGAGGATACGATCATCAAACGTGACCGCTACCGTCGTTCAGGCAATGTAGGCGGATCTTATGGTGGGCGCGGACTGAATAAAGGTAGTGGCAGCAACTTTGGTGGAGAACGCTCGTTTGATACGATGAGCCGTAGTGGTTCGTCTGCTTCCGCGTCACCCCGAGTAACAGTAACGATATCTTCATCCGCGAAACCCACTCCGGCTGCTTCGGCAGGAGGTCCCTCCATTTTTGCTGCTGGAGACAAGGTACAGCATGGTAAATGGGGGATTGGAACTATTGTAGCTGTAAAAGGGACGGGCAATGATATGGAGCTTCAAATTGCTTTTCCGGCTCCAGTAGGGGTTAAACGACTGTTAGCTGGCTTTGCACCGATTACAAAAGTAGAATAAATCTCAAACATCATTAAATCTCGAACCTCATGAGTGGCAGCTTGGTTTAGGACCTCTGCCCTGATGAAGTTCCCGGAGGGATACGCCTGCATGAACCCAATGCACAGGATGGAGCAGCTTGTTGCTGAACTGAACACATATAACTATCATTACTACACACTGGATGAACCCAAGGTCAGCGACAAAGAATATGATGTGCTTTATGACGAGCTGGTAGCGCTTGAACAGACGAGCGGCCTTGTGCTGCCGGATTCGCCGACACAGCGTGTGGGCGGGGAGTTACTCAAAGGGTTCACACCGCATCGCCACCTTGCCCCATTATGGAGCCTTGATAAAGCTCAGAATATGGAACAGCTGCGTGCATGGAACGCGCGTGTCGTGAAGCTGGTCAATGATTACAATACCAAGAACCCAGAGCAACCTTTGCCATCTCCAGGTTATGCGATAGAACTTAAATTTGATGGTCTAACGCTGAACCTGACATATACTGATGGACAGCTGGTACAGGCTTCTACCCGCGGTAATGGTGTGGTGGGTGAGGGGATATTGGCGCAGGTAAAAACGATTAAATCCGTGCCACTTACAATTCCTTTTCGAAATGGAACTATTGAAGTTCAGGGAGAAGGGATAATGAATCTCTCTGTACTGTCCAAATATAATGAGACTGCCACGGACCCTCTTAAAAACGCACGCAACGCCGCAGCTGGCGCTTTGCGTAACTTGAATCCCAAAGTGACAGCAGAACGGCGATTGAATGCATTTTTCTACAATGTGGGTTATGCAGACCGGATCCAGTTTAACAGCCACCAGGAAATGATGACTTTCCTGCGTGAAAATCATTTTAAGGTAAACCCTTACCTGACTTACTTTGATAATTTTGAAGATGTAATGGAGCAACTGATTGAGATTGAAGAATCTCGTGCCGGATTGGATTACCTCATTGATGGGGCAGTATTGAAAATTACAGATATGCGCACACGTGAGGCTCTCGGGTATACCGATAAATTCCCGCGCTGGGCGGTGGCCTATAAGTTCGAAGCCGAGGAAACAACAACGGTGCTTAACTCGGTTGAGTGGAATGTAGGACGAACGGGTAAAATCACCCCACTTGCAAGGGTAGAGCCGGTAGAACTGGCGGGAGTCACTGTACAAAATTGTACACTGAACAATGCTGGTGACATCGAGCGCAAAAACTTGAAGTTTGCTTTGGGTGCACGTGTATTTATCCGTCGCTCAAACGATGTCATTCCGGAGATATTAGGAAAGGTAACATCTGAGCACGACGGAGAGGAAATTGTCGTACCAGATCATTGTCCAGCCTGCGGGTTTCCGTTGCAGCAGCGAGGTGCCCATTTGTTTTGCGACAATAAGCTGGGCTGTAAACCACAAATTGTAGCTCGTATTTCCCATTTTGCTTCACGTGATGCTATGGATATTGAGACATTCAGTGACAAAACGGCCATACAGCTGCATGACGAACTGGAAGTGCGCGAGCCTGCGGATCTGTATACACTCCAATATGATGATCTAGTGAAGCTGGAGCGGTTTGGTGAGAAAAAGGCCAGTAACCTCTTGGCGGCACTAGAAAAGAGTAAAGAGAGAGATTTGGCTTCTTTCCTTTATGCTCTGGGTATACCGAATACTGGTAAAGCAACAACACGCATGTTGGCTGAACACTACCGTGATTTGCACAAGACGATGTCCGCTACGGTGGAAGAACTGATAGAACTACCGGATGTGGGCGGGATTGTAGCCGAAAGCATTGTTGCTTTCTTTGCAGATCCATTTACTCAGGCGGGAATTGAAAAGATGCTGTCTCTAGGGGTGAAAGCTCAGGCCCCTGAAGCTCCACAGGAGAAGAAGACAGACAGCTTTTTCAGTGGCAAAACGGTCGTGCTTACAGGTACCTTGCATCAGCTTACGCGTGACGAAGCTGCATCCAAGCTGGAGGCGCTGGGAGCCAAAGTTGCGGGGTCTGTATCGAAAAAGACGGATCTAGTCATAGCTGGTGAAAAGGCTGGGAGTAAGCTGGCTAAGGCCCAACAGCTCGGAATTGACACCATAGAAGATGAGGATGAATTTATCAGACTGCTGGAACAAGAATAATAGTTTTACAATGAGTGCAGTCATTCCGCTCTGGGGCGGGGTGGCTGCCTTATTATCTGTTGTATAGTAGGAAATAAAATAGATATAAATAAATGCTTGCTAAATAACTTTAGGCATGATATATTATTAGACGTTGCTTTGAGAGTATCATTTCTTGAAGCGAGGTTGCTGAAAAGATAATCGAAAAAAAGATTTGACAAGAAAGCAACTAACATGATATGATCTAATTCCTGGCTCGTTGAACGAACGAGAACAGACAAGTTCTTTGAAAACTGAACAAATGGATGATGAAACAAAGATTTCTTCTTTTATAAAGAAGAATCGCTAGCATTAAAAATGAGCTTATCGCTCTTTCTATAAACCGGCTTCGGTTGGTCTTTAATGGAGAGTTTGATCCTGGCTCAGGACGAACGCTGGCGGCGTGCCTAATACATGCAAGTCGAGCGGGGTTATGTAGAAGCTTGCTTCTACATAACCTAGCGGCGGACGGGTGAGTAACACGTAGGCAACCTGCCCACAAGACAGGGATAACTACCGGAAACGGTAGCTAATACCCGATACATCCTTTTCCTGC